>CAYJGF010000001.1:0-297737 GCA_964369965.1 uncultured Oscillospiraceae bacterium
ACTTCGCGGTTGTCTTTGCCGCTGTCGGTATCACCTTTGAGGAGGCGGACTTCTTCGTGGAGGACTTCGCAAAGACCGGCGCACTATCCCGTGCGGTTTTGTTTTTAAACCTCGCGAACGACCCTGCCATCGAACGTATATCCACCCCCCGTATGGCGCTGACCGCCGCGGAATACCTCGCTTTTGAAAAGGACATGCACGTCCTCGTCATCATAACCGACATCACCAACTACGCCGAGGCACTGCGTGAGGTTTCCGCCGCACGTAAAGAGGTCCCCGGTCGTCGTGGATATCCCGGCTATCTCTATACCGACCTTGCAACCATGTACGAACGTGCAGGGCGACTTATCGGCAAAGAGGGCTCCATCACTATGATACCGATCCTCTCCATGCCGGAGGATGACAAAACTCACCCCATCCCCGACCTTACCGGTTATATCACCGAGGGTCAGATTATTATCTCGCGTGACCTCTACCGCAAGGGTTTAAAACCGCCTATCGACGTTCTTCCGTCGCTGTCACGTCTAAAGGACAAGGGTATCGGTGAGGGCAAAACACGTGAAGACCATGCCAACACCATGAATCAGCTATTCTCCGCCTACGCAAGGGGCAAGGACGCTAAGGAGCTGATGACCATTCTCGGTGAGGCGGCATTGACCGACGTCGACAAAAAGTTTGCAAAGTTTGCGGACGAGTTTGAAAAGATGTATGTCAGCCAAGGATATGATGTCAACCGCAGTATCGAGGAGACGCTTGAAATAGGCTGGAAACTGCTCACAATTCTGCCGAAAAATGAACTCAAACGTATTAAACCGGAGTTTATCGACAAATATTATCCGAAAACCTTATTTGAAGATTAGGTCGAACCTATTACGCTAAAAACAGAAAGGAACGGTCATATAAGTGGCACGACTTAATGTTAACCCAACCCGTATGGAGTTATCTCGTCTTAAAGGCAGCCTTAAGACAGCCTCCAGAGGACATAAACTATTAAAAGATAAGCGTGATGAGCTGATGAAACGGTTTTTAGAGATCGTTCGTCAGAACAAAGAGCTTCGCAAAAAGGTCGAGGCCGCTCTCGAGCGGTCATCGGCAGGTTTTGCCTCCGCCTCCGGCAATATGAGCCCGGAGAGCCTTGAACAATCGTTATTGTATCCAAAGCAGAGTATCAGTTTAAGTGTAACCTACGCCAACATTATGTCGGTAGACGTCCCACTCTATGAAATAAAGATGAAGAGTGACAGCTCAAAGGAGATTTATCCTTATGGATTTGCCAACACCTCCGGCGAGTTGGATGATGCCGTATACTCCCTGTCCGAGATAATGGAGGATATGTTGCGGCTTGCCGAGATGGAAAAGGCGGTGGAACTGCTCTCCATCGAGATTGAAAAAACGCGCCGCCGCGTCAATGCGCTGGAATACGTGACCATCCCGAGATACATTGAAACTATTCGCTATATCACCATGAAACTGGACGAGAATGAGCGCGGTAATTTAACTCGACTCATGAAGGTCAAGGACATGATGGTGGAAGAGGCGAACAAAAAAGCAAGAGAACGTCTGGCACTTCTACTCGAAGGATAAACCAACTGAAATTTTATTTGCCAACAAATTACAGGAATGAAAACCATATATAGATTTTCCATTCTATTCCTAGAGCAAATATTACGTTCAATTGCTATTACCCTTTTACCTATTAAGGGACAAAAACATGAAATTTCAGGTGGTGACCGACAGCTCCAGCGATCTACTCGGCGACAGCTACAATTATTCCGACATCGGATTTGATGTCGTGCCCCTAACTTTAAGGATAGGGGACTATGAATATGTGGACGATGTGACCATTGATGTGCACGACATGCTCAGCGAGCTCGCCGAAACAAAAGGCGAAGTCGGCTCCTCCTGCCCCTCACCGGAGGCATGGGCGGAAACTTTTCGACGTGCGGATAATACTTTTGCGGTCTGTATAACCTCGAAATTGTCCGGCACATACAACTCGGCACTGCAGGCGAAAGAGATTGTCCTGTCGGAGTCGCCGGAGAAAAATATTCATGTCATTGACACAAAGGCGGTTGCAGGTGTTATGGTTGTGACTGCCGAACGATTGTTCAAACTGATTAAGGAAAATCTCACCTTTGACGAGATTAAGGCGCAGATTGACAGCTTTGTATCGGAGCGCTCGCTTTTATTTTCACTTGAAAAATTTGATATGCTGATCAAAACCGGACGGATGAACAAATTAATAGGTCTGACCGCCACCGCCCTCGGGGTGCGCGCTATAGCCACTGCAAAAGACGGTGCGATAGAGGTCATTACAAAGGTTCGCGGTGAGCATAAAACACTGGAAAAAATCGCACAGTTAATGGGTGAATTCAAGCCGAACTTTAACCTTGAAAAAGATGCCGAGGTTATTATAAGCCACTGTAATAACCTGATAAGCGCTCAACGTTTGCGTGGAATGATTATTGACAAATATGACAAACTTTTTACGGTACGACTTGTTGATACAAGGGGGCTTTGCTCCTTTTATGCGGCAGACGGTGGATTATTAATCTCCTTTTAACCCATAGGTTAACCATGATTAAACGTGATTAAGTTAAGACGTTTTGCTAACGGCAATACCGCAACCATGCTGCGTGAAAACCGCGGTTTTCTTGTCGACCACATTGCGTCCTACGCGATACTAAACATCTGTAACGGCATTTATCTTGCCGGTCTGTTGCGTTTCATGGGGTTTTCCGATTCGGTCAACGGCTTGGTTCTCGCCATCCCGGTGCTGGGTGCTCTGTTTCAGATTGTCGGTCCTATTGTACTCGCAGGGGTTAAAAATCAAAAAAAATATATAGTTCTTGGCACATTTGTCGGCAAATTGTGTCTGGGGCTTATTTTTTTCATACCCATTCTTCTCGGACGTGGCACGCTCGGGAGCATCTTGATGGTTGGCATTTTTTCAATAGGGCACGGCGCCCTTGCGATGATTGCACCGGCGATGGGCAACTGGGTGATGATCAGTCTGCGCCCCGACAGGAGGGCTGCGTTTTTCTCACTTCGGGAGCGGCTCGGGCTTGCCGCCATCGCAATAGCCACCATGATAGCCTCGGCGTTGCTCGATTTTTTCGCCGAGGGTGGAGTGGAGCAGATAGGCTTTTTGCTCATCGGAATAAGCCTTGTTATCATCGCTTTTTTTGACCTTTTTGCATTGAAAAAGGTGGATTGCCCCGACAGTGACAACAACCGTTCGGGCGGATTAAAATCGTTGCTGACCACCATTATTACAAAAGACATGTTCAAGGTGTTGTTGCTCACCCTGTTGTGGCAACTCTCCAGCCAGATATGGATTCCTCACAACAGCATATATATTCTCAACGGGCTGGGAGTGAGCTATTCTCTTATGGGCATGCTCGGCATAGTCTGCTCGGTGGAAAAAATATTTGTGATGGTACTTTGGAGCAGATATACCAGCCGCACCAGCTATGAACATTCCTTCTTTGCCTCCCTTTTCTTTTTTGGAAGTTGTGGTGTATTTTGGTTGATGATAACACCGGAAAATGCAACATTGCTCATAATTATCGTTCAGATGTACTCCTCTATAGCATGGGCAGTGCTCGGCGTGGCGCTGTTTAATGTGCAGTATGACACATTATCGGGGGAAAAGGTGTTCAAGATGGGTATTATCGGCGGTCTTTCGGGCATTGGTGGATTCGGATTTTCACTGCTGGGTAGTATTATTATAGAGGCGGTGGATTCGAGCGGCGGATTTTTAGGGCTTAACGGTCAAAAGACGGTCATATCCATCGGCTCCATAGCCACCTTTTCTATGATGGTATTTTTGTACTTCGGATTTATTCCCAAAGACAAAAAGCCGAGTATAAAAAACTTATACATCGGCTTAAAAGTTCTATTAAACGCCTTGCAATCGGCACACAGGAGAAGGCGCGGCAGACGATATCTGCGGTGATGATATGCCTATCCTTTCACTGCGCCTGCTGTCATGCCCTTGACTAATTTATCCTGGAAGATAATAAACAGAATTATCATGGGGAGGATGCTGAGTGTGAGTATCGCCATGATGACGGGTGTGTTCATGGTGTACTGCCCTTGGAAATCCCACACCGCGAGGGGGAGAGTTCTCGACTCCGGCGATTGGGTGAGGGTGTAGGCAAAGATGAATTCATTCCACATTGCAACACCATTGTATATAGCAAGGGTAGCAAGACCGGGTTTTGAAAGCGGCAAGATTATTCTAAAGAATGTGGAATATCGGTTGCAGCCATCGATGGACGCGGCCTCCTCAATCTCCATTGGGATTTGTCTCATAAATCCCGAAAGGATAAAGACCGAAACCGGCACACCAACCGCTATGTACGGGCCTACAAGACCCCATATGCTGTCATAGGTGCCGAGATTTTGTGACATTTTAAAGATAGGTATCATGGTGACATGCACCGGTATCGCCATACATGCGACGATAAACGCCAAAACGCCGGATGTTATCTTGTGTTTATACCTCGAGAGTGGATACGCCGCAAAGGAGGACACCATCAACAAGAGGAAAAGCGAGGTGGCGAGGACTAAAACACTGTTGATAAAATAACCGACAAAATTGTTTTGCAACACATCGATATAGTTGGAGATAAAGAATGTGTCGGGGAACTCAAAAACACCTTTTTGTAGCATCTCAAACTGTTCTTTAAAAGAATTGAGCACCATAAAATAAAATGGCAAAAACGATACTATCAAATAAGCAAGCGCAAATATCATTGCTATTGTCCATGCGATAATGCTGTTTTTACGAGAGTTTTTCTCTCGCACAGCGGTAATTTTAGCCGACATATCAGCGCTCCTTTCTGTTGGTAAGTTTTAGCGTCGTGAGCGATAGCAGAGTTATCAGTATAAACATGCCACCGGCGAGCGCCGAGCCATAACCCATGTTAAAGTTGGCAAATGACTCCTCATACATATATGTAGCCATCAACTCGGTGGAGGTGCCGGGACCGCCGCCGGTCAACACATAGACAAGGTCAAAATATTTAAGTGAACCCACCATCGAGAGAACCACGGCGCTTTTGATGGATGGACCGAGGAGCGGTAGCGCAACACGCCAAAAGTATTGACCTCTTGTAGCGCCGTCAATAATCGCCGCCTCATACACATCGGGGGAAATGTTGGTGTAGCCTGCCACAAAAAACACCATATAAAAAGGTGTGAACTGCCAACATATAACACCGATAACGGTGAAAAGCGCGGTGTCGGGGTTGCCGAGAAGGTCGATGTTAGGACCGCCGAAAAACTGCGAGATGGTGCTAATCACGCCGCCGTTAGTAGCAAGAGCATAGCGAAACAAAAAACCGATAGCAACGCTGGACATAAGCATAGGGACAAACCAAATTATCTTAAAAATATTGAACTTTTTGCCACCGGCATCTAAAAAAGTCGCAAGGGCAATACCGAGCGGCAGCTGTATCGAGATGGACAGGACCATGATAACAAGATTGTTTTTAAAAGCAAACCAGAACATGGGGTCGCCGACAAGCTCGTACCAGTTTTCAAGACCGATAAACTCCATATCCGCAGATATGCCGTTCCAATCGAATGCGCTGACATAAAAAGTATTGAGGATAGGATAAAACACATATACCACTAAAACAATCAATACAGGAGCCAAAAACAGCGCGCCGGAGATAAGCATACTGCGCTCGTTTTTCGCCTTTAGAGAATTCCCGAACATTTTATGTAACCCTTTCTTAAAACATAAGGCTCCCTGCGGCTACAGCCGAGAGAGCCTTATAATCAGTATTATAGAGATTAACCTGCGAGATAGGACTCCATCTCAGCCTGTAGAGCGGCGTTAGCTTCTTCCGGAGTTATTTCAAGACCGAAAAGCTGCTGTGAGGTGGATTTGTGTACATCGGCAACTGCCGGCGGCAGGTATTGGTCGTACCAGAGCTGAACGTTGGAGGCGGAAAGAGCTGCTTCCATAATCTGTATAGCGACCGGATCGGTTACATAGTCAAGAATATTGTTGACAGGGGGGTTGTATCCCTGCTCTGCGACGAACTGGATATTTTCTTCGGTGTAGAAGCCGTTGATGACCTCAAAAGCGGCGGCTTGCTTATCACCCTCGCAGTAGAAGTGTAGGAACTGGTCACCGATGGTACCAATCTGGATGCTCTCGTCGGCGTCAGACCCCTCAACAGCCGGGAATGGGAACCAACCGATGTTCTCATAAAATTCTTCGCTGTCGTTGCGCAGTGAGCCGGTATTCCAGCTACCGTGAACCATCATAGCGGCGGCCTCTTGATAAAGAAGTGCTCTATCCTGACCATCGTCGGGGCTCATGGAGTTAACACCTTCGGGGAAATAACCTTTATTTACCCAATCTTGAATTTTCTCGCCTGCATAGACATAGGACTCATGCTCGAAGGAACCCTCGCCGCTAACTGCCGCATTGAACGGCTCTAAACCGGCATAACGAGTTGCAAGTGACATGAAGTACATGGAGCCTGTCCACTGTGGCTGATTTGCAAGTGCAAAGGGGATGATGCCGTTAGCAACAAATGTATCGGCGGCGGCCTCCAGCTCGGTGACGGTGGTCGGGATAGCTACGCCATATTCTTCAAACATTGTTTTGTTGTAGAAAACACCAACGATGGAGGTGTTGATAAACGGAACACCGTAGATTTCACCGTTGTAGGTACCCTGTGCAAGGGCGGCGTCCATCGCCATCTCACCCACCGGATTGGCCTCAACAAGCTCGGTAACCGGGAATGCAAATCCGGAATTGATGTACTCGATCATCGGACCGCCGGACCAGCTGGTGTAGATGTCGGGGCACTCGCCGGAGCTCATTGCGAGAACAATTTTTTCTTTGTATTGGTCGTTAACTGTCGGAACCATTGTGACGGTATAACCCTCCGGAACAAGCTCGTTCGCGGTAGCGGTCATGCTCTCATAGACAATCTTGTCAACGCCGGTGGTGCCGAGATTCCAAAACTCGATGTTCATATCGTCGTTGTCGGGGGGTGGAGCCTCTGCGGGAGCCTCACTCTCGGTGCTCGCCTCCGGTGCCGGTGCCTCGGAAGCCTCCTCAGCAGGTGCGGTGCAAGCCACGGCGGTTAACGCCATCAACGTTGCAAGAGATAGTGCAAAAAGTTTTTTCGTAATCGCTTTCATCTTTTCCTCCTAAAAAAGTTGATCGTGTGTGACAAATAGTCAAACTACATTAAATCAGACAAATCTCTGTTTCACAAAACCCATATGCAACAGTTTTTGAGATCATTGCTTTGATGATTTTAACGTGTTCGGCTATCTTGCAAAAACATTTTCATCACGAATAAATAATAACAGGTAAGAAAAGAAATTTAAATATAAAATTCTATACTTTTATATAAAATATCTATCCATTTTAAACTATTTACAACTTTATGCACAAACACAAGGTGTAGGATTTGTGCAAGTTGCACATGCAGAATGATGTATTGGACAAAAGTTGTTCAGCGGACACTAAATATAACCTTGACGTTTGTCCCGACACCCTCGGCGGATTCATAAGAAATGCCTGCACCGTGACTTTTAGCAATCTGATGACAAAGAGCAATGCCGAGACCAGCACCGCCCTGTTGCCGACTGCGTGCCTTGTCGGGGCGATAAAATTGCTCACCAAGGTGTTTTAGCTGTTCCTTTGACATGCCACGACCGTTGTCCTTGACAAGCAAGAGAGCTTTATCGTCTTTTTTTGCGGTATGTATTTTAACGACACCCCCCTCACCGCACGCCTTGACCGCGTTGTCCATAAGATTGGTGACAAGACTTTCAAGAAGTATATTTTCCCCTTTAATTATACATTCATTACTCTCAAAAAACAAAATTTTAACACCGGATAAATTGTTGCGGGCGGCAACGGTGCGCTGTGCGGTTTTGACCACATGGTTGAGGTCGACATCGATTTTCTGCACCGTTTCACCGCGCAGTGATGCCATACGCAGTAGACTTTCACACATGTTGGAAAGTCGCTGTGCCTCGTCGATAACATAGCCGAGCGCCTCCCTCTCCTCCTCCTGTGACACCTCGGCGTACAGAAGATACTCGGAATATCCTTTTATTGCGGTAAGCGGTGTGCGTATCTCATGGGAGAGAGTATCGACAAGGTTTTGCTTTTCGTCGGCGGTGGACTGCAAAACATTTATATTTTCCTCGACATTTTGGGCGAGGTCATTGAAGTTTGCCGCGAGCAGACCCACCTCGTCCTTGCTTTTATAATCACTTCTTGCAGAGTATTCCCCCTTTGAAAAGTTTTTTGATATGTTTGCAAGCTGCTCCATCGGTCGGGAAAGTCCGCGCAGTAGAAAGTACAAAACAACGGCGAGAACAAGCACCGCGAGCGAGGCGGTTATGGCGCTGATTCGTCGCAGATTCCCTGTCCCCTCAAAATAGGAGGACATGTCAAAGGCGCATGTCAATATGATACTTTCCGGCTGTGGCAATCTTGTCGTCACAAAAAGATACGGTATCTGGTTTATCTCTCGCAGGACATGGGTGCGACTGCCCACATCGGGCGGTGAGGAGATTTCGCTACCGGATATCGGCAGTCGACCTGCCCAAACCTCACCGTCTGATGAAATTTCAAGCAGTATGCCGTCTCGATAATAACTCTCAACATAGTTTTCGGCAAGGCTGGGGAGGGCCTCGGGGCGGCGTTCCACCACCGAGGCGGCATCGTTGGAGAGCAACTGTGCGACGACATGTTGTTGCGCAAGAATATTCTCCACCTCTATGTTATAACTGCGCTGTTCGCTGACAAGCAGTAGCGTCACAAAGCTCGCGGTTATAAAAAAGGTGAATAGCAGTAGTGTTAAAATATAGTTTTTTTGCCAGAATTTCACATTGCTCCATTATATAGTCAATTAATTTGAAAAACGCTACAGATTGGCGAGCAGAAATTTCGTCTAACAAGGCGGAGGATTGAGGAATGCTTTGTGCATTCCGATTGACGACAACGCAGATAGGCGAAATTTCTGCCGCCAAGATATGGTGGATTTCAAGTTAATTGACTATATGGTCAACGGACTATATCGCTCCCCCAATTAAATTGTGGACAAAGACCTTTAAGCGGACTGCCCGCAGTTTAGTTGGGGGAGCAACTATTATTGACCTTTCACATCCTCCGATATCGCCTTGAGCGAACCGACGAGACCGGCTAAGTCCTGTATCTCACTCGGGATTATAAGTTTGGTGGACTGGCCGTTAGCCACCTTTTCCAACGCTTCGAGGCTTTTAAGTTTTAATACATTGGTGTTTGGTGCGGCATCGTTTAACATTTTCAGGCTGTCTGCAAGTGCCCTTTGCACGGTGAGGATAGCCTCCGCCTCGCCTGCCGCCTCACGAATTTTTTGCTCTTTAACGGCGTCAGCGCGAAGAATAGCACTCTCCTTTTCACCCTCAGCGACAAGGATTTGAGAGCGTTTTTCACCCTCGGCGCGCAGTAAGGTCTCCCGGCGTTGACGCTCCGCTTTCATCTGCTTTTCCATAGCATCCTGAATTTCGGCAGGGGGCATAATATTTTTAAGCTCGACACGGTTGACTTTGATACCCCATTTGTCGGTCGCCTCGTCCAGCACGGTGGTAATCTTGGTGTTGATAACGTCGCGACTTGCAAGGGTGGAGTCCAGCTCCATGTCACCGATTATATTGCGCAGATTGGTGGCGGTGAGGTTTTCTATAGCCATGATGGGTCGATCAATTTCGTAGGTGTATAGTTTCGGGTCGGTGACCTGAAAGAACACGACGGAGTCAATCTGCATGGTGACGTTATCACGGGTGATGACCGGTTGTGGTTTGAAGTCGATGACCTGCTCCTTTAAAAGCACCCTTTTTGCAACCCTGTCCAAAAATGGGATTTTAAGGTGCAACCCTGCCTCCCATGTGCAGCGATAAACGCCGAGACGCTCCACAATATAGGCATTAGCCTGCGGAACGATAATAATATTAGCCGCCGCAATGATAAGCAGTATAAAGAAAAATACAATTAAAGCAATAAGTTGTGGCATAGTAATTCCTTTCAAAATGAGGTTTTTTTATTGATGTACCGGTTTGAAGTGAATAGTTAATAATGAATAGTGAATAGTTAAGGAAACGACTTCGCCTTTTTTTATTTTTTAACCATCACCGACAGAGGGTGCCGTGACATTGCCCGGACGAACTTTGTAAATTCATCGCCGCAGGCTATACCACAACTCTTCACTATTAACTCTTAACTATAACAGTCGCCCCCTCAATCCGCTCGACGATACACACCTCGTCCACCGCGAACTCTTTATCGGATGTGGCGGACCAGCTTTGACCGTCTACATATACTCTACCCTTTTTATTCTCTTTTATCGGCTCGGTCACCACCGCTTTGCGACCTATTAGTCGGTCGGTGTTGGTCGGAGGGGCGTTTTTCCTGTTGGGCATGTATTTTTTGGCGAGTGGTCTTGTGATGATTAGCATTAAAAGGCTGACAATTAAAAACACAACAACCTGAATTAAATACTGCTCAGGAAATATAAGCGAGGTTAAAAATGCCACCGCCGCACCTATCGCAAACCAGATGCTGACCAGAGCCGCAGTAAATGCCTCAAACCCGAAAAGCAACAACGTAAATATTAGCCAAATTATAGAACTCACCGGCATATATCCTCCTTTATACTTTATACAACAATATAATCGTACCCTTTTATGTCGTAGGTTTTGCCTTTGTATGAAAAGTCTTTGAGCTTGGACGAGCGGTTTATCATTATGACCACCTCATTCTTGCCCTCATATCGGCGATAGACCACAAACCCGAGCGAGGCATGCAAAACCTCTAAACCGCCAAAACGAAAAACCTTGTTATCTTTTCGCAGTTTTGAGAGGTATGTTATCTCATCTCGTAGGGTGTTATCACTCGCGACCCAGTCATAATAACCACGGTTGAACGGGTCTTTATAGCCCTGCATATAGACCTCATCGCCATAGTAGACACTCGGCACGCCGGGCAGTGTGAACAACATCGCATAAGCGAGCCGTATCAACCGTTTGCCAAAAGCGAGCCGCTCACCGGTTATCACCCGACCACTCTGCCAGTATCGGTCATGGTCCGCCAACGGGTCGCCTGCAATCTCGGTCAAGGCGCGCACCGTGTCATGGTTGGATAAAAAGTTCATCGCCGACGCCATCGCCTTATTCGGATAGTTTTCCACAATCTGCATCACTCTATCCATCGGACCTTGCGCCTCACCACTCTTGATAAACTCTATCACCGCCTCTTTAAAAGGGTAGTTCATCACACTGTCGAGATGGTCGCCGTGTAGGTATCGACGGCGATATTCATAGCTCACCTTGGTGGTCGCATCCTCCCACACCTCGCCTAAAAGATAACAGTCTTTGCCGTGGGATTTGACCGCTTTGCGTATGTCGGCTATAAAGTCGTCCGGCAACTCGTCCGCCACATCGAGGCGAAAACCGGCGGCGCCGAGCGAGAGCCAATGGTCGATAACGCCACCTTTACCGCAGATAAAGTCGCGGTAGTAGGGGTTGGATTCGTTGACCTCCGGCAGGGTGGAAAAACCCCACCAACAACGATATCCAAAGGGATAGTCGGGGTGAAAAATATACCAACTGCGATAGGGACTGGCTATGCTGTGATAGGCGCCACCCTGTCCATATCGAGCATTTTTGTCAAAATAGATGCTATCATCGCCGGTGTGGCTAAACACGGCGTCAAGAATGATATGTATGCCGTGACGTTTTGCGTCGGCGCACAGTTCGCTAAACTCCTCATTTGTGCCGAGCATCGGGTCGGCGGTCATGTAGTCGGCGGTGTTGTAACGGTGGTTGGAGTGCGCCTCAAATATTGGGTTGAGATATATGCAGGTCACGCCGAGGCTTTCAAGATAAGGGAGTTTTTGCCGTATCCCCTCAAAATCGCCGCCAAAATAATCCTGATTGAGGTGCCCCTCCGGTATTTCATTCGCCCAAAAATACGGCTCACCGTCCTTGTTCGGGCGGATAATTCGGTCGGGGAATGGCATCTCCTTGTCCGGCACCGCATCATAAAACCTGTCGGGGAAAATTTGATACATCGTGCCGCCCACCAGCCAATCCGGCACATCATACTGCTTTTGATGGACGAAGAGTTTGAACCACTCGCCATCGCCTTGCGAGATATATCCGTTGCCAAACTTGGTGCGATATATCTTCTGCCAATCTTTATACAGGTCAAACCAATAAAAATGCAACCCGACCTTGCCTGCCTTGACCTCGACGGTGAATAGCACTCGTTCGTTTTTCTCGTCCGAGCGTTTCATCTTGTATTCTTTGGGATCCTCGCCATCAAAAGCGAGGTACAGACGAGGGCACTCTATGCCCATCTCGGGCGGAATGTGCAGAGTGAATTTAACCTTTGTGCCAACCGATACCGCACCGAAAGGTTTTTTGTACTCTACGCTTGTGCTGCAATAGATAGGATAATCCATCATATGGTTCTCCTTTAAATAATTATCATTTTCCCACCGGTTTCATGTCCCATATATCCCTTGCATAGTCTAAAACCGAGCGGTCGGCGGAAAATATGCCGGCGTTTGCTATGTTCATCAAGCTCATCTTATTAAATCGATTTTTATCGCTATATATTTCGCTGACGAGGTTTTGTGCCCTGCGATAGTCCACAAAGTCCGCCATGACCATATAGCTGTCATGGTGACGCAGATTGCCGACAATGTCCTCAAAAGAGTTGCCGTTTATCCCATGTTCGATGAATTTAAGCACCTCGGTGGCGATAGGGTCGGCATCGATATAAGGTGCAGGATGATAGCCGGAGCGTGCCAGCTGACCCACCTCGTGTGTCAACATGCCAAATCCGACAAAATTGTCCTGACCGACTGCCTCGGCAATCTCGACATTTGCGCCATCGAGGGTGCCCAGAGTCACCGCGCCGGACAACATAAATTTCATGTTGCCGGTGCCGGAGGCCTCGGTGCCGGCGAGGGAAATCTGCTCACTTATCTCGGAGGCGGGCATCAGACGCTCACTGGTGGTGACGTTATAATCCTCTAAATAGACGATACGAATTAAATCCTTGATAACCGGATCGTTTTTAAGCATTTCGCCGATATTGACTATCAGACGAATTATCTGCTTTGCAAGATAGTATCCCGGCGCCGCCTTTGCACCGAAGATATATGTTCTCGGTACAAAATTCTTTGCCTTTATCCTGCCGTTTTTAAGGTCGAGATACTGGGCTAAGATATTGATTGCGTTGAGATGTTGGCGTTTATACTCATGCAATCGCTTGACCTGACAATCGAAGATGGAGTGTGGGTCGACAACGATTTCATAGCGGTCGGCAATATGCTTTGCAAAGAGTATCTTGTTTTCAAGTTTAACCTCACCGAGACGATTTAGCACCGATTTATCGTCACAAAAACGCTCAAATTTTTTCAGTTCGGCGGCATTGTGGGTGAACTCACCGCCGATGGTATCGTGCAGAAGACCGGTAAGCCCCTCGTTACTCTGGAGCAACCAGCGACGATAGGCAATGCCGTTGGTCACATTTTTAAACTTTTTCGGAAATAGCTGATAGTAATCTCTAAAAACGCTCTCCTTAATAATGTCGGAGTGAAGTTTTGAAACACCGTTGATGGAGTGAGCGACAAAACAACAGATGTTCGCCATGCGTATCTCGCCGTTGTTGATAAGTGACATACCCTCCATCTTGCCGTAGTCATTAGGGAATTTCTCGCCAATGACAAGACGGGCACGGCGGTCCATCTCACAGATAATCTGATAAATTCTCGGGAGTGTTTTGCGGAACATATCCTCGTTCCACCGCTCAAGTGCCTCACTCATGACGGTATGGTTTGTGTAGGCAAAGGTGCGCTCACACAGCGAGAACGCCGACTCCCAGTTAAAACCGCAGTCGTCCAGGAGCAGACGCATAAGCTCCGGTATGGCGAGGGTCGGATGGGTGTCGTTAATATGAATAGCGACCTTGTCCGGCAGGTTGTCTATTGAGCCGTACTGTTCGAGGTGACGACCCATAATGTCGGCTACCGACGCGGCGGACAGGAAATACTGCTGTTGCAAACGCAGTATCTTGCCCTCGATGTGATTGTCGTTCGGGTATAGTACCTTGGAGATAAGCTCGGCGGTATGATTTTGTTGCAGAACGCTTGAATAGTTGCCACTGTTAAAGCTGTCCATGTCAAAGTTCGGAGATTTTGCCGCCCAAAGGCGCAGTTGGCTAACACCGTCCCCCTCGAAACCGCTGACGTACATATCGGACGGCACGGCGAGCACGGGGGTGTAATTATTGTGTTTAACCTCGTGATAACTGCCGTCCCATTCCTCGTGAACCTCCCCACCAAAGCGGATTTCCTTTGCCTGTTCGGGGTGGGATTTAAGCCACACTGTGCCACCGGGCAACCAGTTGTCGGTCTGTTCACGTTGCCAACCGTCCACAATCTTTTGTTTGAACATGCCGAACTCATAGAGGATAGAATAACCCGTCGCCGGCAAACACTCCATCGCAAGTGCGTCGAGATAACACGCCGCGAGTCGTCCAAGTCCACCGTTGCCAAGCCCCGCGTCCGGCTCCATATCATAAATATTCTCTATATCGACATCATATTTGTCCAAGACCTCTTTTGCCTGTTTATCGATACCGAGACTGAAAAGGCTGTTTTTTAAACTGCGCCCCATCAAAAACTCCATCGACAGGTAATAGACCTGCTTTTTATTCTCCCCATAGGTTTTGGAGATAAACTTTTTGTGTTTATCGCTCATAATCTGACGGCTAAGACATGCAAAGGCGCGATATATAGTATCCTCCGAGGCGGTCTCGGGTGATTGAGAGTAGTTGCGGGTCAAGGTCTCGACAAACATGTTATCTATCTGTTCTACCGTATATCTATCGGTCACTGTATACCTCTTTTCTTAATAATTAATCTGTATAGTCTTTATTCTCATTATATATAATTAAATCTAAGAATACAATAGAGATTTCGTTTTTCGTCATTTTTACATGTGTTTTTTTCTGTCGAGGTGTAACTCTCCTAAATTTAACCCTTGAATATATTTGCAATATGCGGTATACTATTGTTGTACCAATCAGTGCAATGAGGTCTTTTTTGTATATCAAACTGGCTGATTTAAAGCAATTTTATGAGTTGATGGACATCCCTACCGTTATAACCGACACCCGTTTTGAGGTTATATGGAACAACAGTTGTGCCGAAGAGGAGCCACTTTTGCAAACCGGGAACATCCGCAGCTGTATAGTGTCCACAACAGGTGCCGATCGTCTTTTGCGGGACGGTCAATCGGTCGTGCTCTCACGATTGAAATCCACCTCCCACTCGATAACTTTAAACGCCACGCCTGTCGGGGGATATGTTGTCATTCAAAAGAGTAATTCCCCCTCCTCAGCGTCGGAGCTGTCGGAAATTCTTGAAAATATAAATCGCTCGATCAGTGACACCATATCACTTTTGCCTGCCGCACTTCAGTATACCGACGGCGATCTCCTTGCGGTAAGTACTATTGATAGGATTAATCACAACTGCCTTAATGTTATGCGAACGACACAAAATCTTTCGGTATTTACAAAGCTTGTAAACATGCAAGGGCTAAAAAATGAGAAGATTTGCATCTCTGCCCTGCTCGCCACCATTACCGAGAGTTGCAATATTGTTAGCGAGAACAGTCCGCAAAGCGTCCCTATCCGCTATAAAGAGCCAAGCGAGCCACTGTATATCAACTGCGATGCGGAGTGTTTGCTTGTTGCGCTGTTAAATATAATTTACAACAGCATGATATATACTCAGGATGAAAATGAAATTCATCTGATATGTACAAAAATAGGGCAACGTTTATCCATAATTGTGAGCGACAGCGGTCTTGGCATTAAACCGGAATTATTGAGCAAGGTATCAAACCCGTTTTATTCAGCCCACCCCTGTTATGCCGACGAGGAGCGGCCCGGCGTCGGCCTCGGTCTCGGCATAGTGAAAGAGCTTGTCGGACTTTACGGCGGTACATTTAATATAGAAAGCAGGATTTTTGAGGGGACGAAGATATTGCTCTCTTTCCCTATCGTTCAAGCGCCCATGGAGCTTAAACAACCGCGAATTAACTTTAAATCACTTGTGCTAAACAAGACGTCTGCACTTTATATTCAGTTATTCAATATATGTGAACAATAACAAACAAAAAAGCCGCCAATATTTCGGCGACTTTTTTTGTAGTGATAAACCTTTATTATTCTACTATAACGCCTTTATTCTGTCAACCGATTTTCGACAAAAAAATCATTTTGAAATTATTTGTAACTTTTTTGCAATAAAATCCGGTGCTCGTGCATTGTATAGGTGAAAGAGCAAGATCAATCTTAAGGGAATTAGTTAATATGTCGCAGAGCAAGCAAGAGGTCTCGGTCAATACCGGGCAGGACAACGGTCTGTTGGAGGGATGTATCACAGCGATAGCGCAGGGTGACCGGTCGGCGCTGGAGCTGTTTTATAACCGAACCAAAAGTGCCGTGTATGCATACTCACTGTCCGTTTTAAAGAATAAGCAGGATGCAGAGGACGTCATGCAGGACTGTTTTATCACCGTGTACAAATCTTCCCACACCTACAAAAAACAGGGCAAACCGATGGCGTGGGTTATGACCATCGCAAAAAACCTATGTTTAATGCGGTTGAGACAGCGCAAAAAAACCGTCAATCCGGTTGAATTTATGGAGTATGTTGAATCGGTTGATGAACTTTCTTTTGAACAAAGGATACTTTTAAAGGAAAGTATGAACTCTCTTTCAAGCGAAGAACATCAAATTGTAATTTTACATACTGTGGCGGGGTTTAAACACCGAGAGATTGCGACATTTCTCGACATCCCTCTCGCCACGGCTCTTTCAAAATACAATCGTGCTATTAAAAAACTAAAGAATATAGTAAACGGATAACGCCCCAACATGTCAGAAAGGAAATTTGATTATGAATAAAAATATAGAAAATGAGATCAAACAGGCATATGATAAAATAACTCCGGACGTGTTTGACGCTATCCTACTCGGCTCACAGGAGCAGAAAGGTAACGTGATCATCATGACACAGAATAATAATAAGAGATTTTTAGCCCCAATACTGGGACTCGCCGCCGCATGTTTAATTTTCCTTGTAGGTGCATATAGCTTTAATAACCTGATAGGCGTTTCGGTGGTGTCGCTTGACGTCAACCCCAGCATAGAACTGTCGGTCAATCGAAACGACAAGGTCATCTCGGCAAGCGCGCTCAACGCCGAC
This sequence comes from uncultured Oscillospiraceae bacterium, assembly GCA_964369965.1. Lineage (GTDB taxonomy): Bacteria > Bacillota > Clostridia > Oscillospirales > Ruminococcaceae > CAYJBH01. Next base: position 17,322 of record CAYJGF010000001.1, read on the forward strand.
GGGGTTGCGGTGCTCGGCGACATGGATATTGTCGGCAGTGATGCGGATCTTGCTATAAATGCACTGGTAGGCTCGATGGTTCGCCTCGGATATGTGAACGATCTGCAAAACTCCATCCTGCTCTCGGTCGAGGGGTCGAACGAACAGCAGTCGATAGAACTCAAAGATCACCTCGTCAACGAGATAAACACATTGTTGAACCAGTCGGAAATAGTGGGCTCGGTATTGAGCCAGACGCTAAACGGTGCCAATTCCGACCTTGCACAGCGGTATGATATAACCAACGGCAAGGCACAGGTCATCGATGAACTGCTCGCACAAAACCCGAGCTACGACCCCTCCGAGCTTGCTCAACTCTCCATAACCGAGCTTGGTCTTTTGTTGGATATCACGGAAAATATCGACACTCTCGGCACGGTAAGCGACAAAAATTATATAGGGGAGCAAAGCGCGCTGGACACTGCGTTAGCAAATGCAGGCGTGAGCGAATACACCGACCTTGATGTGGAGCTGGAGTTGGAAAACGGCGTGATGGTCTATGAGGTGGAATTTGACTCTCAAAATATGGAGTACAACTATCTTATTGACGCCGTCACAGGCACGGTGTTGCACTCGGCATCGATAGGGGAGGATGTGGACGATCTTGATGAAGTCGAAGATATAGACGACCTCGACGATGTCCTCGATGATGTTATTGACGACCTTGACGATATTAACGACAATGACGAAATAGACGACTTCGATGACGTTGTCGATGATATAATAGATGATTTTGATGATATTATTGACGATGACCATGATGACCATGACGATGATGACGATCTCGACGACGATGATGATTATGATGATATCGACGACGATGACGACGACGATGACGACGATAGAGATGACGATTAAATAACCTTCTTTTTAAGCCACCGCGACCCAAGGTAGCGCACCACAAAAAATGAACTGCGTATAATCCAATCTATCATCATGGCGTACCAAAGACCCGACACCCCAAAGCCCAACGGTATCATTAAAATGTAGCCACCCATCAATCGGAACACCCACATGCTGAACATCGACACCGCCATGGTAAAACGTGCGTCTCCGGCGGCACGCAGAGTGTTTGGCAGTTGAAAGGAGGTTGCCCACAACGCAAAAGCGCCTATACAGTGCACCGTCACGGTGTGACTTGTGACCGCGTGTGTTTGTGGCGTGAGGTTGTACAGGGCAAGAATAGGGTCCAAAAACAAAAAGATAAGCAGTGACAACAGCGCGGTGCCGGCATAGCTGAAAAACAACAGTAGTCGAGTATAATGTCGCGCCTGTTCCACATTATTTGCACCGATACATCGGGACACCACGGTCAGTGTTGCCATGGAAAGGGATACACCGGGTACGATGTTTATCATGGCGATGGAGTTTGTGATTGCGTTTGCCGTGATGGACACGGTGCCGAGTGTCGACACTGCGCTGAGCAGCAACAACTTCCCGAGTTGAAAGGAGCTGCTCTCGATACCGTTCGGGATACCGATAGATAAAATCTTCTTTAACATATGCGGTTTTATTCGGAGCGATATATTGCCTTTTATACTCAGATTTGAGGGTGATTTATAGAGCAAAAACAACAACATAAAGCAGGCGAACGCCCTTGAAATCAGTGTAGGGACAGCCGCACCCACCACGCCCAAATTAAAGCCGTATATTAAAACGGCGTTTCCGACGACGTTGATAATATTCATGCAGATAGCGCTCATCATCGGCAGTTTCGAGTTGCCCATGGTGCGAAATATTGCCGCTGTGGCACTGAAAACCGAAAGAAAAGGAATCGAAAGGGTTACAATAAACATATATGTGTTGCTGTGTGCGTACACCTCCGGCTCTAAACTGCCGAACAACAAGGTTATAAGCCCACTCCTCGTAACAGCCATAATAACTGCAATAACTATGCCAAGTATAGCGCTGAAAAGCAAAAGTTGTGAGGAGGATTCACGTGCCGAGGCGATGTCCTTTTTACCTATGTATTGACCGGTGACGACCGCACCGCCGGTGGCTAAAGAGTTGAAAAAGCCGATAAATAAGAACAGCAGGCTTTCAACAAGTGAAATGGCGGAGATTGCCGCCTCGCCGGTGCCGGAGATCATAATGGTATCGGCAAGCCCGACAAATACACTCAATATCTGCTCCACGACCAACGGAACAATAAGAGCAAAAAGCAATCGGTTATTAAAAATCAGGCTGCCTTTATTGACAACCCTAAGTTTTAGTTTAAACAAAATTTCACCTTTCAGTGCTTTATAGTTAAATTATACTTTAATAATCTCGGTATGTAAAGTGTTGAATTAGTTTTGCAAATTATAAAACAGATCGATTTGTCATATCTTACAAAAAATTAACTCCCATTTGTGCATATTTACCAAAAGCAAATTATATGTTGCGCAAGGTTTGGCTTAAATATTTGTTGACATTGACGAAAATCTGGTGTATAATATAACCATAGACACATTGGTCTATAATTTCACAGCCAAAAAAGCGGGAGACGCTTTTGACATATTTGAAAGGAGAAGAAGAGATGGAAGAGAAGAAGATGTTTGATGATGGTGTAAATGTTAGCAATGTTAGTATGAGTGAGTTTTCTGAGGTTATAGCAAGTTGTAAAGGCGACGTTTTTATGGTAACACCGGAGGGTGACCGCCTCAACCTTAAGAGCAAACTTTGTCAGCTGATAGGATTCACCAGTCTGATTCAGGGTGGTGTTGTATCCAACGCTAAACTGGAGTGTTCCGACGTCGACGACGAGGGCAAACTGATGCGCTTCAACCTGTTCGGCGAAAAGTAGTACACAATCATTATGACAAAAAGATAAAGGGCGAACGATGTTGTTCGCTCTTTTATCTTTTGTTGTGTATAAAACTATTGCATTTGACCGAAATATTTATTATAATAAGAGTGGGTAGTTATATAATATAGGAAATCATATAATGAGCATAGCGGACAAAATTTTTATCGACAACGTCAACGATATATTAAAAAACGGCGTGTGGGACACCGACTGCGAGGTGCGACCGCGTTGGTCAGACGGGGCACCGGCTCACACCGTCAAATTGTTTGGGCTTGTCAACCGCTATGATCTGTCAAAAGAGTTCCCACTTTTAACCCTGCGGCGCATGTTCTATAAAAATGCAATCGATGAAATCCTCTGGATATGGCAGAAAAAATCTAACAACATTCGGGATTTAAAAAGCCATATATGGGACAGTTGGGCGGACGAGAACGGCTCTATCGGCAAGGCGTACGGATATCAACTTGGGGTGAAACACCGATATGCCGAGGGGATGTTCGATCAGGTCGACCGCCTGCTCTTTGACCTTAAAACAAATCCGGCAAGTCGGCGCATGATGACCAACATCTATGTCCATGCCGACCTCGCCGAGATGGGGCTTTATCCTTGCGCCTACAGCCTGACCCTCAACCTGTCCGGCAATCGGCTCAATGCCATACTCAACCAACGTTCTCAGGACATGCTCACCGCCAATAACTGGAACGTGTTGCAGTACGCTGTTCTGCTCCACATGTTCGCAAAGGCGAGCGGGTTTGAGGCAGGGGAGCTGTTGCACGTCATTGCCGACGCACACATTTATGACCGGCATGTCCCAATAATAAAACGCTTGATAGAAAACCCCTCGTTCCATGCGCCGAGATTTTTAATCAACGAGGACATAAAAGATTTTTATGACTTTAAGATAGAGGATTTCTCGTTTGAGGGTTATAACTACGGCGAGTTTTCCGAAAAGATCGAGGTGGCTATATGATAGCTGTCGTGGCGGTGGACGACCGCTTTGGAATAGGGCTTGATAACAACCTGCTCTTTCGTTGCAAGGAGGATCAACGATTTTTCCGAGATACCACCCTCGGTGGCACGGTCATAATGGGGCGAAAAACCTATCTGTCGCTACCTAAAACCCGTCGACCGCTCCCCGAGCGTCGAAATATTGTCATGACGACCGATGAGAATTTTTATGAGGAGGGGGTTATCCCCTGCCTCGGCATAAAACAGCTGATAGAAATGACCGAAAAACTCGATAAAGATGAGGTTTTTGTCATCGGTGGTGAACAAATATACAGGGCGCTGTTGCCGTTTTGCCACAAACTCTATGTCACGAGGTTTAAAAGCACGAAACCTGCCGACACCTTTTTCCCGAACCTTGATGAGATAAAGGGTTGGGACATTACCTTCAAATCCTCGACATATAACCATGAGGGTACAGAGTATAATTTTTTAACATATGAACCAACTAACAGGAAGGATTGTGCATCTATATGAGCAACAAGAAAATAGCGGACGATTACGCGCCCTATCTCTTTCACCAGGGGACAAACTACAACGCCTATGATTATCTCGGCTCTCACATCGAAAACGGGGGTGTGATGTTTCGCGTTTGGGCACCGCGCGCAAAGGAGGTGTCGGTTATCGGCGAGTTCAACCACTGGAGTTTTGCCGAAAATCCCATGAAGCGCATTACCGAGGCCGGCATATGGGAATGCTTTATACATGGCGTCGGCGAATTTGCGGCGTATAAATACGCCATAATCGGTGCAGATGACCGCCGTGTCGACAAGGCAGATCCCTACGCGGTGCACAGTGAGACAAGGCCGAAAACCGCCTCCAAGGTATATGAAATCGAGGATTGTTACCGTTGGGGCGACAGTAAGTGGTTGAAAAAACGCGCCAAAACCAGTATATACAACTCGCCGGTCAACATCTATGAGCTTAACGCTGCCTCCTGGAAAAAACATTGGGACGGCAACTTTTATAGCTATGACGACCTTGCCGCTCACCTTATCGACTACATAAAAGAGATGGGGTATACCCATGTCGAGTTTATGCCGCTCACCGAATTTCCGTTTGACATGTCGTGGGGATATCAAGTTAGCGGATATTTTGCCGCAAACTCCCGATTTGGCACACCAAATGAACTGATGAAGTTGATAGACCGCCTGCACCGTGCCGACATCGGTGTCATTATGGACTGGGTGCCGGCCCACTTTCCGAAAGACGAGTTTGCGCTGTCCATGTTTGACGGCAGTTTTTGCTATGAATACGACGATCACACAAAACGCGAAAACCCCGATTGGGGCACCCACCAGTTTGACTACGGCAAAACCGAGGTGGAGAGCTTTCTCGTCTCGGCGGCGAACTTCTGGTTTGATCGATATCACATCGATGGTCTGCGTGTCGACGCTGTTGCCGCCATGCTCTACCTCGACTACTCTCGCGAACATGGCGAGTGGAACCCGAACGGCTACGGTGGCAACGCCAACCTTGAGGCGGTCGCGCTGTTTAAAAAGCTCAACGCACACCTGTTCGGCGCATTCCCCGGCATTATGATGATCGCGGAGGAGTCGACCAGCTGGCCGGGCGTCACACATCCGGTACACGACGGTGGTCTCGGCTTTAACTTTAAATGGAACATGGGTTGGATGAACGACAGCCTGCGCTATTTTGAAACCCCGACCATCTACCGCAAGTATCACCACGACCTCATCACCAACACATATCTGTATGCATTCAGCGAAAACTATATCCTGCCCATCTCGCATGACGAGGTGGTGCACGGCAAAGGCTCACTCATCAACAAAATGCCGGGTGACTACTGGCAAAAATTCGCTAACCTACGGCTGTTTTTGTGTTATATGATAACCTATCCGGGCAAAAAGCTATTGTTTATGGGCAGTGAGTTCGGTCAATTTAATGAGTGGAACTACGCCGACCAGCTGGAATGGGGGCACCTTACCCATGAGTCCCACCGACAGACCGGTGATTTTTGCAAGGAGCTGAACAATCTCTATCGCACTCTGCCGGAACTGCATAAAAATGACGGCGTCTACGGCTTTAAATGGCTTAACTACGAGGACGGCGACAATCAAATCTTGACTTACATCCGCACCGACGGTTTCGAGGAGGAGGTTTTGGTTCTGCTCAACATGTCGCCGACGGTGCACCACGGATATATCATGTCGGTGCCAAAGGCAGGCAGTTATGTCGAAATATTTAACTCCGACGATGCAAAATATATGGGCAGTGGTGTTTATAACACGGTGCAAAAGAGCTACAAATACGAAATGCACGGCTATAAAAGCGCAATATCGGTGAGCGTCCCCCCGCTTGCCTGTGTGATGTTTAAGCGAAGGACACGTAAAAAAGTGAAGAGTGAAGAGTGAAGAGTTGTGGTATCGCCTTTGGCGATGATTTATAGGGATCGTCCGTAGGGGAGGGGTTGCCCCTCCCGTATAACGGTTATCGGTACATTTAGGTCGGGAGGGGTGACTCCTCCCCTAAAACCCGACCGAATGGTTTTCATTAAAAGGAACATCCTATGCTACATAACAGCGGTACAAAGATGAAAATAATGGTGGTGGACGACAATATCACCAACCTTAATATTGCGCGAAAGGCTCTTGAATCTCTTTATGATGTCATATTAATTCCGAGTGGTGAAAAGGCGGTGAGCATCCTTGAGCGGTTGACACCTCAGCTTATTCTGCTTGATATTGAGATGCCGGGGCTTAGCGGATTTGAGGTCATCGAACAGATAAAAAAATTGCCGCCGCCCGCCTCAAAAATCCCTGTCATATTTGTCACCGGCAGAAATGATGCCACCAGTGAGTTCGACGGGCTTAATCTCGGCGCGGTGGACTATATCATCAAGCCTTTTTCGGTGCCGCTTTTGCAAAAACGTGTGGAGTTGCACCTCAAACTTGCGGATCAACAAAAACAACTTAAAGACTACAGCACCAACCTCGAAAAGATGGTGGAGGCAAAAATTCGGGAGAATACCGAACTGCAATATTCCATCGTGCATGTCCTTGCCGACATGGTGGAAAAGCGGGACGGCACCACCGGTGAGCATCTACTTCGTACCAGAAGTTTTATAGAGCTGTTGACCGCGAGTTGTGTCGAGGAGAGTATATATCCCGAACTGCAAAATGTCGACCCGGGACTGTATGCTCATGCCTCTCAAATGCATGATGTCGGGAAAATCTCCATACCGGACAGCATCCTTTTAAAGCCGGGCAAGCTCACCCCCGAGGAATATGAGGTGATAAAAACCCACACCGTCATAGGCTCAAAGGCTTTGACCCATGCGAGCGACAATGTAGCAGACACAATATTTTTAGAGCTCTCCTCCATGTTTGCCCTCACCCATCATGAAAAATGGGACGGCACCGGCTACCCCAACTCTCTTGCAGGGGAGGACATACCGTTGATAGGTCGCCTCATGGCGATAGTGGACGTGTATGACGCAATTACGTCGGAGCGCCCCTATAAAAAAGCTTTCTCTCACGAGGAGGCGGTTGATATAATCACAAAAGACAGTGGGACGCACTTTGACCCGAAGATAGTAGAGGTTTTTGTTAAGATATCGGACCAATTTAAAGAGATTTCCGACACCTACGCATAAAGGATATGGGGGAGATAATGGACAACCTTAAATTATTGCCCAGCGGCACTCTTCGCCGACTGATAAGCATTGCCGAGATTGGAAGTTGGGTATGGAACCTCTCTTCCGGCGTTGTCAACTACAGTGCCGAGTACTCGCAACTTCTCGGATATAAGCCGGGGGAACTCAAATCCGATGTGACCGCATGGGAAAATCTTGTCCTGCCGGAGGATTTGACGATTGCCAACAGCAAGATTGACGGCTGTTTATCCGGCAACACGCCGAACTATGTTGCGGAATTTCGCATGATCAAAAAAGACGGCACAATAATATGGGCGCAGGACAAAGGCAGTGTCACAGAATACGATGAGGAGGGGAAACCGTTCATCTTCTGCGGTGTTTTGCAGGACGTCACACGGCTGAAAAATGCAGAGCTGGATCTCGTGGAGCAACAACATCTGCTCAACCTCGCTATCGAGGTGGCAGAGTTTGGCATGTGGGATTGGGATCTGGAGCTTGACACCATAACCTACAATCAAACCTATCTCGACATGGTGGGATACAAAAGTTTCGATGAGTTCTCCACCTTTGACGGTTGGGACAATATGAACCACCCGGACGACCGTCAACGAGCGCGTGACATGTTAGACGATTATCTGTCCGGCAAGATAACTAAATACGAGTGTGAGATACGTGTGCGCCATCGCGATGGGCATTATATCTGGGTGCGCGATGTAGGTAAGATAATGTCCTACGACAAGGCGGGCAAGGTCAAAAGAGTAATTGGCGGCCATCTCAACATCAATCGACTTAAAACCTCTCAAAACTCTTTGAGTGAGGCACTTGACGAGCTTGAAGAGTATAAAAACAATCTGGAGCAACAGATAGAGATACGCAGCAAAACGCTGATAGAGCAGGATAGAATGTTGTTGACCATCAACAAAATATCTCAACAGCTCGTTTCGGTGGAGAGTGTCGGTCATATCGGCGATATTATTGACAGTTGCCTTAAGGAGCTGTGCTCCATTAGCGACCGCAACCGCATTGCCCTGTGGCGCAATCACATGAAAGACGATACGCTTTTCAGCAAAATTATCCATTCCTACAGCGAGGTGGATACCTTGGGCGTAGACGACCTGTCGGGGAAGATAGATGGGATGAACCTGTCGCAACTCACCGACGGAGTTATTACAAACGACAAAAAACAACTGCTCTGTCAAAATCTTTTAAACTTTGCCAAACATCGTTATGATATAGACTGCAAAAAACACATGCCCACCATATTTAAATGTATGCAGGAGGAGCGCCCGCTCAACACCCGTGTGTGTGACATGTTGACGGTGGAAAAGGTCTACTATGCATTGACCAACATAAAACGCATTGCGGTTGCACCGATTTATATCAAAGGCGCACCGTGGGGTTTTATTATAATGGACGAGGATGACGACAAAAGACCATTCTCCGAGATTGAGGAGTACATGCTCAGCCTTTGCGGCTCTATGTTCGCCAATGCAATACATCGCGCCGAGATTGATGACGAACTGCGTCAGGCGCATGAAGAGGCATTGCTCAGCTCTAAAGCAAAGAGCAACTTCCTCGCCAACATGAGCCATGAAATTCGCACCCCGATGAACGCCATATCCGGCATGGCGGAGATTATACTGCGTGAGAGTAACGGGCGCGGCGTGGCGGAGTATGCGCACGATATAAAGACATCCTGTGACAATCTGCTTGCTATCATCAATGACATTTTGGACATATCGAAGATTGAGTCCGGCAAACTCGACATCGTTGAAAAAGAGTACCTTCTCGCCTCCATGTTGAACGATGTTATTAACCTTACCCGTATGCGTATCGGCAATAAGTCGCTTGCGTTTTATACCTACATCGACAGCAAGCTCCCTTTCAAGGTTGTCGGTGACGAAATACGTATAAAGCAGATACTGATTAATTTGCTTGGAAATGCTATCAAGTTTACACAAAGCGGTCATATCGGGCTTAGGGTCAGCGGTGAGCAACTCACAGGCAGATGTCGGTTAAAGTTTAGTGTTTTCGATACCGGTGTCGGGATTAAAAAAACGGATATATCTCGACTTTTTGAACAGTTTGAAAGGGTGAACACCACCAAAAACCGCAATATCGAGGGTACCGGTCTCGGTCTTGCCATCTCAAAACAGTTGTGTGAGATGATGGGCGGCAGTATAGTTGTGGAAAGTGTTTTGGGTGAGGGTTCGATTTTTACCATCACGGTGGAACACGCCTGTATACAATATGAACCGCTCGCGCGCTGTGAAAACAGGCGGTCGGTACTTATATATGAGCCGAGGGAGGAAAGCTCTCGCTCGCTCTGCTATACGGTGGAAAATCTCGGCTGCGAATGCGCCTTATGCACGAACCAATCTACACTGCTTGAGAATTTAACATCACTGCACTTTGATTATATATTTACACCGTTCATGCACCTGCAAAAAGTATTGGATTTAAAAGACAGCCTCCGTCTTGACATAAGGGTGGTGGTGCTGTCGGAGCTTAATTCAGTTGAGCTTGCAAGCACCCTCTCACAGGATATATACAGTATCACACTGCCTGCCGACTGCCTACAGGTCGCAAATGTGCTCAACGACACGATGGTTATCGGCAGAGGGGCAAGCAGGACGGTCCAGTTCACCGCACCGGGGGCAAGGGTGCTGATTGTGGACGACAACGCCGTCAATTTGAAGGTCGCCTGTGGGCTTATGGCGCCGTATAAGTTTGAAACCGACACCGCACTCAGCGGTTTGGAGGCTGTCGGTCTTGTGGGCAGGAATGACTATGACATTGTTTTCATGGACCATATGATGCCGGAGATGGACGGCATAGATGCCACCATCGCAATAAGAAAGCTTGGTGAAAAATACAACTCGTTGCCCATAATCGCGCTGACCGCCAACGCGGTGGTAGGTGCGAAAGAGCTTTTTATCAACGAGGGTCTGAACGACTTTCTCTCAAAACCCATTGAGCTTGGAAGATTAAACGAGATATTAAAACGCTGGTTGCCGGAAGATAAGTTGATTTTTACGGAGAGTAGCGACAAAACCATGGATGACACCAATCCGCTAAATGTCACGGTGCGCGGTCTTGAACCGGAGCACGGGCTGGGTCTGCTCGGCGGCAATGTTGAGATGTATCTTGATATTTTGAAGATATTTCTCACCGATGGGGTTAAGCGAATAAAGGTCATTGAGGAGCTGTATAAAGACGGCAAAATCAGCGACTTTAAAACGGAGGTTCACGCCATCAAAAGCGCCTGCGCCTCCATTGGTGCGCTCTCGCTCTCCGCAAAGGCGGCGGCGATGGAGCAGGCGGCGCAAGAGGGTGAAAAGGTTTATATCGACAACCATATTAAAAACTTTTTAGCCTCCTTTAACTGTATTTTAAACGGTTTAAAAGAGCATTTTAAATCGGATGAAACAATGACGAGCGACGACAAACCGGTCGGAACAAAGGAAGAACTGAACTATGAAATCCCCGTGCTTGCCGAGGCAATTCGCTTTGTGAACATAGTGGAAATTGAGGCAATTCTGGATCGACTTTTCAGCCGAGAATGGCCCGTTGAAACCGCCGAGCTTTTGCAGGAAATAAAGGTGGCTATAGAGTCATACGACTATGACGGCGCAAGTGAGTTGTTGGAGCGATTTTCAAATTAATTGACTATACTATAATTGCACAATAACCCAACTAATTTTGTAAAAAAAGGAAAAATTAATTCAAAATACTTTCTTTTTTGTCGTATTTGTGTTAGCATATAAATAGTCAATTAACTTAAACTCCACCACATCTTGGCGGCAAAAATTCCGTAGCGTTTTTCAAATTAATTTACTATATATTCATAATATGAGGTTTGTATGAGTTTTTTTAACGTGGTGAGCTTGTTTGGTGGGCTTGCACTGTTCTTGTTTGGTATGCAGACAATGGCCGGCGGTCTTGAAAAACTTGCGGGCAATAAGCTCGAATCCATCTTGAAAAAACTAACGAGGACACCTGCCATTGCGGTGCTGTTTGGCGCACTGCTCACCGCGGCGCTGCAAAGCTCTTCCGCCAGCACCGTCATGGTTGTCGGTCTTGTCAACAGTGGCATGATGCAGTTGGCGCAAGCAGTCGGTGTAATCATGGGTGCGAATATCGGCACCACCGTCACCGCACAGATACTCGCGCTGAGTGACCTTTCCTCCGACAACTTCTTTTTACAGCTCCTTAAACCGGCGACCATAGCCCCTGTGTTTGCCTTTATCGGTGCATTTTTGTTTATGTTTTCCGAGCGACCGCGCCGTCGTGATATCGGTCAGGCTTTAGTCGGTTTCGGTGTGCTCTTTACCGGTATGTTCACCATGGAGGATGCGGTTCGCCCCCTGCGTGAGTCGGAGCTGTTTGTGCAGCTTTTCTCCACCCTATCAAACCCGATACTCGGTGTGCTCGCCGGTGCGCTTGTCACCGCCGTTATTCAGAGCAGCTCCGCCTCGGTCGGTATACTTCAGGCGCTCTCCACCACCGGCATAATCAGCTGGTCTACGGCAATACCTATCATACTCGGTCAAAACATCGGCACCTGTATCACCCCGATGATGGCATCTATCGGGGCAAACAAGGCGGCAAAGCGCAGTGCATTTTGCCATCTCTACTTTAATATAATCGGCACCACTGTATTCCTGCTCGCGATATACGGTGCTAAGTTTGCCCTCGGCGGTCTATCTTTTTGGGAGGAAACAATATATCGCGCCGATATCGCTAACTTTCATACCGCCTTTAATGTGATTGTCACCCTCTTATTATTGCCCTTTACAAAACTGCTTGCAAAGCTCGCCACCAAAACCGTCAAGAGCGACCCCGAGGTGGTGGAAAAATCGTCTCTACCTATTCTGGACGAGCGTCTCCTCGGCACCCCTGCCGTCGCTATACAAAAAGCACAGGACAGCGTCGAATTGATGGCTACTCTTGCGCAAAACAATTTTAACAATGCGGTGTCTCTTATAAATTCATTTGATGTTGAAAAGTATAAATCCGTCAACGAGGTGGAGGAGACTATAGATAAATTAGAGGTCTCGGTAACAAACTTCCTCATAAAGATATCGCATCGTGAGATATCTTTAAAGGAAAGCAACCATATCTCCATGCTCATCGGCAGTATCTCCGATTTCGAGCGCATCGGTGACCATGCCGTCAACGTCGCCGAGTGGGCGGAAAACCTTGGCAAACGTGGTGTCTCATCCGGTGCTAAAGGCGAAATAGAGATTTTACGTGAGGCGGTCGATGAGAATTTAGGGTTTGCATTCACCGCTTTCGCCAACACCGATGTCAAAACAGCGCTCATGGTGGAGCCACTGGAAGAGACGGTGGATCATATCTGTGAAAAACTGCGCAACAAACATATTAAACGCCTTAAAAACGGCAAATGCTCCGTCGAGAGCGGACTCGTGTTCATGGAGATTTTGTCCAACCTCGAACGAATTTCCGACCATTGCAGTAATATAGCCAACAGGATATTATACCTTGAAAGCAATGACGAGAGTTTTGACTATCACGACATGAAAAAGAGCATGAAGTCCAGCCTGATAGATCCACAAAAGATGAAAAATCTTTCGGAGTTTGAGGCAAAGTATCTATCCAAAATTTAACGAGGTATTTTATATTTCATGTTCAATGACAGCGGTGTTGTACTATTAGCGGCGGGCAAAGGTCTCAGGTTCGGTACCAACAAACTACTGGAGGATGTTGGCGGCAAACCTCTGTGTTACTATGCAATGTCGGCTTTAAAACGCTCGGGGTTGCCCGGCATAGTTGTATACGAGCATGAGGGTGTGCGCGATATTGCCCGTGAGCTCGGACTTGCTACGACAATCACCTCTATTCAAAGCCTCGGTCAAGGCTCCAGCATAAAAACAGGCTCTCAAAAATTTTGGTATCGACGCTCCATCATGGTTATGGTTGCAGACCAACCACTTATCAAACCAAAGACACTAACAGAGCTAAACGAGCATTTTAAGTCCACAAAATCGGACAAAATTTTAACCTGCCACATCAGCGGCAGGCGGTGCGCCCCCATCATCTTTGGCAGGCGGTTTTATAAAGAGCTTTTTAAACTAAACGGTGATATCGGCGCACGGGACATACTCTTTAGATATCCCGACTGTATCGAGTTGTATGAGTTGACCGACGAGCAGGAGGCACTGGATATCGACACCAAAGAGCAACTCAAAGATTTGAGAGATCAAATGGTGTTTCCTGATACACATAATAGTTGAGCCAGTTCGCGTATAGCAGATTTGCATGGGACCTCCAGCTGAAAAGCGGAGGTTCTTTTATATCATCGTTCGGGAAATAGGAGTAGGGTATTTCGGGGTTTTTACCTGCCCGTGTGTCGCGCAGATACTCATTTTTAAGCGTCTCGCGGTCATACTCCGGATGACCTGTCACATAGAAGCGACGGTGCTTTATATCCTCCGCAAGATAAAGACCGGCGGTGGGGGAGACGGCGAGTATTTTAAGCTCGCTCGTCGCCTTGATAGCCTCCATATCGACGGTGGTGTATCGTGAGTGCGGTGCCCAAAAACAATCGTCAAATCCCCTCATCAGCGGATGGTGAGTGTCGGTCATTACATGCGCATAAATGCCGGAAAGTTTTTTATCGAGAGGAGTTTTCTCTATTCCAAATCGGTGATAAAGCCCTGCCTGTGCCGCCCAACAGATATGCATGACCGAAAAGACATTTTTCATGGACCAGTCCATTATCTCACAGATCTCCTGCCAATAGTCCACCGCCTCAAACGGCAGATGTTCTACCGGTGCACCGGTGATAATCATGCCGTCATAACGCTGGTTTTTGACGTTGTCGAAATGGCGATAAAACTGTGCAAGATGTGCGCTCGGCGTATTTTTCGGAGTATAGCTTTTAAGCCCGAGCAACTCCACCTCCACCTGTATTGCAGTGTTGGAGAGCAGGCGTAATAGTTGCACCTCCGTTTCGATTTTTTTTGGCATGAGGTTAAGTATCAATATTTTTAGTGGGCGAATTTCCTGCTGTTCGGCGCGTGTCTCTTTCAAGGCAAAGATATTTTCATTTGCCAGTGTCTTTAATGCCGGCAATTTATTCGGTATTCTAATCGGCATATTGCTCCTATTCCTCTACATCAGATGAACTTGCAGAATCACTCGAGGCGTCCGCCTCGGAGTCATCCGCCTCGCTGTCGGATGTTTCGGTGTCACTTGTCTCGGTGCTTTCCGTGTCGCTCTCGTTGTCGGTTTCGTCCGTAGGCTCCAACTCCACTGTCGGGACATCGTCGACGGTGCTACCGATAAGGTCGTCCGGTATGGTAAGTTGCTCCTCCGGGGTGAGTTCGATACCCTCCTCCACCTTAAGTGTGTTGAGCATTTCGACCGCCTTTAGATATTGAGGGTCGTCACCGAATGTGAGGTTATAGGAATAAAGCTCCTGCTCTGCCGTCAAAAGAACCTCAAAGTCGAGCGGCACACCGGTCTCGGCGTAGTTACCGCTGATGTTAGGGACAATATTCGCGACAGTCATTTCTATAGCACTGCCGTCCGACAGCTGAAAAATCTCCGACACACTGGATAGACCTGCCGTCGTCTCACCTACGACCCTCGCCCCTGCAAAGTCGCGCAATGTAATGGCGAGAAGTTCCGGTGCGCCAACCGTAGTGCTGTCCACCAACACCACTATAGGCATTTCGATAGCGGCGTCGTTGTTAACATAAATCTGCTCGGTTGTCTCATCGGCGTACTGCAATGTAGCAATATCACCGGCCGGCAGAAAGATATCGGCAACACGAGCCAAATTATCCATGCTGGTCTGGGTTACGCCGCGCAAATCGAGTACAATGCCGGTAGAACCCTCGTTGCGCAAGCTGTTGATGGCATAGTCCAGCTCGCTTGCAAGTGTCTCATTAAACTGCAAGACATTGATATAACCGGTTGCCTGGGAGTTGGCGGTGAATTCGATGGTCGGGCGGGTATAGCTACGTCGATGCAGGACGGTAGTCTTATCCTCTGTGGCACCGCTCGGTTGCCATATTATTTCCACCTCGCTGCCCTGAGCACCGCGCATCAATGCATTGACAGTGTCGATGGGGATACCACGCAGGTCGGTGCCGCCAATATTTTTTATAACACTGCCGACGTCCATCGCCGCCTCTGCCGCAGGGGACTCCTGAACGACACGGATTACACGCATATACCCTGTCGCATCGACGGCTACGTCAACACCGATACCTATAATCTCACCGGTTCGCAGCGCAAGATATTCCGCGTACTGACCTGTTGTGTAGTACCTTGCATAGTTGTCGGATATGCCGACCATATAACCGGTAGAAAGGGCATCCATCAACAGTTGCTCGTTTATTTCAGCGAAATTGTTGTTGCGAACCACGCGGTCAAGCTCACTGAGTTTCGAGAACATATTCTCCCTCTCGGTAACCGCCTCGACGGTGGAGTTGAATATGTTCATAGCAACCAGCATGGTCACAGATACGGTCGCGGTCATTGCGAGCAGGGTTATCGTTATAGCAAAACCTATCGGTATTTTTTTTGTCATCTAAAGTTTGTATCCTTTCGGAATGATTTTTATAATCAATTGATTATAGCGTATAAATGATGTGAAATTTGTCGGAAGGTAATTTTTTGGGCAAATAACTAAAGGTTAATGGTGATTGAACGGCTTCGCCTTTTTATATGGAATGCATTGTGTGCATTTCGAATAACGATTATCGGTATCAACCGTTCGGGACGTCGAGGACGCCGTCCCCTACAGGCTGCATTGGTGTTGCGGTGATGTTGTAGGGCAAGGACTCTGCTCTTGCCGATATGTTTGGGGGAACATTACGGTCGGGAGGAGCAGAGCCCTTCCCCTAAAACACTATCGGTGGTTTTTCCGACAAAGGCGGACGACCAAAGGTCGCCCCTACAACACAATCGGAGGTTTTTCCGGCAAAGGCGGACGACCAAAGGTCGCCCCTACAACCACAATCGCAGTAAATTTCAGCTAATAGCCATTCACCCTTAACCATTAGTCTTTAGTCCAAAACAGTCCTTAGCCTATAAAATCATCTCTTCAAATAAGGTTCCGGATTGACCATCTCGCCGTTGAGTCTTATCTCAAAGTGTAGGTGAGGGCCGGTGGAGTTGCCGGTGGAGCCGACCGTCGCAATCTGTTGTCCTTTGGTGACTACATCGCCTTTGGCAACACTAAGGCTGCTACAATGTCCGTATAATGTCAACTGGTTTCCGCCGTGGTCGAGTATAAGGTAGTTGCCGTATCCGACGTTGCTCCAAGATGTAAGGGAGACTATACCGTCGTTCGCCGCCACAATGGGGTGACCGTCAATACTTGCAAGTTCACCGCGTGCAATGTCAATGCCGGTGTGATAGTCTGCGACACCATACAGTGTACGCCAACCGAAATAGCTGGAAATATAATAGGAGCTTGGCACCGGCCAACCGTATTCACCGCCGACATACACGCCGGTACTGCTGGCGTTAGCCTGACGAATTGCCTCCTCATAGCTCTCTCTCGCCGCGACATACTGTTCATAAATAATCTCTTCCTGAACCTGCGCCGCCGCCTTGTCCGCCTCTATCTGGTCGATGGTGTCGTTCGCCACCTGCCATACCGACGCATAGTTTGCCTCCGCCTCGGCGAGTTGACGCTCCTGCTCCTCCAAATCGAGCAGCTGTGTGGCGAGTGCCTCCTCCTGTAGCTCAAGTGATTTGTAGGCGGCGTCCATCTCGTCTATCAAGAGGTTATCCGCCTCGGCAACGCGCGCCGCCGCATCCGCCGCTGTCAAAAACTCCGAGAAAGTATTGGCGGAGAGTATGGTGGACATAACGCCGGAATCGCGAGTGATATACATGGAGCGCAGACGGTCGGCGAGCAGTTCCTCGGAATTTGCGATGTCACGTAGTTGCGCGTCAATTTCCTGTTGTTTGCTCGCAATCTCCTCCCTTTTATCGGTCATCTGATCAAGGAGGATTGCGGTCTGGTCCGCTATTATTGCGAGCTGCTGTGTTGCATTTGCCGCGACCGACTCCTGCCCTGCCTGATCGGACTCGAGTTGCTCCATCTGAGCTTCCAGTGCATCAAGTTGTGCACTGAGGTCCTCCATTTCACTCTTTTTATCGTCGAGGTCGCTCGCCGACGCATCAAAGGATAAAAGAGGTAAAAGCAGTGCCGCAAATACCATTATACATATCGAGATTGCCCCGATACGAATTTTTAAGTTTGTCATAAATCTAAACCTTGAGATATTTATTTATTGAAATCTGTGAGCCGATAACACCCACTGTAATGCCGCCGGCAAGAAAACCGATAAGCAGAACCAATGCGACATCGGTGTAGGGGACGATGCTCGGCACAATGAGCGACAAAAATGAAAGCTCCGCGCTGTTCATGTTGTCAAGAAGTAAAAGATACGCGCCGGAAATAATGCCAAACGCAAAGGCGGAGGCAACAATGCCGATAACAACACCCTCCACAAAGAATGGGAAACGAATAAAAGCATTTGTCGCGCCAACAAACTTCATGATGTTGATTTCTTTACGCCGTGCAAAAACGGTTAGGCGAATGGTGTTGACTATGACCACCAACGACACGAGGGCGAGAACCCCGACAAGACCCCATCCGGCGATGGTGACCGTGCGGTCCACGCTGACAATGACGTTCGCAATATCGGTAGGTGAAGATATGTAGTCTATGCCGGCTATGCCGGAAATTTTGGTGGTGGTGTCCTCCAACGACTCCAGCTCAAAAACCTTGACTCGGTAGGAGTCGGGGAAAGGATTTTCCTCCTCCTCTTTATAACGTTCGAGATAGACCCCAGCTTCACCTAAATACTCAATCTGATCCTCTAAAGCCTCCAACTTGGAGACATAGACCGTCTCATTGCTATCGATGTTGGGGATGGCGGCGAGTGACTGCCCGAATGCCGCAACCTGATCCGCCGTCAAATCCTCTTGCAGATAGATAATGATCTCATTTTGCTCCGCCATGGAGCGCACAAAGCTATTTAGGTTGGTGGAGATAAGAACAGCCACGCCGGTGATGATAAGGCACGCCGTAAGCACCACGATGGAGGCAAAACTCATAAAGCGGTTGCCTTTGCCGGGCATTAAACCCTGACGTGCAAGGTATAAAAATGATGAAATAGTCATAGCAACGACGCCCCCTTGAAATAATCGTCCGGGTTTTGTGAAAGGCTGTCATACTCCGAGACAAAGTCTTGCGGCAACATGGTGTCGCTCAAAATGGAACCTTTTTCAATATGTATAACCCTTTTGGAAAACATCTTGACAAGCTCATGCTCATGGGTGACGACCACCACGGTGGTGCCAACCATGTTGATAGCCTGTAGCAGTTCCAATATCTCCACCGAGAGCGCCGGGTCGATGTTACCGGTCGGCTCGTCCGCAATAACAAGCGGCGGCGAATGTACCAACGCGCGCGCAAGTGCAACACGCTGTTGCTCACCGCCGGAGAGTTGTGAGGGATAACTCCTCGCCTTGCCGGCAAGTCCGACGAGGTCTAAGACGTAGGGGACACGTTTTTTTATCAGTGAATTAGGGATATTGGTCACGCGCATAGCAAACGCGACATTGTCATAGGCGTTGAGGGTGGGTATCAGCCGAAAATCCTGAAAGACAACCCCCATACTGCGTCGCAAAAATGGAATATCCCGTTGTTTTATCTTGGAGACATCAAAGCCGTTTATCTCAATTTTGCCCTCGGTCGCACGCTCCTCCGCAAGCATTAGCTTTAAAAACGTACTTTTTCCTGCGCCGGAGTGCCCGAGTACAAAGACAAACTCCCCTTTGTTTATGTCTATGTTGACGTTACGCAATGCCTCAATGTTGCCGTTGTAGACCTTGCGTACATTTTTAAAATGTATCATAAAGGATATTCCTTTCAAAAAAGAAACGACCTGTTTTCAACCGTCAAAGTGATATAACATTCCCTTTGAAGTCAAAAACAGGTGATTTTTATTGCTCTTGGGTGACCGATAGATATTTTTTAACCATCAGCGCCACATTAAACAGGATAGCATCATCGAACTCACGCAGATCGAGACCGGTAAGCTTCTTTATCTTCTCAAGGCGGTAGACAAGGGTATTACGGTGGACAAAAAGCCCACGGCTGGTCTCACTAACGTTGAGGTTGTTCTCGAAAAATCGCTGTATGGTGAACAGCGTCTCGTTGTCGAGGCTGTCGACGTTGCCGATGTGAAAAACTTCACGCAGAAACATCTCACATAGCGTTGTCGGAAGTTGATAGATAAGCCTTGCTATGCCGAGGTGGGAATAGTTGATGATATTACGCTCGTTTTCAAAAATGCGACCTATTTCGAGAGCCATGCGAGCCTCTTTAAAGCTGGTGGCAAGCTCCTTTATGCCGGTGATGGGCAGACCGATACCGACCGACGCTTTAATATAATGAACATCGGCGAGGGTGTCGATAATTGAGCTTGCGAGCTTATCGACATCGGTGGACTCGATATTACGTTTTGTCTCTTTAACAAGGACGGTGTCCTGCTCCGAGATGGTGAAAACAAAATCCTTCTGCTTTTCCGGAAAGAGGTTGCTTATCGCCTCATAGGCAAGCCCGTCGTTGGCACCGTAACTGCGTATCAACAGGACTATGCGCGGCACCTCACCGGTGAAGTGAAGCTCCCTTGCCTTGGCATATATATCACCCGGCAGAATATTGTCGGTGACAACATTTTTTATAAAGCTGGTCTTATCATAACGATCGTTGTGGAATTGACTGATGCTCTCTAAAGACACCGCAACCATGTTGGCAAACTGGGTGGCAACGGGGTCCTCACCATCGACGTAAACAGCGTAGAGTAATGAATTTTGAAGCTCGAAGGTAACAAATGTGGTGTCTTCGGCAACGTAATGCTTATTATTGTAGGGAAATAAAAACTCATTGCCTATCTTCTCGGTGTTGGTCGAGGCTACAACCAAACCGGTCTCATCTACAACGCCTATTTCGCGTTCGAGACCCTCACCCATACGAACAATGACTTCCTGAAAAAGTTTAGTAGACATAAATAGTTCTCTTTCCTTTCCGGTAATTTACCTTTTTGTTTTCCTGTCATCTATATAAAAATTTTGTACATTATGCTTAATTTTAAAATCTATAATATATATTTTACACAAAAAATTAATAAAATGCAATAGGTAATCTAAAAAAAATAGAAAAACATTGTTTTTTTTATCGTTTTTTTCGGTAAAAACGAGGAAGGTTAGCGGTTGTAAATTTACAGATAGTGTCAATCTTCATAAAAATGCAGGTGGCGACAAGGGTGATAAGGAGAATGTAAAAGATGGACGATGTGGATAGTCGAAAGAGCGTTACGGCGTTAAATTTATTAAGTGTTATTTCATCAAAGTTAACCGTGATGGAGGGGAATATGCCGATATCCACCCTTATTTTCTTGGTGTTCAGCGGGAAGTTAAAGACATAATAATCCCCCTCGTTCCTGCTGTAGATTAATTTCTCGGCAGAAAAATCCTTGTCAAGGTCGTCCTGATAAAATGCGACAAACTCACCGGGATGATAAGAAAAATCACATTTTACATAGAGGTTTAAGATATCGCCTTGCAGGTGCATTTGGCTGTCTTCCGTCTCGGTTATGACGGTGTCCTCGTCCACCACCTCAAGCGTAATGAGCTCAAAGTCAGAGATGTTGAGATCCTCGTTTGAAAGTCGAAACGTCGACAACGCACCGACTACAAGGTGATAGAGTGCCATTATCGCGACGGCAAAAATCAATGCGCAGAGCACAGGATAACTTTTTAGATATTTTATCATGCCAACACCTCCACGAACATGTTATCTTCGTCAAGGGTATATAGTGTATTGTTTTTAATCTCCTCATAAAACAGGTTGCCGTAGGAGCTTACAAACTCCTCCTGCGGGTGGGATATATAAAGCAGATCGAAATTCTCTCTATAAATGGTAATAAACTCCTCGTCGGTTGCGATGTTAAAGTGATGAATAATGTCCTCTTCCACCATGTCCTCATTGCTAAATCCGAGAGAGAAGTCATAACCGCCTGCATAGTCGTTATAGTTGACAACGGTGGGGAAGAAGATATACATGTTGGTCATGTAGTGGTAGTCCTTAAATCTTTCCGCTATCATCAACACTCGACCATCGATGTCACCATACCGCTCAATCGCCTTTTTTTCGGTCAAAATGTCGGAATATGCATTTTCCGGCGCGGCAATAAATGTATTGTCGACACCTAAACTGAAAAGATTAAAGACAAGATATATACAGAGCGCGCAAATTAATGCGAATGATACACGGTAAAATCTTTTGACACTCACGATCAAAAACGCAATTAGATTAAAATAGAGATATATATAATAGTAAGGCACAGTGTACCTCGGGTACTCCACCATGCCATCCCCAAAGCCGGATATAAAATAACTTATGGAATGTATATAAAGAAACAGCCCGACAATCAGCCCGATATTCGATATTATAAATGCAATTCGATATTTTTTGGGCATTAACACCGCGGCCAATACCCCTAATGATATAATGAAGATGAATAAAATATAATCCTTTATCCCGGCAATGGTGGCAGAGGATAAAAACTGCGTTCTAATCTCGCTCAAAACCTCATTTTGACGGTCGGACCTACTCTCCTCAAAAAATATTGAGCCGACTATACTCACTATAAGGTTGTCGGAGGTGGGTGTTTGACCTTGTGGGACGGTGGCGGTCTCGATGTTTTCAACGGATGGGTTTTGATAATATTTTAGCTCGTGCGGCAGTAACTGCTCCTCGCCGTCAATCAATGACTCGGCATTGCGTTGTAGGGTGGCAAAACTGTAAGCGTCCCATGCGTAGTACACGCCGACGGTGATGGTTATCCCGAGCAACAGACCGACGATTATCTTTGATATGCTTTTGCATTTTGCAAAAAACTCAAAGGAGAATATGACACCTACCGTCAGCACCGCAAATACTATGCCTACATCCTTAATAAATACAAGGGGGATAATCCCGAGCAGATAGAAAAGTCGTGTGCGGTCGGTGAAATATAAAGCAAGCGTGGCAAGAGCAAAAACCGCTATGGTAAAATCCGACATGGCAGTCCCGTATGCGTAGGACTGGGAGGAATAACCCTGCACCGCGCCGTGATAGGTCTGTAAAAAAACACCCAGCATTAAGATAAGGAAGATAATGGGCGACAAAAACTTCTTTTCGGTGTAATTTTCCACAATTTCGGCTATACACCCAAAAACGACAAGTGCGGCGAACGCGTATGCGAAATAAAGACCGTGATCATAAAAATCCGGGCTGAAAAACTGCATGATATAGGACAGAATAGAGGAGGCAGGCGGTATGGCATTAAGATGGGTGAGAATGTGCGGCGTATAGGTATAGAGCGCGCCGAGCTCCTTTGTCACCTTTGCGGCGGTGCCCCAAAAAGAATATTCGTCCCAGTAGTAAAAAAGAGGCTGATTTATTGCATATATTAATAGAAAGGCGACCGATGCAATATTGACCATCTTGACAGCGGTCGAGAGATAACTCGATATGCCTTTGTTTTTTATTGCGGTGATGGTTAAGAGCACAACGCCAAAGATAAAATAGAGCAGCGACGAGACAAAAAGCCCGTACCTGCCCATCATGGAAAAAAGTGAAGCCACGCTGATTGCAAACATCAGCGAGGCGAGAAGTGACGCCGCCGGTTTTATTCGCAACCGGTAATGAAAAAAAACGGCAAATAAATTAACGCCGAGAACGGATAAAAGCAAGTCGCAATACCCCCAAACCAACCAAGTAATTATCAGATTGATAATAACATTTATAACAGATTATGTCAAGTTATTGCACAACCGATTTAATCGGGGTCAAACATTGACTATGATACAAAAAAATGCTATTATATTATATATATAGCATTTTTATTGTATTGTGGTGTAGGAAAGGATATAAATTGAAGGAGAAATTACAACAACTTAAAAGTGAGGCGATAGAGCGGATAAACGGCGCGCTCGGTGAAGATGAGCTCGGCTCGGTGCGCACATTTTATCTCGGTAAAAAAGGCGCCGTCACCGACCTTTTAAAGGGTCTCGGCGCACTGTCCGCGGAGGAGCGCCCCGCAATGGGTGCAATGGTCAACGAGACTCGTGAGGCAATCACAAATCACTTGGAGCAAAAACTTGCCGTCATAAAGGAGCAAAAAGCTCAAATGCGGCTTAAGGCAGAGCGTATCGACGTATCCCTGCCCGGCAATGTCCCGTCGATGGGCAAACTTCACCCTATGACAAAGGTTCTGCGTGAGCTTAAAGAGATATTTCTCGGCATGGGGTTTGAGGTGCGTCAAGGCCCAGAGATAGAGCTTGACCGATATAACTTCGAGATGCTCAACATGCCCAAAACCCACCCTGCACGAGATACGCAGGATACCTTTTATATAAATGAGGAGATTTTGCTCCGCACCCAGACCAGCCCCATGCAAATTCGCACCATGGAGGTGGAAAAACCGCCCATTCGCATTATCGTGCCGGGCAGGGTGTATCGCAGTGACGCTGTCGATGCCTCCCACTCCCCCATCTTTCATCAGATAGAGGGGCTTGTGGTGGATAAGGGGATCACC
The DNA here is from genome assembly GCA_964369965.1 of uncultured Oscillospiraceae bacterium. Lineage (GTDB taxonomy): Bacteria > Bacillota > Clostridia > Oscillospirales > Ruminococcaceae > CAYJBH01. The sequence continues at coordinate 41,413 of CAYJGF010000001.1, forward strand.
TTTACCAATCTTAAAAACACCCTTGAGACATTTACCAAAAAACTCTATGGTGATGACTGTGCCGTGCGTTTTCGCCCTCATCACTTCCCCTATACCGAGCCGTCCGCCGAGATGGATGCAACCTGCTTTAAATGCGGTGGCTCCGGTTGCGGTCTTTGCAAGGGCGAGGGCTTTATAGAACTGCTCGGTTGTGGCATGGTTCACCCGAACGTGCTCGCCGGTTGCGGTATCGACCCCGAGGTGTACAGCGGTTTTGCATTCGGTGTCGGTCTGGAGCGAATTACCATGTTGCGCTATGGTATTGACGATATGAGGCTGTTGTACGACGGCGATTTGAGGTTTTTGGATCAATTCTAAAATTACATTCATGAAAGGAATACAATGAAACTTGCATACAGTTGGCTGTCCGACTTTGTTTCGCTCGACGTTGACCGAGGACAGTTTGTAGATAAAATGACCATGAGCGGATCCAAGGTCGAGGGGGTTCACTGCCCCGGCGATGACACAAAAAATGTTGTGGTCGGCAAAATCTTGTCCATCGACCGCCACCCCGACGCCGACAAGCTCGTCGTCTGCGGTGTGGATGTCGGCGAAAAACTCACCATCGTGACCGGCGCCGATAATCTAACGGTGGGCGATATAGTGCCGGTCGCGCTGGACGGCTCGCACCTACCCTGCGGCAAAAAGATAACCTCCGGCAAGCTCCGCGGTGTTTTAAGCGAGGGGATGCTGTGCAGTATCGGTGAACTCTCGCTGTCGGAAAATGATTTCCCCGACTGCGGCGGTGAGGACGGGATAATGATACTGCCGAGTGAATTATCCGACAAACTCGGTCAAGATGTGGCGCCATTGCTCGGTCTTGACGACATGACGGTGGAGTTTGAGATAACACCCAACCGACCCGACTGCCTGTCGGTGCGCGCCCTCGCCCGTGAGGCGGCGGTGACCTTCGGTGTGCCTTTTAACGACCTCGATGTGCCGACCTATGAAAAAGACGGCAATATTCACAACCGTTTAAAGGTGGATATTTCGACCGACAACTGCTCGCGCTACTGCGCCGCCATAGTGAAAAATGTCAAGATAGAGCCGTCACCGCAGTGGATGCGCCAGCGCCTGCGCATGTGCGGTATGCGCCCTATCAATAACATTGTCGATATCACCAACTATATCTGCCTTTTGTTCGGTCACCCGATGCACGCCTTTGATCTTCGCTATGTGAACGATGCGCACATCACGGTGCGCGGTGCAAAAAAGGATGAGGAAATAGTCACGTTGGACGGTGTTACCCGTGTTTTAGACGAAAAGACAACCGTCATATCCGACACAAAAGGTGCTATCGCCATCGCCGGTGTGATGGGCGGTGAGTACAGCGGCATCTACCCCGACACCGTCGACGTTGTATTTGAGGGCGCCTGCTTCAACGGCCCTGCTGTGCGCACCGCGGCAAAAAGGCTGGGGCTTCGCACCGAGAGCAGCGCCCGCTTTGAAAAAGGTCTTTCGTCCGAGAACGCCCTGCCGGCACTTTATTATGCGCTATCCTTGGTTGAAAAGCTAAAATGCGGTGAGCCGGAGAGCGGGATTATCGATGTGTACACACAAAAAACACCCCCTCGCTCGGTGGAGTACAGCCCTGAAAAAATCAACAAGCTCCTTGGCACCGATATACCAAAATCCGAGATGGACGATATACTGTGTGCGCTCGGCTTTGTGATTGACGGCAATGTCGTGAATGTGCCCTATACACGTTATGACGTCAGCCGCAGCTGCGACCTCGCGGAGGAGGTTGCACGAATATATGGGTATAATCGCCTAACTTCAGAGCCCATTAAAGGGTCCGGCAGTGCAAGACCATCCGATCGCCAGCGTTTTGATGAGGAAGTTCGCGATCGATTGCTCGGCTACGGGCTTTATGAGAACATGAGTTTCTCCTTCTATTCCCGTCGGCATTTCGACCTATTAAAACTATCACAGGATTGCCTTATACGCGACGCCATCGAAATTATGAACCCTCTCGGTGAGGATAGCGCGATAATGCGCACCACCGCCCTGCCGTCCATGCTCGGAGTGCTCGGCACCAACTATAATGCCCGAGCTGCCTCCTGCGGTATATTCGAGTTTGCTACCGAATATCGCAAAAAGCCGAACGCCGACGACAAATCCCTTGCGGATGAGCCGAAAAAAATAATTGTCGGGCTGTACGGACCCGAGGTCGACTTTTTCACCGCCAAAGGCATTGTCGAGGGGCTTTGTGCCGTCGCCGGAATATCAAATTGTGAGGCATTCGCCGTGACCGATATCCCCTATCTGCACAGCGGTCGCGCCGCAAAGCTCATGGTGGGTGACAGGACACTCGCCGTCGTCGGTGAGGTTGCCGGCGAGGTTGCGCTCGGCTACGGCATCAAGACGCGTTGCTATGTCGTTGACCTATCGCTCGATATCCTTTATGAACTCTCGTCCGGCACGGCGATATATAAACCCCTCTCCAAATATCCGGCTACGACACGTGACATCTGCCTTGTGGCGGACAAATCTATACCACATCGTGAAATTGTCGCCGCCATCACCGACGCCGCAGGCGAGCTACTACGCGAGGTGAAACTGTTTGACATTTATGAGGGGGAGCGCCTTGGCGAGGGACGACGCAGTCTTGCGTACAGTCTCAAACTGCAATCCTTTACCGCAACCCTCACCGACGTCGAGGCGGACGCGGTCGTGAGCTCGATATTAGATAGATTAAAGGGCATGTCGGTAACCTTGCGAGAAGAATAAAACGGATACAAACCCATGTTTAAACAAAATCCAATCAGCCGTCTGCGACGTAAATTTTTAATTATAATTATGTCGTTGTTGACGCTTGTCATGATGTTGATTGTGGCTCTGCTCAACATCGTGATGTCATCAACTCAACAGGCGCAAAATTTAGAGCTGTTGCAGAGCATCATAGCGAACAACGGCGCACTGCCCATAACCGACCTGCCCCGCAACGGCCATCGAGGTTGGTACGTCGTCTTTTTAGACAAGGATTATACCGTCAACAACATCATCAACACCGCCAACTTTAGCTATGATGATGAGGCAATGATAGAGTATATTGAGTATGCAATCAATCACGTCGACCGAACTCGCATCGATGACATGCTATACTATGTGAACGAGACGGAGGATCGCTACATCGTCGCATTTTTGGACATATCGGTAGACAACGCAATTCTAAGCCAACTGTTTAACATGACGATATTTATCGGTCTTGGCAGTCTTGTCGGCATGTTTATAATTGCATTGGCGCTGTCTCACTGGTTGATAGCACCGGTTAAAAACTCCTTTGATGCACAGCGTCGCTTTATCGCGGATGCCTCGCACGAACTTAAAACACCGATAGCCACCATCAGCACCAATACCGATGTTTTGATTGATCGGTACGGCGATCTGAAATGGCTCAGTTTCATCAAGGCGGAGACGGCAAGGATGCAACGTCTGGTTGGCGACCTTTTGTACCTTGCAAGCAGCGAACACGGCAAGGTGGAGCATAAGAGAGAGCGGTTTAATCTCTCTGACACTGTCGCGCTAACCGCAATGTCGTTTGAGGGACGTGCGTTTGAGGGCGATGTGCGCATAGAGCTTGACATAGCCTCGGAGCTTTTTATGGTTGGAGACAACGACGGTATAAAACAGGTCATAGCAATTCTTGTAGATAATGCAGTCAAACACACCGAGGTCGGTGGGACGATCACCGTGTCGCTAAAAAAGTTGCAAAATCGTAATAATATTGTGGTAAAAAACACAGGCGACGGCATACCATTAAATGAACGAGAAAAGATTTTTGAGCGGTTTTATCGCAGTGATACCGTGCGCAACAGCGACAGCGCGAGCTACGGTCTCGGTCTTGCCATCGCAAAGGCTATTGTCCTGCAACATAAAGGCAGGATTACCGCCGGCGGTGTCGAGGGAGAGTATGCAGAATTAAGGGTAGTCTTGTAAACAAGAAAGGGGTTGATCTATTTATATGAGGGTGCTAATAGTTGAGGATGAGGCTAATCTACGTGAAGCACTTTGCGAAATTTTGCAGAGTCGAGGTTTTGAGGTGGACGGGGTATCGGACGGCAAAAAAGGTTTGCACGCCGCCATGTCAGGCCTGTTTGATGTAGTGCTTTTAGATGTGATGCTACCAAAATTAAACGGTTTTGAAATACTGAAAAAGATGCGCAAAAACGAGATAATGACGCCGGTCATAATCACCACTGCCCTCGGTGCAAACGAGAATGTGAAAAAAGGGATAGAGAGCGGCGCGGACAGTTATGTGACAAAGCCATTTAATGTCGACAATCTTATAAGGACTATCCGCAGTGTCACCGGCAGTGCGCAGGACAAGGTATTGCAACTCGGTGATGTATCGCTTGACAGCGCGACAAACACGGTGAGTATCAACGGCAAGAGTGCCGAGCTGTCTGAAATAGAGTCCGCACTGCTCAGCTGTTTTATTAAAAATGAGAGCATTGTGGTGCCTTATCAAACTTTGAGTGAGAGCGCGGCGACCGAAAAACCGGACGAGTATATAGGCATGTTGAAAAGAAAACTCAACTATCTCAAATCGGATATCGATATACTGCATATTAAAGGGCTTGGTTATAAGCTGATGATGAGCGACGCCCCTAATATAGACTGGGATAAAGGATTTTAAAGGAAAGGGAATTTCATGAACGAGACGTTAAAGAGTATTAAAGAGAGGCGCAGTGTGCGCGGCTACAACGACACAATGCCGAGCAAGGAACAGCTCGACGCAATCATTGAGTCGGCGTTGTTCGCGCCGAGTGCGATGAACTGCCAGCCCTGTCACTTTACGGTGGTGACAAACCCTGAGATCATTGACTTTTTGAATGAGTCCACCAAAAAATATATCGGTGAGGACAGCAAAAAGCGACTTATCGAGCGTACCGGCAGTGAAAATTTTTCTGTTTTTTATGACGCACCCTGTGTTATAGTCCTCTCCCTCGACGGCTCTTTGCCGAGCTATAACGACATTGATGCCGGCATTGCGGTGCAAAACATCTGCCTCGCCGCCCACTCGCTCGGGCTTTCAAGCTGCATTATCGGCATGACCGGCATGATGTTTGATAAGCCGGAGTGTGATGAGCTCGCCCAAAGGATAAACCTGCCGAGTGTTTACCGCCCGAGAATATCGATAGCGATAGGCTATGGAATAGACGGCACCTCGACAATGCACCCGAGGAAAGAGGGACGAATTTCTTATAGCGAATAGTTACGAAAACAACAAGGAGGTATAATGTTCACCCTCAACATCGACGGTGTTAAAAAGAGCTACGGCTCAAAAACCGTGCTTGACGGCGCAAGTTTTAGCTTTGAAAAAGGCAAGATCTATGGGTTGATAGGTCGCAACGGCGCCGGCAAGACGACCCTTTTCAACTGCATTAACAGTGATATAAAGCAGGACAGCGGCAGTATAACAATTCAAGTTGATCGGGATGTGCGCCCCGTTATTACCGATGATATCGGATATGTGCTATCGGAGCCGATAGTCCCCGACTTTTTAACCGCCACCGAATTTATCAAGTTTTTAATTGAAATACAGCCCAAAAGCGCTCGCACCTTTCTTGCACCGAATGAATATTTGAGTCAAATGTCGATATCGAGTGACGACTGCTCAAAGCTCCTCAAAGACTTCTCCCACGGCATGAAAAACAAAATTCAGATGCTGGTCAACTTTATCATCGACCCACCCATACTGCTGTTGGACGAGCCGCTTACCTCGCTTGACATAGTCGTTGCCGACGAAATGAAAAAAATTCTGCGCGGCAAGAGTGAAGACCATGTAATTATCCTCTCCACCCACATACTGGAGCTGGCGGTTGATCTGTGCGACGAGATTGTCATACTGAGTGACGGTGTGTTGGAAGAGGTTCCAAAAGGTGACCTTGATGACCTTGGTTTTAAAGAGCGAATAATATCTGCTCTGCGCGGTGATGAAAATGATGGCTAATATCGGTTTTATCTTTCGCCTGCGTTGCACCTATCGTGCCAACAGCGTCATAAATATCCTGCGCTCGTTGCCACTCATAAAAAAGTTGGTGCCGGCGGAGGCTTACGGCTACCCGACGCTCAAATCCATCGCCTATATCATTGCGGCGTTTTTGGAGATATCCCTCACCTTTTATGGCAAACTTATCTATCTTGTCGCCTTTCTTGCCCTGCCGAGCATTATAACCGGCATAGATATGAGCCGCGATTTCGCGCACCTTTTTATCGCCGGCACCCTCGCCGGTGGGTTTGCCAATTCGCGTTTTGACAACGCCACAAAGGACAGCTATTATGCGGTGTTCTTTTTGCGAATGCCGGCGAGAGCGTATGCTTTAAACGAGCTTTTAATTTTCCTCGTCAAGATGTTTGTCGGTTTTGTGCCGTTCTCGTTGCTCGCATGGCTATTTTTTGACCTCGACGTCATGACCGTCTCTGCAATACCGATATTTGTGGTTTGCATCAAACTTATTTCAGCGCCGTTTATGCTGTGGTACGGCACTAAAATCGAGAGTGCAACCGGTCGCTCCTGGATACTCATCGCCCTTGCCACAGTGATTGCGGGATTTGCGGTTTTAACCACCGTTTTGGGTTTTTCGTTGCCACAAAACAGTTTGCTGATACTCACTGTGCCGGTCATGTTGCTCGGTGGCGTCTCTCTTTACAGGCTTGTTAAGTTTGACGGCTACAAAGACTATTATCGCAGGGTCTTTTCCACCGACTGGATAGTGATGAGCGCCCAAAACCCCGAGATAAGAAAACAGACTGTGACAAAAAGTGTTAAAAAACAGATAACAAACTCGGTTGGCATTTCGTCTAATAAAAAAGGCTTTGGATACTTCAACGACCTCTTTATCAAACGTCACCGCAAGGTATTAATGCAGGTCGCTGTGGTTATTGCAATAATTGCGGCGGTCGTCTTTGTGGCACTGTCGGTACTCGCCATCATCTTGGGCGACGACGGCACATTGAACGAGATGGTATTAAACTCACTCCCCTATTTTTTGATGATAATGTATGCGATAAACTGTAGCAACCGCATCACCTACACCATGTTCATCAACTGTGATGACGCTATGCTCAACTATGGCTTTTATCGCACACCGCACGCGATACTTCAAAACTTCATTGAGCGCCTGCGATCCATAATCATAATTAACCTACTGCCGGGTGTTGTTATCGCGCTCGGTCTGGTGACACTGCTCATATCTACCGGTGGCACCGACAACCCTGTTGAATATTTTTTCACCTTTTTTGCGATAATCGCCATGTCGATATTTTTTTCGGTGCACGGTCTTGTGCTCTACTATCTGTTGCAACCCTACAACGCCAAGATGGAGATAAAAAACCCTATCTTCTCGATAATAAACATCGTGACCTATGTGATATGCTTCGGTCTTATTGGGGAGCAAATCCCTACCATTATCTTCGGCAGTGCCATGATTGCTTTTTGTATTATTTATGTGATAATTGCCATGATTTTAGTTTTCAATTTCGCATCCAAAACGTTTAAACTAAGGAGGTAGACTGAATGAATATTTTTTATAACAAGAACACAAATCCGGCATTTAACCTTGCACTGGAGGAATACCTCTTTAAAAACACAACCGAGGACTGGTTTTTTGTCTGGCAGAACGACAACGCCGTTATCATAGGCAAAAATCAGGTCGCACTAAAGGAGATTGACAGTCGACTCGCCGCCGAAAAAAAGACAAAGGTGGTGCGTCGCATGACCGGTGGCGGTGCGGTATACCACGACATGGGCAACGTCAACTTCAGTTTTATTGTAAATTCCGGTGACAATCAAATCTCGTTTGAGCGCTATACCGAGGCGATAGTTGCATATCTTGACACCCTCGGGATAAAGGCGGAGTTCGGTGGGCGCAACGACATACTGATTGATGGCAAAAAAATAAGCGGCAATGCCCAGCATATATCCTCCGGTAGGGTGTTGCACCACGGCACGCTGCTGTTTTCCACTGATCTTAAATACGCTGGAGAGGTGCTGACGCCGGACAGCGTGAAGATGCACAGCAAAGGTGTTGCCTCGGTGAAAAGCCGTATAACCAACATCGGCGAACATCTCGAACAAAAGATGACCACCGACGAATTTATAGAGGGGTTGATGAACTATGTTATATCCACGACCGACAAGGATATAAAGAAGCCGTGTGAGGAATATCTAAAAGGTGCGGAGCAACTCCGATTGACACGCTACTCCACCTGGGACTGGAACTTTGCCGCCTCCCCCCGATACGATATATTGCAGACGCGTCGATTTCCTTTCGGTGGTGTGACGGTGACCCTTAACGTCAAGGACAGCATTATCGAGGATATGGCGATCACCGGTGATTTTTTTGGCACAAAGGACATCGCCGAGTTGTGTGAGCGGCTCAAAGGTACACCTCACGATGAAGGCAGTGTCGTGGCACTTTGTGACGATATCGGTGAGTTTGTAGTCGGAATGAACCCACATGATTTGATTGAGATGATATTTTAGGGTAGGAGAAAACCATGAAAAATGCTAAGATTATTTTGTTGCTTATGGCGGTGTTGTTTGCCACCGCTTGCCGTGCCGAGGTCGACGCAAAGACTCTCTATGAAAATGCGGTGATGGACGCCATGCTCGCCGAAGATACGGAAATCCTCCCTCTTGTGGAGCTTGTCAAGGAGGACGACATGACCACATGGAATGACGAGAGTGAGGTTTTGCTCTTGACATGGCACAGCTATCCCGATAGCTATGTGGAGGGGGAAACAATAACCTTGGAGTATGGGCATGTCTGGACCTTCACCGATAAAGAGATGTATGGTTGGTATGAGGAAAACGGCGAGGATGTCACCGATTTTGTGTTGCGATTTGAACAGCTTATAGGACTTCCGCCGGGCGATGACAAAACACATTTTACGGCTCTTTGGGTAGATCCCGACGATGTTAGGGTCCCCGGCTATGACACCGAGCAAAGCATCACCGGATTTGCCGAGGGGGAGGATGAGGCGTTTGTAGAGTGGTTCGACGACAACATTGTCGGTTCCTATTTCGGTGAGAATAAATACCCGTGGACACGCCTTGGTTATACCTACGACTGGGCGGACAACGATACCGAATACGGGTTGAGTGAATTTTTAATTTTAAATGGGTCTGAGGTGGAAATTGAATATACAAAAAGCACCGAGGAATTTTTGGCATATATGGACGGGATGAGTGGGTAAAAGAAGTGCACACCAAAAACCAAAGCACAAAATCATGGTGTTGTTTGTAGGGGATTTCCTCGACGCCAAGATGGGCGAGTATCCGTTTTTAGAGTACTGCGGTTTCAATTTAATTGCGAGAATGGTTTAGGCTACATCATATCCGCTGATTGTGGGTGTGGTGCCCCGAATGATGTGGGGGGCGCGTGTTTGAAAGCCTTCAAACTCACCGAAAGGGATAAGAGCCCCCCGACTCACCTAAAAAACAAGGCATCCCTCCCGGGCTCTTATCCCTTTCGGTGACTGCGAACAGGTTCGCAGACGCGCCCCCTGCCTACAATCCGGCACCAATCCAACCGATGCGCACGAGTGAAATGTAGGTATTGGCGTCCCCGACGACCCGAAAAGCACCACAAATACTCCAAAAACGTGGCACCGTGAACATCCCCCTACAAATGACATCAAGTTTTTGTACAGTATTTTTCGGGGTATTCCTTTTTTACAAGTCTGAAGGCTGTTGCATTAAAACAATGCAACAGCCTTTTTTGTAGAGTAAATTAATTTACGCCAAACTCAACGCGCTATCCAGCCATACTTTGCCGATATCAAGCGCATTGAACATGCCGTTTCGCTCCGAGTGGCGCATAATGCGCTCCTCCTCCGGGCGAGAGTCGTCGGAATCGAGCAACAGTATCTGCACCCTGTCCGCAACCTCCTGTCCGTCCACCTTGACGGTGGAAAGAATTTTAAGTTTTAAAATATACTTTTCATCCAAATTACCGTAATAAATCTCATCTTTGCATCGAACAAGCGGACGAGACTTATAGGTTATGGGAGCTTTAAATGCCATTATGTTTGTCAACCCTTTCAAAATACAGTTATATCAGCCGCCCAGATAGCTTTGAAGAAGTGCACGCAGTAGCTCGTCGCGGTCGATACGTTGTATCTTGTTGCGCGCACCGCCATGGGTGGTTATATAGGTGGGATCCTCCGACAAGATATAGCCCACAAGTTGGTTGATGGGGTTGTATCCCTTCTCTTTCAACGCGGAATACACTTCGGTGAGTGCGATCTTTATCTCGTCGCCGTCCTCATCAAAAATATTAAAAATTGCGGTTGATTCACTCATGAACTATCACTTCCTTTCTATAAACTCTATTCATTATAACAAACATGGGAATAAAATGCAAGTGTTTTCGGTTATAAACTCACATTAAAGCCTATCCGCACTTTGAAAAACCACAACCGCGGCAGAGGACACATCCTCCCTCATGCTGAACCGTAGCACCGCACTCGGGGCAGAAATTGAAGTTGACACCGGTTTTTTCCTCACTTTGTACGGTGGCTCGTGGGGAGATGGAGGCTATCGGTTTTTGCTCTGCCTCGGGGGTGGTGCGACCTACCTGCCCCTCCTTGATAAATCTATCCACCTTCATGACCACCTTTGCAATAGCGTCGGGGCAGCTGGTGCACGCCATGCCACTCTGGCGAACGGTGGACGGGCAACGAATGCCTTTGAGTTGATCATACAACTCCCCTATATCCATGCCACTGCGTAGTGCAACCGACATCAATCTTGCCGTCGCGGCGCTTTGACTGGGGCATCCACCTGCCTTGCCTGTTGCGGTAAACACCTCGCAAATGCCGTGCTCATCATAGTTGACAGTAATATAGAGATTGCCGCAACCTATCTTGACCTTCTCGGTAAATCCGCTTGTAATCTCGGGACGCGGACGTGGCAAAAGTTTGCCGTACTGCGCCACTATCGAGCCGGACCCGACCACGCCAACCTCTTGCGGTGGGATGTTAAAGACCTGCTCCGACACGCTCTCGCTCGCTCCCTCGGTTGTTTTGTTGACACTGCCGATGTTTAAAACCTGGCTGTCGCGAGAGCCGTCGCGATAGATGGTGACACCCTTACAACCCTCTTTATAGGTGAGCATATAGACCTCGGCGACCTCCTCTTTGGTTGCGGTGGAGGGGAAGTTGACCGTCTTGGAGACGGCGTTGTCGGTGGCGCGCTGGAATGCCGCCTGCATCTTCGCATGAAAGATAGGCGAAATGTCATGTGCACAGACAAAGACATCCCTCACCGACTGCGGTATTTCGTCGATATGGGCTATGGTGCCCTCCTCCGCTATCTTTCTCATCAAATCATCGCTGAATATGCCGAGCTGATCTAATTTTTCTTTTAAAATGCCGTTAACCTCTATCATCTCGGTGCCGTCCATCACGTTGCGGATATAAACATATCCGAAAATTGGCTCCACGCCGGAGGAACAGCCGGCAATGATGGACAGTGTGCCGGTCGGTGCGATGGTTGTGACGGTGCCGTTGCGCATAAGGTCACCGTCCTTGAATATGCTTTCATAAAATAGCGGGAACGGACCGCGTTTTATCGCAAGTTGCTTTGTCGCACGGTGACCTGCCTCGTTTATGAATGTCATTATTCTTTCGCCGAGTTCGACACCGGCGTCGCTGTTGTACGGCACGCCGAGCATTAAGAGCGCGTCGGCAAAACCCATTACCCCAAGACCAATTTTGCGTGTCTGACGGGTTACGGTCGCAATTTTGTCGAGCGGGTAGTTGTTGATATCGATGACATTGTCCAAAAAGTGAACCGCCTTGGCAACCGTATTGTCCAGCAGATCATAATCTATTTCGATACCGTTTTCGGTTGTCCTCAACATGTTTGCGAGGTTGATCGAGCCGAGGTTGCAGCTCTCATACGGCAATAACGGCTGTTCACCACAGGGGTTGGTGGATTCAATTTCACCCTGAGAGGGCACGACATTATCCTTGTTTAGACGGTCAAGGAAGATTATGCCCGGCTCGCCGTTGTGGTGTGCCGCGGTGACAATCTTATCGAATATTTCGCCGGCGTCAAGGGAACCGGTTACCTCTTTGGTCTTAGGGTCGATAAGGTCATAGCGACCGCCCGACTCCACCTTGTTCATAAATTCCTCGGTGATACCAACCGAGATGTTAAAGTTGGTAATATCGGCGTTGTTCTGCTTACAGTTGATAAAATCAAGTATGTCGGGATGATCGATACGAAGTATGCCCATATTTGCACCGCGACGTGTGCCACCCTGTTTGACCGCCTCGGTCGCCATGTTAAACACGCGCATGAAGCTGATAGGTCCCGAGGCAACACCGCCGGTGGTGTTGACCGCCGCGCCGGTCGGTCGCAGACGTGAAAAAGAAAAGCCGGTGCCGCCGCCCGATTTGTGTATCAGCGCCGCCTGTTTTATTGCCTCAAATATGCCTTCCATGCTGTCCTCAACAGGGAGAACAAAACATGCCGAAAGTTGACCGAGCGGTCTGCCGGCGTTCATTAATGTCGGGGAATTCGGCAAAAATTTAAGCTCCGACATCAGTTCATAAAACTCGTCCGCGGTTGCGGCGGAATCCGCATTTTCATCATATCTTTTATCCGCCAATGCTACAGAGGTTGCCACACGACGAAAAAGATCCTCCACCGTCTCCACCGCGTTACCCTGTGAATCTTTAATCAGGTATCGTCTCTCCAACACCTTGATGGCATTCTCACTTATCTTTGATTGATACATCCTATCTCCTTAAACGATATTTTGTCTTGCTATAAAATTATACCACCATATATTGTATAATGCAACTGTAATTTTATACAAATATAGTGGTATGTATGTAGGCAAATTATATCACCATTATACTAAATATGGTGGATTAAACTCCGCGACTATCTTTTGCAACTACAAAATATGGTGAAATTATTTTTATAGTTTTATAGATTTGAGTTGTACAGGACCTTATGTCCTTTTTTAGAGGTATTTTTATTCACTTTTTGTTTACTGTTGTAGGTTTTATACTTATTGTATAAAATGTTTTTGATATGTTGTGTTTTAGCGAACGCTATTTTTTTCGGTATTATAATAGATTGTCGCACTTTTTGGCGCAGACTATTCTCCACCGCAAAGGTTTTTTTCATCACGGCGGCACGATAGCATAAAAGACCGACAATAATAAAAAAGATTATATACCACCGCACCGTGCCGGCAAAGCTGTAGGTCACGCAATAGCTGAAACACAACACCGCCGCAATAGGCGCAAAGAGAATATCTCTTACCGGTGTGGAGTAGCGGGCGTTGCCGGTTATAAACCGCAGGATATGGTAGAATACCCCGAGCAAAACCCCTGCGCCCATAGCACCAACCGAGTCGGCGCACGCCATGCCAAAAGTTTGAGCCTCTATCATCGCATCATTCGCTTGAAAAAGCCCTCCTGCTTAGAGCCTTTATACTCGACGAAACTGATATCCCCGAACACCTTTAGGTTGCCGGTATCGACCGACAGCGATGATATAATCAGTTGACTCCCACCAATTACCAGTCGACCGACCGCTGTGTCGAGTATCGCCTCCGTCTCGTTATACCCTACTATCTCGGTTATCCCTTCGCAGGAGAGTTCGCGGCGGTTTATCATCACTATTTTATGTTGTTTTGCGCCCTCCGGCACCATCGCGGTAATTTTTGCCGATGCAGTATTCATTCTTGACAATCCTTTCCTCAAAATCATCTTTGTAGAATAAATATGCAGGCAATGTTATTTCTATGCTAACGCTAAATAATATGATAAAAAATCCTCTCAAACTCCACCGGCAACATGGGGCGGTAGAAAAGATATCCCGACATGAAGTCGACACCTAATCGCTGTAGTTTGTCGAGTTGCTCTTTTTGCTCTATCTGCTCGCAGTGAACCTCTATCCCCAAGCTGTGGGCGATGTCGGTGATGCCGGCGATAATGGTCTCGTTTTTCGGGTTGTCGATGTTTTTAGACAATGCGTTATCCAACTTTATCTTTTTTATCGGGTATTCGTATAATGATGCAAAAAAGGTGTTCATACCGCCAAAATCGTCAAGGACTATCTCGATGTTTTTATCGCGAAGATAGTGTAGGTTTTTCAAGACAATATCACTTTTATCCACCAGTAATTCCGCATCAAATTCCACACCGATATTTTTTGAGGACACCTTGCTACTCATCAAAATATCTTCTATTCGTGCGATAAATTTTTTATCGCGTATATTCTCGTGGGACATGTGGCAGGTAAAAATCGGATTTTCGCTGCTTTTTGCAACCTTTTCACTTCCCCCGACCCAATTGCACATTTTTGTTAGGATTTGATAGTTCAGCTCCGCTATAGAGCCGCTGTTTTGAAAGTACGGTAAAAATGTATTTGGGGTGAGCAGGCCCATTGTCGGATGTTCCCACCGCACAAGCGCCTGCGCGCCGCTGATTGCGACACCCTCCGTCTTGATGCACGGCAACAGATGAAAGACAAAGTCGCGGTAGTCCGGGGTGTCCAACAGTTGGCGACCCATACGGCGCAGATCAATCATCTGCTTTATCGCCTCTTTATTGCTGACACTTAAGGCTACACCGTCCGCCCTTGCCCGCTCCATGATTTGTTCGAGCGACCAGACAAGGTCGTCAAGGCCACAACCCATATCGTTTGGAGGGCACGCCGAGGCAAACATTCTGACATTGTGTGTGCGATATTCCTCACTTATCTCGTTGGAGACGAATTTAACAATTTTTTTCAGCTGTTGTTTCGCCTTTTCCTCAGAATCGGCGTTGATAGCAAGCAAAAATGTTGAAGGGTTTTGCGGACACATAAATTCATCCTGTTCCAAACGCGCCTCGATAATGCGACCTATATCGGTCACCACCTCATTACCTTTATCCTCACCAAAGTAGTTTTTTATAGCGGTGTTGTCCACCTCAATCAACACATAGGTCAACAGGCTGTCGCTCTTGTCATCAATCATGGTATTGACAATTTCCAGAAACTTTCTTTTGGTTATATATTTACTGTTTTCGCTTTTTGTTTTTTTCTTTTTAATTGCCTTAATGTACTTTGAGCGGTACACGCCACTCATTATCGCAAATATTAAAAGTAGTACGAATGATAATCCAAAAGCGACATACACCACCATTGGCAGTGTAGTCATATCCATCTCGGCATCGTTGATTATACCTACCGCAATATCGGACTCACTTATATTCAATATCTGTGTGTTAAGTGAGGTTATCAACTCGTCGGAGGCATATTGTGTAAACCCGAGATGATAGGTGTATGTGTCATAGGTGAATATCGGCTCGCTCAGACGCAGACCGAGCGCGGTTATAATCTCGGCGTCCTGTTCGGGGTTTACTGCGGAGACAAGCTCTATCTTACTGTCGTTGACGGTGGTGGCAAAGTCACCTCCGCCGACCGTGACATAGTCGAAGGTTATACCGACCTCCTGACCTATCAGCCCGAGTGCCTGTGGCATAAGCCCTACCCATTCCCCCGAGTCGTACATCTCCACCTGCTGTGCCTCACCGGTGGTCAATATAAAAACGTGTGACGGTAAGGACGATACCGACTCCGCCCCGACAAGCACACCGAAAAGCTGTAGGTGTAATACAAAAACTACAAACAAAATTGATAAATGCTTTTTCAAAAATCTCCCCTTTTATTTTTTGGATAAATCCACGTTGTATCGTTGCACCTTGTTCCAGCTCAAACGACGTTTTTTATAGCCCCTAAACGCGACAAGTCGTGCGTATAGCAGAATAAATCTCAAGGTGGTGTTTTCAAGCAGACAGAAGGTTAACGCACGCACAAAGTCACCGAATGTAATGCCGGTGTTGGTGGTGTTTATCCGTGAGAAAAACGCGGCGAATGTGAGTGACCAACCATAGACAAGATAGATAAACATGAACAGCAACATGAACGGTATATTGATAAGCCCTATCATGGCGGCTACTATGACGGTTGCAATGCCGATCATTTCAATCCATGGTGAGGCGAGCTCATAGATGGTAAAGTACAAAAATGTAAGCCAAAGTTTGCCGCCCATCCACGGTTGCATCAGTATCCAATAATAGCGTTTGAGCGACTGGAAAAGACCGACATGCCACCGGCGGCGCTGTGCAATAAAGTCCTTAACCTTTTCCGGCACCTGTGTCCAACAAACGGCGTCGGAGGCATACTCAATCTTATACCGTATCTGCTGTGTCCTGCAATAGGAGTGCAGTTTAACCACCAACTCCATATCCTCGCCGATGGTGTCACGGTGCAGACCGCCGACCGAGATAAGTTCCTTTTTACGATACATTCCAAATGCACCGGATATAATCAGTGCGGCGTTGACTTTATGGAACAAAAGGCGCGCCGATAGGAACGAGCGGTCATACTCAAACGCCTGCATACACGCGAGCAGATTTTTCGGCATACTGGGTTTGACCAACTTGCCACTCTCAATTTTCAAATCGTTTGCCGGACGCACAAGCCCTGCAACCGCGATGACGTCGTCGTCCTCCATCGCAGGGAGCATTATGTTTTTAAGCGCCATACTGTCCAACATGGTGTCGGCATCTATAGTAATAACATATGGATATCGCGAGGCATTTATGCCGAGGTTAAGCGCATCCGCCTTGCCGCCGTTTTCTTTATCGATAAGCGTTAACTGCACCTTGCCTATTGTCGCCTCATACACCGCGGTCGCAGGAGAGGAGTCCACCTGCATACGAATGGGGCGTTTGACCTCATACATATTATACTCTTCTATCATGACCTTAACCGTCTCATCGGAGGAGCCGTCGCTTATCACGATAATTTCAAAGATATTGTATTCAAGTGCCAACAGTGAATATACTGTGCCGAGGATAGATCTCTCCTCATTATACGCCGGCACTAAAAGGGAGGCAGGGACAAAATGCTCCTCCGGCAGGTTGTTTTTAAGCTCGTTTCGGCGCCATTTGTCAAAAAGAGCCATCGACCCGACAATCGCCGCGGCAAAAAGCACCGCGGAATAGCCGATAAGGTAGACAACAAAAAATATGTTGAAAACCTCGACAAAAACTCTTAAAACCGGTATCATTTGATCAAACATGTTTTACCCTTTTTTAATATTATGCAACGGTGGTATCCTGCCGCTGCTCCTCTAACGAGCGTTGCAGTTGCAATCGATACAAAACAATCTCGCGTGCATATCGGTCACTGCCGGTCAAAATATCGGACATGGACTGATAGTCGACACCGAGGCGCTCTAAGCTGACCGATGAATTGAGCCGAACATACCAGTCACGGCTACCCAGCGCGTTTTTAAGCGTCTCGATAGTCTCCTCACCGGGGTAGTTCGCGAGGGAGGACGCGCTCACCGCCGCATACTCCGGATGTTCATCATCCAGATTTATGAGAAAATCGAACAGCATGGACCGAGCTTTTTCGTTGCGGTATTTGCCAAAGTATCTTATCGCGGCATAGTGCAGTTCTTCATCCGCCGTTTTGTCGGCAAGCACACGGAACATATGCTCGTCATGACCACTTTGAGTAAAGCGGACAAAATTGAGTATCGCGAGTTTCATATAATCCTTCATGTCGGCATAATTTTCCAGCAACTTATCCGCCAATAACCTTTTATCGCCGTTAAAGCCGATAAGCCCCTCCATTATGATTTTTGAGTTGTAATCGTCATATATGCGGTTTAAAACCCTTATCGCCCTTATAGTATTATCGACATTGCCGAACTTATAAAATGCCGTCATAGCATTTTGGCGACAATAAAGAGAATTTTCACGCAGTGAGGCGATTAAAAAGACAATTATCTTTTCATCGACCTCGGTGACACCTTTAAATATTTCGCCGAGCGCATATATATAATACGTTTTGTACAACACCGGTTGCTTCTCATACACCTTGACAAGGTCGACAAAGACCGGCATAAACACCGAGGTGTAGTTGTTCACACTGTGAAAAGATTGATCGTTGGTGCGCTGAAGTGCCACTACAAACGCGGTCAACCTCGACGATTTTTTCAGTCGTTTTGCAAGGCTTTTGACCCTTTTGGGCGAAAGGGTGAGGTTGCTGTTGTTGTCCAGTGCCGACATTGCACGAAAAAATGCTATCGTGTCGGCAGAGGTATTAAACTTCAATCGCAAGTTTGCAAAATGACGTGCCGGAACAAGTATAGCGCAGGATATTGTCAACGCTATACAGATAAAGACATATGCGATTACTGCGGTTTCTACATTCATGGAAAAGTTTATCCCTTTTTAGCCAATAAAAAAGTTATTGTGTCCAAGCCTCTTTGACTATGTCATACGAGAGTTTCAGTCGTTCTTGATAGTCCACACTGTCACCAAGAGCCTCTATTTCAAACGGTGCGAGCACGGTGCGGTTGTCGGAAAGCGCCGAGTTAACACCCACCATAATGCCGTCGCTGTCCGTCCCGATAACACCGTAATAGTCATAATAATCATCGTGAATTTTAGCATCGGTCGGGTCGAAATAGTTTAACATCTGCCACGGTATACGAACCTCTAAAACGCCGTCACCATAACAATAGTCCGCAAGGGAATCGTAGTCCGGCATGTTCGGGTTGGCGTTCCCCTCCCGCAACATGCCGGTGAGGAATGTGTTGAGCAGTGTGTGTTCTATAGCGAGGTCATACTGTTCAAGGTCAACATCCGGTCGCAACGGTTGCTGAGCGACCACCTCAACCGGCTCAAAGAGGTTGCCGGTCTCACTGGGTGGGAACACGTAGGGGTTGGTGGTGGAAATCTGCTCCTCAAAGTTCGCGCGTGCGGCGCTGTATCTCGTCTGCACCATAAGCCTTGCACCCTCATCGTCGCCAAAAACCATCGCAAAGTCGGCAAGCTCAGAAAATCTGTACTCGCTATCACGCACGGTGTAACTGCCGTTGTCGGGCGAGACATCTATCGGCACCACGATGGGTGCGGTTATATCATTCTCCTCCTGCGCTCTTATCATAAAGTAGACATATCCGGTGTCATATCGAGCGCTAATCTCATATCCCTCCTGCGAGGTGATGATATCCTCTGCACCCCATTCCGAGGCATCACCGTCGACATAGCCCACTATATCCTCCGGCACAAAGGAGAGTATGCCATAGCTCTGATCTTTTGCCTGTGCATCGTACCAACTCTTCTGCTGGTCGGTATCGGTGGAAAAGGCGGTGTTCCATGTCGTGCGGCTCCAGTTGTCCTGCCATGTGGCGATGACAGCACCCTGACAGCCTACCTCTAAAAACTCATAATAGGTCTCAACCAGTGCCTCGCCCTGCTCCTGCTCGTTGTGGCGGTCCTCATCAAACTCCGATATGACATCCACCACCCTCGCTGTGCTGTACCCATAGTTGGTCACGACCACCGGAATGTCATATTTTTTATTGAGGAAGTCGACATACCCATCATATATAGTATCGGTATTTACCTGCATGATTATGTCGGTGTATTCAAGAAAATCGTCGTCGCTCAAACAGTTTAAGAAGTCTCTCATGCCGGCACGCATTACAAATCCGGCAAAATATCCGGACTGTAAAGAATCGGTCGGCAGAATGTTTGCTATATCCATCGAGGCAAATTTCTCGAGTTGGAGCTGAACGGTGCGTGTATACTCCAGTGGGTCGGTGGTGAGGCTGTTGTTAAAGGTCACAAGCCGCTGTGATTTATATCGGTGAGCCTCATATGAAAGTAGTTCGTCCATAACCCTCGCGAGCAAAACCTCGGTGTTGGAGGCACCCTCGTCGGTATAGAAATACTCCCCCTCATAGGAGGCAGGCAACCCCTCACGGTGGTCGGTATAAGCGACGGTGTAGGATATCCAGTCGTTGCCAATAATATAACCTAAAACCCAATCCGACACGTCGGAGATATAGGACGCATCGCTACTTTCAAAGCGTCCGATGGAAAGCACCTCGTTGCCGTGTATAACATCCACCGCCCGTTTTGTATCGGCAAGGAGTGATTGCTCGGCATAATACAGGTCGTCATAGTTATTCAGCTCATAGTCGGTCGCGACAATACCTTGCAAAAGGTAGATAGGACTTTCACTCTCGATATTAAAGTCGTGAAGTGCGCGATAGAACGCGCTGTCCATTATGGTGTAGACCTCTACCGTGTTCGCCCCCATCTCATGAATTTGCGAAAACCAATCGAGATATCGCTCATACCCGATGGGGTAGTCGGTGGTGTAGTGACCGGGGAGAGAGCCGTCCATCAACACGCCTTTTATCACAAACGGCTCCGCCTGACCATCGACATAGATATGCTCACTGTCGGCGGTGAACAGGACCTCAATCGGCGCATCCGGATTGAGATCTATATATACATCATGATAAACCTCAAGATATTGCTTCAGCAACACCGAGAGAATTATCACCG
Organism: uncultured Oscillospiraceae bacterium; assembly: GCA_964369965.1. Taxonomy (GTDB): domain Bacteria; phylum Bacillota; class Clostridia; order Oscillospirales; family Ruminococcaceae; genus CAYJBH01. The sequence continues at coordinate 61,849 of CAYJGF010000001.1, forward strand.
TAACTATGATAAAAAATTTCTTCACCGAAACCTACTTTGAAAATACTTACTTTAGATTAGTCTACTTATAAAACTGTTTCACCTTGTTGTAGGAGCAATACTGGCGCAACGCCTCGATATTGTTATCCAAAAATTCGCCGCGCGCTACTATGAAGTCTTTGAGGTCGTCGATAGCCTCCTCATAGTTCGCCGGATTTCGCTCGTCAGGGCTAAGAGAGGTTTGACTGTCCATATTGAGGGGGTCAAAACTATATCCCCACACCTCATAGTTGCGCTCAATTTCCGGCTCTAAAAAGAGTGCCACCTCGTCTATCATGGTCAAGATTTTATCCTCGTCGAGAATACCGCCGTCGCGCATATTATAGTAGGTCTCTATGACCTGCTCCACAAATGCCGGGTCTTTCATCAACATGGTATAATAGACGCGGTCGTGGTACAAAAGCCCCTGTCCATCACTGCCCGCAACCTCACGCAGATAGAGGTCGGCGGCGTTGTTCATGTCCCACAGCGGCCCCATGCTAACCTTGCCACCGAGGTCCTTGTGCAGATAGATCGAGCGGTTACCCATGTCGTTGATGGCAAGAAATTCATTGAAGATATAAAAGTCAACAAAGGACTGCACATCTATACGGGACTCATAACCGAGGCTGATATCATTAAAATCGAGGGAATAGAGAGCTTTTTCCACCTGATTAAAGTCGTCGGTAATATACTCGGTGAACTCCGGTGTGAGGTTGTTTACACCGGGGTATGCAATGCTCATTGCGGTGGAATTCTCGAGGTTGAGAGTGTATTTTGCAAAGCTGTCGATATCCGCTATGTCGCCGATGCGGTCAATCTTCACTATATAACTGGTGACATCGCTGCGTGTGGAACTGGGGGTCAAGTCCACCCTATCCTCGTCCACCGCTATGGTCTCCATCATGATATACAAACCTTGATACTCGCCGTTGAGGATAAGCTCACAATAGCGCATTTCCGGTGTCATCGGGTCAATTTCGCCGTACAGGTTTATAAACACATAGTTGCGCAGGAGCGTCTTGTCCAAAAAGGGGCCGTAGAGCGCCCACTCGTCATGACCGCCCATGCCCATCACGTTGACTGCTTCTTCAAGACCGAGGTCGTTCGTGAAATTAATTTTGTAGCTGCTCTTGTCAAAATATCGTGACGAGTTACCACGCAGACGAACCTCGGCGGACATGTCTATAGCGGCGGTGTCGCTAACATTGTTGTACTCCCCCTCAGTGTCGTATATTTTGACGTTGGTGGTTATCGTCCTCTCGCCGTCGACGTTTAGAGTGTACTCAACGCCTTCGTCCACCGGCGCCTCGATAGGCTCACCGGGTACTATCTGACCAAAGGTGTCTATCACTATAAGCGGAAGTTTTGCGTTTAGCTCCCCCTCCACAAAACTGTCCTCACTCGGCAAGGTCATGTCGAGGTGCTGATAGTATCTGTCTATCGACTCGTCGTCCAGTATGACCGCGGCGGCGTTGGCGGTGCCGGCAAGCAGAACTAAAAGGGCGCACAACAGCAATAACAACAGTAGTTTTTTTAGCCTAATTATCATTGATATGGTCATTTCCTTTTTGGTGTATTTTTTTAAATGTTTTCCGTTTGAAAGAAACAAAACTCGTAAACTTTGAAAAAGTTTAACTTCCAATATCGTCGTTTTGCACAACAAGGTTGACATAGTCTATGCCGGTCAGTTCGTATATAGTATCGACGATAGCCATCTTTTTGCGCTCCGCCTTTTTAAGGTCGTTCGCCGATATTTCATAGATAAGCTCCGCGTTGCGCTCACCTGTGTTTTTGACGCGTATCTTCGCCCTGTTGCCAAGGTAGTTATAGACCACCGACTCAACACGCACCGACGCCTCACGGGTGGAGCGAACTATCAACAACATGCGATCGTCGTTCTTTATCGCACCGAGAACCAACAAAAGAATAAACACGACGGCGCTACCCACCGCCGCGATGGTAAAGTCGCCGGCACCGCAACAGATACCCACAATAATCCCCCAGAAGATATATGCGGTATCGCGGGAATCTTTAATAGCGGTACGAAAACGCACGATGGACAGCGCGCCGACCATACCGAGAGAAAGTGCCAAGTTGTTGCCGATAACCATCATAACCGTGCCGGTCAAAACGGTGAGGGCGACGAGGGTCACGTTAAACTTCCTGCTGTAGACCGCGCCGGCATGGGATAGCCCATAGGATATAAAGATGGCGATGGCAAGCAGGGTACAAACACCCACACGCAGAAGAATTTCCCAAAAAGACAGTGTGCCCACCTCTTGAAAAATAGTTGTCATTAACTCTTGCAATTTATAACCTCCATGTTAAAAGCGTCCGGCAGAATATTTTCCGGCAGATAGCGGACTTACATCTGCCCATTTAATAAGATCCATAATATAACTCAGCATAAAACCGTCATATTTAACCTCCATGGTGACGGAAAAAGGGTCGATTGCCGGTTTTAGCCAAAGATTTTCCGAGAAAAACTCGTTGCACATGTTAGAGCTCATGATATTGCGGTCAAAGGTTACGCGGATATTGTTCTCCTTTGCAACATATGCCTTGCGATGATATTCGATTATTGCTTTTGGTCGATAACACTCCCTGTTCATGAGTCCGAAACACTCAAGAGTGAACGGCGTGCCGTAGTCTAAAAGCGGTGTGAAATCACCCGATATACATCGCTCGACCTCCTCACGAGGCATCTTAAACGAGCGTTTTCGCTGTTGATTGCCCTGCTTTTGCTTCATCTCCAAGACCGCAAAATCGGAGCCGGGTGAATAACATCGAAATCGTATCTTTTTGCGAGGGTCGGAGCCGTCCTCCTTCTCATAATAATCGAGGTCGCCCGGGGTGTCAAAATAGACGGACCGTATCATATATCCATCCGCGCCGTTGTGGCTGTCCTCATGCAAGATTTTCGAGAACATGTGCGACAATTTATAGTAGTCGGCGATGGTTAACTGATATTTAATCTCTCGCCTTAAAACCTGATTCAATCCCTACTTTCCTCCCATTCTAAAAGAGAATTATATTCATGATAGGAGAATGACAAAAGGGGATAACCCTCGGTCAAATCTATCAATTCATCCCATGCGCCGCTCAATTCCTCTGCCGGTCTTGCGTAATATGTGTTGCTCTCACGCAGACCGTGCTCGCCTGCTTCTTGTAGCTCGACGACATTGATAACCCCTTTATCATAACTCATTGCAATCTCCGCCTCGACGGCAATCATATCCGCCTCATCACCTCGAAAGTAGTTCATGACCGCAACGGTATCGGAACATTCGGCGATAAGCGTCTTTAATGCCGAGTGTTCATCCCATGTCGCCGGCACACACTGTATCACCTCTAAACCGAGGGCTTTCGCATAACGATATGCGGCATTCATATTGTCGGTGTAATCCTCCAGCGCGGCATCCTCATCCTCATCAAAAAGGTCGTGTTGTTGCGGTTCAACGTCGATTACAACCCCCTTTATCTCCTCAAAGCTCGCCGCTCGATCTATGGCATCAAAAAGATCCTTAAGATTATCCTGATCAATCCAGGATGGGTCGCCGGTCAAAAGATATACCTCAACGCCGTTTTCGTTTAACTCCTGTACAAAGGACTGCACCTCTTCATCGGTCAAGCTGTCGGTAAACCACTGATAAATTGTGGTTATTTCATACTTATCCAGTGTTTCAAGCAGTCGTGCGCGTTCTTCGGGGAGCACCGCCTCTTTATCCCAAGAAAAAAGAGAGTAGGTGGCGACATACGGCACATCCTCCACCTCAACGTCATCGCCGTCGAGTGAGGTCTGCTGTGACTCATCGGTGCGCGATTCAAGCATACACCCTGACATGATCAGCGTTATCACAAACATTATTATCAAACAACGATAAAGTTTAGGCATAGAACCTCTTAATTATAAAGGGTGAAACTGTCCATCACATCACCGTTATCGGTGCGAATTGTTGTCATGCTGAGGGAATTATCGATTATCTCAATCTCGGTTATCATCGGTTGATATGGTTGAGAATAAAAGGCGGAGTAGTCGTATACCTCCTCAACAAGGTCATAGTATTTAGAGCCGGTGGAACTGCTGAGGGTGAGATAAAGTGTTTCACCGGGGGATTTTGTCACCTCACTGCCGGTATAACTCACAACACTTGTGCCCTGCATAAGATAACTGCGGGTATACAGGTGGTCGTGAGCGGACAGCACAAGATCGACATCATGGGTTTGGAACAGCGGCGTCATCTCCTCTCGCATGAGGGTAATGTCCTCGTCCGTCGAGTGGGGACCTTGACTAAAAAGTGAATGGTGCATAGTCACTATAGTCCATGCCGGCTCACCATAGAGCGAGTTATGCTCCGACGTTGCCTGATTTAAAAACAGTGAATAGTCATCAACGTCCTGTAGATTGCTGTTGAGGGCAATGATAAGCGCATCACCGTATTTATAATAATAGTTGCCGCCCATCTCACCGTCGGTATAATTCGCACCGTCAAGGGACATGTTGGGCATATTGATAAAATCGGATAGGTTACCGCTGTCGTCGTCGTGGTTGCCGAAAACTGTGGCGGTGGGCAGACCGGTGGCACGCCACTCGGCATAAAACTCTTTATACGACTCTAAATCGTTCGCCTCATCGGCTACATCGCCTAAAATTACGGCAAAATCGGTGTTGTCGGTATAGCTGTATACCGCCTCGACCAAAATGTCGGTATATGTCGTTTTATTATTGTCGTCGGTGAGTTGTGGGTCACCAATCGCTAAAATCTGCACGCCATCGTCGACACCCCCCGTTTTTAACACGCCGGAGTTTGTCAAGCCGTTGCAATAAACGGAATAGGAATACTGGGTGTTCGGCTCTAAATCCTTTGCTGTCGCCCTGTAGACTGTGCCGTTGCCTGTGTTGACCGCTTTTGAAACCGGCACGTTGATAGGCTCGGAGTTGACCGACGCGACGGGTTTAAGCTCCACATATGCGTTTTTAGTCTCTAAACCGGTGCCGGTGAAAACAAAGTTTGCCGTGGTCTCGTCCTCGCCTATCGAGACATTGATATCATTCAGCTCGGCACTTTGCGGTGTGAGTGAAACAAGGTCAAAGTAGACATCGGAGCTGGTGGCATCCGCTTGGTGCAATTCAACACAGAGCACATAAGGCCCTGCGCTGAGGGTATGGCTCGGGATCAAAAAGGAGTCTGTGATGGGCGCGGATAGCGGTGTATGCGCCCCATAGGAGTCGTTGGTGGGGTAGCCGCCGTCCGGCACGTTCCCCTCATATACGACACTGCCGTTAAGATATATTATGACCGCATCGTCGTACACAACCTCGGCTATAAGACCGCCCATCTGTGAGGTGTATTCCAGGTCGACATCATATCGGAAAAGGTAGACCGGATGGCTATCCTGTGAGTAGGTGGGATATTGCTCCAACAGTGTGCCGGGGATAAAGCCGCCCGAGAGTTCACCCAAAACGCCGTCCTTAGCACCGAGACTGCCGATACCCCTGCTCCAACCGGAGTCGTTGTAATCACCGTCCGTCCAAACCTCACTTGAGTCGGTGGCATTGTCGGAGGCATCGAGGATATCCACCGCCGCACTGCCGCTGATATAGCGACTAACCGCCTCTTCACTGATCAGCACCGGCTCCCACACCTCGGGGAGTTCCATCACCTCATCCTTCTCGGCTTCAACAGCGGAGGAGCTCGGCGGTGCCACCTCGGAACAGCCGGACAATAAAATGCACAAAGAAACTATCGAAATAATTAACATTCGATTGAAGTATTTTATTATTTTTGAATATGAACTATATATTTTAGCACCCCTTAATTTCAAAATATAATTATATATTGTATCATTTTCCGCCTTTTTTGTCAAGTCTTCACGTATTTTAGATGAATTATTAGTGATATCGACAATAGGTTTTGCAGCTAAGGTAAAAATATACTTATTTTAACCATACCATCGCTTTTACTTTCGGCAATAATTTTTCCGCCGTGGTTATCGCATATGGCTTTTGCGGCAGAAAGACCTATGCCGAAACTTTTGCCGTCACCGTTTCGAGATATATCCTCGCGATAAAATCGAGTGAACCAGTCGTCGTGTCTGCCGGCAAAAACCTCCCGAGCATAATTTTCGACCGAAATCACCTTTTTCCCACCCGATACATCCAACTGTACAGTTATAGGGGAGTCGCAGTCGGCGTATTTTATAGCGTTTTCAACGACCGTCTCAAAAAGTGTGCGCAGTGAGTTTGCATCGCCTCTACCTATTATATTATACGGGATATTTGTTACAAAGGCTAATTTTTTTTGCTGAGCCGACGATACAAATTCATCAAGCGTCTCAAAGAGCAGTAGTGAAAGTGGGACATCGACGCGATTTGACCTTGCCGATTGCTCATCCAGTTTTGAAAGGGTTATAAGGCGGTCCACAAGGGAATTAAGGCGTACAATCTGGTTTTTAATACTCTGCGTCCACTCTGAACCGTCACCCTCAATCTCCAACACTTCACAATCCGCATTGATGATGGAGAGGGGCGTTTTAAATTCATGGCTAACGTCGGTGATAAACCTTTTCTGTCTCTCATAGCTTTTTGCGATGGGCGCCACCGCAAATCGTGAAAAAATGCAGGACAACACGAATATAACAACCACCGCCGTCACAAAAATAAAAATGGTCATATTCATAAAGGAGGTAAAGCTCATCATCTGCTCCTCTATATCAAGGAACAAAAAGGTCTCCGCTCGATTATACTGCGTCCTCACATAGCGAAAGTTGTCTATCGTCCCATATTCTCGACCCTGCTCTTTTGCCTGCTCTGCGTAGATTATAGCATATTCCGGCGAGACGGAACTTATGTTATTTGTGTTGACAAAACTTACGCCCAAATCCTCGTCGTTGCCGACCACAAAATACCGCGTGGTAAAGGCAAGCTCACGTGAAAATCGCTCCAACACCACAAGCGAGGGTGCAAACTCCATGTCGTTTTCTATAAGCAGGTCTAAAATCGCGTCGGAGTTGTTGATTATGTTGTTGTAGTTGACGGCATTTATAGCCACACCGATAATCAGCATGGTGACTATGCTGATGGCGGTGGCGAGCAAAACAAATTTGCGCTGTAATCTCTTAAGCATCCTGCCCCTTTTTTTCAAGTAGATAGCCGGCATTTCGCACCGCTTTTATTGTCACATCCGCGCAAAGCAAGGCAAGTTTTTTGCGCAGATTTGAAATGTATACCCAGACGACGTTAATCTCGGCATCACTGTCGTACCCCCATATCTTTTCCATAAATCTCTCACCCGATATGACATGAGAGTTGTTTATTAATAACATCTCCATCATTTGAAATTCTTTGCCGGCAAGCCTTATGCAATTCGTCTCGGTATAAAGCTCGAAAGTCGCACGGTTGAGGTTTAAATTCTCGAACGATATGACGGAGGAGCGACTGTCCGACACCGCTCTTGTAATGGAGCGTATCCTCGCAAGCAACTCCTTTGTGTCAAATGGTTTTGCAAGATAGTCGTTGGCGCCGAAATCAAGTCCGGTAACCTTGTCATCCACCGTGTTTTTTGCGGTGAGCATTATAATGGGGATTTTGTTGCCCTTTTCGCGCGTGCGTTTGAGCACCGTCAAACCGTCGACCTTTGGCATCATAATGTCCAGGATAACCGCGTCATAATTCTCCGCTTCAAGATAGTCCAGTGCCTCCTGCCCGTCATACACAGCGTCGACCGAGTAGTTAAAGTGTTTTAATATTTTAACGAGCGCGTTTGAGAGTTCTCTCTCATCTTCGCAGAGCAGCAGTCGCATATAGTTTGCCTCCCAAAAAAAATTAGACTTTCTCGCCACGTTCCCTGATGAGTATCTTTATCGGCGTGCCCTCAAGACCGTATGCCTCACGGATTTGATTTTCAATATAACGTTGATACGAGAAGTGAAAGAGATCTTTTTTGTTGCAAAATGCCGCAAAGGTCGGTGGGCGCGTGGATATCTGGGTCATGTAATAGATTTTAAGTGGTCTGCCCTTGTCGCTGGGCGGTTGCACTCTCGCGGTGGCGCGGTGCAACAGGTCGTTTAAAACACCGGTGGTGATGCGCATGGCGTTCTGGTCGTTGACAAATTTTATAAGCTCGAACATGCGTGGCACGCGCTCCCCCGTCTTTGCCGAGATAAAAATGAACGGCACATAGGACATAAATGAAAAATCATCCATAAGGCTCTTTCTCATCCTTTCCATCGTCTTGGTCTCCTTTTCGATGGCGTCCCACTTGTTGACGGCGATTATGCACGCCTTCCCCTGCTCGTGTGCATAGCCGGCTATCTTGCTGTCCTGCTCGGTGAAGCCGACCGTCGCGTCTAACATAATCACCACCACCTCACTGCGATCCACCGCCGACAGTGAGCGTATGGTGCTGTATCGCTCGACACCCGGCTCCACCCTGCCGCGTTTTCTCATGCCGGCGGTGTCGATAAGCACAAAGCGACCGAACTCATTCTCGACCGGCGAGTCCACCGCGTCACGCGTGGTGCCTGCCTCGTCGCGCACTATCATGCGGTTTTCACCGAGGATATAGTTGACCAGCGAGCTTTTGCCGACGTTGGGTCGACCGATGATGGCGACGGTGATGGGGTCAAGACCGTCCTCACTGTTATTCTCCTTAAAACTCAGGTGTTCAAAGACGGCGTCCAGCAGGTCACCGGTGCCGTGCCCGTGTACGGCAGAGACGGCGAAAAGATCCCCGATAGCAAGCTCATAAAACTCAAAAAGTGCCGCATCACTCCTGCCGATGTTGTCCAGCTTATTCACGGCGACAAATATCGGTTTTTTGGCACGCCGTAAAAGATTTGCAATCTCGGTGTCGGTGGCGGTCATGCCGGTCATGCCGTCGGTCACGAAGATTATCGCGTCGGCACAGTCGATGGCAAGCTCCACCTGCAACCGCATCTCGGTGAGCATCCCGTCGGAGGAGGTTGGCTCCAAACCGCCGGTATCGATGAGTGTGAACTCCTTGCCGAGCCACTCACACTGTGCAAAAATCCTGTCCCGAGTCACGCCGGGGGTGTCCTCCACTATAGAAAGACGTCTTCCGCAAAGTTTATTAAAGAGCGTGCTTTTTCCGACATTCGGTCGTCCGACCACGGCTACTGTAGGCATATTATCCCTTTCATTTTGTTTTATGGTCAATTAATTTGAAAAACGCTACAGATAGGCGGAATTTCTGCCGCCAAGATGTGGTGGGTTTCAAGTTAATTGACTATATTCATTATATCCATCGTAATCATCCGCTCGGCTATGTCGAGGTGGATGTCACCGTATTCGCTCACTACCGTCCTGTAGGAGTCGATGTAACCGGTCTCGATGGTCAGGTTGTCGACCGTGCCGAAAAATACGGGGAAATTCCCACCCGGTCGCCAGCCATCGCCCTGAAATACAACTCGATACCCCGACTCCTCGCCACCGTAGTCAACGCTCAACATGGATTCCTGCGCCCTCTCCTCCGGCGTTCTGTCGGCGTAATAATCCTCAATCTCGCCGTTTGCGACCATCTCGTCCACCTCATCCCAGGGGTGATAGTCCGTCACGACACCAATCTTCTCAAGGGTATGCAGGGAGTAGGTGATAGTCTGCGGTATGTTGTGGTAGACCTCGATCGGCTCGCCGTCACGAGTCTCCTGCAACCGCAGATAAAAAGTCCCCTCGGTCGGCAAATTCGGTATGTCAAAGTGCACGCGGTTCACCAGTGAAAACTCTACATTGTCGGATATCAAGGTCTTGTATGATCGGATATCGGACTCATAGTTGTACTGGTTGACGGCGGAGGTGGCGCGATACCAGTTCTCGTTGTCGATGGAATACTGTAGGACCGACTCGCTCATATCATCCATAAATCCGGCAAAAAGTGAAATGTCATAATAATCGTCGTAACCAAATGAATAGCTCTGAGCATAAAGCATTGAAGTGTATATTCCCTCATTTGTGCCACCCTCGCTACCAAGGCTGACCGACACGGTTACCTCGTCATAATTGGAAGAGGAGGTTTTTTTCAGTCCTACGACGTTCCCTATAGCGACCGTGTCGTTAAAATCGTAGACAAACTCCACTCTATAGCTATCCAGTTCGAACAGTGTTGCCGCCGCCTGCTCGGCGGTCATGCCTATCATGGTGTCCAGCTGATCCTGCTCGTCCCCACCACATATTTTCAGCGTAATGACCCCGTCGACCGGCATACTCTGGGTGATGACCGCACCTTTTTCGTGGCTCTCGCTATATTCCACCGGCTCGAATTCGACGGTGTAGCCTGCCTCGGTGAGTGCCGTGACTGCATCCGCTTCAAGAAAACCTATCACCGCCGGTGCGCTCGTCGGGGTGGTTGTGCCGGTCACCGCTCCGGCTACGCTCTCGACATTTTGTGCTATGTTTAAAACTCCGGTGAGTTGCAACGTGACAAGCGATACCACCGCAACTGCCGCGACCCCGATGACTATCTTGCCGACGAGCGGCATTTTGCCGGTGTTAGCACCCTTTTTCTTGATTTTTGTCCGCTCCACTCCGTCCGACAACAGTTGATTTTTGAACTCGTCGACCGTCGCGGTGCGGTATTCCTTGCGGACATTTAGCGCGTTCATGATGGCATTTTCCGCCGACTGTGGTAGAGTTGCGCCGAGTTTGGACGGCTCTTTAATCTCGTCGTTGATGGCGCGCTCCATGCTGTCGGGCGGTGTAACGCCGGTCAGCATCTTGTAGAAAGTCGCGGCGAGGGCGTACACATCCGTCCAACTCCCTTGATCGCCTCTTGCGCGGTACTGCTCCTCGGGGGCATAACCCGATTTTAAGATGACCGACAGGCTCTTGGAGTTGGCACTGCTCTCGTATCGTGCCGCGCCGAAGTCCAACAGCTTTATTTCACCGCTGTCTAAAATGTAGATGTTATCAGGGGATATATCGCGGTGGATTATGTTTTCGGCGTGCACAGGTGCGAGGGTGTCACAGATGGATAGAATTATCTTGCGCGCCGTCTCATAGTCAAGCCGACCGGACGAGGATAAAATCTGCTTGACGTCGTGACCTTTCAAGAACTCCATTATAATGTAGGCGGTGTTGTTCTGCACGAAGGTGTCGTAAATGTCGGTTATGCCTTTTACGCCGTTAAAACGCGCAAGGCGCTTTGCCTCATCAATAAAGCGCTCCAGACCAAAACCGAACTGCTCGCTTGCCTTGCCACCGTAGACGGAAATATCGGTGTTCCCCGGCATACGCGTCGCAAAAGAGGTGGGGAAAAATTCCTTTATCGCGACCACCCTTTCCAGCTGTGCATCGTAGCCAATGTAGGTCACCCCAAAACCGCCAAAACCCAAGACCTTGCCGACGATGTACCGCCCTGCGAGGATACTTTCCGGTATTAAATGAAAAGCCTCACGCGGTGCGGTGCCACGGGCGTAACCGCAATGTGGGCAGACGTTTTGGTCAACCTCGACCATGCAGGACATACAGCGATGCATATTTTTCTCCTTGATTTGTGGTGGGGTATTTCGGTGGTTCGTACCTGCCGGTCGGGACGGGCAACCCGTCCCCTACGACACAACCGCGCCGTCGGTCGTTCGACTGTAGGGGAGGGTTTCCACGACCTCCCGATATGTTGGTTATCGGTACATTTTGTTCGGGCGAATATGAAATTTTCACCATCAATTTCCCACAAGGCACACCCTCACCCCGAGTGCTTTTTCAATATCCTCCACCGTCATGTCGTCGAGGGTTATATCACCCTCCGCTCGCAAAATATCTCGTGGGAGGAGCAGGCGATTTGAGTTAAGTTTGCCTTGGAGTTGGTTTATTACATCACGTCCTGTCAAAAGACCTGCTACCGTCACACGATGACCGAAAAAGTCGTTCTTCACGGTGTGTATACTCACGTTTGGCAGTCCGTCGCAGAGCGATCTTATAAGCTCGGTGGCGAGCACTCCGGTGGCGAGATCAAACCCACCGCCACTGTGCGCAAAGTACTGCTTTTTATCATCATAAAACTGCCGCCACATGCCGACGCCGTTCTCTATCTGATAAAACCCCTCATAGTGTTCATAGGGCGGTATATCACGACCGGCGAGCAGATATATCTCATCCGAGGCATAAAACAACCTTTCGCCGTGTTTTTTTAGGTGCGCATCGCCAAGGCGTTCGATAATATCGAGGTTGCGCACCGCCGTTTTGCGGTCAAACGGTTTTAATGGGGCGAGTTTATCGCGGTGGTCGCTCAACCCCACCGGCACGGCGCTGACACTTTGCACCGAGGGATAGAGTTTTTGCAAGGTCACAAGGCTATATGCAAGTTCGTCGCCGTCATTTATTTCGGGGCAGAGCACCAGTTGAATGTTCATCGTTATGCCGGTCTCTGCAAACCTCGGCAGGAGTGAGAGCACCTCGCCTGCATGTGGGTTGCCCATCATTTCGGCGCGCAGGGTAGGGTTCATGGTGTGCACCGAAATGTTTATCGGCGAAAATTTCATCTTAATAATGCGCTCGATTAGTCGGTCGCTCAAATTGGTCAATGTTATGTAGTTGCCCATTAAAAAGGAAAGCCGTTCATCGTCGTCCTTGAGATAAAGAGATTGGCGCATACCGCACGGCAGTTGGTCGATAAAGCAAAACACGCATCGATTTATGCAACTGCGTTTGCCGTCAAAGAGATCACCCTCAAATATTAACCCGAGTGATGCAAACTCCTCCTTTTCCACGCTCACCGTGCGAGTGCCCAACAAAATGTTGAGCCGAGCGCCGGTGGAATGAAAGCTATAGTCCAGACTGTCGTTTATCTCCTGACCATCTATACTAAGCAGTGTTTCGCCCGAGCGTATCCCAGCCCTACCTGCCGGAGAGTCGGGGGCAACATCAATTATCTTTACCAAAAAAATCTCCGTAAAACTATCTTCTGATTATATCCTGCACGTCGCGCACCTTGCGCAGTTTTGTGACCACAGAGTTAAGGTGCTCAAGGTTGGTGACCGATATGGTGACGAGGAAGTTTGCAAAGTTGCCGGACTCCTTTTCCCTCGCGATTAATGCCACAATCGGCACATGCATGTTTGCAAGCGCGACGGTGATGTCGGCGAGCAATGCGTTGCGATTGAGTGCCGATATCTCGAGTGTGGCGTTAAAACTCTCCCGCACCTGCGACGCCCAGTGTGCCGAAAGCCACCTCGGGCTGTTCTCTAAAACGTCCTTGCTACGCTGATAGTTGGAACATTGCACCTTGTGTATGGCGACACCATGCCCCCTCGTGATAAATCCGACAATGTCATCGCCCGGCAACGGACCGCAACATTTTGCAAACTTGACAAGGCAGTTGTCGATGCCCTCCACCACGACACCCTCGCTGGAGGTCTCTTTTTTTTCCGGTATAACGAAAATTTCAACCGGATTTTTCGCCTTGACTATCTTTGCATAATCCTCCTTGGCATGGCTCATCAGCTTTGCAAGAGTAATTCCACCGTAGCCGAGTGAGGCATACAGCTCGTCGGTCGAGTTTATACGCATCTTTTTGGCTAAATCATGCAAAAAATGCTCGCGCTCCTCCTTGGTGAGCGTTATACCGGCGCGTCGCATCTCTTTATCGAGCATATCGCGACCCTGCTCGATATTTTCCTCCTTGCGCTCCTTTTTAAACCAGGTACGTATCTTGTTGCGCGCCTCACTGGTGCGCACGATGTTAAGCCAGTCGCGACCGGGACCTTTATTCTCCGAGCCGGTCACCACCTCAATTATCTCACCGTTTTCCAGCTTGTGATCTATCGAAACCAACTTGCCGCCAATCTTTGCACCGACCATGCGGTTGCCCACCTGCGAGTGGATTGCGTAGGCGAAGTCGATGGCGGTCGAGCCGGTCGGCAGGGTGATGACATCGCCGCGTGGGGTGAAAACATAAACCTCCTGCGGAACCAGTTCATGCTTAATATTCTGTAAGATTTCCTCGTCATCGCTCACATCGTCCTGTTCGATAAGGCGGCGAACCCATGCGAGACGTTCCTCCATGCCCTTATTACTGTCGGTCACGCCTGCCTTGTACTTCCAGTGCGCCGCGACACCGAGCTCAGCGGTGCGGTGCATCTCAAATGTGCGTATCTGCACCTCCACCGGCGTTCCGCCCGGACCTACTATGGTGGTGTGCAGACTGCGATACAGATTAGGTTTTGGGGTAGAGATATAGTCCTTAAAACGATTGGGTACCGGATGATAAAGGTCGTGGATTATGCCGAGCACGTTGTAGCACTCACCGACATTCTCCACAATGACACGCAGGGCATAAATGTCGTATATCTCGTCGAACTCCTTGCCATCCGAAAACATCTTGCGGTAGATGCCGTATACACTCTTTATCCTACTCTCAAACTCCGCATTTTCAATCCCACCCTCTAAAACGCGCAGGCGAACATGTTCGGTGACCATTTCCATATACTCGCGCGTCTTGCCGGTGTTGCCGAGCGCCTCGGTAATCTCATTGTACCCGAAACGGTCGAGGTAGTACAGACTGCGATCCTCCAGCTCCTCTTTAAGTTTTTTCATGCCGAGACGATAGGCTATAGGTGCATACACCTCCATCGTTTCGAGTGATTTTTTAAGCTGTTTTTCCACCGGCATGACGTCCAGCGTTCTAAGGTTATGCAAGCGGTCACAGAGCTTTATTATCATCACTCTTATGTCGTTGCTCATGGCAAGGAGCATCTTTCGCAGGTTTTCCGCCTGTTGCTCTGCCACCGAAGAGAAGGCTATAGCCCCGAGCTTTGTAAGCCCGTCCACCAACTCCGCCACCTCACCGCCAAACTGTTTTTTGATGGTCTCCAGTGTCGTGTCGGTGTCCTCCACCACGTCGTGAAGTAATGCCGCCACAATACAGGCGGTGTCCATGCCGAGCTCCACCAACAACAGCGCGACGTTTAAAGGGTGCTCGATATAAGGCTCACCCGACAGACGGCGTTGACCCTCGTGAGCATTTTGCGCTTTTTCAAAGGCTCGGGTGATAAGCTCCATATCAACCCCTCGCCCCTGCGCTGTTATTCGTTCCTTTAACGTCTCAAACGTCACTGCAAACCCCTTAAAATCTCACTCTCCGATAGTTGCCGTTTGACCGGATTTATTGTTTTGTGCAAAACATCGTTCTTTATGTATATTAGCCCAAGTTCCAAAAGCCCATACAGTGAAGATAAAACCTTGCCGGCGTCTTTTGTGTCGAACGTCCCTGCTAAATTAGCTATATCTATGGCAGAACTGCCCTCAAACTGCCGAAAGACCTTCGCTACAAACTCCCTGTCGGGTGAGAGGAGTCGTCTTTGCTCCTCACTCAGGGTCGCACCGTAGTAGTAGGCGGAGAACAATTTGCACAGTTTTACGAAATCGTCACCCATTTTACTGCGCCTTATATCTTTTATGGTCATCGATACCGAGGTGTTGCCCTGCGAGGTGTACAGCCCCAGTTCCACCGCCAAATCAACGCACTCGCCTGCTTTGTAGCCCAGTGTCGCAGGGGTGCGATTAAAAATGCTCGCCCAATACCGTTCACCGCAGTGGTTAAATCCGATGCGACTGTGCGCGTCCTTCATGGGTGATACCTGCTCGATATTGACGCCTGCAATCAAAAAGCAAGGTGTCGGATTTTCCTGACCGTACGGCTCGTACAGCGACAGGGCTTTTATCTCCTCCACCGTGATTCGCTCGGTGATTAGCCCATCCATCGGCAATTTTGGTATCGGTATATCTGTTATTATACTCTTTGCATAGTTGTTTATCGCTTTGCGAAACTCCTCGCAACGAGTCGGTTCTATCGAAAGACCTGCCGCGAGGGTGTGCCCACCAAATCCGATGAGGCAGTGACTGCAAGCCGCAAGAGCGTCATAGAGCGAAAAACCGGCGACACTGCGCCCACTGCCCTTGCCCTGCTCACCGTCGGTGGATATGACTATGGTCGGCCGATGATATCGGCGACAAAGGCGTGTTGCGGCAAGACCGAGCACCCCCTCGTGATACCCCTCCCCAAACAGCACCAGTACCGGGTCGCGAGCGTGACGCAGTGCCTCCTCTTTAAGGTGTTCCAGTAGCTCCTGCTCCTCCTTGCGGCGTTGCAGATTGCAATCGTTTAGCTCTGTTGCAAGCTGTAGTGCCTCCTCCTCGTCGGCGGATAACAACAACGAGAGCGCGGCGGTCGGGTCGTCAATTCTGCCGGCAGCGTTGAGACGCGGACCGATGGTAAATCCGAGCGTTTGAGATGTTATCGGCTTGTCGCCGTGTTTTGCGACATTCAGTAGGGCGTCAATTCCGAGACAGGGGGTCTCGTTCAGGGTGGCAAGTCCAGCTTTAGCGATTGTCCTGTTGAGCGGATTTAGCGGCATAACGTCGCACACCGTCCCAAGTGCCGCAAGCTCGCCGTATTCATACAACATATCACCGACATAGCACCCCTCTAATCCTGCCACCAGACAGAGGGCGACGGCGGCACCGGACATGGTTTCATATCCGCTGTCATCGTCCTCGCGTTTCGGATTGATGAGTGCGTCGGCGCTCGGCAACCGCTCACCAGGGGTGTGATGGTCGGTGATTACTATCTTTATACCGAGGCGATTCGCTGTGGCTACCGCCTCATACGCGGTTATGCCATTATCCACCGTAATGATTAAATTTACGCCCTTTTCCTTTAAAAGTTCCACCACGTCGGACGATATACCGTAGCCGTCCTCTATCCTGTTGGGCAGTTTATAATAGACATCGGCACCGATACCCTCAAGGTATCGCACCAATATTGCGGTTGCGGTGATACCGTCCACATCATAGTCCCCAAAGACAACAATTCTCTCCTCCTGCTCTATTGCCGTCGAGATGATACCTACCGACTTTTCCATGTCCTTTAGGCAAAAGGGATCTATTTCGACCTCGTCTGTATTATCACCTCTTTTTGCTGTCAGCTGTGCGATGAGCGAGCCGCCATTGCCAAAGCACTCCCACCTGCTGTAGTTAAAATTAATCATTGAACCTCCACCACGGCACTATAGCTGCCCACCGCGATGACATCATCGTTTGCGGTGATAACTATGCTCACCGGCACCGTCTGGGAACCCTGTGCGGTAGTGATATCCTCCATATCAATCTCGGCTATGACCGACGCCTGTTGCAGCTGTTCTAAACTCTCGAGCGAGCCGATAAGATGGACGTCCTGTATCTGCTCGGTGATAAACTCAACATTTATGTTTTGATTTTCATTTCTTATCCTAAAGTCGGACACGGTGATGGTGCGCTCACTCAAATTTTCGGTATCGAACGTTACATTTGCCGTCTGGATATTTTCAAGGTTTGTAAACCCTGTCGGCAATGTCACATTAAACTCGTACAGTGCTTTAAGTTCAAACTGTTGTAGGTCGATATAGCCCAAAAGCAGATCGCCTGCCTTGTCTATATCCTCCTCCGCTCCTGCCACCGGTATGACAGCGGGGTCGATGGTGTATTTAAAGCTCTCGATATCAAAGCCCTCCGGTATGTTGGTGAACTCAATTTTGGTCTGCATCTCACCGAGCTTTAATATCGGGATGTTGACCTCCGCCTCGTCTGCACTCATGGTGAAAATTTCGGCACTTAAAAGGTTGCCGTCCACATCAAAAAGTTCGATATCGCCGACACCGATAGAGCGCTCCGACAGCTCCTCGGTGCCGGAGTAGGTCACGACGGCACGCGCAACACGTGCGACCTCCGACTCCGGTCCCTGTATCATCAGCTCGGCAGGTGACGCGGTGGGCACACCTGCCACATATCCGCTCGCGACTATAAGATCCCTCGTGTTGACCTCGATAGGGAGTGTTTTGCTCTCAATACGGTCAAAGGTGACCTCAACGGTGGACGGGTTGACGGAAAGAATATCAAAATCGGCATAGTTGTCCGCCTTGCTGACCACAACCGGAAGGTCATAGGTCCCGGGTCCTGTGACTATGTCGTATCGCACCTGCACGTTGACGTCTACGGTTCGCAGGCTGCTTATGAAGCCACGCTCACCGCGCACCTCGACGTTGACCGTCGCCTGAGGCGAGCCGATAATGCTAAGCCCGAGTGTCCTTGTGGCGCTCTGTCCGGCGGTAAAGTCGACCGGTATGGCAGAGATTGTGTCCTCATAGTCCGTTTCCACCGTGTTGACAATGACAGTCCATGATATGATAGCAATCAAGATAGAAATAATTATTCTGAAAGGACGATTGTCAAACAGCTGTGACAGGTTGGGTATCTTTAACTTCATTTTTTCAGTCGTTCCTTTCCTCGGTGTCTGCCTCCTCATTTTTTGGATTGTTTTTCTTGTCGGATGGCTTTTTGTGGAAAAATATATTTAAAAGTCTGTATCTACGGGAGTGTGTTTCGGGACGCTCGGGGATAATCTCCTCCTCCAAAATCCTGTAGATGCCGGCGCGGTCGACACGGCGAATGAGTATTCCGTTTTTAGCGACCGATACTATGCCGGTCTCCTCCGAGATGACGACCACTATGGCATCGGTAAGTTCCGCAATGCCAAGTGCCGCGCGGTGACGGGTGCCGAGGTCTTTGCTTATGTCGTGGTTGGCGGACAGCGGCATGACACAGCCTGCGCTCACTATCTTAGCATCGCCGACTATGACTGCACCGTCATGCAAAGGTGAGCCGTTGAAGAAAATGTTGGATAAAAGCTCGGGCGAGACATCGGCGTTTAGTTTTGTGCCGTTACGGGAGTATTCGTATAAACGCATGGTGCGTTCCACCACTATGAGAGCGCCGGTGCGCTTGTCGGAAAGTTGTTGGACGGCATCACAGACGGCGGTGATGGTGCTACGCCATTTTTTGCGCATACCGTCCTCCATGGTGGTGGTGCTCAAAAAGTCGGAGTTGAGCACGCGCGCGCGACCCATCTTGTCAAGACCGCGCCTGATCTCCGGTTGAAAAAGGACAAAAAGTGCTATGATACCGAAATTGAGCACCTCGTCCAGCAGGTAGCCGAAAGATAGCAGCCCCATTTCATTCGCCGCGATATTGGCAAGAAAGAGAACAATGATACCCTTGACAACCTGGCTTGTATTGGTATCACGCACGACAACAATAAGCCCATATACCGCCAGCGCCACCACCAGTATATCGATAATATCGACCAATCCGATGGTTCCGTAAAGCAGTATGGCATCGTTAATCAATCCGGAAATCCATTCCCCCATAGGTGCTAAGTCCTTTCTGTGTCTGTTAAGTATGTTGTAGTAGTAACTGCCGCTGTCGCCGCTATCCCCTCGCACCTGCCGGTGAATCCAAGCCCCTCTTCGGTTGTCGCCTTGACCGACACCATATCGAGTGATATCCCCACCGCCTTTGCGATGTTGGCGCGCATGTCCTGAATAAAGGGGGCGAGCTTTGGTTTTTGAGTGATTATAACGCTGTCTATGTTGCCTATGCCATAACCCTTTTTGCTCAAGAGCTTTGCAACCTCTGACAATAGCATAATACTGTCGGCACCTTTATATCGTTCATCATTGTCGGGAAAATGTTTGCCTATATCACCCAGTGCCGCCGCACCGAGCAGTGCGTCGGATATGGCATGGCACAGAACGTCGGCATCGGAGTGACCGAGCAATCCAAACTCATAATCTATCGAGACACCGCCCAGTATCAACGGTCTGTCTTTTACAAGTCGATGCACATCGTATCCCTGACCTATTCTTATCATCGGTCCATTCTCCTCTACATCACGACGGTTTGTTATTTTTATGTTGTCTATGTCGCCGAGCGTGAGCAACACTCGGTGACCGGCACGCTCCATGACCGAGCAATCGTCGGTCGGGACAAAATCCCCACACAGATGTATCGCCTTAAGATAATCCTCACGATAAAAGGTCTGCGGTGTCTGCACCGTGACGAGACTCGCCCTGTCCGGTGTTGCGCTTACATACTCACCCTCGACAATCTTAACCGTCTCGATTACCGGCAGGGCAGGCGCGGCAATCCTCGCACGGGACATGGCGTTTAATGTCCCTTTGATAACATCGACACTCACAAAAGGTCTCGCCCCGTCGTGAACCGCCACAATTTCGCTGTCACACATCTCAACTCCGTTGCAGACCGACTCAAAACGTGTGCCGCCACCTTTGACTATTTTTATCGGCAGACCGTCAAGCTCGTCGGCAATGTCCTGCATGTTATCACCGGCAACAACGATGATCTTGTTGAAAAAACCACATCGGGCAAAGGTCGTCACCGAGCGTTTTATGACCGAGATGCCGTCAATTTTCACCATCAACTTATCACTGCCGAAGCGCAAAGCACTGCCGGCGGCGACTATGACCGCATCGGCGTTATAGTCAAATCGCTTGAGATCACCCATCACTTTTCTTCCTAAAAGCGCTAAGGATAACCGCCGGCAACGATATTATTAATGCAAGCACTGTGGTCACCGGGTCTACAAACGGCAATAGGACACCGAGCAGTGCACCGACAAGAATTACAGCGACGCGCATGACATAAAACTTTATCCAACCGGACGGATTTCGGGTGGCAAGATAGAGCAGAATATCGGCGATGACAACGGCAATAAACCCGAGTGCAAGCCCCAATAAAGCCTCGCTCCCGAGTGAATCGGTCAAAAGGTAGATAAGACCGATTGTTATAATCCCACCGAGTGTTATGCCCAAAGCGGTGAGAAGCTGTCCTCGTTGTTCCATCTCGTCCCTTGCAAAATGTAATACCACTCCATACTAATTTTAATGCTAAAAGGGCAAAATGTCAACCTTTATAATAATTTTTTTGGTGTTAGCCTATTGCAAACCTTGCCACTTCCTCGGCGTGTATCTGCGTTGTATCGAATACGGGTAGAGCGATATCGCCCTTAGATATTAACAAACCAATTTCGGTGCATCCCAATATAACCCCCTGCGCTCCTCGACTATGTAACCTGCCGATTATGTCGATGTAACTTTGTTTAGAGGTCGGATTGATTATCCCCAAACACAGCTCATTATAGATGATATCATTGATAACCTCAACATCTTCATCGTCCGGTACAATCACATCAATGTTGTTCTCAATCAACTTTTGTTTATAAAAGTCCTGTGTCATGGTGTATTTTGTTCCAATCAGGGCAATTTTGCGAAGGTTTTGATTTTTTATAACTTTTGCGGTGGCCTCGGCGATGTGAATGATGGGTATGCTGATTTTTTCCGATATCTGCGGTGCTACCTTGTGCATGGTGTTAGTGCAGATGACAATAAAATCTGCGCCTGCTCTTTCAAGGTTTACAGCAATGTCTGAAAGTATTTTTGCGCTTTTCCCCCATTCACCTTTTGATTGAAACTCCTCAATCTGTGCGAAATTTACGCTATATAGCAGTATTTTTGCAGAGTGTAAACCGCCCAAAATTTCCTTTGTTTTCTCGTTAATAATCTTGTAATAGCTGGCGGTGCTCTCCCAACTCATGCCACCTATCAACCCGATTGTTTTCACAAAGTTAGACCTATCACTCACCTAAACATCCCCTTTTTAACAAGCACCGCCACGACGCAGGCGCTCACACCGAGCGCTATTGCGACCGGCGCCCACCAGAAGTTGTCGAACGGCATACCGCTCTCGATATTCATGCCGTAAAGACTGCTGACGATGGTCGGCACCGCCGCCACCAAGGTGACCGAGGTGAGTGTCCTCATTGCGACATTGAGGTTGTTGGATATGATGGAGGCATATGCATCCATGGTGCTGTTCAACGTGCGTGTATAGATGATACACATCTCCCTCGCCTGACTGGTCTCGATGATGACATCGTCTAAAATGTCCTTGTCGTCCTCATACATTCTTATAACCTTACCGCGGGAAATTTTGTTGAGCATAAGCTCGATACTTTTTAGCGATGTGGAGAAGTAGACCAGCGACTTTTCTATGCCGAGCAGGCTAATAATCTCACGATTTTTCAGCGATTTTTGCAATCTTTTTTCGGTATAAGCGCTCATCTTATCAATCTCTTTAAGATAGACAAGATACCGCTTTGCTATGCGATATAACAGTTGCAGGGTGAAACGTGTCTGCATATAGGTCGCCATGGAGCGGTCGTCCCCCTCGGCAAGCCCCGACATAAAGCTATGCTCTTTTAGCGAGATGGTCACAATATACTTTTTAAGAAATATGATTGACATGGGGATGGTGGTGTACGGCGCAGGTGCCTCCGATGTGTCGTCCACCGTCGGCACGTCCACGACTATCAAGGTTTGGTCGTCCTCAATGTCGATACGCGATGTCTCCTCCGGGTCGATTGCCGACAGGATAAAATTCTCCTCTATGCCGAGGTCGTTTATCAGATAGTCGACCTCCTCACGGGTCGGCGAGACGACGTTAATCCAACAGTCATCGCTCAAGGTGTTTTGAACGGTGGTCACGTTGCCCTGTGTCTTTAAAATTTTTAGCATATCGCTCCTTTTGAGGCACCCCTCATAGATTATCCGATTTTTACCGGTCGGATATAGTCCGGCATCAGTTCCTCTGCCGAAACTCCACCCGATTTTTCATATATCCGCCTTGCAAGACGGGCCGCAACCTCCGCCGACGGCATGTCGTTGCCTGTGAGAGTGAACGCTTTTTGTTGTTCCTGCGTCAACATCTCGTAGAATATCGATGCACCGTCACCGGCGAGCCGGGCACCCTCCCCATCAAAAAAAGTCGAAATCTCACTGTAATAAAGATGTGTCGGTGCGATTACCTGCACAGCAACACCGTTTTTCACCCGAAATGCGGCGCAAAAAAAGTTACCCCTGCGTGCGTTTAAAAGTGTTATCACGTTGCCGTCCTCCTGCGAGGCGGCGAGCACGGTCAGCGTATTCACCGCGACACAGGGTTTGTCGCACGCCATGGCGAGACCTTTTACGGTGGAAATCGCTATTCGCAGACCGGTATAACTCCCCGGACCGTTGCAGACCGCAAAAAGCTCAATATCTTTCGGTGCAAGTCGGGAGGTTTTAAAGGCGGTGTCGCAGAGTGGCATCAATCTCTCGCTATGGGTCCTGCCGTAATTTTCGGTATGGGAAAAAAGCGATTTATCGTCCGCTAATATCGCCACCGACGCCGAGGTGGTACTGCTGTCCAGTGCAAAGACGGTCATCCGCGTTCCCCTTTTCTGTGCTCGATAACAATGTGCCGCTTTTCGCTTGTGTCTTTTTTTATACTAACGAGGATATGCGATTCGATATACAGCTCCGGTGCACGCGTCGCCCACTCGACCACGACCGTCGCCCCTTCCTCTAAAAGCTCGAAAACGCCCAGTTCGTCAAGATCGGGATCTTTCAGACGATACAGGTCAAGATGCGCAAGGCGACGCCGACCCTCATAGATGTTGAGTATTGCAAAGGTCGGGCTACTGCAAAACCCCTCACAGCCAAGCCCCTCAAACAATCCGGTACAAAATGCCGTCTTGCCGGCACCGAGCTCTCCCTCCAGCAAAATTATCTCACCGCCGACAAGCCCCGACGCGAAATCCTTTGCGATATCCAGTGTTTCCCGATAGGAAAAACTTTTATATACCTCTTTCAATAATAAAGCCCTCTCGTAAATTCACCGTCAAACGGCTGATCGTCGCAAAACAACTTCACAACCTCGGCGACGCGCTTTGGTGCTTCGTTCGTCATATACAGTGTGAAAAAGTCCACCGAAAATTCCCTTTTTCGATCCCCGATATACAGCGGCACCGCACCGATTATCTCAACAAAACCGTCCCTGTGATTAACGCCCAAATGCCTGCCTTTGCGGTCGATTAACTCCCCCTTGACCTTTTCATGACAGGCGGCGGACAGCATGAGCGGCAGATGACCGTAACCGATAACCCCAACATTCTCGCAAAACAATCTGCAATCAAAGGCACTAACTTCAACAGACAGTATAAAATCGTCAATGTTTTGCTTGTTGTAAAATTCACAGGCGATGCGGTTGGTTATATTTAGTCCAAATCCGCCGTGTCGTGTTTTGGGGCAAAGTGCTATGTGGGCAGGGTTTTCAACCATAAAATGCGTATAACCAAGGCTCTCGGCATACTTAATATACCGCTCGGTGGTTTTATCGTCGCACCCTCTTGAAATTTCTACAATTGCTTTGTTGATATGCTCTTTTGCAATCTTTTCTATCTGCTCTGCCGGAATAATGATATACTCGAATCGCTCGACGTCGATAAATTCGAGTTGCGCTATATCCGACACCCTCAAACGCAATTTCTTGTCGTGGTTATCATCTTTAATCGTAGCGGTCGGCAGGCTATACTCGTTCACGGAATGGGGATTTATTATAGATAGTCGCTCCGACAACTCTTCAAGAAGTTCTCGGCGCAGGTTTGCCACCTCGCGCGAGGGGACAAAAACGCCGGGTCGAAGGTTAAGCTCGGCGTCCTCTATAAAAAATTGTGTGCCTCCGGTTTTGCAGAGGGCGTTTTTGAGTGCGTCGGTCTGATCTTTTTCGGTCGGTTGAGTTTCAACGCTCACTTTTTTTATCAATCGATGCTCTTTGCAGGTCAATGAAAGGCTAAGCTCATGGTCGGTGAGTATAAGTTTTGCGCTCACCGGCATACTCGGTCGTTCGGTGCGGTAGAGTGCACGCAGACCGGGCAAAAGTTTTTTTGTCCTCTCGCCGTCACGCTCGGTCCTCGTCCCGAAAATGTCGTCGCTTTTATTGCCGTCGTACAGATGCCCCGTGGTAAAACCACCGTGGGAAAATGCTCCCTCCAACGTCTCGACATCATAGTCAAGACCGTCACGCGCTCTCACAGCGCAGCTAACCGCGGCGGCGGCATACTCCGGCGTTCGCATACGACCCTCTATCTTATAAGCGCTGACACCGGCGGCGGCAAGTTGTGGCAGATGTGACAGGGTGGAGAGGTCGCGCAACGATAAGAGTGAACTTGCCCTATCCTGCTCGTCTGATTTGTACATAAGACGGCAGGGGGAGGCGCAACTTCCGCGGTTGGCACTGCGACCGCCTAAAAAAGCGCTCATATAACACGCGCCGGACACGCTGTAACAGAGTGCACCGTGCACAAAAACTTCAAGTTCGGTTTGCTCGGCGGCGGTTTTCATCACCTCTAAGCTCGCCTCCCGTCCGATAACGACCCTTTTAAATCCGAAGTCAGCGAGCGTTCGCACCGCACTCGGCGTCAACGCACTGCACTGGGTGGAGGCATGAACCGGCAGGTCGGGGCAGATATCTTTTATCATAGATATCACTGCCATGTCCTGCACAATAACGGCATCGACACCACATAGCGCCACCGATCTTATGGTGTTCGCAAGCTCGTCCAGTTCACCGTTGAAGATAAGTGTATTGATCGCAACAAAAACCCGCACCCCCCGTGCATGGCAGTAGCCGACGGTTTCGTGCAGGTTTTCGACAGTAAAATTATCCGCAAAGGCACGAGCGCTAAAACGCTGTAGCCCGATATAGACGGCGTCGGCACCACAACGTACGGCGGCACAGAGCATCTCGACATTGCCGGCCGGTGCCACTATCTCCGGCGAGGTAGATATCTTAAAAATTAGCAGGTTCCTTTTTTGCGGCCTCTAACTCATGTTTTGTGCGGTTTAACTCTCGCTTGACGTCCTCGAGCTCCATCTTACTGCGTGCGGCGTCCTCGAGATAGTCCTTTATCTGGGTGCGCATATTCTCGGCGGTCATCTGGCTTTTTTGAAGCTCATCGAGAAAACTGAGCGCGGTGAGCACGGCAGCGGTCGTAACCGAGGCGGACGGTGAGGCAATCATAATGGACTGCATAGCCTCGTCAAGCTTGGACGCAAGCTCCACAAGATACTTTTCATCATCGTTGGTGGAGACAACATAGTCACTCCCACATATATCTAAACGCACCTTTGTCATAGACATCCACGCGACCTTTCTATCAAAATCAATACTTTATACCTTAATTATATCAAAAAAATAAAAAAAAGCAACTTGTTTTTTGCTCGAATAATAAAATTTGTTAATAATTGCTTACAGCTATACCTCTACGCCCTGTCTTGCGGTGACCTTTCTCAGTCGGGCAATCGGGACGGTACAGACGGCAATTTTTATAATATCGCCCGGCAAAAACGGTATAACGGTCGCGGTAAGCGTTGTGATAAGGTCACTTCCGGTGGAGATCATAAAACCGAAAACACCGCACCCATATATAATTAGGCTTGCACAAATCAGCGACAAAACCACCGATATAGTTTTTGAGTTTTTTGTGAGGATAGCGCCCATTATAAGTGCGGCGACGGCATAGCCTATCAAAAAACCGCCGGTCGGACCTAAGATGGTGCCTATACCGGAACCGAAGTTTGCAAATACCGGCAACCCCACAACCCCGAGTAGCAGATAGACGATGACCGAGATAACACCGGAGGGAAAAGGCAAAAGACCGACCGCGAGAAACACCCCAACCGTCCCGAGGCTAACCGGCACCGGAGTGAACCCGAGCGGCACCGCAATCTGCGATAAAACAGCGATGACAGCGGAAAAAACCGCGGTGAGAACCATGTCTTTTGTACGTGAGTTTTGCATAAATACCTCCATAAAATTATTGGAATTAATACAGTTCTACAGAATTTGGAGCGGCATTAAAACTATAAATTGTGCAACCCATACTTTCCATTAAAGCTCTATTTTCAGGGGTATCCCAACTACCCGACTCTCCCGTAGCAGGATCTATGTTATCCATAAGCCAATTCGGTGCATCAAAAAAGGCTGTATCGGGTGACACCTTATGATAAAATGCATCGCTTAGACCGCCATTACCATGATGCCCCATCTGAATGTAATCCGCCTTTAGCTGTGGTTCAAACTCCTCCATGATACTCTCACTCATTATTTCACCGACATCCGCACAGAACAACATGCTTTGAGAGCTCGCTGTAATTTTAAACATTAATGAGCCGTTGTTGGCAGGGTCTGCAACCTGAACAGCAGAGTTGAAAACTATCATGCTCAAATCGGATATGTTCAATTCATCGCCTGCGTATAGATAATTTAAATTTTCATACCCATCTGTAATTTCAAGAAAAGTCTCGTATTCCGCAAAATCGTCCCACGGTTGTGCCATCTCTTTATAATAAGCGTAGTCCATATCGATGGTGTATATCTCACCAATCTCGACATCCTGCAAATCGTCAAAGATGACATTGAAAGCACCGACATGATCGGGATGTGGGTGGGTTATAATCCAGTGGTCCACCCGACCACCGAGGTTTTCTATTATGGAGCGAACCTTTGGCGCGTCGGTATCATATCCGCCGTCTATAATAATAAGCTCACCATTTGGCGATTCTATAGAATAACACATACTTTGGTTGCCGTTCGCATCTCCATACTGTGTTATGGTATAAGGCTTTTGGCTACAACCAAAGTTTAATAATAGTATTAATGATGATACTATTAAACTAAAGGTATATCTTGCAACTTTCATACTTCTTAGTTTTTCACTCTTACTTCTTACCTCGAATCACACCAACCCACCATTAAGATACTTAATTATATTCGTTGCAATCTCGGTGAGTGGGAGTTGCCTTTTTACCGCGCCGTTGTCGAACGCTACCTTTGGCATTCCGTAGACAACGCTGCTGTCCTTATCCTGCCCAAAGGTGAAAGAGCCGGAGTTTTTCATTGCGAGCAGACCTTTTGCGCCGTCCGCACCCATGCCGGTCAATATCACCCCCACCGCGTTTTTGCCGGCGGATTTAGCCACCGAGTCAAAAAGGACATCCACCGACGGGCAATGTCCGCTGACCTTAGTGCCCTTTTTACTGGTTATATAATAGCCTTTTGCGTCGCTTTTCAGCTCCATGTGAAAATCGCCGGCACCGATGATAATCTTGCCGGCCTCCAGACGGTCGCCGTCCTGCGCCTCTTTAACGCTCATGGCGCAGAGTTTATCCGCACGTGTTGCATACATGCTGGTAAATCCGGCAGGCATGTGTTGCACCACCAATATGCCGGGTGAGTTTGCCGGCAGGTGCTTTATCACCTCGAGGATAGCCTCCGTTCCACCGGTGGACGCGCCTATCGCAATCATTCGTTTGCTGTCGGGGCGCGCGGATAATGTGCGTCTCACGGCCGGGGTTGCCGTCGGCACACTCCTCGGCATCTTTGCCACACCCACTTTTGCGGTGGAGGCGACCTTTATCTTGCCGACAATTTCAGCAATAAAGTCGTTGAAATCATTCGCGTTTTTCACCTGTGGTTTGCGTATAAAATCTACCGCCCCCGCACCTATGGCATCGAACGCCCTCATCGGCGTCCCACTGACTACCACGACCGGCACGGGAAAGGTCGGTATGAGTTGACGAAGAAGATTAATGCCGTCCAGTTTCGGCATCTCCACGTCTAAAGTCACCACATCCGGCTTCAAAATCTTTATCTTGCTTATAGCATCAATGCCATCCGAGGCAATACCGATTATCTCTATCGAGCTCTCCTCGG
Organism: uncultured Oscillospiraceae bacterium; assembly: GCA_964369965.1. Lineage (GTDB taxonomy): Bacteria > Bacillota > Clostridia > Oscillospirales > Ruminococcaceae > CAYJBH01. The sequence continues at coordinate 90,308 of CAYJGF010000001.1, forward strand.
AAAGTCGCCGTTTTAACATCTCGCTGAAAAAGACGGAGTCGTCCGCTATGAGCAGTCTAATTTTTTGCATAATATATCAAACCCTTTAGTTTTCACGCTTGTAGATTGCCGGCTTGATGTAGCTGTATCGGGTGGCGTTTCGATTAATGTTTTCGCTGTGTCCTATACAAAGATATCCGCCCGGCACCGTCACGTCATAAAATTTTTCCACCAGCTTGTCCTTTGTGGGTTGATCAAAATAGATCATCACGTTGCGACAAAAAATAATGTCAAACGGGCGTTTGTTTTTAAACTGGAACGGCTCCATCAGGTTGAGAGGGCGAAATACAACCTCTTTTTTAATTTTGGGCAACATGGTAAAGGTCTTGTTCGCGTTATCCACCGTTAGATACTTTTTATGCCACTCCGCCGGAATTTCCGACAGCCCCTCGATAGGATAGCTTGCCACCTGTGCCTTGCCCATTGCGCTCTGTGAGATATCGGTTGCAAGTATGACGGTATCCCACTGGCTTTTTTTCGCGCCGAAATATTGATCGAGCACCATGGCTATGGTATATGCTTCCTGACCGCTGCTGCAACCTGCTGACCATATTTTAAGTGATTTCGTGGAGGCGTGTTTTGCCTCCAACTCCGGCAGTATAGTTGAGAGCAAAAAATCAAAATGCTCCTGCTCGCGCATAAAATATGTGTGGTTGGTAGTGACCTTGTTGAGCAGATTGGTAAGCTCTGTGCCGGTTGTGTCGTTGAAGAGCAGTTTGAGATAGTCGGAAAACTGCGTCAACCCTTTTGACTTTAAAACACCGGTAAGTCGCCCCTCTACCAAAACACGCTTTTTCGCTAAGGTTATACCGTACTTGTCATAGACAAAATCTACAAGCTGTTTAAATTCACTGTCGGTAATTGAAATCATAATGTGTATCCCTTTAAAATAGTTGCTAAATTCTCATATCCGCTTCAAAAAAGGCATCAAGATTGAGTGTCAATACAAGACGTTCCCCCATCTTCATGACGGTAGATAGGTATTTGTTATTCTCGTTTTCACTTTGATTTGGCAGACTTACCATCTTGTTGCTGTCCACACTCACGACATCGCTGACGCTGTCAACGACAATCCCGAGAGCCATATCACGATAGTTGACCACGACGATGCTGGTCTGCTCGTCGTACTCCCTCTCCTCCATCATAAATTTAGTGCGTATATTGATTATCGGGACTATTTTACCGCGTAGGTTTATAATTCCCTTAACATACTCCGGCACGTGTGGCACACAGGTTATTGCCTGAATGCTGATAATCTCAATGACGTTAACAAGCTCGACGCCGTAGACAACGTCCTCCACATAAAATGTTAAAAAACTGCCTTTAAGATCGTCAGAGACCATCGCCGTTTTGTTTGTATCAGACATATTTTATATCGTTCCTTTCCGAAAAATTATTGTTTTGAAAACTTATCCTTTATTAAGCAACTTGTTGGCGTCCAGAATTAAACTGATACTGCCGTCGCCCAAAATGGTACAACCGGCAAGCCCGTGACCTTTTATGTCATAGCCGTTGAAGAAGGTCGGGAAGGACTTTACAACCACCTGTTGCTCACCGATAAGCTCGTCGGCGAAGATGCACGCCATTTTTTTCTCACTCTCGACCAGAAGCAGAATGCCGTCCTCGATGTTGGTCTTTTCGGTCGGGAAGTTGAATTTCTGGTGCAGACGGATAATCGGGTGGCAGTCACCGCGGAGCATTATCATCTCGTTGCCGTCCACGTCATGCAAAAGTTGGCTCGGGTCGGTCACCTTGAACGACTGTTTTATGGATGTGATCGGGATGGTGAATATTGCGTTGCCGACCGACAACTCCATGCCGTCCACGATGGCAAGTGTGAGCGGTATTTTTATGGTAAAGGAGCTACCCTGCCCCGGCTCGCTCGTCACCGAGATACTACCGTTACACTTCTCGATATTTTGGCGGACAACGTCCATGCCGACGCCACGTCCGGAAAACTCCGTCACCTTTTCATTGGTGGAAAATCCGGGGAGCATTATCAGCTGATATATCTCGTTGGTGGTATACTCACTTTCCGGCTTGACAAGCAGACCGTTATCGCGAGCCTTTTTAAGCAGTTTTTCGGCGTTAAGACCGCCGCCGTCATCTATAATGTTTATGACAATTTCGCCGCCGATATTTTGCGCCGATAGGGTGAGTTTACCGCAGGCAGGTTTGCCGTTTGCTATACGCACGTCGGTCGGCTCGATACCGTGGTCCATCGAGTTGCGAATCATGTGCATGAACGGGTCGGTGATGCTGTCAATGATGGTTTTATCAATCTCGGTATCACCGCCGATGGTGACCAGCTCCACATCCTTGTCCAGTTTTTTGCTCATATCACGCACAATGCGGTTCATCTTTTGATAAAGACCGTTGAGCGGAACCATACGGATAGACATGACAACATCCTGCAACTCGTCGGTCAACTTGCGCAGTTGACGTGTCGCCTTATAAAAGCTGTCCAATGGCAGGCCTTTGAGCTCGGGGTTGGAGGCGACCATCGCCTCGGCGGTCACAATTTCGCCCATCAAATCCATCAGCTGATCCAGCTTTTGTTGATTGACGCTGATAAGGTTTTGTTTTTTAGCGCCGCTGTCCGCCGCGGCTGTCGGTGCGGATTTCGCCGGAGCGGGTGAGGATTTGACATCCGGTGTCGGCGCAGCCTCGGCCGTCGAGATATTGTCCTGATTGTTTGGGTTGTCAACTATGGTGCCGCCCTGCTCGGTGATTATTTCATAACTTTTGATGTTGACGGCGGTCTCGATAGCGTCATACACCTCCTGTGGGTCACCGCTACAGGTGAAACGCACCAAAAAGCCATGCGCTATGATATCGGAGGCGCAATCGGAGTTGTTCTCGGGGTTAGCAGGGTCACTCTCTAAATGGTCGCAGAGATCCTTGATGGTGTTAAGTAACATGAACGCACGTATGTTCTCCATCTGGCAACCGTCCTCGAAAAACACCTTGACGCTGTGCATATTTTCAACAATGCCTGCATTGATACCTGCATTTACAATTTCCGTTGGTGCACCCTCGGCGCTGTCCGCCGCACTCTGAGTATTTGCCGCAGGTGCCGCACCACCTTTGAGCACAACAACTTGATCCTTTATCCTGTTGACGATGGAGGTGGAATCGGTCGGCTCATAGCTACTGATATCCTCCTGGATTTTGTCCACCTCGTTTTTAAGGAAGTCACTGCTTTGAAAAACGCAATCAAACAGACCGGAGCTATCGGACTTTGCACTCTCCGGCTTTTCTCGGATGATAAAAAACATATCCTCCACATGGTGAGCAAGTGCCGACACACCCTCCAACCCCATCATGGCAGAAGATCCTTTGACGGTGTGCATTATGCGAAAAATCTCGTTGATGGCGTCCTCGTCAAACTCACCCATACGCTCGCTGTTAAGCATAATCTCGTCGAGTTGATCGAGTAGGGTTTGTGTTTCAAATAAAAACACCTCTAACATCGGCTCTACGCTGGGGTCAAAAACACTCATAAGGTTATCCTTTCTTGGCTTTTGCTTAATCTTCGCATGTCGCATAAAAACAGTGCTGTCGACAAACACGAAAAACTTTTAAAATTTTTTGTCAAATAACTATTTAATTTGACTGTCATATATAGTATAATGGTTTTGGACGAAATAGTAAAGTCGTTTTTTAAAAAAAATTATTAACATTTTGCAGGAATTAATGGCTGATATACTAAGAGTATCATTTCCCGGCTCGGAAAAAACCTATATTAACCCAACTAAGGTGCCTCCCGAAGTGAGCTCACCTTTTAATCTCGTCGACCTTGCGAGGGTGGTAAAACCGCACGCAGACGACGCGATGATGCAACAAAACAACAATCAGCTGGATCATAGTGAGGCCCCTGCAATATTGCAGGAAATGTTAAAGGACCCCAAGGTTACGGTCGGTTTTCTGCGAAATATTTTTAGGTTAGAGGAGATTTTTCGACTTTTACCCGGCAACAATGCGGTGGTAACCGACGAATTGCAGGAATTGTTTAACAAATTAATGTTAAAGCCGGAGGATCTTTTAAACGAACTTTTAAAACAATCTCTTTCCTCCTCGAAATTTCAAGGGGATGCTTTTTCAATACTTCGAGGGTTGGAGCTGGGCGGCGATCTTCGCATGAAGGAGGCAATAGCATCGTTTTTAAAAGCGTTCAGCGGCTCACAAAGTGCGTCGGACATACTGCGCTCAATCGCCAACAACCTGCGATATCTCGGTGAAAACCAACAGGCACTAAAAGACCTCTCGGGGAAGTTTTTGTCTTTAGCCGACAGCTTTGCAAGGGCGAACCCCGGTGATTTCGAGAGTTTAAAAGGTCAGGTGTTGGAGCTGTTAAAACAGCAAAGCGGTAGTATTTTAAACTCTCCCTCGCTACAAAAGGTCAGCGCGATACTCATATATAACCTGTCCCGTTTTCAGGATAACGCCGATTTTTTGCCCCAATCGCTGGAAAAACTGTCGAGCGTCCTCGCTCGTGAGGGGGAATGGGCACAAAGCCTTTTAAAGGATTTGACGGGAAAACTTGAAAACACCGAGCTTAAAAACACGCTTTTTAACATTCTGTATGCCGATAAGCCGAACTACAGCGAATTTTTAAAGGGACTTCTCTCCTCCCTTTCGGGCGGTACGGCGGAACAAAACTCTTCAAAGGTTATGGACGCACTGGTCGGAATATTATTAAAGGAGGGGCGACTCGCCGACTTGAAACTTGTGACCGACGATAAAATTGACGACATAATAACAAGTCTCTTATCCTCCCCCTGCAACTACACCCCACTTTTGCATTTTGTCATACCGCTTGACTTTTTTGACATGCGCGCCTTTGCCGAAATGTGGGTGGACAACAATCCACAGCATAGCTCGGGTGAGGAACGCGACGACGAACAACATCTGCTCATCGCCTTTGAGATAGAGGGGATAGGTTCTTTCGAGACGGAGATTTACACGAGCGGCAAGGATATGCATGTTTTAATCCTTTGCCCCGAGCGATATATCGAGGATTTCAAGGTCATGGAGCGCTCGCTGTCCAAAATAGTTTCTAAAAGTGGGTATCGCCTTAAAGATTGCAGGATAGATGAACTGGTACGAGGTCGCAGCCTGATGGAGGTATTCCCCGACCTGCCACACAGGAGGCTGGGACTCGGGGTTAAGGCATGAATTTAGTGAATAGTGAAGAGTGAATAATGAATAGTTATGGAAACGGTTTCGCCTTTTTTATTAATAATATTTTAACATATTGTGATATTGCAATGTTGCGGTGGGGTCACGACCTTACCCCACGAACAAACCCTATAAATCCATCGCCGTAGGCGATACCACAACTCTTCACTCTTCACTATTAACTAAAATACATGCCCCGATAATAAAACACAGATAAACCCTCAATATAAATTACAACAACAACCCCAACGAAAGGAAAAACGGTGCCCTCACGAGATAAAAAGGCGGTTGCTCTTAAATATGAGCCGGACAGTGATGCGGCGCCGGTGGTCGTTGCCGCCGGATACGGTGAGATTGCAAGCCGGATAATCGACGTCGGTGAACAGCGCGGCATACCGGTTTTTCGCGATGACAGCACCGCGTCACTGCTGTGCATGTTGGAGGTCGGTCGCAACGTGCCGGTGGAATTGTATGAGGTTGTTGCCGCCATATATATAGAACTTATGACCATATCACAAAAGATTAAAGGGGGCACTGTCCCGATAGAAACGCTTATAAACTTAGATGAAAGGAGCCAAGAGGATGATAAACCTGTTTAAGAAAAAACCTGCCCACCAACCTACCGAAAAGGAAAAAAACTCCCTTGTCGACCTATATTGCGAGATTGCAAAGGACGATAACACCATTTTAGGCTACGGGAATGTTATAAACGAAAAACCGGACGAAATAGAAATTTCTTACAGTCACATGATACGCAACCTGTCTATCGGGGAAAATATACGTCTTACCTTCTACAACGATACCGACAACAACCTTGTGCTTACCTGCGTAATTATTTCAGCACAGAACCTCTCGGCGATCTTGAAAATCTCCGACCGTTCGGTCATGACCAACCATCGCACCAACTTCCGCTCACGCGTTTTTGTCCCCGGGACACTGCTCTTTGATCCCACACTTGAGGACGATATCGACGATTCGATAGAATACGAAATTGAAATAAACGACATATCCCTGTCCGGTTTGATGCTTATGTGTGAGGCGGACTTAAATGTCGGCGACGCTTGTGTGGTCACCTTTCGCCTGCCGAACGAGACGATGTATCTTCCGTCAATCATAAAAAGACGGATAAATCGCCCCGATAATGTTCACCGCCAGTACGGTCTTGAATTCTGTGAGCCAACCGTCAAACAGGTGGACGCTATCTGCCAATTCTTATTCCTGCTCGACACCGCAATGAGGCAACTGCGAAGTGAAAAACTAAGCGACTTTAAATTGTTTGAAAACTCGTGGGAGTTAATCCGTGAGTGGGCAAGGAGCTATAACGAAAAAACCCCGAGTATGCTCGGCAGATATAACCGTCGAGGTATAGCGGGACCGAACAACTACTTTAGAAGGAAAGAACGATAGAGAGGAACAACACCCATATGCAGTCGGAAAACAGAATTTTTGCACTTGATATCGGCACACGCAACGTGGTCGGCTTGGTCGGCACATACGAAAAAGGTGTCTTTAAAACCGAGGCCATGCACAGCGAGGAGCACCGCGAACGTGCCATGATGGACGGTCAGATTGAGGACATTAATCAGGTCGCCGAGGTGGTGCGCTCGGTGCACACCGAGCTTACAAAACGCCTCGATGTCGAGCTGTCGGAGGTCTATGTCGCGGCGGCAGGTCGCGCCTTGCTTACAACACGCGGTGAGGCAACACTGCCGAGTGCGCCTTCCGTCGGGGTTACCCCGAACCAGATAGCGGAGTTGCAACTCCTCGCCATCGACGATGCCTACAGTAAATTGGAGGCGACGGCAGGAGCAGGCGACATGACCTGTGTCGGTCATTCCATCATAGGTTTTCGACTGGACGGGCATAAATTTTCCTCCTTGCTTAACCACAAGGGTGAGAAAATCGAGGTGGAGATAATAGCGACCTTTCTGCCGGGGCAGGTGGTGGACAGCCTTTATACCGCCATGAACCTCGCCGGTCTTGTGGTCGCCGGTCTCACCCTCGAGCCTATCGCCGCCATGAATGCAATAGTCCCGAAAGAGCTCCGCTCGCTCAACATCGCGCTGGTCGATATCGGCGCCGGCACGAGCGATATCGCGATCTCGTCGGACGGCGCAATCTCGGCGTACACCATGGCGACCTATGCCGGCGACGAGATAACCGAGAGGATTGTCTCGCAGTACATAGTGGACTTTAATATGGCGGAGGTGATGAAGCAGTCGCTTGATCGCACCGAGATTAGCTACACCGACATTCTCGGCAATGAAATGAGCGTTACCTCAACCGAGTTGCAGGAGGTCATAAGCCCTGCAGTTGAGGAGCTATCGATCACTATCTGCAACAATATTGAGGAGGCAAACGGCAAGCCGCCTCAGGCGATATTCCTCGTCGGCGGTGGCAGTAAGGTTGCCGGTCTCGCGCCGCTCGTCGCAGGGGGACTGTCGATGGACGCTAACCGCGTCGCGATAGGTGGCAACAACTACATGAAAAAGATGGTGGTGTCCGACTTTGATGTGTCCGACCCGAGCTTTGCGACCCCGTTCGGAATAGCGATAACTGCCGGCAGTATGATGGGTGAAGACGGATTTTATGCCTTTGTCAACGGCAAGAAGATACGGCTTTATTCCTCGGAAAATCAGACGGTCATGGATGCTCTTTTGCTGTGCGGTTATAAATACAGTCAACTTTTAGGTCGTCCGGCAAAGCCGTTGCAGTTTGTATTATGTGGCAACAACAAAACAATCTCCGGCAGTTTTGCTACGGCGGCGGTGATAACCGTTAACGGCGATAGCGCAGGAATAAGCACCGTTTTACAACGCGCCGATAAAATCACTATAGAGGTTGCGATAGACGGCGTGGACGCGAGTGCAACGATAGGGGACGTACTGCCGGAGGTTAAAAAGGAGCAGTTTGTCACCGTCGCGGAGCACCCTCTGCGATTTGGCAGCTTTGCATATCTAAACGCACAGCCTACCACCGCCGAACGGGAGATATCGAGCGGCGACGTTGTGGAGGAGACAAAGATAACGACCCTTGGGGAGCTTATGGCGGCGGCGGAACTTGATATCTACAGCTATGATCTGCGTTTAAACGGTGAGATTTTGGAGGCGGACTATATCCTCAAAGACGGTGACGAAATAACCATCGGTGAGGATGAGATTATGGAGATGCCGCAAAACAGCTTCACCACTCAGGAGGGGCAGGACTCACAGCAGGAGGGTGCGAATTCTCCCCCCGTGGATTACGGTGAGAATACCGACGAGGCAGGCGATGTCACCGCCCCCACAACCCCCTCAAACTCGTTAGAGGTGCTTATTAACGACAAACCGGTTCAACTGCCACAAAAGCAGGATAAATCTCCCTATCTTTTCGTGGATATGTTAAACTATATAGATATCGACCCGACAACCCCTAAGAGTAATATTAAAATTACGAAAAACGGCTATAACGCCTCCTACCTCGATGTCGTCAAGGTGGGGGACAGGATTGATGTCAGTTGGGAGGAGTAGCGATGGACAATCCTAACAAACTGTTATATCACTATACTACCGAAAATGGAATATTGGGTATAATGAAAAAAGATAAAATTGTTTTGGAATTATCTCATGCGAACAGTTTAAACGACTACACTGAAGGGCTTGAAATTTTAGAGTTGTTAAAAAAAGTGTCTTTTAAATTATTGGAAGAAAAAAATATAACGGAAGAGCAAAAAAATGCAATCTTTAAATTAGCAGAAGATGATAAATTAAGTAAATTAGTTGTAAGTGGTATGGATGTGCACGGGACTAATTGCACAGATTACAAAGAAGTAGATGATTACATCATAAGTTTTAGCGAGAAAAACGATTATTTACCATTGTGGAATTATTATTCTTCAAAAGGACAAATTGGTTATTGTATTTGTTTTAATTCAACCCAGTTAAATTCAGAAATTTGTTATGAAAACGAGGTGGAATTTCGATGTGAAAAGATTGTTTATGACGACTTTGATAAAGAAATGATAATAAAAGATATTTTGTTGCGCTATAAAGACAAAGAAAAAATAGAAGATGATATTTCTGCAGATATATATCGTTTGAAATTCACTTTTAAAAATAAAGCATTTAAATATGAAAAAGAACACCGTTTAATTATTAGCGTTCCAAAAAAACCAAATAATCCTACTTACGATATAAAATTTAAAACTAAAAATGGAATTATAATACCATACATTTCAGTTGAAATATTAGAAAAGGATAAGCCAGTTTTAATTAATGGAATAACGATAGGCCCTTTAGCTAATGATGAAATCATATGTGAAAATCTTAAGTTGTATTTAAATACTAACGGATACAATTTTATTGCAAATAATATTTGCAAATCTAAAATACCAATAAGATTTTAACAAGAAATCTCTATCTTAACTTAAAAGGAAATTACCATGAGCGAAAAGTACACATTAAAATCATTCGGCTAAAGTCATTCACAATTGGATCGCAAATTGGATAGTTATTGTGATATAATTTGTGAGAGCAAGTCAATAAAATCTTCATTACTTAAAAATTGGAACACTATTGAAGACTTTGTGTATACAATCTACATAATTAAATATGTTTTGAAATTAAATAATTCCGATATGGAAGTGTGCGCTAAAATAAATGAACTAATTTAGAAAGGGAAATTTATGTTAACCGGAAAAAATGTGCTCGTCACCGGCGGAGGTCGGGGGATAGGGCGCGCCATATGTTTAAAATTTGCTACGCTGGGTGCGAATGTGGCGATCAACTACTCCGGCAATGCCGACGCGGCACAGGAGACGGTGCTACTTTGTACCGAAAAAGGCGTTAAGGCGATAGCGTTGCAGGCGGATGTCTCAAAAGCGGAGCAGGCAAGCGGACTTGTCGAGACGACAATAAACGAGCTTGGCAGCGTCGATATCCTCGTCAACAACGCCGGAGTGACCTCGGACGGGCTGTTGATGCGCATGTCGGAGGCGGACTTTGACAGGGTGATAAACACCAACCTTAAAGGTGCATTTTTGTGCACAAAATCGGTTGCGCGCCCCATGATGAAGCAGCGTTTTGGCAGAATAGTCAACATCGGCAGTGTGGTCGGCGAGCACGGCAATCCCGGGCAGTGCAACTATGCCGCAAGCAAGGCAGGGCTTGTCGGCTTTTCCAAATCAATCGCAAAAGAACTTGCCGCCAAAGGGGTGACGGTCAACGTCGTCTCCCCCGGATTTATCGAGACCGACATGACCGAGGTGCTTGCCGACGCTATAAAACAAAATGTGCTTGCGAGCATACCGGTTGGAACACTCGGGCAGACCGACGATGTTGCGAACGCGGTGGTATTCTTCGCGAGCCCCGAGTCATCATACATAACAGGGCAGGTGCTGTCGGTGGACGGCGGCATGGGAATGTAAGAGAAAATAAAGGAATAAAAAATGAACAGAAAAAGAGTGGTAATAACCGGTATAGGTGGCATAAGTGCTGTCGGGCATAATGCCGATGAAATGTGGCAGAATATAAAAAAAGGGGTTAACGGTATCGCGCCCATAACAGGCTATGACTGCACCGACATGAAGGTCAAGATTGCGGCGGAGGTTAAAAACTTCGATGCAGAGCAGTATATAGACAAACGTGAGATACGCAAGCTGGACAGGAGCTCTCAGTTTGCGATAGCGGTCTCACGTCAGGCGGTCGATATGAGCGGTATTAAGGTCGAGGAGGAGGACCCGTACCGTTGCAGTGTGATTTTCGCGACCGGTATAGGCGGTCTGCGCTCCATTCAAAACGAGTGTGAAAAGGGGTATGACAAGGGATACGACCGTGTCTCGCCGTTTTTTATCCCGATGAGTATCGCCAACATGCCGGCGGGCAACGTCGCGATTGCCGAGGGGTTTAAAGGATTGTGCACCTGCCCTGTCACCGCCTGTGCCTCGGCAACAAACGCCATAGGCGATGCGATGCGCCACATTGCGGACGGGTACTCCGACGTCGTTCTCTGCGGCGGCACCGAGGCGGCAATCACACCCTTTGGCATAGGTGGATTTACCTCCATTCGTGCATTGGCGGTCACCGACGATTTAAACCGTGCCTCCATTCCTTTTGACGCCGAACGCTCCGGCTTTGTCATGGGTGAGGGCGGTGGTGCGCTGATATTAGAGGAGTATGACCACGCTATAAATCGTGGCGCAACCATCCTCGGCGAGGTGGTCGGCTACGGCACAAGTTGCGATGCTCACCATATCACCGCGCCGGACCCGGAGGGGACGAGCGCGGCACATGCTATGATTCAGGCGATAAACTCGGCAGGGATAACACCGGACGAGGTGGGATATATCAACACACATGGCACCTCGACACCGCTCAACGATGCGTCGGAAACGCTTGCGATCAAAAAGGCTTTCGGCGAACACGCCTATAAACTTGCGATAAGTTCCACCAAATCCATGACCGGTCATCTGCTCGGCGCCGCCGGTGCGGTGGAGGGGATTTTCACCTTTAAGGCGTTGCAGGACGGATTTTTACCCCCAACCATCAACTACCAAAACCCCGACCCTGCCTGCGACCTCGATGTAATTCCAAACATCGGCAGAGCAAGTGACACAAAATACGCCCTGTCCACCTCGCTCGGATTTGGCGGTCACAACGCGTGTGTTCTTTTCAAAAAATACGAGTAGAAATTACGAGTAAAGGATAAAGAAATGGTACTTAATATAGAACAGATAAAGGAAATTCTACCCCACCGTTACCCCTTTTTGTTGGTTGATCGCATTGAGGAGTTAGAGCCGGGTATCAGTGCAATCGGGATCAAATGTGTCACCGCCAACGAGGAGTTTTTCAACGGTCACTTCCCTCAAAAACCGGTCATGCCGGGAGTTTTGATAATTGAAGCCTTGGCGCAGACCGGTGCGGTGGCGATACTTAGCGAGCCGGAATACAAGGGTAAAATCGTGCTTTTCGGCGGTATTAAAAAGGCGCGTTTTAAACGGCAGGTCGTGCCGGGGGACGTACTTACCCTCTCCTGCAAAATTATCAATCGCCGTGGGCCGGTGGGATTTGGGGAGGCGATAGCGACGGTAAACGGCGAGGTTGCCGTCACCGCCGAGTTGACCTTCGCCGTAGAACTGTGATTATAGTCAATTAATTAAAAAAGGGGTATTCTATGCTGCAAAATGCGTTTTCCGAGGTTTATGCCAAGTTTAAACTGCATTTTTATCGTCAGGTATTTGCAAAATTAGGTAAGAGGGAGGCAACTCTCACCACCGTTGAAACGTTTTGTATGGAGATTATCCATACTATGAAATGCCCTACGGTCAATGAGTTTGCCACCTTTATGCAGATATCCCCACCGAATGCCGCCTATAAGATAAACTCATTGGTGCAAAAAGGGTATCTTAAAAAGGTTCAATCGAAAGAGGACCGACGTGAATTTCACATAGAGCCTACCGAGCGATATTTTGAGTATTATAATGTAAGTTACAACTATCTCAAAAAGGTGATGGACAGAATTGAGGGGCGTTTTTCCCCCGACGATATCAAAAAATTCGAGGAGATACTTATTATAATCGGGCAGGAGCTTATGCAGGAGGTGCCGATATCAATAAACTCCGACACTATTCTGCCCGAGGACAACGAATAAACTTCACCCGTTTTTGTGTGCAACTATGTGATTGCCGAACTGCTCCACCTCGTATCCGCTTTGGCGGAAGATTTCACCCTCTGCGACATGGGCGATGTATGCCTCTTCTGTGAGTGCGTTATAATCAATGCCGAAAACATAGTTTGAAAAGGAGTTCACGACGAGAAAGGTGGAGGGGTAGTTCTCATAGACCACCGTGTCGCGATATTCTTCGGGCGGTGTCTCGTCCGCAAACAGTATGTGGGGATAGAGTATCGAGTTGTCGACATACACCTCTTCAAATCCCTGCGCCTTTGTATAGTGCACCGCCTCGATGACGCCGTCCTTATGGTGCACCGACATGGTATCGTTATAAACGGTGACATAGTATCTCGAAAAATCGGCAAAGAGGAGCAAAAAGATGGCAATAATGGCGAGAGTGACCACCTTGAATTTAACCTTGGTCAATACAAGGTGCAACCCATAGGCAAGAAACAATGCGGTGTAGATATGCACCGCGTTCATTTTATATGTGTTAATATCGGTTATGGTGGCGGCAAAAAGCACACCGGATAAAAACCCGAGCAGGAGCAAACCGCGATAATCAAATCGGCGGTGTTTTATCGACAGGACAAACCGCCAAAAGCAGTGCGAAAACCCGACGATTATAAACGGTGTGGCAAAACGATAGAAGAGTGCGTATCGATCGTAGGAATTAAGAAGGATTGAAAAAATCCTCGACCATGTCGACGCATTGAAGATATTGTGCGTTGTAATCTCGCCGAGGCGCGCACTCACAAGTTTTGGTATTGAGATTATGTCGGTAATTATGGGCGGTATAAGGTTCCAGTTGACCAACATAAAAAGTATCAGCGGAAGTGCAAATATAAAAAGTATCGCCCCTGCACCGACAATATATCTTATACAAAATTTTGTCTTTGTGTAGATAAGATAAAGACCGAACACACAAAGCGTCAACGGAATTACGACATAGGTCATGACATAAGAATATAGCGCAAGACCGTATAAAACCGCCGAGATGGGCCAAAGACGATTGTTTTTAATTCCTTTTATAAAGAAAAACAACCCGAAAAGCAAAAAATATATGGCGTAGTTCGCGTCCAACGCCCAGCGCGCGGCGATGATATGCCACGGTGATATGGTGAGCGCAAAAAGCCCGAGCAGGGCGAGCTTTTTGTCGGCAGATATTTCACGCAACAACAAATAAAAAACGACAAGAGAAGCACAGCTAAGCAGTGCCTGCCCGAGACGTAGTGAAAATACACCGGTGCCGAGCAGTGCGAAAAAAGGAATACTCACCACCGCCTGCAAAACACTCATGCCACTGCCCCAGACGGTGAGATAGACCGGATTTGTGTAGCCGAACGAGTCGGTGCCGTGGTGCAACATGCTATGACTCTCATAACCGGAGAAAGCCTCATCCTGATGCAACCCCGACGGATATTCCCCGAGATACAAAAGTCGCACCAAAAACCCTATGCATAGCAGTAATAAAAGCAATAGGTTGTATCTGTCACCTAAAAAGTCTTTTATGCGGTTTTTAATATTATAGTTAATCAACTATAACTATCTCCTCATCTCTTGATATGACTATATATATTTTAAGTTATTATATAAATAATGTCAACCACAAAAACCGAGGTGCTTATCTATATGAACTTTTTGTCATAAAGTCGTGCCGCGTTTAAAACCACCAGCACCGAGCCGGCATTGTGCACAAGCGCGCCGGTAGCCGGATTGAGTAGACCGAGGACCGAGAGTATTATCGCACCGAAATTTATTATCATGGATAGGGTGATATTGAACTTTATGGAAAAGATGGTTGCGGTTGACAGGCGTTTTATATAGGATATTTTGGAGATATCGTCGCCCATTATTGCGATATCGGCGGCATCTATAGCAATATCACTCCCCATCGTGCCCATCGCAATGCCGACCGATGCTGTCTTGAGTGCCGGCGCGTCGTTCACCCCGTCGCCCACCATGCAGACAGAGCCGTGTTTTTTTAGCAAATCTTTTACCGCATGAACCTTGCTTTCCGGCAACAGCGACGAAATTATCTGCTTTATCCCTACCTTTTTCCCGACAAATTCCGCGCTTTTTGCATTGTCGCCGGTCAATAATATCGTGTCGGTAACCCCGATGTCGCATAGCTGTTGTATGGAGGCTTTTGCCCCCTCTTTTATGGTGTCGGACAGACCGAGCACGCCTAAAATCTCATTGGCATCTGCGATTATCACAACCGCTTTGCCTATCTCCCGCAGCCGATCTATGTCGGATTGCACCGTTTTGGATAGGGATATACCTGCCGTATCCGCCATCAATTTTTCGTTACCGCAAAAGAACTTTTCATCACCGATGGTGGCAAAAATCCCCTTGCCTATTTCCATAGTGAAGTTGTCGCTCGGCTGTATTTCCCCTTTATAAAAGGTTGTTATCGCCCTACCTATCGGGTGCTCGGAGCGGAACTCTACACTTGCCGCAAGGTTTAAAAGCTCCTTTTCATCCTTGTTGTATGATATGACATCGCTCACCGTCAGAGCGCCCTTTGTAATTGTGCCGGTCTTGTCGAATGCGACTGCGGTAACACTGCCCATATTTTCCAGTGCCTCACCTGATTTTATCAACACGCCGTTTTTAGTCGCCTGACCTATTGCCGCCATGATGGAGGTCGGGGTTGCAAGCGCAAGCGCACAGGGGCAAAAAACAACCAGAATTGTGACGGCGCGCACCAGTGCAACATCCGGCACCTGTAGGACAAAAGCAAATATTAAGTAGGTAACAACCGCTATTAAACACGCTGTCGGGACAAGATACCCTGCCCAACGGTCGACAATTTTTTGTGTCGGCGCCTTTTGATTGTCCGCCTCTTTTACCAGCTTGATCATCTTTTGCAACGATGAGTTTTCAAAGGCATTTGTCACCCGTATGTCCACCGAGCCAAAGCGATTTATGGTGCCGGTAAAAACCTCATCCCCCGATGTTTTATCGACCGGTAGGCTCTCACCCGTCATAATACTCTGGTCGACGGTGGTGTTGCCGGCGATTATCAAACCATCCGCGGCAAAGCACTCACCCGGCAGGACGCGCAGAACATCGTCAACATGTATGTCCTTTGCGTCGGTCATTATGTCGCCTTTTTCGGTGATGACTCTGCCCTTTGTCGGGACAAGATTGAGCAGTTTTTCGATACCTTTTTTTGCCCTTTCCACCGTTTTGTCCTCTAAAAATTCGCCTATTGCCATGATAAACGCCACCTCACCTGCGGCAAAAACATCGCCGATGTACACCGCTGCTATCATGGCAATGGTAATCAGCAAAGGGGAGGTTATCCGCCTTGCAAGGGTGTTTCGAACCGCGCTGTATGCGAGCGGAACACCGGAGATTATGAGCGATACCCATGCAGGGTTAATTAAAAATTCAAAATCTATGCTCATGAGTGGCAAAAGATATTCCATGATAAAGCTCGCAAGCAAAAACACCCCCGAAATCCACAACATGGGGACAGAGTTCAGTTTATTAATATATTTCTCCATTATAACACCTCTTTATATTGTTTTGGAAAACTGATTTAATGCCGAAATCAGTTTTTTTATCGTCTCATCTTCATCGCCGTTTTTTATGCCGTCCAACACGCAGTGATGCATGTGACCCTCTAAAACCACCTGTCCTGTCCTGTGCAAAGCCGATTTAATTGCACCTATCTGAATCAGTATGTCTTCACACGGTTTGTCGGCATCGACCATCTTTTGGACACCGCGGACCTGCCCCTCAATTTTTTTCAAACGCCGTTGAATGGCGTCAACATCCATACACTGTATCATAACCACCTCTTCTAATACTGTATACCCCTATAGGGTATAATCATTATAACATTAATCCTATTTATTGTCAAGAGTAATTTTTTATATTATTTTTTTCATAACTATTTTAACAATTAGCCCCTTGTCGTGACCGGTCGAAAAGATCATTTCTGCGCCGTGTGCCTTGATTATCTCATCCACCACCGCAAGGCCGATTCCGCTACCCTTTTTCGCACCGCTTGCCTTGTAGAATTTTTCCTTTATATGGGGCAATTCTTCCTGTGATATACCCTCACCCTCATCTCGTATTTTAACCGTTATCTTATCTCGCTCGTCGGTGAGTGAGACATGCACCTTGCCACCGCGCGGTGAATATTTGACCGCGTTGTCGAGTATGTTTAAAAAAACCTGGCGCATACGGTTTTTATCCGCCGATATTATCGCCGCATCCTCCGGCTCGTCAAAGAGGATTTCAACCTCTTCGCTCACCGCTCTTCCGTGCACCATGCGCACCGCGTCGGCAAGTTCCGCTATAAGGTCAATGCGCTCAAAGGTGAGTTTGAGACCGTTGTTTTGTATTCGAGAGAAGTCTAAAAGCTCCTCCACCATCTCGGTTAGTCGATTTGCCTCACCTCCGATAACCTGCATCGCCTTTTTTGTGCTGTCGGCATCGCCGCCGATGGTGCCAAGTGTCTCCGCCCAGCCTTTTATAGAGGTCAGTGGTGTGCGCAGTTCATGCGAAATGGAGGAGATAAAGTCGTTTTTAAGTCGTTCCGATTCCGACAAAGAGCCTGCCATTTCATTGATGGTGTCGCAAAGCATCCCGAGCTCGTCGTTGGTGTGTTTTTCCACACGGACATTAAAGTCGCCGTCCGCAATCCTTGTCGCGATACGCTCCATGTGAGAGAGCGGTCGCACAATGCTCCTTACAAAGATAAGCCCACTCAATATCGAGAAAAAGAAGATAATGAGCGCCACGAAAAAAATCACCGCAATGCTGTTTATGACCGCCATCTGCACGCCGTTGAGCGAGGTGACCATCCTTATCGCCGTGATATCTGCGGTGGCATACGGCACCGGTATAGATATCGCCATGATAGGCTCCCCCTGTGTGGAGTCCCCTATATACTCCCCAAACTGGGTATCGCTGAGCATCGCCGCCTCATAATCCGACGTTATACCGCTGTATCCCGTGCCGGAGCCGGTGCTCTCCACTATATTCCCGTTTTGACCTATCAGCATAAACTCAAACTTGCTGCTCTCGGTGAACTCCTCCACCATTCGGTTGAGTGTTGCGGCACGTTCGGTCGGGCTGACACTGCTCGCTACAAAGAGCTGACCCGAGATGTTTTCAAGTCGGGACAATATAGCCTGCCTTGCGCCGTCATAATAGTTGCCGACAATAAAAAACGACAGCAAAAAGGCGGCGAGCAACAGACTGATCGCTGTAATAGTGAGACTGCCTTTTAGCCACCGTTTTGTTATGGTGGTTTTTTTAATTTTTGCCATATTATTTATTTGTCAGATAGTCATGCATCGCCTTTGCACTGTCCTTGCCGGCACCCATCGCGAGGATTACGGTCGCCGCACCGGTGACGGCGTCACCTCCGGCATAGACCCCCTCACGGCTGGTCAATCCATCCACGCCGTCGGTGACGATACAACCCCAACGGTTGGTATCAAGCCCCGGCGTTGTGCGATGTATAAGCGGATTTGGGCTTGTTCCTATCGACATAATGACCGCATCCACCGCAATCTCAAATTCGCTGTCCTTTTTGACGACGGGACGGCGACGTCCGCTCTCGTCCGGCTCACCGAGCTCCATCTCGACACAGGTCATAGCGCGCACAAACCCCTCCTCATCACCGAGAATTTCGGTGGGATTGCAAAGGGTTTTGAAGATAATGCCCTCCTCCTCGGCGTGCTCTACCTCCTCCGCTCTTGCCGGCAGCTCCTGCATACCGCGGCGATAGACGATATATACCGTCTCGGCGCCCATGCGCTTGGCACTTCTTGCCGCGTCCATGGCGACATTGCCACCGCCGACCACCGCCACCGAACGGCTTTTCATGATAGGTGTCTTACTGCCCGGCAGATATGCTTTCATCAGGTTGACACGGGTCAGATACTCGTTCGCGCTGTAGACACCTTTGAGGCTTTCGCCCGGTATCTTCATAAAGTTGGGCAGACCGGCACCGGACGCAATGTAGACCGCCTCAAACCCCATCTCCTCCATCAAATCATCGATGGTGTAGGTCTTGCCGATGACAATATTTGTCTCTATTTTCACTCCCATCTCGCGCAGACCGTCTATCTCTTTTTGCACTATGTCCTTTGGTAGGCGAAATTCCGGTATGCCATACATAAGCACACCACCTGCGAGGTGCAACGCCTCAAATACCGTCACCGCGTAGCCGTATTTTGCAAGCTCCCCTGCCGCGGTAAGTCCGCTCGGGCCTGCACCGATAACGGCGACCTTTCGACCGTTGCAAATCGGTTTTTTCGGCTGTGCGTTGCTGTTTTCACGTTGATAGTCCGCCACAAAGCGCTCTAAACGCCCGATGGCGACCGGCTCCCCTTTTTTGCCCCTTATACACAGCTGTTCACACTGTGTCTCCTGCGGACATACACGACCGCACACGGCAGGCAGAGCACTTGCCGACGAGAGAATGTCGAATGATTTTTCAAGGTTGCCGTCCGACAGCTCGCCGATAAATCCGGGGATATCGATACCGACAGGACATCCCTCGACACAGAATTTTTTAGGGCATCCGAGGCACCTCGCCGCCTCCTCCATAGCAGTCTCAAGACTGTATCCGAGTGCGACCTCCTCAAAGTTGCCGTTCCTTATCATGGGATCTTGGTTGGGCATCGGTAACTTTTTTTCACTCATGTTGCGCTTTGCCATCTGTCAATATATTCCTTTCTATCGTTATTTATTCGTTAAATTGCATTGTGATTCGAAATGGTGTCGCTCGGTCGTTTTATAGAGGTTGCCGCGTTGCAACGCCTCATCAAAATCGACGAGATGACCGTCAAAATCGGGGCCGTCCACACAGGCAAACTTCGTCTCACCGCCGACCGTCAACCGACAGCCGCCGCACATGCCGGTGCCGTCCACCATGACCGGATTCATGGACACCATGGTTTTTATGTCATACTTTTTGGTCAAAAGACATACAAACTTCATCATGATAAGCGGACCTATCGCGATGACCTCGTCATACTCATTCCCATCGTTTATCAGCTTTTCAAGGGCGTTTGTCACGAGACCTTTCTCGCCATAACTGCCGTCGTCGGTCATGATCTCATATCGTTTGGAGACGGCGCGAAACTCCTCCTCCAGTATCACGAGGTCTTTGTTTCGAAATCCTACGACGCTGTGCACCTCACACCCGTTCTCATGCAACGCCTTTGCGACCGGATAGGCTATGGCGCAACCGACGCCACCACCGACCACCGCGACCTTTTTAAGACCGTCTATATGGCTCGCGACACCGAGTGGACCGACAAAGTCGTTTATACAATCCCCCTCATTGAGGCTGTTTAGCTCCATTGTAGAGCCGCCGACCAGCTGATAAATAATAGTAATGGTGCCCTTTTCACGATCATAGTCCGCTATGGTGAGCGGTATCCGCTCGGAGTCCGCTCCCGCACGCAGTATAATAAATTGCCCGGCAAGAGCTTTTTTGGAGACTGCCGGTGCTTTTACTGTCATTTTTGTGACGGTAGGGTTGAGCGAAACTTTTTCTAAGATCTCGTACATCTTAATTAATCCTTTCGTTTTTATACACCCATCATTAATGCCTGCTGATTTTCGCCTAAAGCGAAAATTTAGCAGATAGCATCAATTAAAGCCGTAAAATTGGCACGTTTTGCCAGTTTTACAACAAACGCGTAGCGTTTGTGCTGAATAACTTGTTATTCAGTAGGCTTTAATTATATTATAAAATTATGTTGTTGTCAAACCGATTTTGCTATGGTATAATAAATACTATGAGAGCTTTTATTTTAATTGCAATACTATTTTTGACCGCCTGCACCGTCGAGGGGGAGCCTATTGTCATACCGAATGCACCGGTCGAGGTGAAAGATGAACTGCGCACGGTGATTAAGGTCGCCTCCGCCTACCCTGCAAATTCACCTGCCGGTGTGTTTTTGGAGGCATTTGCGCTGGAGGTATCAAACCTTTCCGACGGGGGTATAACAGCGGTCGTCTATCATGACAACTCGTTGGGCGAGAGTGCAAGTCTTGTCGAAATGTTGCAGGACGGCTCGGTGGACTTTGCTTTATTTCCGATTGCACAGGACGACCCATTTTATGAGATAATTAACACACCTTTTTTGCTGAATGAGGAGAATATTGACGATGTTATAGACTTTTTGCGAAAAGGTGAAACATCGTTTAGCGACTCGCGAGCAATAACCTATATAAACGGCGGCAGTATCGGGCTTTCGACCTCATCAATGGCACAGAATACACGACAGATCTTTAACATGGGTAGTCCGCTTGAGGTACAAGACCCGATAGAGATTGACTTTACCCCCGCAACTCGTTTTGAGCAGGAGTATGACTACCGCTATTATGCCGACATAGCGATGTATTATGATATTTTGTATTTTTTCCAGTCCGGCAACAGCAGAATTGATTTTACCGAGCAACAACTGGTGGTCAATGCAACGGAACACGCCCTACAGGTCACACAGGAATGGTATGAACAAAATGTCGATCTTTTGACCGAAAAGGTCACCGTTTATCTCCCGGAAGACCTCGGGGAATATCTGGAGACGCTCGACCAATCATCGCAGGCTTTTGAGGGAGCGGAACTTCCGCAGGAACTTCGAGATATTTTAGAATTGTCGTAAATGTCTCGCGCCGTCACATTTTTGTTGCAACTTCAACGTATAAAGTATATAATATAAATAAAGCCTACTGAATAACAAGTTATTCAGCACAAACGCTACGCGTTTGTTGTAAAACTGGCAAAACGTGCCAATTTTACGGCTTTAATTGATGCTATCTGCTAAATTTTCGCTTTAGGCGAAAATCAAAGTGCAAGGCTTTTGTCTGAATATTGGAAAAAACCTTGCACTTTGACAACTTAAAAATAGCTTTTTGTAGCTTGGTAAAGCTATTTTTAAGTTGTTCAGCAGGCATTAAATACTATCCCGAAAGGAACGGTAATCCATGAACTATCTTGTATGCATAAAACAGGTTCCCGGCTCGGGGGATGTTGAGATTGACGAGCAGACCGGCAGATTAAAACGCAGTGATGTGCCGGCCAGGCTGAACCCGTTTGACCTTTTTGCGTTAAAGACGGCTTTTGAGTTAAAGCAGCGTTACGGTGGTGAGGTGCATGTGCTCTCCATGGGTCCGCCGAGCGCTAAAGAAGTTTTGACCGATGCTCTTTGCATGGGTGCAGACAGAGCGATTTTGTTGTCCGATCACAGGTTTGCCGGCGCGGACGTCTGGGCGACCTCCTACGCTTTGTCCGGCTGTATTAAAGCCACTAAGACGGATTATGACGTCATACTGTGCGGCAAACAGACCACCGACGGCGACACGGCACAGACAGGGCCGGAGATAGCGGAGATGCTGGGCATACCCCATGCCGCCAACGTGAAAAAGGCGGACATAGACGCACAAAATATCACCGTGCTCGTCGATTTAGAGGATAGCGAACAATCACAGCGCATGAGCCTACCCGCCCTTTTGACCATCGAAAAGGAGCCTATCCCCCCTCGACTATCGCGAGTGCGCAAAAAAACCGAGATTCGTGAGGGCGAAATAGTTGAATACAGCCTCGATGACCTTGACGACAAAAATGAGGCGCATTATGGTCTTGCCGCCTCCCCCACACAGGTTCAAGGTATATATTCGCCCGAAAAATGTGTGCAAAACCGGATGTTTGAGGGGGCGCCGGACAAACTTGCAGAGGATATCCATCGTATAATTGACAGCTACATTTTATAGATAAAGGGGCAAAATTAAGATGGAAAAGATTATAAACAAAACCAACTACAGCGGTATCGCCGTGTATGTCGAGCACAGCGACGGACTTATAAATCCCGTCACCTTTGAACTGCTCGGCAAGGCGAGAGAGCTTGCAGAGCGATCAAATCAAAAGGTGTATGCAGTTTTTATCGGCAATGATATTGCAAAACATGCACCATCGTTGATAAGGTACGGTGCCGATGAAGTTTTTCTCTATAGTAAAAAGGAGCTGCGTCACTTTAATGTCCTATCCTACGCCGACGCCCTCACCCATTTCATCGATCAAAATAGCCCGAGTGCCGTGCTTGTCGGTGGGACAAACTCGGGGCGCTCACTTGCACCGCGTATCGCCGCACGCTTTAAAACAGGATTGACGGCGGACTGCACCGAGCTTGAAATAGATCAAAACACCGACCTTTTACAGATACGTCCGGCGTTCGGCGGCAACATTATGGCGCGCATTGTTACACCGAATAATCGACCGCAACTATGTACACTGCGTGCCGGAACCTTTCATATGCCACAGGAAACAGATAATCCAAACGGCGTCATCACCGAGGTCGACATGCAGGGGGTGACTATCGATAATCGTATCAGCGTCATATCCTCCACCCCTAAAGCGATGGGGATAGACATCACCGATGCGGACATACTGGTGGCGGTAGGGCTCGGCGTTAAAGAGCAGAGCGACCTTGAGGCTATAGAAGATTTTGCAGAGTGCATAGGCGCTGAAATTGCATGTACACGCCCTTTGGTGGAAAAAGGGTGGTACCCCCACGAGCGACAGATAGGAATAAGCGGTCGCACCGTGCGCGCAAAACTGCTGATAACTCTCGGTGTATCCGGCGCAATGCAGTTTACCGCCGGCATGAAAGAGTCACAGTGTATCATAGCGGTCAACACCGATAAATCCGCCCCCATTTTCCAGCTTGCAAATTACGGCTTTGTGGGCGACATATATACAATCCTGCCGGCACTACACAAGCTATGTACCAAAAAGGTAATGAATGTTTAAAACCGCCCCTATCGAGCTGTCAATGATGCCGCAAGTCGAGGATATTCGACGCAAATACGGCCATATCACCTCGGCACACAGCTTTTTATCCTGCTATATCTGGCAACATGACCTGCGGCTTAGCATGTATATCGAGGATAATATGTATGCTGTCAAAACCGAGCTTTACGGCGAAAACTCGTGGTTTTTCCCCTGTGGGGATGAGGGCGCGTGCGAGCGATTTATATCGAGTGTTTCCGAGAGTAAAGACCTCTGCTTGCACTATCTGCGTTTACAGGATGTCGAGTATTTAAAGGCACGATTTGCCACAAGATTTGACATAAAAAGCACGCCGGAGGACGATGAATACCTGTATGACCGCAAACAACAGATAGAGCAATCCGGCAAGAAATTTCATGCCACAAGACGGTATCTGAACAGGATAAAGCAGGAGCACGATCTATCCTATGAATGGGTGACACAGGATAATATCCACCTTGCAAGACAAATCAGCGATGCATGGCAACGTGATGCCGTGGTCTCCACCGGAATTAAAAGCGAGATAGCCGCAAACTGCATATTAAACGAATGGTCACAACTCCATAATGTGCAGGGTATGATAGTCAAGGTAGATGGTGAAGATTATTCGTTGATTATGGGATACCCACTCAGTGAGGACATGTTCGATATCTGTATCACAAGACAAAAGGGGCTTATTTCGGGGCTGCCGATTTATACTAAATGTAAATTCATCGAGATGTTAGACGGGCAGTATATTTTGTTCAATGGTGAGGAGGACCTTGGGATAGAGGGGCTTCGCACCATGAAAAATCAAATGCGACCGATAGATAAAATACTAATGCACAAGGCGACGCTGATTTAGCGGAAAGGAATGTCAATTGATTAAAGATAATCGATACTTTACAAACAAGATGTTTTATCGACAGCTTGCACCGGCACTTGTGTCGGCATTCGGGCTTGCGCTGTGTGCCATGGCGGACGCTATCGTGGTCGGGCAGGACATGGGGGTTGTCGGGCTTGCGGCAATCGGTATCGCCCTGCCGATATTTATGGTTATGAACGTCGTCCTGCACAGTTTTGGTATCGGCGGCTCTATCGCCTACACCAACCTCATGGCAAAGGGTCAAACGCAGGAGGCAAAGCACCGCATGCGCGAGGTTTTTACCGCGGTGGTTGGTGTTGGTATAATCATGGCTGTATTCGGGCTTGTGTTTATCGATCAATTTTTGGCGATACTCGGCTCCATACCGTCGGACGGTGAGGTTTTTGAGGCGGCAAAGGACTATCTCGGGATAATTCTCGCCGGCATACCGCTCATGTTCGCCGCATATATTCTTAACTACTATCTGCGCTCCGACGACTTTGCAAAAGAGGTTAGCATCGGTTTTACCATCGGCAACGTCACCGACATTCTGCTCAACATTGTCCTGGTGCTCGGGTTTAAAACCGGCGTGACCGGCGCGGCTCTCGCCACCGTTTTAGGGCACTGTGTGACCTTGGTTTTTTATGTGATTATTTTAGTTAAAAAACAGCATAACCTCAGCCTTAAGCCTGTCATGGTGCGGCTTGCCCCCACCATAAAGCAGTTTACCGTCGGTTTCACCTCCACCGTGCACCATCTGTTTAACTTCATTTTTCTAATCGTTGCCAACCGACTGCTATTGTTAATCGCGGGGCATGAGGGGGTGGCTATATTTGATGTTATTCAAAATACAGCGTTCCTTGTTATGTATATGTATGACGCGGTCAACCGTGCTACGCAACCGCTTTACAGCACCTATTACGGTGAGCGCAACGATAAAGCACGTCTTAACACATTGAAACTCGGTATGATATGGGGCAATGTCATCGGTCTTATTGTGGTCGGGTTTATCGCGATATTCCCCGGTGTTATCTGTGCGGTTTTCGGTCTATCTTCGAACAGTGAGGTTGCCGCCGCCAGCTATGCACTTCGAGTTTATAGTATAAGCGGTATGTTCGCCGGTCTGTCGGTGCTGTTGCAAAGCTATTATCAGGCGTGTGAGAGGGAAAGATATTCACTTCTCTTATCAATATTTCGCGGAGCGGTCTTTTTGTTCCCCACAACGATAATATTTTCATTCTACGGTATAAATTCGTTTTGGTGGCTGTTCCCCGTGACCGAGATACTGTCGGTTGCCCTTTTCTTCCTTTTCCGTTTTCGCAAGACTAACGGCGGCATGATAAGAACGACCGAGGCAGGGCGTGTGCTCGCTAAGACATTCACCAGCAAAAATGAGGAGCTTGCACCGCTTATCGCCGAGATAGAGGAGTTTTGCGAGCGATTCGAGGCAACCCCGAAACAGAGCTACTTTGTCACCATGTCGGTGGAGGAACTCTGCTCGGTGATAATGTCGCAAGGGTTTTCCGGCGATTCCGGCTATATTGAGGTGACATTAATATGTGACGAAGAGGGCGGATTTGAACTTCACATCCGCGATGATGCACGCTCCTTTAATCCTTTCACGCTATATACCGACAAGGCGAGCGAGGACGGGGACTTTGACATGGACGCGATGGGCGTCATGGTCATCAAAAAACAGGCAAAAGAGTTCTATTATCGCCGATATCAAAACTTCAACAACCTTGTTGTTAAGATATAAAACGCAATATAACGAAAGGTTTATGGTATGAAATTAAAACTTGCACTGGGCAAAAAGGCGGCGATAGCTATTATCGTCATGTCGATATTATTGACTGCCCTCACCGCAACCATCAGCTACAACATCTATGCAGACACCATGGACGATCACTATGTCACCCTGACACAGGACGTTGCACAGACTGCCGCTAATGTTCTGGACGGTGATATGGTTGAGGAGTATGCCGACTTTGTGCTATCGGTCTATCGCGAAAATGTTGACGCTCTGCCGACTGACGAGGCAAGTGCCGCAGCATATTTTGAAAAGTTTGCGGCGATACATGATGAGGATTATTTTGAAAATTATGAGCTGCTTGAGGGGATAAAGGAGGCGAGCGAGGTGCTCTACCTCTATATCACCACCGTCGATGCCGAAACCAAGACGGGGCTTTATATCTTCGATATCGATGATTCGGAGTATGCTTGCGACCCCGGTTACCCCGACGTTTTAGAGCAGAGCAACTGGGGGATTTTTGACGACCCGAGCATCGGCTTCCCCCCCTATATTTTACATTCCGACTTCGGTTGGCTGTCCACCGCCGGCGTGCCTATCTACAACTCGTCCGATGAGGTGGTGGCATATGCCATGGTGGATATTTCGATGGACGACGTCATGCAGGACAGATACAACTTTTTAATCCTGCTGTTGATAGTATCGGTCATTGCGACGGCAGTTTTAGCCGGACTTTTTATCTTTGTGACAAACAAGGCGGTCGTCGGACCAGTCAACCGACTTGCCCGTGCGGCGTCGTTGTATGTGTCGGACAAGGAGGGTGAGTCGGACGGCTCCCTATCCGCTATACAGCGTTTAGAGATAAAGACCGGCGACGAGATTGAAAACCTGCTAAATGTAATGCGCAAGATGGAGTTGGATATTGCGACATATATAGATAACATTACCAACATCGCCGCCGAAAAGGAGCGTATCGGTGCCGAGCTGAATGTCGCGCAAAAAATTCAGGCGGACATGCTGCCGCGCATCTTCCCGACCTATTCCGATGTTGCGGCATTTGACGTTCATGCGACCATGACTCCGGCGAAAGAGGTCGGCGGTGACTTTTATGACCTATTCTACGTGGACGAAAATCACTTTGCGCTTGTCGTTGCGGACGTCTCCGGCAAAGGTGTCCCGGCATCGCTCTTTATGGTCATATCAAAAACAATAATTAAAAACCAAGTCCTTTCCGGCAAAGATATCGTGTCGGTGTTTGACATTGTCAACAAACAGCTGTGCGAAAACAACGATTCCGAAATGTTTGTGACTGCATGGCTCGGGGTTATCGACCTGCGCAGCGGTATTATGAAATGCGTCAACGCCGGTCATGAGTACCCCATATTAAAACAAGGTGAAAAATATGAGGTGTTTAAAGACAAACACGGATTTGTGCTCGCCGGTTTTGAGAGTTCTAAATATAAAGAGTATGAAATACAGTTAAACCATGGAGATGAGCTGTTCGTCTATACCGACGGCGTACCGGAGGCCACCGACGCAAACAACGAACTCTACGGCATCGAGCGCACGGTGGAATCTCTCAATAAAAAAGCACTCGCCTCCCAAGAAGAGCGGCTCTCGATTCTCAAAGCGGATATCGACAATTTTGTCGGCGACGCACCGCAGTTCGACGATCTGACCATGCTCGGATTTAAATTTCGGTAATTGACAAAAATCCCAATATACCATATTTTCAAAGAAAGGTGAAAATGAAAGAGCTGACCTTAAAAGCTAACCTTGAAAATCTTGCCCCGGTTCAGGAATTTGTGGAGGAAGAACTCTCGGCAAAAGGTTGCACGATGAAAATAATTATGCCCATATCCATCGCCGTCGAGGAGGTGTTTGTCAACATTGCGCACTATGCCTACGGCGAGGGCGAGGGGGACGC
The DNA here is from genome assembly GCA_964369965.1 of uncultured Oscillospiraceae bacterium. Classification (GTDB taxonomy): domain Bacteria; phylum Bacillota; class Clostridia; order Oscillospirales; family Ruminococcaceae; genus CAYJBH01. Next base: position 118,506 of record CAYJGF010000001.1, read on the forward strand.
TACGGTTAATATCGAATTCCTTGACGACCCCTCCCGCGTGAGGATAAGTTTTATCGATGGCGGTGTCCCCTTTAACCCACTGATGAAAAAGGACGCTGACATAACCCTCGGCGCAGAGGAGCGTGACATAGGCGGTCTCGGCATATTGATGGTCAAAAAGAGCATGGACGAGGTGGACTATCGATATGAGGACAAAAAAAATGTTTTTACCATGACAAAAAATCTTTAACGACTATAAAGTATTTGCTTTTTCTTATAAAAAAACTTGCCTTTTTATTCATTTTTGTATATAATGATATTAGGGATAACTCGTTAGAAAGGTCGGGCGTCATTTAACGGGGGGTTAAATCCCTTTAATGTGTTAGCATACTATCAGAAAGGATGGACACTTTTATGAAGATGATAACTGCTATTGTTAATAAGGATGATGCCGGGACTGTCTCTCATCTTTTGACAACTGCCGGCTACTCGGTGACTCGCATGGCAACTTCCGGTGGATTTTTGATGGCCGGCAACACTACCCTTTTAATTGTCACCGACGACGAAAAGGTCGACCATGTGATTGAGGTTATATCCGGTTGCGCAAAACAACACACCGAGGTCATACCGAGTGGCACGACTTTCGGTCCGGGTGTATCGGCGGCTTATCCACTGGAGGTTATGGTTGGTGGTGCGACTATTTTTGTTACAAACGTCGAAAGATTTATTAAAATATAGTGAAGTTGCTGGATAATGAGACATTTTATTCTACATTAAATCATCGCCTTGCAGAGGGTGCTCTTTGTAAAACGAGTTTGATTGTAGGTCCTAACGGATGTGGTCGTGGATTTGCCGCGAGGATTTTGGCGGCTTATCACCTTTGTGACAACAAGGGCGATGTCGAGGAATTTTTAAAACGACCGAGCGGTGAAGTGATGTTGTTGGAGGGGGAGGGTGCCTCCGGTGATATTCGTATCGACCGGGTGCGTGAGGTGCGTCGCAGAGCGCACGAGACGTCTCTCGACGGCAAGGGCAGGGTGATCATTGTCAAGGATGCACTCAATCTCAACCGAAGTTCTGCAAATGCATTACTTAAAATAATGGAGGAGCCGCCAAAAGGTCTTTTGTTTATCCTTACCGCCTCATCGGTGGGGGAATTGCCGGCTACCGTCGTATCCCGTTGTGCAAAGTACAACATATCCCCCGTCAGCGATGAGACTACGTTGGATTTTGTTAAAAAGCTCAAGTTGACCCAGCGAGAGCGCGAGCTGTTTGTCTGCGCTTTCAACGGTCGCTTGGGCTCAATTGTGAGATTTAGTGAACGCAAAAAAATGCGCGGTCTTTTACTGCGCGCCGGCGATGTTGTAGATGCCGCTTTAAAGGGTGGCAACACGGCAAATTACAACCTGCTGTCGTCACTTTACGGCAAGGGGAACGACGAGCGTGGCGAGATGAAAGATTTTTTTTACTGCATTTCTCGACTTTTTCTTGCCGCGGCAAAAGGCGAGTATGGCAAAACGGATAACGCACTTGCCTGTTATAACTGTGCGAGTGCAGTGGACGGCGCTATGTCGCTCCTTAAAAGAAGTGTAAATAAAAAGGCGGTCTTGACCGTACTTTGTGAAGACATAAAAGAGGCTTTTAATGAATAGAGTAGTTACTGTGGAATTTAAAAAGGGTGGGCGCCCTTATTATTTTGACCCGTGCGGTGCCGATATAAAGACGGACGAGTGGGTCATGGTCGAGACGGTGCAGGGTGACTCCTGCGGGCGGGTTACTCAGGGCAATCACCTGCCGTCACAGGGTTTTAACAAATCGCTTAAAAAGGTCATACGCATCGCATCTGCCGCTGAAATAAAGCGGGTGGAAGAAAACCGAAAGAAAGAGACCGAGGCGTTTGAAATATGCCTTGAAAAGATAGCAACCCACAAACTCGGCATGAGCCTTGTGGACGCGGAGCTTAGCTTTGATGGCGCAAAACTACTTTTTTATTTTACCGCGGAGGGGCGCGTCGACTTTCGTGAGCTGGTCAAGGACCTTGCCCACACCTTCCATACCCGTATAGAACTGCGTCAGATAGGGGTTCGTGACGAGAGCAAGATGGTCGGTGGCATATCGGTGTGCGGTCAGCCGTTTTGTTGCAACAGGTTTTTGAGTGATTTCATGCCGGTTTCCATTAAGATGGCAAAGGAACAGGGGCTTTCGCTCAACCCGGCTAAGATAAGCGGCAGTTGCGGTCGTCTGATGTGTTGTTTGAGCTATGAGCATGAGGCGTATAAACACCTCAACAGCATTACACCGGCGGTAGGCTCACTCGTCTCAACCTCGGAAGGGGAGGGCGATGTTGTGGACTGCAACGTCATCTCCGGCAATTTAAAGGTGAAACTTAAAAATCAAGCGGCGGTTCGAGTTTTTAATCGAGACGAGATAACCGTTATCAGCTCCGCTAAACGTGGCAAACGCAGATAAATTTAGGAAAGGAAATACACGACATGATAAGAATTGTAACCGAGAGCACCTGCGACATCCAGTTTGATGAGGCAAAAGAGTTGGGATTGCATTTGATCCCGATGAAGTTATATTTCGGCGATGAGGAGTATATCGACAAGATAACCATAACCACCGGTGAGTTTTATGAAAAACTTGCAAGGTCATCCACCACGCCGACCACCGCTCTCACCGCACCTGCCGAGTTCTCCGACATATTTGAGCAGTATAAGGATGATACTATTCTGGTGCTGTTGATATCAAAGGAGCTTAGCGGTACATACAATTCCGCCTGTCTTGCAAAGCAGAGCAGTGAGCGTGACAATATATTTGTGTTGGACTGTCGCTCGGTCACCATCGGCAATCAACTCATTATTCGTGAGGCTTGTCGCATGAGAGATGCCGGTGATAGCATCGAGACTATCATCGAAAAGGTAAAATATCTGTCGGAGCATATCGAGATCACCGCGATGATAGACACGCTGGAATATCTTGTCAAGGGTGGGCGAATATCCGGTTTTTCCGGTTTTGTCGGCGGTATATTAAATCTTAAGCCGATAATTCGTGTCAAAAACGGTGTTGTCACCACAATAGGTAAACAACGTGGCAGTAAAAAGGCTTTTGGCCACGTTTGTGAGGAGATTAAAGCTCGTCGCAATACACAGTACGGTGCTATAGCCGGATTTTCGCAGGATCGCTCACGCATGGACGAGCTCTGTGAGATGATGGACATACCGAGCGACAATGTCTGCGAGATAGGCAGTGTTATCGGTGTACATTCCGGACCCGGTGTTGTGGGGGTTGGCTATATTTCAAACACAAAGGACTGATACTAACCCCGAACAAAAATATAGCCAAACCTTCGGTTCTTTTTGCCCTGTGCTACGTTGTCGTCAATCGGAATACGTAAGTATTCCTCAGACTGTCAAAAAAGGTACACCCTAAAAAATAATACACAAAAACTTCGTTGGAACAGAACACTAAGAAATAACAAAGTCAAACATAGCTTTAGCAAACGCGGTCAAACAAAATTTGTGTTTGAACAAATAATGAAGCCCGAGTAGGGATTTATTGTTTGTGAGTTAAATTTTGTTTGCAACCGCGTTCTATAACGCGGAAATCCGAGCACACGCTAGGGTTTGGGACATGCGTAGTCCCAACACTTTTTGTTACTTTTTGGTGCCAAAAAGTAAAGAAACGACCACTGCGGCGATGCAGTAAGAAATATAAACACAAAGCATAATCATAACAATTATAATTAAAAAACCGCAGAGCTGCGGAATGGTCAAGACCATTCCTACAACCTTTGCAATAAAGTTGAGAATAATTTTTTGTGCAATATGACGAAGTGTGTTTTATGAAAAAGGTTTTTTGACACTCTGCGGAATACGTAAGTATCCCTTAATCCTCCGCCTTGCACAGAACAAAAACAACTCTCGGTTTAATCTATATTTTTACTCGGGTTTAGTATGAATTTGTCGATATTTGATTGAAAAAAAAATGCATTTATTGTTCTATATCATGTCGTACCCTGCATATCTTATATGTAGGGTACGATTTTTAAAGTGATTGAACTATAATGCTTAATAAAGACATAAAAAACGGATATGATGTCATTGTGGTCGGTGCCGGCATTGCAGGGCTGACCGCTGCGGCGCGCCTTGCCCAAAAGGGTAAAAAAATATTACTATGTGAAAAACAATCACAGGTAGGTGGGCTTATCGGCGGATTTGAACGAGAAGGGTTTGTTTTTGACGGCGGAATAAGAGCGCTGGAAAATGCAGGGACGCTCATCCCCATGCTGAATAATCTCGGCATAGATGCAGGGCTGATAAAGACAGATATAAACATACGGATAAAAGATCAAACCGTGACCATCAGTCAAAAGGACGGTTTGAAAAATTATGGCAGGATGCTCGCGAGGTTATTTCCCAATAATGTATACGACATAGCGAGGATAGTGCACCATATCGAGGGGACGATGCGGAGCATGGACGTGCTTTATGGCGTTGACAATCCGCTCTTTTCCCCCGTTTATGAGAAAATGCAAAGCAAAAAGGCATCTCGACGTGAGATGTTCGGCATGATACCATGGCTTGCATCATATCTTAAAACAATATTTAATATCAATTGCTCTCGCGGACCGGTCATGGAAACGCTCTATAATCTAACGGACAACAGGGCGCTCTGTGATATGGTGGCGCAACACTTTTTTTCCGGCAGTGCCGACTTTTTTGCACTGGGGTATTTTTGGCTCTATGGCGATTATTATTATCCTAAAAATTCGGTATCCCATGTTGCCCACCTATTAAAGGAGTATATCTCAAATCGGGGTGGTGATATCGCATGTGATACCCCTGTTTTAAAGATAAATCCACACGAAAGATCGATAACCCTCAAACAGGAGAAGATTGTCTGTTATAACAAACTTATTTGGTGTTGCAGTAAAAAGTCACTGCTGAAAAAAACGGCGCATCACGGCAACAGACCTCACGCAAAGGTAATGCGTCAACGGGGCAGTGATTCTGTGCTAACGCTCTATATCGCCACCGACATACCGTCCGAAAAGATTGCTGCACTCATCGGTTCCCACGCATTTTTCACCCCGTCGACCGAGGGGCTGTCCTGCATTCCAAAACCCACAAGAGAGTCGAACGCAGAACAAATCCATGACTATATTGACAAATTTTTAACTAACACCACATATGAGATATCCTGCCCTGCGGTGATAAATCCCGAGCTTGCACCGCCCGATTGCTCCGCGTTGGTGGTTGGCACACTGTTTAGTTATGATATAACAAAACTGATTAAAACCCTCGGTGAATATGACCGATTTAAAGAGCGATGCTGTGAGCGGATAATATATGTATTAAAACAGACCCTTTTGCCGGAGATTGAACACGGTATGCTCTTTTGTGAGCTCACAACACCACTTGACATAGAGAGAATGACCGCAAACGATGACGGTGCCATAACCGGCTGGTCGCACCATAGCAGACCCATGCCGGCAACAACCGGATTTACGACCATTGCACGCTCGGTATTGACCGAAAAAGACGACATTTTTCAAGCCGGGATGTGGACGTTCAGCCCAGCCGGTCTGCCGGTGAGCATTATAACCGGCTGGCTTGCGGCGAATAGAGCGCTATGAACGATTTTGTGTATCTTTTATCGTTGAATTTGTTCGGGTTTATATCGTTATTTTTATTGTTCTATCATTTCCCGATGCTCGAGGGCGGTTATAATAACAAAAAAACATACAAAATATCGGTTATCATTCCGGTGCGAAACGAGCAGACTAACATAACAAACCTGCTTTACGACCTCGGTTTGCAGACATTGCCACCGCATGAGATAATATGTGTCGATGATATGAGTGAGGACGACACCGCTCAAATAATATCTCGATATAAAAACGTAAAATTATTGCAGGTGGTAGAGGATTGCACCACACTCAACGGGAAAGCGCAGGCATGTCAACTCGGGGCCGAAAACTCAAACGGTGAGTTGTTATTATTTTTGGATGCCGATGTCCGACTGAGGGAGGATGCACTTTGCGCCCTCTGTGCCGCATATGCCGAGGCAGAATGCACCGTCACCGTCCAGCCTTTTCACAGGATATTATCTGCCTATGAGCGATTGTCCATGTTTTTCAATCTAATTCAGCTCGCAGGCAATGCAAGTTGCACCGCAATTAAATCAAAACCGGCAGGATTGTTCGGACCGGTCATAATGATGGATAAAAATGTTTATAATGGGATAGGCGGTCACGAAGCGATTTTATATAGCGTCGTGGACGACCTTTCACTCGGTCAATCTCTTGTCAAAAACGGGCAACGTTTTGAGGTACTGATGGGTGGGGACATCATAAAATTCAGGATGTATCCGCACGGCATACGTTCCCTTTTCGAGGGTTGGGTCAAAAACATTGCGACCGGTGCCTCGTTTACATCACCCGTCGCATTTATTCTGTGTTTTTTTTGGTTAACCGGTTGCACATCGTCGCTGTTGATAGGCATTGAGGGCTTATCACTCCTACACTCCGGCACTGTATCACCGTTATTGATTATGGTGCCTATACTATATTTAGTGTGGGCTTTTGCCATCTATCTCATCGGCAAAAAGGTGGGCAACTTTGGGATTGTCGGTGCAATTTTATATCCGATAACTCTTGTTGGGTTTTTATGCCTTTTCTGTGTGTCGCTTTTTAAAAAACTGTTTCATCTGTCGGTGAGATGGAAGGGCAGACACCTCAGACCGGAATAGGAGGACTTTCACGTTGCAGATTATTTTTTTACCGCCTTATCTTAATATTATAGTTTGTTTTATCCTCTGGCCTATCATTCAGGTGATGGTGGCACTGATTGTCGGTCGGTTGCCGGAGAAAATTTTTAGCACAAAAAACCCCCTGTTCAAAAGTTACAGCTTTGAACAGGGAGGTAAATTTTATGAGCGCTATTTTTTTATCAAACGTTGGAAAGGCTATCTGCCGGACGGCAGTGCAATAACAGGGGTGGGGCTAAAAAAGAAACACCTTATCGATAGAAGCCCCGAGGGTTTGAAACTCTATATAAAAGAGTCCTGTAAGGCGGAATTAATACACGCCCTCGCAATCCCCCCGTTTATATTTTTCGGGTTTTTCTGCCCTTTACAAGTGGTGCCGCTGATGTTGCTCTACGCTCTCGCGGTCAACCTCCCCTGTCTTATCACTCAGCGGTATAACAGACCGAGGGTGGAGAGGGTGTTAAGTTACAGAAAATAGAAAAAGTTAAACCCATACCCAATAATTACAATGCCTACCGATACGATGCCGATGAAAAATGCCAACAGTTTCGGTTTTGCCGCCTTGCGCAACATTATCAGCGACGGCAGTGACAGTGCGGTGACCGCCATCATAAAGCTCAATATTGTCCCTATGCCAACCCCTTTGGCAAAAAGTGCCTCCGCAATCGGGATAGTGCCGAAGATATCCGCATACATCGGTATGCCTATAACGGTTGCTATCAGTACCGAGAAAGGATTATCGTCGCCGAGAACCGCCGAAATATATTCCTGTGGTATCCAGTTGTGGATTGCCGCGCCGATAGCAACACCGCCGATAACATACCAAAAGACCTTCTTTATTATGCCGGCAACCTCGCCGCCCGCATATTTTACACGTTCATTCACACTCATGTCGGCGCCGTCGTCCGAGAGGTTTTTGCCGGTAAACATACTCTCTTCAACATATTTTGAAAAACCGAACTTTTCGATAAGTGTGCCGCCGACCACCGCCAACAACAGCCCGACGATTACATAGACTATAGCAACGGTAGGACCGAAAATGCTCACCAACAGCACGAAGGCCCCAAGGTCCACAAGCGGCGACGAGATTAAAAAGGAAAATGTTACGCCAACCGGCACTCCGGCACCGGTAAAACCGATGAAAAGCGGTATAGATGAGCAGGAGCAAAAGGGCGTCACCGTGCCGAGCAGTGCGGCGAAAAAGTTAGCAACCACACCTTTATATCTGCCGATAATCTGTTTTGTACGCTGTGGTGGGAAAAAACTTTGGATATAGGATATGATGAATATCAGCACCGAAAGAAGTGCAAAAATCTTTATCACGTCGTAGATAAAAAATTGCACACTCGCGCCGACACGCCCCTCAATATCCATGCCAAACATGGTCAAAAGACTGCCAACCAGTCGGTTCAACCACTGCATACCGAGTATTTCATTTTGAAAAAACAGCCAAAAGTTTGATACGATTCCCATAATTACCTCAAATCAATTTTTTTTGATGTGTTCATTGTAGCACAACAAATTTGTTTTGTCAATAGTTAAATCAAAAAAAATTGATTTGAATTAAAAATACATATAAACCTGACAGCTCATCATCCCGTTATACATCTTTCTTCGGCGGTTTGCCTTTTTGCCGAATATGCGCTCAAAATCCGGGTGTGGGGATATAATATACGCTGAACTCTGTGCCCCACGAATTGCTTTGCCGAGCAACTTGATTATATCCGCCGCGCCCTGTTCGTCCGAAAGGCGCTCACCGTAGGGTGGGTTTGCGAGCAAAATACTGCCGGCTGTCGGGGCGAGATCCTTTATATCCGCCTGTTCAAAACGGCAACAATCTGCCACGCCGGCAAGCTCGGCGTTGTTTTTTGCAATTGCAAGCGCCTCGGTATCGATGTCATAACCCACGGCACAAAAATCGGTATTCTCCCTTTTAAGCGCTGTCGCCGTCTCTCGCTGTATGCGCCAAATCTCCGGCGCTATGAGATTATTTCGCTCCGACGAAAAGCTCCGCGAAAGCCCCGGTGCTATGCCGAGTGCCTTTTGTGCCGCCTCAATTATCAGCGTTCCACTGCCGCAACATGGGTCTATGACCTCACTGTCGCCCCTCACTCTCGCAAGGTCGACGATGGTGGCAGCGAGTGTCTCACGTATCGGTGCGAGAGTGGCGACGCGACGATATCCACGTTTGTGCAACCCCTCACCACTGGTGTCGAGAAACACCTCGGCAACATTCTTTCGTATGGAAAATCGCAACGAGTACTGCCGACCGCGCTCCGGCAAAAACTGTGTTTTATGCCCTTTTTGCAAACGTTTTACCACCGCTTTTTTAACGATGCTCTGGCAGGCAGGCACGCTGGAAAGGGTGCTGGACAGGCTCGCCCCCTTGACGGGGAAGCGACCGTCTTTCGGGATAAAATCCTCAAAGGGTATCTCATACACACCGTCGAAAAGCTCATCAAACGTCTCGGCGGTAAAAGTCTTAAGTAGTATTAAAAACCTCTCGGCGGTGCGACAGGTGAGGTTGCAGGCGGCAATGACATTTTCGTTGCCGCTGAAATAGACTCTACCGTCGCTGACCGAGATATCTTCACCCCCTGCCTTACGCACCTCAAAAGAGAGTGTTTTCTCGGCGCCGAAAAAGCAGGGGGCAACAATTCTATGCAATGCCATCAATCAAGCTCCGGTATGAGCACGCCGTATCCGCCGTCATGACGACGATAACAGAGCTCTACCGAGCCGGAGTCTGCGTTTAAGAACATATAAAAGGTGTGCCCGAGTAGGTTCATCTGGAGTATAGCCTCCTCCACCGTGCAGGGTTTCATGGAGAAACGTTTTTCACGTATCACCTCAAAATCGTCCTCCGAGTGCGACTTTTCATCATAATCGAAATCGTCAAAGTCGCCGGAGTGCAGGCGTTGCTCCAGACGTCTTTTGTTTTTAATAATAAGTGTGGTAATGACATCGAACGCGGCATCCAGTGCATTCTCCATCTTCTCGGCGGATTTCTCGGCACGGACAACAAATGCGCCGTCACGGATGGTAACCTCAACCGTTTGAATACCCTTGTCCACCGTTACGGTAACATGGGTATGCGCATTGCTTGAAAAAAATTTATCCAACTTTAAGATTCTTTTATCCGCTTTTTCGCAGAACGTTTCTTTCAGGTCGACATGTCTTCCTACATAATCGGTTTTCATAGCATCCAATCCTTTCCCTAGGTTTCTTTTTTTAGGTAGTATCAACACCACCTAAGTTTATAATAACACAAAGTAAAATTTTTTCAATAGATTTAACAGAAATTACTTATTTTCTTTTTCGGTTTTGAGCAAAAATTCCTTTAATTCGAGACCGCTTGCATACCCTACCAGCTTGCCGTCTGCACCTATCACACGGTGGCACGGCACAACGACATGCAGTGGGTTTTTGTTGTTTGCCATGCCGACTGCCCTGCACGCCTTTTCATTCCCCACGGCGGTGGCAATCTCTTTATATGTGCGTGTCTCACCGTATGGGATTTCACACAGTGCCGCCCATACTTTTTTTTGAAATTCCGTTCCTCTGGGCTCTATATCAAAGGTAAATTTTTTTCGTTTGCCGTCATAATACTCCGACATCTCTTTATAAACCTTGTCGGAAAACTCGCTCCTTTGCCCAAAATCATCGGGGATATGTCCCACCTTTTTGAGCGACACCGCGCGATTACCCTCATATTCAATTTTCAGATATCCTATTTTAGTTTCGTAATATGCAATCTTGCTCATAAATTTCACCCTTTTAAAAACTCCCACTATAATGATAACATCTTTTCGAGAAAATAAAAAGTCTTTTGTTTGTAACACTATGCATAATATTTGCTGTCGATTTTTGTAAGATTTGACGGAAATCTGCGTATGGGTTATAAAAAACTAACATGCGCTACTAAATTAAATAATGTGATAAAATTGTGTTGAAACGTTTCGCTTATAGGAGTATAATATTAATGTAAATACAAAGGAATGAAAAAAATGGAAGTGCAATTTTTATTGACAATTAGCATCATTTTGGTGTCGACAAAGGTGTTTGGACTTTTGTCGGGAAAGCTTCGCCTACCACAGGTGGTGGGAGCTTTACTTGCAGGATTGATACTGGGACCCGCTTTTTTTGACATTTTACAGCCGAGTGAACTGTTGCACATGCTTGCTGAACTCGGTGTCGTAATTATAATGTTCAGTGCAGGGTTAGAGACCAGTATATCGGATCTGAAAGCCTCCGGCAAAAACAGCTTTTTTATTGCTTTACTCGGTGTCGCCATACCGCTGAGCAGTGGCATACTGTTGATGACATTATTTGGTGAGGATGCCGATATTTTAGAGAGCATATTCCTCGGGACTATTCTTACCGCTACCTCTGTATCCATTACAGTTGCAACCTTAAAGGAGCTTGGCAAGCTATCCACCAAGGTTGGCAATACAATACTAGCCGCCGCACTCATCGATGATGTGCTCGGACTTATCTGCTTGACTATAGTCACAAGCTCTTCCGGCGAGGACACAAACATCGCCATCGTTTTGCTGAAGATAGTTCTCTTCTTTGTCTTTGCGATTATTGTGGGCATACTTGTCCATAAATTAGCGGCATGGTACAATAAAAAAATCAATTCCAAAGATCTGCACCGTCTGCCAATAGCCGCGTTTGCGCTATGTCTTTTTATGGCATGGTCGGCGGAGGCATTGTTTGGAGTAGCGGACATAATCGGAGCATTTGCGGCAGGTCTTATGGTCGCGACCACACCAAAACATGTCTATGTTGAAACTAAAATACACCCATTATCCTATCTGCTTTTGACCCCAATATTTTTTGCAAACATCGGGCTTAGTGTGACCTTGCCAAGTATGACCCCCTCTATAATTCTTTTTACCGTTTTATTGATTGTGGCGGGCGTCCTATCAAAGCTCATCGGTTGCGGTGGCATCTCTAAACTGTGCGGATTTAACAACAGGCAGTCGTTACAGATTGGTCTTGGGATGGTCTGTCGCGGTGAGGTGGCACTCATTGTCGCCAATAAAGGACTTGCGCTCGGCGTTTTGCCGGAGCAATATTTCGGCCCTATCGTTATTATGGTTGTTTTTTGCGCCGTTGTCACACCGGCATTGTTAAAACTTGCCTTTCGCGGAGAGTCGGCATATGAGGGGCTACAGGAGAGCGACCTCGTCGACCACATCGAACTGTCCGACCAGCTCGACATTCTTACGGAACAGCTGTTGACCGAAGAACAAAATATGGCTCAGGAACATAAAAAGGGATAGAGCTAAACAACTATAAGGTTCGAATTTAATGATTAAAAAAATAAAAGTAGCGATTGTCGTTGTTGTATCTGTTATATTATTGCTTTTAGTCGTCGGGAGCATCTATCTTTTCGCCGGAGAGTATATGGCAGGGCAAAGGGCACAGGACATATTGAATAACGCCGATAATCTACAGATAGAGGACAATGTATTTGTTCTCTCGCCGCCGCAGAATACCGACACCGCATTCATCTTTTATCCCGGTGCAAAGGTTGAGGCGACTGCTTATCTGCCGCTTTTGCAAAAAATAACGCAAGAGCTGGGCATAATGAGCATATTGGTGGAAATGCCGTTAAACTACGCTATATTCAACCCCGATGCCGCCGATGAGATAATTAACGACCTGCCGAATACTGAACACTTTTATATCGGCGGTCACTCACTCGGATCCTCGATGGCGTCCACCTATGCCGAACAAAAAAGTGATACTATAGACGGGCTTATAGTCTTGGGCGGATATGTTTACGGTGATTATCCACCGGAAAAATCATTGACGGTGTACGGCACCTTTAATTCCGAACTGGAACAGTTTATTGATTATGATGAGAATATTGTTGTGATAGAGGGCGGCAATCACGCACAGTTTGGGGATTACGGCCCACAGGACGGCGACCCGCCCGCCACCATTTCCGCCGAGGAACAAGAGGATATCACCGTCGCCGCGATAAAGGATTTTATTGTAGAGGGTCGGTCTTGACCGTTTTGAAACGTTATTTTTAACACGTTTGTTATTGATTTGTGGCGGTCAGGTCAAGGCTCAAACCCACATTTTACAGATTGCTTCTTGACATTTTAAGATAATTAAGCTAAAATAGTTAAGCAAAGATAATTATTTGAAAATTTTGTGACAATAAATTAGGAGTGCCGATAACAATGGACGACAGATTATTGATAGCGATAGACAAGTTTAGCCATGATCTCTCTATCGCGGAACTGCAACAGCTATACCAAAATCGTGGTGCGAGCGATCTATCCTATCACGACACACTTTATCTTAACATCATTCTTGCACACCCAAATCGCTACACCTCATCACAGGTTGCGGACCTTTTAAAAATAACTCGCCCTGCCGTCACCCAGAAGATAAATGAACTCACAAAAAAAGGGTATGTTATACGGACGCAGTCGGAGCAGGACAGGAGAGTGTTTTTCCTATCCATCAATCCTAATAAGCCGTTTTATACCGAAATGGACCGCGCTATTGAAAGAAAGGTTGCGTTGAAGTTGCGCCGTCGATACGGAGACGAGGCGGTCGAGCGCATGTGCGATATGTTGGAATTTCTCTCCGAGACGATATACAACGAAAAATTGAAAGGACAGTATGACGAAGAATAACCCGTTGGCAAAACAGTTTACCATGAAAGCGTTGCTCGCATACACCATGCCGAGCGTTTTCATGATGATTTTTATGTCGACATACACCATAATCGACGGCATGTTTGTAGCCAACATTGTGGGGGAGGACGCTCTCGCCGCGGTGAACATAGTCTTTCCCCTATTCGGCATTATTTTTGCCGTATCATTGATGTTCGCGACGGGCGGCAACGCTATCATAGCGCGACTTCTCGGCGCGGGCAACGCTAAAGAGGCTAACGAGTTTCTAAGCGTCCTGTATATCCTCGGTGCTCTGCTCGGCGTCATTATTAGCGTGCTCGGTTTTTCCTTTCCGGATCAAACACTTGGTTTGTTGGGTGTGAACGACGCGCTTTATCCCTACGCAAGGGACTACCTACTCAGCCTATGTGCTTTTGCGGCGCCGGTAATCTTCCAGGTTTTTGCGCAATCCTTTTTTGTCACTGCCGGCAAACCGATGCTCGGTTTTTTGGTATGCATAATGGGCGGCGTCACAAACATTGTTCTGGACTATATATTTATATCCCCCAACCTTCTCAATCTCGGTATCGCCGGTGCCGGTCTTGCCACCGGTCTCGGGAACGTCTTGCCGGGGATTTTCGGACTGTGTTATTTCTTGTTCAATAAAAACAGTAACCTGCGCTTTGCACTGCCCAAAATAAATTTAAAACGCCTAATTCACAGCATGGGGAACGGCATGAGCGAGCTGGTAAATTCACTTGCGCTGTCTATAACCACCATGATGTTTAATTTTATTCTGTTAGGTTTGGCGGGGGAGGAAGGCGTTGCCGCCATCAGCGTCATACTATACATTCAGCAGTTTCAGACCGCCATATATTTTGGCTATACCATCGGTGTCGCCCCGATAATAGCCTATAAATACGGCAAAGATGACAAAAACTCGTTATACAAAATTATGCGGCAAAGCCTTTTATTAATAACCGTCGCCTCCGCCTTAATTATAGTTGTCACGATCTTGTTTATGGAGGATGCGGTCTCCATCTTCATTTCACAGGACAGCCCCACGTTCGATATGGCAAAGACCGGTCTTTTGCTCTTTATGCCCTCCTATCTTTTTATGGGGTACAATGTGTTCACCTCCTCCATGTTCACCGCATTCTCCAACGGGAAAGTCTCGGCGATTATCTCGATATTGCGCAGTCTTGTATTTATCGTTTTAATGTTGATGATTTTGCCAAATGTTTTTGGGTTGAACGGTGTCTGGCTTGCAATCCCCGTGGCGGAAATGCTGTCCTTTTTCGTCTCCCTCTATTTCTTTAGGGTCGGTCGAGCGGTATACGGTTACGGCAAACCCCTCGGTAGCACCCGATAACATAACAAATCTAGGGTGCACCCCCATCTAAGGATTAGTGGAAACTGTTAAAAAAAAAACAGGTTTGTGACAATATTCAAAACAAAAATGAAATTTTTTTAATTTTTTGTAATAAACATATAGCGTTTTTTAAAAGATTATGTTATAATTTGAATAGCTTATACCGATAAAATTGTTTTCACATTTTTCGGTAGAGAATTAGGCTGTCAAAAAAGGGATTTCACTACCTTTTGCTCCCATGAAAGCAAGAGGACTGTGTCCCCAACCGCACAAAAATGTGCAGAAAGGATCGGAACATTTTTATGACAACAAATGTAAAAACAGTTCCTTTTAAGGGTACCGACCAGCAGATTGCTACCCTTAAAGAGCGTCTTTCCGAAATTAAGTCGGAGCCGGGCGCGCTTATGCCTGCGTTACAGATTGCTCAGGACATCTTTGGCTATCTGCCCATCGAGGTTCAGCGAATTGTAGCATCGGAGCTTGACAAACAGCTTGCCGAGGTATATGGTGTTGTGACGTTCTACTCACAGTTTTCGCTCACACCTAAGGGAGAATACAAAGTTTCGGTATGTCTTGGCACCGCATGCTATGTTAAGGGTGCGGGTGATATTTTCGACCGATTGGGTCAAAGATTGGGTGTTGCCAACGGTGAATGTACCGAGGACGGCAAGTTTTCACTGGAGGCATGTCGGTGCATCGGTGCATGTGGGCTTGCACCGGTTTTAACGGTCAATGAGGACGTCCACGGGCGCCTTACCGTCGACGATGTTGACGATATCCTCGCAAAATACCAGTCCTAAGCCATGCAAGAGCTGTCGCTCAACCTGCTTGATATTGCACAAAACTCGGTCAAAGCAGGTGCAAAAGAAATTGCGTTAGCGCTGTTGCAAAAGGGCTCACGGCTTAATATTATCGTCACCGACAACGGTTGCGGTATGACGCCGGAGCAAGTTTCGCGGGTTACCGACCCGTTTTTCACCTCTCGCACCACCCGCGCGGTGGGGCTGGGAGTGCCGTTTTTTAAAATGGCGGCAGAGCAGACCGGCGGTGATTTTTCAATTGAATCGACAGTTGGGGTAGGCACGGTGGTTAAAGCGAGTTTTTTTACCGACCATATAGACTGTATGCCCCTCGGCAATATGGCGGACACGCTTTATGTGCTCATGAGCTGTAACGAAGATATTAACTTTGTCTTTAGCTACTCGAGTGAAAAGGGTGAGTTTGTGACAAGTAGTGCCGAGCTTATGGAGATACTGGACGGTGTGCCGTTATCGGAGCCGAGCGTTGCAACATTTTTGCGAGCATATTTTAAAGAAAACATAGAAGGAATTTCAATATAATTTCAGTTTTACGACACATGTCGTAGACACAAGAAAGGAGAAGTCTAATCTTATGAAAAGTCTTGAAGAATTAAAGGCACTGCGTGACAAGGCGAAACAAAACATCGGCGTGCGTGACGACGGTGACGGCAACTACCGTATTGTTGTCGGTATGGCTACCTGTGGTATTGCCGCCGGTGCTCGCCCTATCCTGACCGCTTTTTCGGAAGAGGTCTCCAAAAGAGGATTAACAAATGTGACGGTGGCGCAGACAGGTTGTATCGGAATCTGTCAGTATGAGCCGGTCGCGGAGATCTTCGCTCCAAACGGCGAAAAAACCACCTATGTTAAGCTCTCCCCCGAGATGGTGGCAAAAATCGTCGGCGACCACATTGTCAACAACACCCCTGTTTCGGAGTATACAATCGGTGCAAGCCGTTAATACAACTTTAATTTAACCACACGAGCGCTCACCTCGTGCGGTTTCCAAACAAAATAAATTGTGGGCAGAAAGGCAGCTAATATATGTATCGTTCCCATGTTCTTGTCTGCGGCGGTACCGGATGTTCTTCCTCCGGCAGCACAGCAATAATCGAGACCTTTGACAAGGAAATTGCCGCGGCCGGATTAAATAGTGAAGTCAAGGTCGTTACAACCGGATGTTTCGGTCTGTGCGCACTCGGCCCTATTGTGGTTATATATCCGGAGGGCGCATTCTATTCCATGGTCAAAACCGAGGATATCCCCGAGATAGTTTCGGAGCATCTCCTCAAAGGTCGCATAGTTACCCGTCTTCTCTACACTGAAACGGTAGAGGACGGCATAGTTAAATCCCTCAACGAGACCGGATTTTATAAAAAACAACAACGTGTCGCCCTGCGCAACTGCGGTGTTATCGATCCGGAAAAGATTGAAGAATACATCGCTTTTGACGGTTATGCCGCTCTCGGTAAGGTTCTCACCGAAATGACTCCGGAGCAGGTCGTGCAGGAGATTTTAGACAGTGGACTGCGCGGTCGTGGCGGTGGCGGATTCCCGACCGGACTTAAATGGAAGTTCTGTGCCGGCAGTCAAAGTGACCAAAAATATGTATGTTGTAACGCCGACGAGGGCGACCCCGGTGCATTTATGGACCGCTCCGTGTTGGAGGGTGACCCCCACGCACTTTTAGAGGCGATGGCAATTGCCGGATATGCAATCGGTGCAAACAAGGGTTATGTCTATGTCCGTGCAGAGTATCCTATCGCGGTTAAACGTCTTGAAATAGCATTAAATCAAGCCCGTGAGATGGGTCTTTTCGGCGAAGGTATTTTTGGTACCGACTTTAGTTTTGACCTTGAGATTAAGCTTGGCGCAGGTGCGTTTGTCTGTGGTGAAGAAACTGCACTGTTGACCTCCATCGAGGGTAATCGCGGTGAGCCGAGACCACGCCCGCCTTTCCCGGCTGTAAAGGGTCTGTATGGCAAACCAACAATACTTAATAACGTTGAGACCTATGCCAACATTCCGCGTATAATCCTGCTCGGTGCCGAGTGGTTCGCATCGATGGGCACAGAGAAGTCCAAGGGCACCAAGGTTTTCGCACTCGGTGGCAAGATCAACAACACCGGTCTTGTCGAGGTTCCGATGGGCACAACCCTGCGTGAAGTTGTCGAGGACATCGGCGGCGGTATCCCGAACGGCAAAAAGTTCAAGGCGGCGCAGACCGGCGGTCCGTCCGGCGGATGTATACCGGCATCGCTTATCGACACAGCTATCGATTATGACAATCTTATCGCTATCGGCTCCATGATGGGCTCCGGAGGTCTTATCGTCATGGACGAGGACACCTGTATGGTCGACATTGCACGTTTCTTCCTCGACTTTACCGTGGACGAGAGCTGTGGCAAGTGTACACCGTGTCGTGTCGGTACAAAACGTCTTTTGGAACTGCTTGAAAAGATTACCGACGGTCGAGGAGAACCCTCTGATCTCGACGATATTGAAGAGCTCGCCGCATTTATTAAGGACAACTCCCTGTGCGGTCTCGGGCAGACAGCTCCAAACCCCGTGCTCTCCACCATGCGATATTTCCGTGATGAGTATGAGGCACATATTCTGCAAAAGAAATGTCCTGCCGGCGTATGTAAAAATCTGCTCTGCTATGACATTATTGCCGACAAATGCCGTGGTTGTACCGCCTGCAAGCGTGTATGTCCGACCGGTGCTATCAGCGGCGATGTAAAGCAAGTTCATATAATTGACCAAGAAAAATGCATTAAATGTGGCGCATGTATTGAGAAGTGTAAATTTGATGCAATCATAAGATCTTAAAACCGACCTTGCAGAAAGGAATTAATTAAAAATGGCTAAAGTAAATATAAAGATCAACAATGTTGATTATTCTGTGGATGCCGGCATGACCATTCTTGAGGCGGCGCACGAGGTTGGTATTGAAATCCCAACTCTGTGCTACCTTAAAGAGATCAACGCAATCGGCGCATGTCGTGTCTGCGTGGTCGAGGTCAAGGGCGCGCGTACCCTTGTCACCGCATGTGTCCACCCGGTCAGCGAGGGTATGGAGATAAGTACCAGCAGCCCGCGCGTACAAAATGCACGTCGCACCAACCTGCAGCTCACCCTCTCCACCCACAATCAGGACTGCCTCGGTTGTGTGCGTAGCGGTAACTGTGAGCTCCAGCACCTGTGCCAGGAGTACGGCATCACCAACACCGATAAGTTTGCCGGTGTTAAAAACGAGTATGTGACCGATGACAGCGCCGTTCACATGAGTCGTGACGACTCCAAATGTATCCTCTGTCGTCGTTGTATCGCCGCATGTAAGAGCTGGCAGTCTGTCGGATGTATCGGCACCAACGAGCGCGGATTTAAAACCCACGTTGCCTGCGCGTTTAAGGCAAATCTTAACGACTCCACCTGTGTGTCCTGTGGTCAATGTATCGTAGTCTGTCCGACCGGTGCTATCACCATGAAGGACGACACAAGCAAGGTTTGGGACGCACTCGCCGACCCGAGCAAATATGTTATCGTTCAGACTGCTCCCTCTGTCCGTGCGACACTAGGTGAGGCGTTTGGTATGCCGATAGGCACCAATGTCGAGGGTAAGATGGCGGCTGCGCTCCGTCGCCTCGGCTTTGACAAGGTGTTTGACACCGACTTTGCCGCCGACCTTACTATTATGGAGGAGGCGACCGAGTTTTTACACCGTTTCCAAAACGGGGGAACATTGCCGCTTATCACAAGCTGTAGCCCGGGTTGGGTCAAATATTGTGAGACCTTCCACCCCGACTTTATCGGCAATCTCTCCACCTGCAAATCGCCGCAACAGATGTTTGGCGCAACCGCAAAGACATACTTTGCCGAGCTTATCGGCAAAGACCCGAAAGATATTTTTGTTGCCTCCATCATGCCCTGTACCGCGAAGAAGTTCGAGGTCGGTCGTGAGGACCAGGCGGCGGCAGGCGAAGGAATTCCGGATGTCGATGTCGCGCTGACAACACAGGAAATGGCAAGAATGGTCGCACGCGCCGGTATTGATTTTGTCAACCTGCCGGATGAAGATTTTGACCCTGCGATGGGCGAAGCGACCGGTGCCGGTCACATATTCGGCGCAACCGGCGGTGTTATGGAGGCTGCACTGCGTACAGCGGTCGTTGTCCTTACCGGCAAAGCACCGGAAAGTCTTGATTTCCACGACGTTCGCGGCACACAAAACATCAAAGAGGCTACCTACGACATTAACGGTATCAAGGTTCGCGTCTGTGTCGCCTCGGGACTTGCTAACTGTAACGAGGTTCTGCGCCGTGTCAAATCGGGTGAGGCTCAATACGACTTCATCGAATTTATGGCTTGCCCCGGCGGCTGTGTCAACGGTGGTGGTCAGCCTGTTCAATCCGCGACTGTTCGCAACTTTATGGATCTGAAAGGACTGCGCGCCTCGGCACTTTATGGCGAGGATAAGGCATGTGCAAAACGCATGAGCCACGAGAATTCAGCGGTCAAAAAGTTGTACGACGACTACCTCGGCGAGCCGGGCGGTCACAAGGCACACAAGATACTGCACACCAAATACTCGGAACGTCAAAAAAGGTATTAATTTTTAGGTTGAAAAAGCCCCCTTTTATAGGGGGGCTTTTTTGCGTGGATAATAGGTATATCGCGAAAAACTATGATGTTATTTGTAGGTGTAGGGACATGGCTCGCCATTCTCCCTACACATTGCGGTTGTCCCTACATCCCCACCATGGAATTGAGATAATAATTTATTGTGCAATAATTAAAGCCTACTGAATTTTCTCTTTAGGCGAAAATCGAAGTGCAAGGGTTTTGGTTGAATATTGGAAAAAACCTTGTACTTCGACAACTTAAAAATAGCTTTTTATAGCTTGGTTAAGCTATTTTTAAGTTGTTCAGCAGGCATTAATTAAAGTGTGATTTTATAAAAAGGTTTTTTCATTCGTTCTCCGTCTGCTCTACGGGATTGTTGTTTTGGTCTTGAACCGTTCCGCCTGTTATGGTATAGTCTCCGTTCACATCTATTCCACCGTCGCCGTCGGCATAGGTGTCTTTTTTCTCTATCACAATATTCCCACCTTCAACTAACAAATCCCCGTTTGAGTCGATGCCGTCTCCGTCTGCACTTAGCCATATATCACCGTCGATAATCCTCACATACCCATCATCCGCAAACGCGTTTATTGCGTCATCTGTGGCTATGATATTTATCTTCCCGCCGTCTATCGTAACCGTCGTGCCCTCTATACCCTCATTTGAACTCTCGATTGATAGGTCGATATCCGTTATTATCAGGTCTTTTTCTGCCTGCAACGCTCTATCGCCCGTATTTATTAGAAACTCACCGCCCTCTATCTGCATTCTGTTGTTTGATTGCAGTGCATCGTCATCGGAATTTATTGCGAAATCGCTGTCCTTGATTATCATGTATCCCTTGTCGGGGTCTTGGTCGTTTGAGGATTTCAAACCGTCTTTACCGCTGTTGACGGTGATATGCGCACCGCTTACGGCGAGTAAGTCCTTTCCTACTATACCATCTTCAACCGCATCTACAATTAGTGTAACACCCTCTATAATTAGGTCGTCGCGGGCTTTTATCCCATCCTTATCTGCGGCATTTATCGCAACGGCCCCCTCTCCGATAATAGCGGTATCTGCGGCAGAATAGATTGCGCAAGATGGCTCACCGTCCTGCACCTGCTTCGCCGATTGCAAGACGGTATTATTGCCCTCAATTATAAACACTACCTGCTCTGCATCAATTATATTAATGGGTGCCCCCGTATCGTTTTGTATATGAGCATTATCCAACATGAGAAAGACAACACCTTTGTCGATATCCTTGTTTATATCAATAACAATTTTTGTGTAATCGCCACTTAGTCTATAACTGCCACTTTTTGTTATATTAACCTCCTCCTGCGTCAGCTCAATAAAAGTTTCACCTGCGTTTTGCGCAAAGTTATGCTCGGGATATTCATATAAATTTGCACTCATATCCCCTATTAAAGGCTCACCGCAAGACGATATTAACAGTGCTGTTATCATCAAAAAAAACACTCTCATTTCATCTCCTTTTAAAACAGAATAAAGACCGCAAAATATGACACAAAATTATCATCTTATGATATGGAATTATACAGCAAAATATGATATTATTCAAGTAAGGTTTATTTTATTAAATAAAAAAGAAAGGACATTCATGAATCATAAATTGGCAATAATTGGTTTTGGTGGTATGGGCACTTGGCATTATGAAAAAATAACCGAGTGCATAGATAAAGTGACGGTTAAGGGTATCTATGACATCCGTGAAGAAATGAACGAAAAGGCGAGAAAGTTGGGGCTTCATATCTACCGTTCCATCGACGAGATTGCGCAGGATAAAGAGATTGACATGGTTACCATCGCCACGCCGAACAACTTCCATAAAGACATTTCCATAATAATGCTCGAAGCCGGCAAAAACGTCATCTGTGAAAAACCTGTCACCATGGACGCCGCGGAGCTGGAGGATATTATCGCCGTGGCAAAGACCTCCGGCAAGGTGTTTTCCGTCCATCAAAACAGACGCTGGGACAAGGACTATAAGATCATCAAAAAGATTTTAGACGACAAGACACTCGGTGAGCCGTATTTTATCGAGAGCCGTGTGCAGGGTTCGCGCGGTGTCCTGCACGGTTGGAGAGGATATAAAGAGAATGGCGGTGGGATGCTCCTCGATTGGGGTGTGCATCTTATCGACCAAATGGTCTTTCTTATCGACAGCCCGATAGTTGAGGTCGGCGCTCACCTTTTCACTGTCACTACGCCGGAGCACGGCGGCGAAATTGTGGACGACAACATGAAAGTTTTCCTGCGTTTTAAAAACGGTGTGTCCGGTATTGTGGATGTCTCCACCAACTGTTTTGTCAACCATCCGCGTTGGCATGTATCCTGCGACGGTGGCACAGCAGTCATTGAGGATTTCTCCTGCAAGGGCGCAATGTTGCAGAAAAAACTTGATAGCGAGATGCTGTGGGAGGATTCTATAGTCTATACCGAGGCAGGGCCGACAAGAACAATGGCACCTCGTCCAACCGAGACAATTATTGAAACACCGTTGCCGAAAGTCATCACCGATTGGGGTGATTTCTATAAAAATATAGTCGATGTCATAGACAACGGCGCAGAGCTTATTGTCAAACCAACGGAGGCACTGCGCATTATGAGGATCATCGACCTCGCTTTTGTTGCAAATGAACGCAAATGCGCCGTTCAATGTGAAATATAAATTTTATTTGAAAGGAAATGTAAATGTCTACCGAAAAAAAAGTACTTATTCTTCAAGGCGGCTGGGATGGACATGAGCCGGTGCTCGTCTCTAAAAGGTTTGCCGGTCTTATGGAGAAAAACGGTTACAGCTGTGAGATCAGCGACACACTCGATGTCTGCAAAGATCTTGACATGTTGATGGGATTGGATCTCATTGTTCCCTGTTGGACAATGAGCACCATCGAGGAGGAGCTAAGCAAAAACATTCGCACCGCGGTGGCGTCCGGTGTTGGACTTGCCGGTTGCCATGGTGGCATGTGCGACGCTTTTCGCAACGATGTCGACTGGCAGTTTATGACCGGCGGTCAATGGATCGCTCACCCCGGCAACGACGGCGTCGAATACATCGTCAACGTTCATAACGGCACAAGCCCCATTGTTGAGGGTCTTAGTGACTTTAAAGTGACAAGTGAGCATTATTATCTGCATGTCGACCCTGCAATTGAGGTGCTCGCCTCTACGAGATTTCCTCTAATTGCCGGCAATCATATATCCAACAAACCTATTGACATGCCGGTCACATGGACGAAGTTTTGGGGCAACGGACGTGTGTTTTATACCGCACTCGGGCATCATGACGACGTTTTTGTCAACTCGCCAAATGCCGAGATAATGATGGAGCGCGGTATGCTCTGGGCGGCGCAGGGCAAGCAATATGCCATCGATAACAAGCTGACCACCGAACGTTTTGAGGTTGAATAGAAAGGGGTTTTCATGAATAAAGTCAAGGTTGCAATGATTGGCGTGGGTTCAATCAGCGGTATCTATCTTAAAAACTTGACCGAGATGTTTAAAGAGGTCGAGATTTACGGCGTGTACGACCTTTTTCGCGATAGGGCCGAAAAAGCTCAGGAGGAGTACGGTATAGCAAAGGTCTATGACTCCCTCGATGAGATTTTTGATGACCCCGAGGTGGAGATAGTACTCAATCTGACACGCCCTTATGAGCATTTCGACGTAACCTCCCGCGCTTTAAAAGCCGGCAAGCACGTCTACACCGAAAAGCCACTCGGTGCAACATTTGAGGAGGGTGTCGCACTCGCCAAACTTGCAAAAGAGACCGGATTAATGTTGGGCGGTGCGCCGGACACGTTCCTCGGCAGTGGCATACAGACCTGCCGTCATATAATCGATAGCGATATGATAGGTGAGCCTATCGGCAGTGCTTGTTTTATGATCTGCCACGGTCACGAGAGTTGGCATCCCGACCCTGCGTTTTATTACAAGCACGGCGGCGGCCCGATGATGGACATGGGTCCCTACTATGTGACCGCCCTCGTTAACCTTATGGGCGGTGTGAGCGGTGTGACCGGCGTGTCTAAAAGCATGTTTGACAAACGTGTCATCACCAGTGAACCGAAATATGGTGAGGTGGTAGACGTCGAGGTCCCGACCTACGTGACCGGCACCCTCCACTTTGACAGTGGGGCGGTCGGCACAATATTCACCACCTTTGATGTACATTATAACCAGCAGGCGCGTTTTGAGGTGTACGGCACCAAGGGCACGCTTATCGTCCCTGACCCGAATACCTTTGGCGGCGACATAAAACTCTATCGTCCGGAGGACGGCGAATTTAAAGATATGCCGTTGCTTTTTGATTATAAAGAGAACTCGCGCGGTCTCGGACTTGCCGACATGGCAAAGGCTATTCGCACCGGCAGGCCGATGCGCGCCGGATTTGACCTCGCACTGCATGTGTTGGAGATTATCTCGTCGTTTGACAAAAGTTCGGATGCCAAGGCATACCTGCCACTGACCACCCAGTATAAAGTGGCACCGCCTATGAAAAATAACCCGATGAGCGGCATTTTGGATTAACGGTTCATCTCCTCCACGCCGACGGCGCAAATAGCAGTATCATGGGGAGGATTTCCAGCCTGCCGATAACCATATTGAAGATAAGCACTATCTTGGACAGGTCGGAAAATTCAGAATAATTCCCGGTCGGACCGACCATGTCAAGACCGGGACCTATATTGTTAAGGCACGCAACCACCGCTGTGAACGAGGTTTCAAACGAAAAACCGTCCAGCGACACCACCAAAAATGAACCGAGCATGATGAATATATATAGCACAAAATAGGTCTTGACCTCTTTGACTGTGCTATCCTCCACCCGTCGCCCCTGCAACCTCACTATGTTGACACTACTCGGGAAAAGTTGGGAGCGCAGGTCGGCACCCACCGACTTGACTAAAATAATAAATCGCGATACCTTTAGACCGCCACCGGTCGAACCTGCGGACGCGCCGACAAACATCAACAGGACGAGCAATGTCTTTGAAAACTCCGGCCAAAGGTCGAAGTCGGCTGTCGCATAGCCGGTGGTGGTCATTATGGTTGCGACCTGAAACGCCGCTATGCGAACCGCCTCACCGACACTGTCGTACATAGTGTAGATATTAAATGCGATAACGGTTATGCTCGCGATGACTATACCGACATAAACTCGCAGCTCCTCATCAAAAAACACCTTGCCTATCTGACGCACGAGCAATAGGAAATAGAGGTTGAAATTGATGCCGAACAGCAACATAAACACCGTTATAACCACCTCGATAGCAGGGTTTTCATACGCTGCTATCGAGGCGTTTTTTATGGAAAAACCACCGGTGCCAGCCGTGCCGAACGAGTGGACAATACTGTCAAAAAGAGGCATACCGCAAAATAGCAACAGGATAATCTCAATAATGGTCAGCGCAAGATATATCCCATAAAGCACCATGGCGGTGGTGCGCATTTTGGGCATTAATTTTGATACGGTAGGTCCCGGCACCTCGGCGCGCATAACAAACATGTTACGACCGCCGGAAAGTGGCAATATTGCAAGCAAAAAGACCAAAACTCCCATGCCGCCGATCCAGTGGGTGAAACTGCGCCAAAACAGCACCCCTTTATCAAGCACCTCCACGTCGCTGAGTATCGACGCCCCTGTCGTGGTGAAGCCGGACATGCTCTCGAAAACGGCATCCACAAAGCTGGATGTCGAGCTGGAAAAAACAAACGGCAACGCACCGAAAACAGACAATGTAACCCATGATAGGGCGACAATGATAAATCCCTCACGGGCAAAAATACGTGTGTTTTTCGGCTTTAACAGCATGAGTAAAAAACCGAACAATGCCGTAACGGCGATGGCGGCTAACAGCGCCGTAGTGTCATTGCCGGAATAGATTAACGACACTATCAGCGGTGCTATCATCAGGACCGCCATACATAGTTGAACAATTCCGACCGTGTATCCGATCATCCTAAAATTCATGTCGCGACGTTCCCTCTACTCAAATATTTCGGAAAGATCCCGTATCCTCGGGAGGGTGGTGGTGACGATGACCCGATCGCCCACCTCGATGGTGGACTCGCCCGACGGGTAGATTATTTTGCCCTTGCGCATAATACAAGCTATCAGTGCGAGGGGGTTTATCACAAGCTCGGCAAGCGGTATACCGATGAATTCACTGTGCTCCGCCTTAAAGTCCAGTGCCTCCACCTGACCGTCCAGTATACGATAGAGCGCGTTGACCTTACTGCCCATGCTGTTTTGCATGGCGCGCACATAGCTCACTATCTGGGCGGCGGTAATATATTTCGGGGATATGACGGTGTGTAGGTGCAGATCCTCCAATATAGAGTTGAAAGATTGTCTGCTTATCTTGGTGACGACCTTGCACTCCGGATTTTGTACCATCAGTGATATGATGACATTCTGCTCGTCCATGCCGGTCAATGCGACCAGTGCGTCGGCGGCGTCGAGTCGTGCCTCACGCCAGAGGTCGGCGTTGGTGCCGTCCCCACACAGGACTTTCGCGCCCGGCAACAGTTCACATAACTGCGCCGCGCGTGCATAGTCTTTCTCCACAATTTTGACCTGTATGCCCTGTTTTAACAGCGATAGAGTCAAATAATATGCGATGGTGCCACCACCTATTATAACCACATCTCGAACCGTCTTTTTAAATATGCGGAGTTTTTTGAAAAACCGTGAGATTTTACTGCGGTTGCCGGTGATGGAGATTTTATCGTCCACCTCAAAAACAAAGTCACCGTTGGGGATAAACACATCCTCACCGCGGTCGACCGCGCACACAATAAAGCCGTCCTGCGATTCTTTTCGAAGATCGGCAAGACGACGTCCTATGATGGGGTTGCCCTCCATCAACTTTATCTCGACAACTTCAACCTTACCGCCGGCAAAAGTGTCGACGTTGACGGCGGAGGGGAAACGCAAAACCTTGAGTATCTCTATCGCACTCTCTTTTTCCGGATTGATGGTCATGGAAAGACCCATCTCTTCCCTCAAAAATGAAAGAGATTTAAGATAGTCCATGGTGCGAACTCGCGCGATGGTGTGGCTGGTGCCGAGTTTTTTGGCGAGCATACAGGATAGAATGTTAATCTCATCCATCGAGGTCGCCGCGATAAGCAGGTCGGCAGTCTCCGCCCCTGCCTCGCGAAGTGTGTCGATATTGGCACCGTTGCCCTTGATTGTGATGACATCAAGGCGGTTTTTAGAGTCGGTGAGAACCTCCTCCTTGCTGTCAATGACAACAAGGTCGTGACCCTCAAGTGCCAAAAGGCGTGTGAGGGTAAATCCGACCTTGCCGTCGCCGACTATAATAATGTTCATATTACTCCCCCAATTAAATCATGGACAAAGATTGTCGAGGAATTTTGTTTGTAATTCAAGGAAAAGGTTCTTTTTAATGCTCCCTGCATTAAAAACGGTTCTTTGACGCGGAAGTGCGGACAAAATTACCGACAAGATTGTTCACTGTTTACTTGGGGGAGCAATATACTATTGCCTTATAGATCAATCTTGGAAAAAAGAGGTTTTGCGGTGTCGTCGTCCACCTTTTCGGTGCGTGTCGAGACAACGGGGGGTTGTTTCGGACGGCGGTCACGATCTCTGTCGCTGCGTTGATTTCTACCACGGCCATTGCGGTCACCTCTGCCATCACGCTCGCCTCGGTCATCACGCCTTGGTCCACGTCTGCCGCGATCGCGGTCGGAATAACGGATGTTGCCGGTTAGCCCCTCCGCCTCGCTGTATATCACGATGTGACGGCGCTCGCCATCACCCTGCGATTCGCTTGCAACGCCCTCTATTTCACCGATTGCGGTGTGGATAATTCTGCGCTCATAGGGGTTCATCGGCTCTAAAGCATAAGGTCTGCCACTGTTCAAAACGTTGGTCGCGATACGTTTTGCAAGCTCGCCGAGATCGCTCTCGCGCTTTTCACGGTAGCCTGCAACGTCCAGTGACATCTTCTCAAAGTTGCCGCCTATGCTGTTCGCGACAAGAGAGGTCAGGTAGGACAACGCCTCCATAGTTTCGCCCCTTTTGCCTATGAGTATAGACAGATTTTCGCCGGCTATGCCGAGAACCGCACCACGGTCAGCAGGCTCGGGAGTTATGGTGACATCGCCGAGTTCCATCGCCCCGAAAACCTTGGATAAAAACTCCGATGCTATCTCGGTTTTGCGGCCCAGCGTCGCTATATCCTCCTCGGTACGAACGTTTGAGCGCGGTTGACGAGGGGCGGAATGTTGCTTGGGTTTGTTTTGTTTTTGTTGCTTGACATTCTGTGACGACTGCTCGGTTTTTTGCGGTGCCGGCTTTGGAGCAGGCTTTTTGGGCGCGGCAGGACTCTGTGCAGGTGCAGGGGCGCTCACAGCCGGTGCGGGTATAGGCTCATCGCGCGTAATCTTTACCTTTGCAGGGGTGGATTTGAAAATGCGACGCACCGGTGTCTCCAGTATTTCGACCGAGACATCGTCGCGGGACAGACCGAGTTGAGCAAGCCCCTCTTCAATGGCAATATCTATTGTTTTGCCGGTGCAGATTATCTCGTTTTGCATATTAAAATTCCTTTCATGTTATATGAAATGTAGACAAAATCAGTCCTCGTATTTTTTTGAAAACGCCTCTCGTGCCTGTTGCAGGCGAATTTTTTCCAGTTCGGTCTGGGAGACATTTTTCTCCACAATCTCACCCTGTGGTGTCTCCACCTTGACCACCTTGGTTTTTTTCTTTTTATTCTTGCGTTTCTCCTCAATTTCCTGCTGAAATTGTGCTTTTAAAACCTCCGGGTCGTGGATTTTGCGCACGATAATGCTCTGTGCGAGGTTGAGCAGGTTGGAGCCTATCCAGTAAAAGGTAACGCCGGCAGGCATAGAAAAACCGAAAAACAGGAACATAACGCTGGATATGTAGGGCAACATCTTCATGGAGCCCTCCATCTTTGCGCCGGAAACCTTGGTGGAGACGGTCATGGAAAGTACCATGGTGGCAAAGGACAGAATAGGGATAATCCAGATTATGTCAAGGTCGGAGAAAGATGGGGTTGTCGCAAGGTTCATGCCGAAAAAGTTAAGATCCAGCGACTCGATACGTGCAAGCTCATCGGACGTGAAAATGTCGGAGTACTCTGAGGGGGATTGTTGTATAGCACTGATTAGTGTCGCCTCAATCCCTCGAATAGCGGCGTCGAGACCGGATATCTCCATCGCGGAGGCAAGCGCCTCTTTAGAGACGTTCACGATATAGGTGAGAGGATTATACACAACGTCGATAAGACCAAAGAGAATTGGCATCTGCACCAAAAGGGGCAGACAGCCGGCAAGAGGGGAGTAGCCATGCTCCTGTTGCAGGCGCATTAACTCCTCTTGTTGACGTTGTTTATCGTTGGCGTAGGTCTTATTTATCTCACTTAAAACCGGTTGAAATGCCGCCATCTTGGCAGAGGATTTTTGTTGCTTTAGCGCAAGGGGGAAGAGCAGTAGTTTGGTTGCAAGCGCGAATAAAAATAAGGACAGCCAGTAGGAGCCGGCAAACCCTTGTATAGCACGCATGACAATGCCCAAAATGCTCGGGATAAATGTCGTGATAGATTCCCACATAGATTAGAAAACCATTCCTTTCTAAAAGGTCGTACAAGTAGATGTAAGATGATAATAAATTAACGATCTCTTTTCAGGGTGAACTCCTCCGGCACGGGGTCAAAACCGAAACCTCCAAACGGATTGCAACGCAGTATCCGCAAAAACGCCAAAAGACCACCCCGCAAAACTCCGTGTAGCGAGATAGCCTCGATAGCATAACGGCTACAAGTTGGTGTATAGCGGCAGTGGTGGCCGAGGAGGGGAGATATAAGAAGTTGATATCCCCTTATAGGTAGTATAAACAATTGTCTCACAAAACGCATCGTTTTTTTAGGTGTCGTTCAATTATTCCGGCAAGCTCGGTGCTTTTTGATGTGGCGGTAGCGCTCCTTGCGACCAACACGATATCGTACCCGAGACCTGTTGGAATGACGGCATTTGCTGCCTCACGCAGTATCCGTCTTGCTCTGTTTCTTGTAACGGCACCTCCTATTTTTTTCGAGGTGGTTATCCCGAGCCTTGTCTCACCGAGTTTGTTTTTATAAAGATAGGTGACAACAAGGGGGTGTGTTATGTAGCTCCCGCGTCTGTAACAACGAGAAAACTCATAGTTTTTGTTCAACGAGCGGTGGCGCACCGTTAAATTCCGAGAACGGCACGACCTCTCGAGCGACGACGGGCAAGCACCTTGCGACCGTTTTTGCTCTTAGAGCGGGCAAGAAATCCGTGCACACGAGCGCGGTGACGTTTTTTTGGTTGGAATGTTCTTTTCATATTAATAATCCTTTCTACATTTAAAGAGGCGATTTTCAACGATAACTCAGTCAAAACGCAGCGTTTATACGGCAATAATCAACTTTTTTCGCACAGATAAGCCGCGACAACCTCTTTCAGTCCACATTAGCCT
This sequence comes from uncultured Oscillospiraceae bacterium, assembly GCA_964369965.1. Classification (GTDB taxonomy): domain Bacteria; phylum Bacillota; class Clostridia; order Oscillospirales; family Ruminococcaceae; genus CAYJBH01. The sequence continues at coordinate 149,208 of CAYJGF010000001.1, forward strand.
TTGTATTATATCAAAAAAGACCGAGATTGTCAAGCGGTTTGAGATATTATTTATTTGGTCTTATTTTGAAACAAACGAACAATTATTGATTAAAGTATTGACATTTATTGAAATATATTATACAATAAATACAACCTTATACCATACCGAAGGTAAATAGGTTGCTGCAATAAGGCCTTTGCGTGAGCATTGTGCCGCAAAGAGGGTGGTGAGTTTTCACCACCTTTTTGTTTTATAAAGGGGGTTGTTATGTTATACAGATTGGGTCTTGATGTGGGTATAACGTCGGTCGGATATGCAGTGCTCGCCACCGACCAAAACGCAGAGCCGACAAGAATAATTCACTCCGGTAGCAGGATTTTTGATGCGGCAGAGATGGATAAGGACGGGTCTTCACTTGCATTGCCTCGACGGGAGGCACGCGGAGCACGTCGCAGGAATCGACGTCACCGCCACCGTTTACAGAGGACAAAATCGCTTCTTCAAAATAAAAAAATTATAACTAAAAATGAGCTTTGTGACCTTTATGATAATCGGGACACCTCCGATATTTACTCCGTGCGGTATGAGGCGTTGAGTCGGTGCCTTGACAACAGCGAATTTGCTCGACTGATGGTGCATCTTATGCAAAGGCGCGGCTTTAAATCCAACCGCAAAAATGAGGAAAAAGGCACAGAGGGTGGCAAACTGCTCGCCGCAACCGCGCAAAATACCGAACTGTTAAAAAAGCACGGATATCGCACCGTCGGCGAACTGCTTTATCACGATGAAAAATTCAGCACCCACAAACGCAATAAGGGCGGTGACTACGGCAATACCTTTTTGCGCAGTGAGATACGCAGTGAAATAGAGACGATTTTCCAGTGTCAGCGTCGGTACAACAACCCTTTGCTCACCGAGGAATTTGCCGCGTCCTATCTTGAGATATTTGACGGGCAACGCGGATACGATGAGGGGCCGGCGAGCGGACCTTATGCCGGCGATCAGATTGAAAAAATGCTCGGTCGTTGCACCTTTGAAAAGGAGGAAAAACGCGCGGTAAAAGCGTCGTACACCTTTGAGCTTTTTAATCTGCTCTGCAAGGTGAACTCGATTCGAATTTTGGGGGTGGACGGTTGGCGCGGGTTAGCCTCAGAGCAAAGACAAAATTTGGTATCTCTTTGCCACGAAAAAACCAATCTTAGCTATGACAGTCTTCGCTCGATTTTAAAACTCGGTGAGGGGGAGCATTTTAACCTCAGTTATGGTCATAAAGAGGTAGCAGAGGTAGAGAAAAAGGCAAAATTCAATTATCTCGAACGCTTTCACACCATGCGAATTGCCTTTGACAAGCTCAAAAAGGGGTATATAAACACCCTGTCCTTTGACAGACGTGATGAGATAGCATATATTCTGACCTGTCACAAGAGCGACCGACGAATTCGTGAAGAGCTGCAAAAGACTACGTTCAACGAGTTTGAAAAAGAGGTGATCCTTGGCATTAACAGCTTTTCAAAGGCAGGGCATCTCTCTATCAAGGCTATGCAAAATATTATACCTCATCTTGAGTGCGGCATGACATATGACAAGGCTTGTGAGGCGGCCGGCTATGATTTTCGCGCTCAAAAGGTCGGTGGTGAACTGTATCTTCCTAAACTGCCGCCGGATTGCCCTGAAATAACCAGCCCCGTCGTTCGACGCGCCGTCAACCAGACCATCAAGGTGATAAATGCGGTGGTGAAACGATACGGCAGCCCCATCGCTGTCAATATAGAGCTTGCGCGTGAGCTATCAAAAAACCATCAGGACAGAAAACTAATCGAAAGGGATCAAAAGGACAACGCCGCAAACAACGAGCGCGTGGTTGAGCAGATAAAACAACTGAGTAATATTATCGCACCGACCGGTCAAGATATTATTAAATATCGGCTTTGGCAGGAGCAGGATTGTAAATGCATCTATACAGGCGAGAGTCTGAAGATAGAGCGGTTGTTCGAGCCGGGCTACTGTGAAATTGACCACATAATCCCCTATAGCATCTCATTTAATGACGGCTATAAAAACAAGGTGCTTGTCACAACCAAGGCAAATCGTGACAAGAAAAACCGCCTCCCTCTTGAGTATTTACAGAACGGCGATGAGTTTACGGTGCGAGTCAATACCATCATACGAGACAGGGTGAAACGTGCCAACCTATTAAAACAGAGTACTACCGAAGCCGATCGCGCCGAAATGAAGGAGCGGAGTTTACAGGATACACAGTTTATCTCACGATTTATGCACAGCTACATAAAAAACCACCTTGCATTTAATAACGAGGTGGAAAAAAAGACCCGTGTTCGCGCCGTCAACGGCAGAATAACCTCCTACCTGCGCAAAAGGTGGGGGCTACGCAAGGTGCGCGAAAATGGCGATCTGCACCACGCGGTGGACGCGGTCGTGGTGGCGTGCGTGACACAGGGTGCTATAAATTATCTCACCAACTACTCTCAATATCGCGAATTAGAGCACTATAATCCAAAACCCGAAACGGAAAAACGGTATTTCCCCTTGCCGTGGCCGGACTTTCGAGAGGAAATGATGATGCGGTTCTCCTCCGACCCGGTCGGTATGATGGAAAAAACACCGCTTCGCAACTATGCAAACGTCGATTTAAATAGAATAAAACCGTTTTTCGTTTCACGCAGGGTTCGCAAAAAGAGGACAGGACCGGCACACGAGGCGACCATACGCTCGCTACGTGAGATAGACGGCGAGATGAAGATGGTGACAAAAACTCCGTTGACGAGTCTAAAATACGATGTCAAAAACGATGAGATTGTGGGTTACTACAATCCGAGCAGTGACCGGTTGCTGTATGAAGAACTTAAAAGGCGTCTGCGCGAAGCGGACGGTGACGCTAAAAAGGCATTTCTGGACGGCTTTATCCTAAAGCCAACCCCACAGGGCTGTAAAAACTCCGACGCACCGCCGAGGGTGGAAAAAGTTAAGATTTATAAAAAATCCAGTCTTAATGTTGAGGTGAACGAGGGTAAAGGGGCTGCTAATAATGAGTATAGAGTAAGGATTGATGTCTTTAAAATCGAAGGAGACGGATACTATTTTATACCCATCTATGTCTCTGATCTAATCAAACCGCAACTCCCTTGCAACGCGGTGGTTGCATATAAACCGTGGCGCAAGATGTCGGAGGAGGACTTTTTGTTCTCGCTCTATCCGAACGATCTTGTAAATATAAAGGCGAAAAAACCGATGGTATTCTCCAAAACATTTAAGGAGGCGACGGTGGACGAGAAGTTTGTCGCGAATGATATTCTGGTTTATTATAGGGGGGCAAATATTTCTACCGGTGCAATAACCCTGTCAACACATGACAACGCTTATTTTATAGGTGGGTGTGGAATAAAAACACTTGTCTCGATTGAAAAATACACGGTAGATGTGCTCGGCAATGTATTTAAGGCAGGCGTCGAAAAAAGCTGAGCAAAATAAGGGGTGAGTCATGGCATATCGAACGGTCTGTATTGAAAACGCGGCGAAACTGTCGCTAAAAAATTCACAGCTGATGATTGAGTGGGAGCGAAGTGGTTCGGTGCCTATAGAAGACCTCTCGGTACTGCTCATAGAGTCCGGCAGGGTGACCTGCAGCAGCTCGTTGTTGTCGGAGCTTGCACAGCAGGGGGTTGCAGTGATGTTCTGCGATAAAAAACACACCCCCTGCGCCGTGTTGACCGGATATCATTCCCACTCGCGTCAGGTCAAGATGCTCTACTCCCAGCTTGAAACAAAACTGCCGCTCAAAAAACAGCTCTGGAAAAGTGTGGTGAGTGCGAAGATTTTAAATCAGGCGACGACATTGGAGCTCTGTGGCATAGCAGGTGCACAGCAGTTGAAAACAATTGCAAAGCGGGTAATGTCCGGCGACTCCACAAACACCGAGGCGGTGGCGGCATCGCGTTATTTCAAGATGTTGTTCGGCGAATTTTTCACACGGCGTGCCGACAACACCATCAATGCACGTCTCAACTATGGCTACAGCATAATACGCTCGGTAATCTGTCGGGAGCTGATTCTCTATGGATTGGAGCCTTGTCTTGGGATACACCATGACAATCAGCTCAATGCATATAACCTTGCGGATGATATTATCGAGCCGTTTCGACCGGTTGTTGACCTGTGTGTCGCCTCGATGGATGCCACTCACGAGATGACAACGCAGGACAAACGCGATCTCGTCGCGATACTCAACCTAAATATGTTGGTAGGCACCGAGCGGCACCCACTTTTTTATGCAGTGACCAAGGTGGTGCAGTCATTACAAAAAAGTTTTTTACAACAAGAGGACTGTCTGATAATGCCCGCCGTATTATCGCCAAAAATTCACGAGTATGAATAGCGAGAAGATATGTTTATGCGGATGATAGTGTTTTTCGACCTACCTGTCAAGGAGAAATATCAACAAAAAGCTGCGACAAGATTTCGCAACTTTTTAATAAAGGACGGTTATTGTATGGTGCAGTACTCGGTTTACAGCAGGGTGTGCAACGGCACCGATGCTGTAGAAAAGCACATGGAACGGATAAAACCTTGGGTGCCGGACAATGGCTCGGTCCGCGTCTTAACCATAACGGAAAAACAGTATCAAGCGATGACTATACTGCTGGGCAATCTCGCCCCGAACGAACAACCGTTCATAGCGGAGCAATTATCTTTTTTTTAAAAAAATGGTGAAATTGGCAGAAAATAATAAAAACATATAAATTTCCGCACAACAAAAACGCCGTAAAACCGCTGTTTTAAAGCGTTTTTTGTCCCTTATTATACCATACCGAAGATAAAAAGGGAACTACAACCTTCGTAAAACCGCCGTTGTTCTTTGCTTTTATTATACCATACCGAAGATAAAAAGGGAACTACAACTTAAAATTAAATATAATTGCTATTATCTTGATTATACCATACCGAAGATAAAAAGGGAACTACATTTTTTAACGATCTGTAATTTCAAAAACACTTTATTTTTTTTAACAGATGTGCTACAATTATAAAAAACGGAGGCAGGTATGCAAACAATCAAATTTACACCAATGAACGGCACCGATGGGAATGTGGTCGGATATCTCCACACCCCTCTCACCGAGATGGAAAATCATCGCAAATATTTCCCGAGCGTTGTCATATGCCCCGGTGGTGGGTACCAATTTTGTTCCGCTCGGGAGGCGGAGCCGGTCGCGTTCGAGTATTTTGCCGCCGGGTATAACGTTTTTATTCTCTACTATTCGATAGGTGAGAACATAAAGCATTTTAACCCACTCAAAGAGCTCAGTTCCACCGTCATGGCGATTAGAGAGAACAAATACGAGTGGGGTTGCGACCCCGATAGAATTGCCGTTACAGGATTTTCGGCAGGTGGGCACCTCGCCGCTTCGCTGTGTACACTTTGGAATAACCCGGAGTTTTTAAAGCAGTTTGACAACAAAAACGGTCGGAACAAACCAAACGCAGGCATAATAAATTATGCTGTCATTTCGGCGGACAAAAACATTCGCCACGAGGGGAGTTTTTCGACACTTACCGACGGGGAGTTTGAAGAGATGGAACTGCTCTTTTCTCTCGAAAAGCAGATTACGAACGACTGCCCTCCTATCTTTATTTTTCATACCGTCGATGACACCGTCGTGCCGGTGGAGAATGCACTTGTCCTCATGAGTGCATTGCAAAAAAATAAAATTTCGTTTGAGGCACACCTTTTCCCGAGTGGCACACATGGTATTTCGGTCTGCACAGAGGAGACCGGTTCAAATAACCCCTATGTCGGCAGATGGATGGAGCTTAGCAAATGCTGGCTCGCACAGATTTTTAATTTCGTTAAATAGTTAGAGGAAAAATTATGAGCATTACTCAAAAGGATAGAGAGCGTCTGCATTCCCTTGCACACAAACAACTTGAATATGCAAACAGCCCCGAGAATGATATTATATTAAAAAAATGGCAGGCACAGGCACAAAAACGTCGAGAAACGCCGACTGTGCGGTTGCTTTTTTCCAACTTCCCCGAAGAGGTGGTCTACAATCGACTAAAATGTGAGTCGACATATGCACGTCGGTTGGAAGAGATTTTTCTCTGCACCCTTGTCGGTCGTGAACTGTTCGGCGACGACACGCCTATAGCGGACTTTTTTGCAATAAAACAGGGCGCAAGTATAAAACCGTTCGGCATTTCACCAAATCTTGTAATGCAAAACTCCCATGAACATTCCAACGGCTATCACATAGAAAATGTTATCGAGGACCTCGATGAGGAGTTTGAAAAGCTCAAAGGTGGCAGTTTCACCGTCGACATAGAGGGTAGGGATGAAATGGTGTCGGTTGCAGAAGAGATTTTCGGGGATATTCTGCCGGTTAAAATAACGATGGACAGCCTCACCGGTTCCATGACAAATCCTCTTGTACATCTCATGGGGATGGAAAACTACTACATATCCATGATGGACTCCCCCGATACTCTCCATAAGGTTATGGATATGGCTACAAAGGTATACGAGAGCTATTATGATTATATCGAGCAGAACAATCTGCTGCTGCCGACAAACGGGTTCAGTGCGTTAGCGCAGGAGAGCTTTGCCTTTACTGAGGAACTGACGAGCGATAAAGCAACCCGCACAACCGACTGTTGGGGCTTTTTAGAGTCGCAGGAGACGACTGCGGTGTCGCCGGATATGTTTGGCGAGTTTGTGTTCCCATATCAGGACAGACTTGCAAAGCGGTTCGGTCTGTTGTCCTATGGATGTTGCGAGCGTGTGGACGCTATTTTAGAAAAATATATTTTAAAATGGAAAAATTTAAGAAAATTATCGGTATCGCCATTTAACAACGAGTATCATGTCGGTGAGCTTATCCGCGGCAGTGATGTCATCTACTACAGCAAGCCGAGGGCGGAGCAGGTGACCATGGACGGACCCATGGACGAGGATGCAATCCGCGATAACTTTAAGATGGTGTGCGAGGCGGCGAGCGGATGCCTTTTTGAGGTAGCACAACGTGAGGTCGGCACCATATTTGGTGACTACAACCGCGGACGTCGATACGTGCAAATCTTGCGTGAATGTATCGAGGATTATTGGAGAGCATAATGAGTGCTTTTATGCAAAGAGAAAAGATAGAAAATTGGTTTAAAGACAAGCGAAATGAGATGATTGCGGACCTCAAAAAACTGGTTGAGATAAACTCGGTCAGTGTAAAAAGTGAGGGCAAACATGTCTGCGGTGAGAATTGCGCCGTGGTTTTAGATACTATGCTGGAAATGGGCGAGGGCTATGGTTTTAGGTGTGAGAACGCCGATTATTACGGTGGCAGGATATCCTATCAAAACGGTGAAAAAACGATAGGGATGTGGGGTCATCTCGATATCGTACCACATGGCGACGATTGGATTTATCCGAAATATGAGATGACCGTGACGGACGAGTTTTTGATAGGGCGAGGGGTTGCGGACAACAAAAATGCCTGCATACAAAACCTCTATGCTATGCGGTGCATCAAAGATCTCGGCATAGACATCAAGAGCACCCTTTCGCTCTTTGTAGGGTGCGCCGAGGAGGTCGGTATGCATGACGTCGAAAAAATCGTCGACAAATTCGGCGAGAGCGATGTTGCTATCGTAACCGATTCCTCTTTCCCTGTCTGCAACGGCGAAAAGGGTATCTTTTCCGCACTACTCTCCTGTGATAGGTTCAGCGATGATATTGTCGACTTTAATGCAGGGTTGGTGGAGAATGCCCTGCCGGGATCTGCTTATATAGTACTTAATCGATCTATAGACGAGTTTGCAAACCTTTCGAACTCTATCACTGTTGAAGCGACCACAAACGGCGTCAAGCTCTCTGCCGTGGGCAGTGCCTGTCATGCCGCCTCGCCGGAGGATGGGGTCAACGCTATAGCCGTGCTTTTAAAACCTCTGCTTGACAACAACATCTTTCATGCGTGTGATGCGCCGTATTTTAACTTTATTTTCCATCTTTGCAGTACGCACGACGGGAGCGCACTCGACATAATATATGAGGACGATGTGAGTGGTCCGCTCACCTTGGCCGCCTGTGTCGTGCGAAAAAATGATGGCGCGGTGAGTTTGTCACTCAACATCAGATATCCTGTGACAACAAAGGACGACGATATGATAAGCTCTATTGAAAAAGCAGCAAGGAGAAATGGATTTGACCTTGTGAAGTCGGACAATAACAAACCATATTTTCAACCGGAAAACACATGGTATGTCAAAACCTTGATGAAAATCTACTGCGAGATAACCGACCGACCGGTGAGATGTTATACCATGGGCGGCGGCACCTATGCGAGAAAGTTGAAAAATGCGGTCGGTTTCGGCCCCGGCATAAAATCTGATTTCGCTGCGATAAATCTGCCGGCGCACCATGGCTCACCACACATGCCGGATGAGGCGATAAAGATCGAAAATTTTATCAAGGCGGCGGTCATCTATACCCTTTCGTTGATAGAGCTTGACAAGCTAATTACATCTTAAGGAGGACATTATGGTATTAATTATACTTTATATACTATCCTTCATTATCGTTTTACTGTTGTTTCTTGCGTTGTTGTTCGGATATCTGCTGAACAGAAAGACCACTGTCCCGAAGATGCACAGCTATGACGGTGTCTATAAAGAACTGTCGGAGCGTGGGGATTATTATGGCGTTGAGCCGGATACCTATCACTTTGATGAGGTGAGTATCTCGTCGCGGTACGGCTATGAGCTATACGGCAGGTGGTATCCGTGTGCAGCTGAAGCCGAAACCCAAAAAACGGTGATTATAGTGCACGGCTATACCGTCAACCTCATGTGCTCTTTGCGATATCTTGACCTGTTTTATTCAAAAGGGTATAACGTGCTTATGTACGACCACCGCTCCCACGGTAGGAGCAAGGGTGAGCGGTGCAGCCTCGGCTACTATGAGCGGCACGATCTTATCACCTGCATAGACTGGGTGATGCAAAAGGTCGGTGGGTCTGTCGGACTGCACGGGGAATCGATGGGCGCCTCCACCTCGATTTTGACCGCCGCCATGGACGATAGAATTGCCTTTGTGGTCGCCGACTGTGGATATGCCAGCCTGTATGATGAGCTGAAATTCCAGTTAAAAACGCAGTATAAAATACCCGGCGCACCGTTTATATTTTTTGCAAACGTCTTTAATCGATTATTCTTTAAACACAGATATCAGGACGTCTCACCCATAAAAGCCTTGGAGGATGTCCATGTACCCGTATTGTTTATCCATGGTGAGGATGATGAGGTCACGCCGGTCGAAAGCTCGATAGATATGTATAATGCATATGACGGCGAAAAAGAACTTTATGTGCAAAAAAATACACGCCATGCCGAGACCATAAGGCGCGACAGGGCGAAGTATTACGACGCTGTGTATAATTTTTTAGAAAAATACTCTTTGTAATAGATGGTGTTAGAGTCAAACGTCCAATCGTTGACGTTCAATCAACTCTTTAAAAAAGCCGGGGCGATCTATCAACTGATCATATGTCCCGTCCTCGACTATCTTGCCGTCCTCCAACACGATAATGCGGTCACACTGTTTTATGGTGGATAGCCGGTGAGCTATCACCACTCGGGTGCAACGCAGATTATCAAGAGAGGCAGAGACCTTTTTTTGCGTCTTGTTGTCGAGGGCGCTGGTTGCTTCGTCAAACATCAAAACCTTGGGTTTGGGTGCTATGGCGCGCGCTATCATCAACCGCTGTTTTTGCCCACCTGATATACCGCCCGAGCCCTCCGACACCATGGTGTGCATACCCATCGGCATTCTGCGGATATCCTCCGCAACGCCTGCGTGCTCCGCCGCCTCCCATGCTTCATCGAGCGTCAACCATGGTGCGCATATAGTAATGTTGGAAAAGATATCGCCCGAGAACAGCTTGCCGTTTTGCAAAACGACGCCTATGCGACGCCGCAACGATTTGAGGTCAATGCTGTTAATATCCTTGCCGTCATAGTAGATAGAGCCTTTGACAGGTTGCTCAAAACCGAGCAATAATCGCATAAGTGTCGATTTACCGCAACCGGTGCGCCCCACTATCGCCACATACTGCCCGGGGCGAATTTTGAGCGATAGATTGTCTAAAACGAGCGGCATGGAGTCGGAGTATCTAAAGCTGACGTTGCTAAGCTCAATTAGACCACCGAGCTTGGTGATCACCTTTTTCCCTTGTGAAATCTCGGGGGACGTGTTTAATATCGGGGATATCATCGTCAACATTGGTTTTATGGTCGATGCCGACAGTGCAATGCCGGTGAGTGAGGCGAATGCCGCCCCGACCATGCCGTAAGCACTCTGGAACGCATAATAATCCGCGATGCCAATCTGTGCCTGTGCCGCTATAATATAGATGATTATATTACCGATAAGTGTTATGCAAAGAGCGATTACCGAGTTTATTTTTATAAACAGCGGCGGATTATATCGGAGCCTCGCACCCTTGGCGAACAGCTCCCCCCACCTTGCAAAGGCGCGCTTTTCGGCACCGGAGAGCTTTATCTTTTGCACGCCGGAGATTAATGCGTAGGACATACCGCTCTCCTTGCTGGACAGCTCCATTTGACGTTGGTTTATCCTTGCGCCGATTATCGCCGAAACGATGGAAAGTATCAGCGAGCTCATCAATATCGCCACCGCCGGCAGGGCGAGCTGTGGCGCAAATGACGCTATCTGAACTATATACACCAGTGAAAACAACGAACTTATTCCGGTGGTAAAGATGATATTGACAAGGGTGTCACAAAAGAGTTTTATATATGCCATCCTGCTGGACAGTTCACCGGCGCTGTAATCCTTAAAAAAACTCGCCGGTAACGAGAGCAACCTCATCATGGTCGCCGCCTGCACCGAAATACCGAGTTTTGTGCCGGCTCGCGCTGTGAAAAGCTGTTTTATCGTCTCTATTAATAACGAGCTTACCGTAATACATACTAAGAAAATTGAAACGCTCATAAGCAGGCTGACACTGCCCGAGTCGACAACCTCGTCAAATAAAAATCCGGTCAACATCGGCAGGAACAAACCGAGCAACGACGCTGTGAGCGTGGCGATCAAAAACAATACAATGTCCGCAACCGACAGCGTTGCAACCATGTATTTGATAAGGTCCAACACCCCAATCGACTCCAGTGGCAACGGCTTATAAAAGGTTATTGCCTCATCATACAGCAGGTGCTCGTTGCCGGAGTTTATACGAACCCTCTGTTTTGTGGACGGGTCGACATAGTAATAACCACTCATGCCGTGCGGCAATAGTGCAACGACCGTCTCCCCCTCCTTTAAAACGCCGAGCATAGCGCCTATCGCGTCACGGTGCCAACCGGAGGTAAGATTTACGGTGCGGCGCATAATGCCGTGGGGGCGCATAAGATATTCTATCTGCTCGTTCATGTCGGTTATGCTGTCCGGTATGGGTTTTGGTTTTAATCGAAAATATTTAAGTATCTCCTCCACCGCATTTTTTGTGATAAGACGGTCGTCGTTCAAAGCATGGGAAAGACGCCGACCCATCACCGCGCCGGCTATGTCAACAAAAGCATCGGCAAACGCGTCGTCATCACCCTGTATTCGCTGTCTTACCTGGTCATCAAACCAACTCAAACGGTATATCCCTTTCCTCTACTCATTAGCGACCAACTCCTTATAAGCTCCACCCTTGGCGTAGAGCTCCTCGTGTGTGCCACGCTGTACCACCTCACCATAGCTCATGACAACAATCTCATCACAATCTCGTATGGTGGAAAGGCGGTGTGCTATGACTATGCAGGTTATTCCACGATCCTTTATACATTTTATTACCTCCTGCTCCGTCTTGGCATCAAGAGCGCTTGTCGCCTCATCTAAAATTATGATGGTAGGGTCTTGGGAGAGCACCCGAGCAATCTCCATGCGTTGGCGTTCACCACCGGAGAAATCCTTGCCGCCCTCGCCGACGCGATATTGATAACCTCCGTCACGCTTCATTATATCCTCATGCAGGCTGGCATCGCGCGCCGCCATGATCATCTCAAAATCCTCGATGGTGCTGTCCCACATCTTTATATTGTTTGATATCGTGTCTTCAAACAATATAATCTCTTGGTCGACCACCGACAGTGAGCCGGTGAATATAGCGTTGTCAATGTCCTCTATCGGTTTGCCGTCGAACAATATCTCCCCCCCGAGCGGTTTATAAAGCCCCGAGATAAGTTTTGATAAGGTCGATTTGCCGCACCCCGACTCACCCACAAAGGCTATGCGATCGCCTGCCTTGACACTGAGATTAAAGTCCTTTATCAGCGGTTTTGATAGCTTTGAGTAGGAAAATGTGACGTTTTTCATCTCGATGTTGCCGGTGAGCTTAGCATATTCTTTGCCGTCGTCCGCCTTGTTAAAACTGCGATCGGTGGGGTAGTTCATGACGTCCTCGACGCGCTCCATCTCGCTCCTCATCTCAAGCAGGGTTTGCCCCGACGAGATAAGGGTCATCGCCGGCTGGGTAAAGGACATCAAAAACCCTTGAAACACCATGACCATGCCGGGCGTGAACTGCTCAACCATGGTGAGATAAACACCGACAATCAGCACTGCGATGTTTGCAAGTTTTGTGACCAACATTGGCACCATGCCGAGGTATCGGTTGAGCTTTTCATATTTAATCTGCTGTGTGTTGACACCTGCCTGGTGTCCCGACCATTTTTCAAAAAAGCCGTTTTCCGCACCGCTTGCCTTTATCGTCTCTATCATCTCAATGCCGGAGACGGTCGCACCGGCAAGTTTGCCGGCATCGCGCATCTGGACACGGGTTATGTTGATGCGCTTTTGCGATATGACATTGGAGACAACAAGGTTGAAAATTACCGACAACACACCTATAAGGGTTAGCATAAGGCTGTACCGTATCATGACGACAAGATAGAAAACCATCATGGCGGCGTCCAGCACAAGTGGCGCAAGGGTGGCGATGAGTGTGTTTGCAATCTCGGCGTTGGAGGATTTGCGCTCGTCTATGTCGCCTGCCATACGTTGAGAAAAAAACTCCATGGGCAGTCGCAGGACGTGCCATAAAAAGGAGGTTGTGCCGATGACGGAGAGTTTGCCGTTTATACCCAGTGAGTATACGGCGTTGACGGTGGATACACAGAGTTGAATAATACCGATAGCCGAGACAACGATAATGAACGGCAAAAGCCATTCCGGATTGCTGCCACTGAGCAACCGGTCGATATAAAAGCCGGAAAACGCGGTGGTTATCAAGGAGATTACCGACGCCATAGCGGTGGTTAAAATCACAAAGATTATCGCAGTCCTTGCGCCCTTTAATCTGCTCTTGGCAAAGCCGAGCATGGAGCGACGTGCACCGCTTTTTTCAAAATTCATATCCGGTGAAAACATAAGGCATATCCCGGTGAATGCCTCATCAAATGCCTCCATCGAGACGCTGTAGTTGCCCTTTGCAGGATCGTTTAAAAGCACCTTATCGCCTTTAAATCCCCGAAGCACCACAAAGTGATTAAAGTTCCAGTGGATTATGCAGGGGAAGGAGCCGTTTTGTCGCAGTGAGGCCGGCTCAAAGCGATAACCTTTCGCCTTAAGACCGTAATTTCTCGCGGCAAGCAGGAGGTTTTTGGCGTTGGAGCCATCACGGGAGACACCGCAGTCGGAGCGCACCTGTTCAAGCGGTATCCATTTTTCATAGTATGCCAAAATCATCGCAAGACATGCCGCCCCACACTCCAACATCTCCATCTGCATAATGACCGGCACGTTCTTGGCATATCCACCGACGACCGGCTGTTTTATCCCTTTTTGTTGCAATGCGTCACCTCCTCTCGACTTTTTTCATCCATCACTTGTTGTATGTTCAGTTGATGATGAATGTAATAAGAGCAATGCTCTCGGTGGTGATGCTCGCCTCATAAATCCCGTCCTCGAGGTTAGCGTCGAGATTTGCGGTATAAACCCATTCGCCCGGCATAATTTCACCGGCATATAGCAGATAGTCGTCCGCCCCATCATCCAGCGAAGTCGGCGTTGAGGATATATCGATTATATTGTAGCTTTGTCCCTCAATCATTATCGGCATATCAAGCCGGATTTTGTCGAGGTCCCCCTCTTTTATATAGCAGTACACCGTGTCCTGCTCACTGACAGCGGCAAGCGGTATAACGGTGTTTATCCGCCCGAACACGGCAAACACCAAAAAGCCTATCAACAGAAAAAGTGAGGCAATAAGAACAATCCATACCCCGGGGTTGGAAACTCGAATGTAGTCGCCGAGCTGTTCCGGCGAGGATATCTTATCTATGCTCTTTTTTCTGAAAAGATTGTTGTCCATCCTTATTTCTATCCATAATAGCGTTGTCTTAGTTTAAATTATACCATTTCACAATATAAATGTAAACAAAAATCGAGTTTTTATCAAATTAAGTTGATAAATAAAACGAAACATGATATAATGAAGAAAAGTTTTTTTAAAATAACATCTGAAAGGATTGTATTATGACTATTAACAAACAGTTAAACGGCTCGGAAATTATTTTTTCGTTGGAGGGTCGCCTGGACACCACCACCTCACCTGCGCTTGAGGCACAGCTTAAAGATAATGTCGACAACGTGGACTCCCTTGTCATCGATATGGAAAAACTCGACTACCTTTCGTCGGCTGGTCTTAGGGTCATTCTCAGCGCTCAAAAGGTGATGAGCAAAAAGGACGGGATGATTGTCAAAAACGTCAACGAGACTATTATGGAGGTTTTTGAGGTCACCGGATTTGTCGATATTTTAACCATTATTTAGTCTTTCTTTCAAATATCTTTCATATTTCTTTAACTATCCTTTTGCTTAACTTAATGTTAAGTTAAAAGGGTAGTTTTCTTATTTTTATCTGTTAAAATGATCATAATCATTTAAGAGAGGGAAGTTATGAAAGTAGTTGTGGTTATTCCGGCATATCAGCCAAGCAGTGAGTTGATAGGGTATGTAGAGGAGCTTTTGGGTGCGATATCCACCGAGGTGTTGGTGGTCAACGACGGCAGTTCTGACGAGAAAAAGCTAATATTTAATGCCCTTGAAAGAATGGGCGGCGTCAAGGTTTTGCACCATACAAAAAACAAGGGGAAAGGATGTGCCATCAAAACGGCGGTGCGATACCTTTCACTTCTGCGCCCCGATGTCGACGGCATAGTAACCGCTGACGCCGACCTGCAACACAGCGTCAAGGATGTTTTGAGGATGACGAATGTGTTGTGTGAGAGGTCTGACGAGTTGATACTCGGTGTGAGAACATTTGACCAAACCACACCAAAACGCAGTAGGGTCGGCAATGCATTCTCGAGGGCGACACTTCACCTACTCTATGGTATAAACCTGCAAGACACCCAGACCGGTCTCAGGGCAATAGGCAGAAGGCATTTTGATTTTCTGCTCTCTTTAAAGGGGGAGCGATACGAATATGAGCTGAATATGCTGATCTATTCAAGAAAAAGGAATATCGATATATTCCCCCTCGACATCGACACAATATATTATGACAACAACTCAAAAAGTCATTTTCATACCATAAAAGACGGCTCTTTAGTCCTTTTTCATATGTTGAAAGGGTTGCTACAGTATGTCGGCAATTCCTTTGTATGCGCTTTTGTGGATATTGCACTCTTTACCTTTTTATTTTTTATGTGTGAATCGGTCTTTAGCGCAGGTGTTGCGACCGCTTTATGTGCCGTGAGTGCAAGGATAATTTCATCTGTAATCGACTTTAAATTAAATCGCAGAACCTTTGCGTCGAAAGAGCTTTCCTCCGACAGGGCATATATAAAATACTATGCCCTGTGGGTCATTCAGTTGACTATATCCACCTTGACGGTAAATTTGTTTAACATCTATCTCGGTGCAGCTCAGGTCATTGTAAAGCCATTAATCGATCTTACTCTTGCCGTTATCAGCTATAAAATACAACTTCACTGGGTGTTTGCAATAAAAAAACCATATAAAAAATATATAGAAATTTCATCTTGACATTTTCAACATAATTTGTTACAATTATTCGAAGTTAATTGTATTATACATAGCACTTGTTGCAATGAAATAATATTTTTAACCCAATAATTCGTAATTTTTATGATTGAGTGGATATTTTTAATGAAGAGATTTGTCAGTTGGCTGAATAATGCACCGATAAGAAAAAAATTCTTGCCGTTGCAGTTGGTTGTGATAATAAATGTAATAATAATCTGTCTATTTTCCTTTGTCTCAATAGGATTGGTGAACATATCATCGCAAAATATAATCGACACCAACGTTCGACACAAGGAGGAGTTAAGCGCAATTATACGAAATATGTATGTCTGTAGGGTGCTCGGCAGAGATATTTTATTTGCGGTGGACGAGGACGTTAAAAACGATTATTATGAAGATTACATCAGCGCTTTTGATGAACTCGACCAAAAGATGGACGACTATTCAGAGCATTTAACCGGCTCACAGCTCACCGAGTTCACCCGTATTATAGAGGAAAAGAATGAGTATAAGGAGAGCATGATACTCTCCGCAGATATCTGGATTAATAACGGCAATTATGATGAGGCGCTTTATGCCCTACAGGTGGTGACCCCTATAGCCAACGAATTTTTCGGGAGTATCGATGTGTTCTCCTATGAAGAGGAGAGGATAATGAACGCCGCACTCGAGGTCAACGACGGGCTTGTTATGACCATTTTGATATCCGGGTTTATTGTCGGTTTTGCCATCATAATCGGAGTGGTGTTGTTCACACGAATCTACTCTAAAAGCATGAGCTCCAGTTTAATTAAGCTTGAAAAATCAATGTCTCAAATCGCCGAAACGGGCAACATGAAAATAGAAATACCGGAAGAACTCTACACAAAAGATGAGATAGGTCTCATTGCAAGCGTTGCAAACAAGATGAAGTCGATGCTGCTGGAATATTCTTTTAACGACACACTCACCGGAGGATACAACGCCAAGGCGTACCATGAGGAGATAAACGAGATTTTCGCAGATGAAGACAGCCAAAAAGAGATTTGGTGTATCATCGCGGACATGAATAACCTAAAACTTATCAACGATAATCTCGGTCATGTCGAGGGCGATAACGCTTTAAGGAATTCATACTATGCCCTAAACGGCAACTTTGGAAAATACGGGAAAACCTTTCGCATAGGTGGTGACGAATTTGTCTCGCTGCTTGCCGGTTGCTCGAAAGAGAGTGTCGACTTGATGATAATCGAGGTTGAAAACCAAATTGCCAAGGCGAACAAAAATGCCGTATACAAATATTCACTTGCGATAGGTGCCGATCATTTTGTCGGGAAGAGCGCCTCGGAATACAGTGAGTTTTTCAAAAAAGTGGACAAAAAAATGTACGACAACAAAATTGCGAGCAAACAGTCCCGAATGAGTGCAAGGGTGACGCAATCCGACAATTAATTTAACTTATATCAGGATAATATCTTGGGAGTGGCGAAAAGGACTTAATTTACAAATATAAAAGTGATATAATGCAAGTATGAGAATATGTAAAATAGAAGAAAACAAAAAATGCCCTCGATGTGGAGCGAGCGAAAACCAAGCAAGAAATGGAAAAAATCGGTCGGGAACACAAAGGATACTGTGCAGAAACTGTAAAAAAACGTATACAATAGAGCCGAAAAAACATGCTTACGATGAGGAGACGAGAGCAATAGCATTAAAAATCTACTATGCGGGAGCCAGTGGACGTGGAGTGGGAAAAGTGCTGGGGATGTGTAAAGACAATGTACACAACTGGATAAAAAAACGAACCGATGATGAAAAGTTAAAGGATTGTTTAGAACTTGATGTTTGATTTATTTTGTTTGTGCATACAACAAATTTGGAATTGCTAAAATAAATTACAGAGAAAATCGATAGAATTGCCGCTTTCTATCTTGAATTTTTTATAATCAGTTCGTTTCGCCACTTTCATTTTGTCAAAACTCTTGATATTGTGTCGATTTTATTGTAAAATTAGCTTTGAATGTAATAATACTACTATATATAAAAAGGAAGGATCGGCGCATGAACAACAGCGACGTGGCAAACGAGAAGTTACAAACCGGGGAGGAGCTTTCCGAGCTTTTACAGATACGTAGGGATAAACTCTCCGCCCTTGTATCGGCAGGTAAAAATCCGTTTGAGATTACAAAATATCCTGTCGATGCCTATGCGGCGGAGATAGTATCGAGCTTTAACGACGAGGAGACCGCGCCGGTGCGTGTTGTCAATGTTGCCGGCAGGTTGACCGCCAAGCGCGACATGGGCAAGGCGAGTTTCGGCGACCTTGTGGACACAAGCGGACGCATACAGCTTTATATCAAGAAAGACGTGCTCGGCGAGGAGGAGTACTCCGACTTTTTACGTCTGGATATCGGCGACATTGTAGGCGTCGTCGGCGAGGTTTTTCGCACCCGAAAGGGGGAGATATCCATCAAGGTGAACGGCTACACCCTCCTTTCCAAATCGCTTATTCCACTGCCGGAAAAATGGCATGGGTTAAAGGACACCGAACTGCGCTACCGTCAACGCTATGTCGACCTTATCGCAAACCCCGAGGTTAAGAAAACGTTTGAACTTCGCAGTAAAATTATGCGTGAGATACGGTGCGTCTTAGATGAGCAGGGCTTTTTAGAGGTGGAGACACCGGTCTTGCAGGGTGAGGCAGGCGGTGCCGCCGCGCGCCCCTTTTTAACCCATCACAACGCGCTGAATATGCCAATGGCGCTTAGGATAGCTCTCGAGTTGCACCTCAAACGCCTTATAGTCGGCGGTTTTGATAAAGTCTATGAGATAGGCAGGGTTTTTCGCAACGAGGGGATATCGCCAAAACACAACCCCGAGTTTACTTTGCTCGAATTATACCAAGCGTATACAGATTATGAGGGGATGATGAACCTTTGCGAGAACCTTATGCGTGAGGTTGCAAAAAGAACCCTCGGCACTGCAAGCGTGGAGTTGGACGGCGAGGTCATCGATCTCGGTGCGCCGTTTGCGAGGATAAGCATGACCGAGGCGGTTAAAAAGTATGCCAAAATTGATTTTGAGGCAATCTCGTTTGACGAGGCGAAAAAACTTGCTAAAGAACACCATCTCAACCTGCTCTCTCACCACGGCAAGGGCGATATACTCAACATGTTTTTTGAACTTTTCGCGGAGGAGCACCTTGTTCAGCCGACATTTTTGACCCATCATCCGGTCGAGATTTCACCGCTGTCCAAACGTTGTCCCGAAAACCCCGACTATACCGAGCGATTTGAGCTTTTTATAGGCGGTCGTGAGTATGCAAATGCATTCAGTGAGCTGAACGACCCCATCGATCAACGTGGGCGATTTGAGGCGCAGGAGCGTGCTAAGGCGGCAGG
This sequence comes from uncultured Oscillospiraceae bacterium, assembly GCA_964369965.1. Taxonomy (GTDB): domain Bacteria; phylum Bacillota; class Clostridia; order Oscillospirales; family Ruminococcaceae; genus CAYJBH01. Next base: position 168,630 of record CAYJGF010000001.1, read on the forward strand.
CGACGATGAGGCGGCGCCTATGGATGAGGACTTTTTGACCGCCCTGTCCTACGGTATGCCCCCTACCGGCGGTATCGGTATCGGTATCGACCGCTTTGTCATGCTGTTGACCGGCTCGCTTAGCATACGCGACGTACTGCTCTTCCCGACCATGAAACCTATAAAGGAATAGATATGAAGATACTTTCGGTTGATTACGGCGAGACTAAAACCGGACTTGCCGCATGTGACAGGACGGAGTTTTTGTGCTCTCCTCTCGGAGTTTTGAGGGAGAAAAGCATGGCAAAGACGGCGGAGAAAATTGTCTACGCTGTGCGCGAATACGAGATAGGCATGATTGTCATCGGTCTGCCGGTGTATGACGACGGCAACGAGCACCCTCATGCAGAACAGTGCCGACGGCTGGGGGGGATTCTCGAGAATGTCGTCAAAATTCCGGTGGAATATATGGAGGAGGACTCCACCTCCACCGAGGCGCAGGAGATAATGAAGTCCAACAAGAAAAATCGCAAAAACCGCTCCGACGAGGAGGATGCGGTTGCGGCGGCTTTAATTTTGGAGAGATTTTTGCAAAAAAGGAACAGTTAGCGAATATTTCTTATAAAAAGCATATAGATTATAATTAGTGGAGTATAGGGAATAATATTTATTCAGTTAACAAAAAAGGGGAAAAGAAATGACAAAAGGGCCGCTCGGGCGAGTTACGATGGGATTTTTAATCTTCGTCTTGTTTTTTTGCCTCTCTCTGCTGCTCTTCGCGTACATCAGCATCGAGCGCGACCGTGAACAGACCGAAATTATGCAGGGTGATGTGCCGGCGATAGTGGAGCTTTATAACTCCTTTATCAACTATCCGAACTTTGCCTCGGTGGAGTTTACGCAGGACGGCGAGGTGACACTTCTCGACAGTGAGCTTGCGCCCATCGGCACCATGAAGATAACCAATGAGGCACAGGTCGAGGTTTTAGAAAATGTTGAAAAGATATACCGAGACGATTATGGTGTGAATTTTCTATATGGCAACAACTATTTTTCCAGTATATCACGCATACTTTTTTCCCAACAAAGCATTGAGGATATAAAAAATAAACGCAGTGACAACGAGGTGGTAACAAAAATTTCGGGCGGTATGTATATGATAGTCTATAGCTTTGAGTATGACCGCTTTATTTCACCGGAGGAAATAGGGACTGTTTTCGGGGAGTTTGCAGAGATGTTCTTTCTTGCCGTAGAGGAGTTTATATAATGTCAAAAACCAAGTTTAAATCAATAATCGGCATTGCGGTGGGCGTTGCAAAATTTGTGCTCAAAACGGTGATGTTTTTCCTTGTCGTGTTCACCGTTATAAACGAGTATCTTATATACAGCGATTTTGTTGAGGAGGGTGTCGCTGTCTACACAAGGCTTAGCGACCTCAACGATTATCTTATCGCCATCGGGTTTGCGCTCGCGTCGAGCTTTGCTTTTTTTGCGTTTGGGCTTGCACAGAACAAACCCATTTTGATTAGTATCGACCTGCTTTTGAGCCTGCTTATTCTGTTTTATGTTCTACTCAACTACACCCCGTGGGTTGGCGAAATCCCATCCGACGTGGAGGGGTATCAGTTTTTATTGTCCAACATTCGATTTGTATTCTATGCGGCATGGGCGGCAATGGCTGTGGTCTATATCTCGGTAGTGTCCTTTAAAGCGCTATATGTTTTCTACTTTGGTGTGGATGATGTGTCGGAAAGTTCAAATCAGCAATTCTTAAAGCAGATGGAGGAGCACAAACTGCAAAAGTTGACCGAGCTTCAACAAAACGCCTATTCGTTAGAGGGGAGCAAACTCTCGACACAGGAGTATCAAAACGGCATAAAACAACTCTATCGTGACAAGGTGAGACTACACGATAGTTATTAACCCATCGCCAAGGAGGAATATAATGAACCTGCGACTTAAAAAACTATTGGCACTTGCCTATATTGTCGTCACGCTGTTTTTTGTGGCAAATGCATTGATGTCGTCTATCAACCTTAGCCCTCTCTACCCTGAGAGTGCGTTTTTTTATTGTGTGCTGATAACTGCGTATCTCGGCATTGCGGTGATCTATAAAAAAGGTCTTTTGATATTGTTGCAACCCATTGTCGGCGCCAGCGTGGACTATGAGCCGAAAAAGCGCGGCGGCAGGGCATTGATTATAATCATTGCAGCTGTTTGGGTGGTATATGTGGCGGTCAATATCCTATCATCGGTGCTCTTTAACGTGCCGGCGTACCGCGACCAGATGCCGGACTATGCAACCGGCGACTTCAGCGAAAATATACAGGCAATTGACACAACCCAAATCCCCATAGTGGACGAGCACCTCGCGATGGTTCTCGCCGAGAAAAAGCTGGGTGAGCGCCCCTCGCTCGGCTCGCAGGTGGTGCTCGGCACACCGACGATACAGACGGTGGACTCAAAACTGCTCTGGGTGGTGCCGCTGGAGCACTCCGGATTTTTCCAGTGGTTGACCAACATGGAGGGCACGCCCGGTTATATCACGGTGTCCGCCACCAACACACAGGACGTCGAATATGTCGAGAACTACCCTGTCAAGTATCAGGACAACGCCTTTTTCTTTGACAACCTTGCCTTTCACACGCGCTATACCGCCGCCCTTTTCACCGGCGTGACCGACTATAGCTTTGAGCTCAACGACGAGGGCGTCCCCCACTGGGTTATAACCACCTATAAGAACACCCGAGGATTTGCCCTGCCGGAGGCGACCGGTGTCATAGTGATGGACGCCGCCACAGGGCAGAGTATGCGATACAGCCTTGATAACATACCGGACTGGGTCGACCGTGTCCAGCCGGAGCACTTTATTTTAAATCAAATAAACAACAAGGGGCAGTATGTACACGGTGTGTTCAACTTCTCCGACCGTGATAAATATCAAACCTCGGACGGTCATATCATCGTCTATAATGAGGGGCGTTGCTATCTCTTCACCGGCATTACCTCGGTCGGCGCGGACGAGAGCGCAATAGGCTTTGTGATGGTGGATATGGTTACAAAAGAGCCGGTCATGTACCAGATGGCAGGTGCTACCGAATATGCGGCACAGGGCAGTGCCGAGGGCAAGGTGCAACAATTTGAGTATTATGCCTCCTTCCCCGTTATCGTCAATATGAACGGCGTGCCGACCTACTTCATGACACTCAAGGACAATGACGGGCTTATCAAACAGTATGCCTGTGTCTCGGTCAAGGACTTCTTGATTGTGGGTGTGGGGGAGAGTATTGTCGAGGCACAGCAAAACTATGAAAAGGCATTACTGCAAAACCCGAGCGCCAGCCTTGATGTCATACCGTCCGTACCGAGCGAGCTTATCGGCACGGTACTGCGTATCGCCTCGGAAAATGAGCAACTGCTATTCTACCGTATTATAATTGAGGAACAACCGGAACTGCTGTTCGACATACCTGCCACGGTAAGCCCCGAGCTTGCAATAACGCTGCCGGGCGATCGGGTGAAGATAGCCTATAACGAGGTGGAAACGGCTGTTCAAAGTGCCACCGAGTTTGATAACCTTGAATTTGAGCAAGGGGATAACACACAGGAAGAATAGAATGATAAAGAACGACAATAGATTAAAAGGGTTGCTTGAAAGAGATATACCGTTTTGGGTATATTATCTGCTCGGTTTAATCGCTATTGTCGGCAAGCTGATACTCGTCTCTTTTCAACTGTTAGATTTGAACCTCCCTGCGCCTATCGACGATGGGCTTATGTACTCCGCCGCCCTCTCGCTGACCGAGGGGGACTGGTTTGGAGAGTATGGCTATCTCACCATCAGCAAACACATGGCATTCGCTCTGTGGGAGGCGCTGTTGCACACGCTCGGTGTGCCTATCCTTGTTGGCAATCAGGCATTCGTCGCCCTCGCCTGTATGCTTTGCACGGCGGCGGTCTCACCGCTTATCACCAAAAGATGGCAACGGCTTATATTTTTCGGCGTCATGTTTTTTAATCCGAGTGCGACGGCGGCGTTTACACTTCGCCCCTATCGCGACAGCATTTTCCCTTGGATATGCCTCGTTGTCTTTGCCTGTTTTATCGCGGTGGCACTGCGTGTCGAGAGCAAAAAACCCTCCGGTATTTTTTATCTTATAACGGGTGGGTTTGCCCTCGGTGCCGCCTATCTCTTTCGTGAGGACGGCTATTGGGTGCTGCCGTTTGCCGTCACGGCGAGCGTTATCACCGCTGTCTGCTTGTTTTTTAAAAAGATCGGCAGAGAGCGAATAACCTCAATAGCGAGGTTGTTAATCCCATATGCCGTCATGATGCTTTGTATAACAATCTACAGCACCATGAACTATCTGCATTACGGTCGATTTATTGTCAGTGATTTCACCTCAAGTGAGTTTGCCGCCGCCGTCGGTGCAATGGCACGTGTTGACACGCAGGAGGGGGATGTCTTTTGGAGCGATGATAAAATCAGCATAACCGGCTCTGCTCGTCAATCCATTTATGAGCATGTGCCGCAGTTTGCACGTCTTGAAGAAACTCTTGAAAGTGATGCTTTTTTCAATGCCTACGGATATGTCCAGACCGACAAAGAGACCGGCGAGCGATACGTCGATTACAGCTCGGGCGGCTTTTATTGGGCACTTCGCAGGGCGGCGGATATAGCCGGGGTTTATGACGATGCAACCACCGCAAAAGAATATTGGCAGGATTTAGCACACGAGATTAATCGCCTTTGCGATGAGGGTGTTTTGCCGTCCGATTCGGGGGAGCGTTCCTCCACCATGCCACCGATACGCCCGGAGTATGTACTGCCGGTCATAGAGGAGGCGTTAACGAGTTTTTGGCATGTCATCACCTTTGAGGATACCTCCTGCTATGTCCATGATCGTCTGAGCGTCGGCGAGCCTAAGGCAATAGAGCCGATGGAGGAGTTTTTATACACAAAAAGCAGTATTGCCGCAAGGGAGGGCACATCGGAGCCGTACTATCACCCATTGTGGATGCACGCCTATAACCTGATGGACACGATACGGCTTTTCTATGTCTTTCTTGTGCCTATAGCGCTTTTTTCAGCGTTTATTGTTCAAATTCTGCGTGCGGTACAGCTGATAAAGGGGCGGCGCTTACTTAGCCTTAACAGCGAGAGTATCCTGTGGTACATCTGCCTCGGCATAATGCTGATGGTTATCTTCCGCGTATTTATTATAGCGTTTGTCACGGTGGCGAGCTTCACCATCGGGACGTATGTGATGTATCTCGGCAGTGTACATCCGCTGATAATGCTATATATCTTACTGACATTGTTCACCATAAAAAACAATCGGAATATATCGGTTGATTTGTAGGTCATGACATGGTATAATCAAGTTGCATAAATAATCATAGAATATTCACATTTTCGACAAATTGCGAATAAACTGAAATACCACCTAAAAAGAAAGGGACATAAATGACTACCAACCTAATCGGTGATATTGAAAACAACGATTTTAACTGCTTTAAAAATTCCGTTGCGATGATTATTGTACGTTGCGATGCTGAACTTAGCATTGTGTCGGCAAATGATGTTGCGTTCATGTTGATTGGTTATTCGCGAGAGGAGTTTAAAACGCTCGGGGACAATTGTGCCTCCTACTTCATACATCCGGAGGATAGGGCGCAAATACTGGGGCTTGCGAAAAAACAACTTTTGGCAAACACGCCCGATTTCACAATTATGTTGCGGATAAAAGACCGTGACGGCGACTACAACACCAAATTTTTTAACGGCATGTTTTTTATCAAAGACGGGTTTGAGCACGCCTCATTTTCCACTGTCGGCGATGTTAATAAATTATACAATTCCGCCGAGCTTGGCAACATGCAGGATTTTATATTTAAGGCAACCAACCTTACCGAAGATTCCTTTTTTGAGTATAATATTAAAGAGGATATAATGGTTTGCTCCGAAAAGTTCAGCAAGCGTTTCGGTGTGCCGGATGTCATTGAAAATTTTGCGGATATTGTGCGCAACAGCGGACTTATCTGCTCCGATTCTCGAAAAGATGTCAGTGCAAAACAGCTGCAAAAAGTGTCCGAGAGGACCGTATCCAAAAAGATACATATGTGTGGGGCGGACGGCAAAGATTATTGGTACATGGTCTATTATCGTGTCTTTGGTGACCTTAACAATGTCCCGAACAAGGTGGTCGGCAAGATGAACGACATCACCGCCGAGCAGTGGGAGATTGAAAAACTGACAAAACTGTCGCTCACCGACCCACTTACCGGTCTTTATAACAAGTCCTCCATCGAGCATTTTATTAAGGAGACGCTGAAAGAAGATCGCCGTAGCAATGAAGAATATCATGCCTTGATGATTGTCGACATAGACAACTTCAAACTGGTTAATGACAACCTCGGGCATCTTTTCGGTGACGCCTTGCTCGCTCAACTGGCAGACAAACTAAAGAGTATATTTCGCTCCGACGACCTTATCGGCAGGATTGGCGGCGACGAATTTTTTGTTTTTCTTAAAAAGTGTAACAATGATGATATAATCGCCTCCAAAGCGAGGGAGATATGCGCCGAATTTTTGAAAACTTTTGAGGAGACCGGCTTTGCGGTGAACATCTCGGCAAGTATAGGTATTGTCAAATCGCCGGAGTACGGCACAACCTTTGAAAGCCTTTACAGCTATGCCGACGTTGCCCTATATCATGTCAAAGCAAAGGGGAAAAACGGATTTGCCTTTTATGACAAAACTATGGGCAAGTCAAACTACACCTCACAGCGCACCGAGCTAGACAGCGAGCTTCAGGGTAGAAAAATCTACAGTGGCAACCGCAGTGAATTTTATTTCAACATGCTTTTTGACAGCAAAAATCTGCCGAGTATTCTCCCGTCCGTTATCAAACTATTGACCGAACAGTATGATTTTTGCAAAGGATATATCTTTGAATATTCTGCCGAGCATGAGCTTTATGAAAAAACTTACAGCTATGACAATGTGCAGGTGCTCGGTGAGAGCTTTGTGCTCAACGAGTTTAGATATACCGACTTTGAAATTTCTATAAAAGAGATGCTTGACAAAGGATTTGTGTTTATACCCGACACATCAAAACATACCGTCCCGATCGAGAGGGCGGCGTTTATGGCCGCCGAAATGTGGATGTTTTTTGCCGTGCCCATGATAGAAATGGGGGAGCTGGTCGGGATGTTTGGCTTCGAGCAGACTAAAAATGCACGGTATCTATCTGTAGCCGAGATAGAAGAGATTAAGATGATTATGAATATAATTAATACATTCCTGATTAAATTTAGGTTAGAGCAAAAAATCAGTGAAAACAATTTTAGAAATGGAGCGTAATGTATTAGATGAGTGTTAAAAAACAGCTAAAAGGATATATTTCGTTTGGGTTTGTAGTCGTGTTTTGTCTCGCCCTGATGATTTTTATGGCAATGTTTTCAAGCTCTTACATAGAGAAGAGAACAGGTGAATTAGCGGCGGACAGTTTTAACGCAACAATGCAAAAACAGGCACAAACTATACAATTAAAATTTGATTCCGACCGCAATATGTTGCTTGTCGCGGCCTCTATGTTCACCCTTGCAGATTCTCTTGAGGATTTTGAGCACTATGCAGACGAGTTCGAATTTTTAAAGGAGAGTTTTGAATATATCGCGGTAGCAACGCCGGACGGCGGTGCTATAGGTCTTGACGGCTCGATAACCGACATCAGCGAGCGAGATTATTTTAAACGTTCCATGCAGGGTGAAACCGCAATATCAAAGCTTATCGTGTCCGGATTTAATAGCGAGTACTCTGTTGTTATCTCCACCCCGATAAAGGAGGGGAATGATATAATCGGCGTCATGCTCGGCATCAACAGCTCACACACATTGAGCAGATTGTTCGGTGATGAGACGATGGACGTGGACTTTAGCAGTGTTATAAGCAGTGACGGCGAAATAATTATCAACGGTATGTCGGACACCTCAACCGACATAGTAGCACAAAACATTTTTGAAATAGTGGGCGACGATGTTAGCCGTGAGGAATTGAGTGTGCTCAAAGCCAAGGTTATCGGCGATGAACAGGGGTACGTTGAGCAGGAGTTTTCACAGGGTTTATATTATGTGAGTTATGTGCCGCTTGAGATAGAGGATTGGGTTTTGCTGTCCATAAACTCGCAAAACTCTATAAATTCCATCACCCAAGATATAGCAAATGTCACCGGCGTGATATCGCTTATAGGACTGTCAATCCTTATTATTCTATCGGTTGTTATCTATTTTAACAATAGAGTAAATTTAAAAGCTGTGCAAGAGGTTGCTTTTATTTCAGAGCTTACCCGACTAAGCACCGCTCAAAAATTCAAGATTGATGCACCGTCTTTTATGAAAAAACATGCCGATCAAAAGATGTTGCTTATTAAATTCGATGTCGACAACTTTAAACTTGTGAACGAATCACTTGGCATACAAAGCGGTGACATGGTACTTAAAAGCATGGCAAAGGCGATGGGCGAAGAACAACCTCACCGCATGTGTGCACATCTGCATGACGATGAATTTGTTGTACTGCTAACCGAGAGCGACCCGGACTATGGCAACATGGCATATAAAAATTATACTCGCCGCCTCTTTAAAATTCTCGGGGATGACTTTAACTATAAACTGAAAATTGTCGCGGGCCTATACTATTTTGAATCGAATGAAAAAATAACTGTTATAGAAGCGCTGGAGCGAGCAAACATAGCACACAGACGTGCCAAAACAACGCACAATGAGATAGGATATTACAGCGAAGAGCTTATTTCACAGGCGATGAAACGCAAAAACATTGAGAACAACATGGAGACAGCTCTCAAAAACAAAGAGTTCGTCATGGTGTTGCAGCCGGAGTTGTCGCTCGAAAAAGGCACTATGGTCGCGGCGGAGGCGCTGGTTCGTTGGCAGAGCAAGGAGGGACCTTTGCGCCCCGACGAATTTATACCGATTTTCGAACAAAACGGGTTTATAACTAAGCTCGATATGTGCATGTTTGAACAGGCGTGCGAATACCTAAGCAGTTGGATAAAGGATGGTCGTGCGCCGATAACCATTTCCATCAATTTTTCAAGATTGCATCTTTTAAACGAACACTTTGTGGACAATCTTAATCGAATAACGGAAAAATACGGTGTTTCACCGAAAAATTTCGGCATTGAAATAACCGAGACAAATATGCTCAATAATGAAGAGGCATTTTTGCGGGTGATGAACAGCCTGCATGAGAGCGGATATATTGTTTTAATGGACGACTTCGGGTCGGGTTACTCCTCACTCGGACTTCTTAAAAACGCCGCCGTGGATATATTAAAGTTAGATCGGAGCTTTTTAACCGGCGCCGACGACCGCCGCAGGAGCATGGCGGTGGTGCGCAGTGTCATATCGCTCTCAATCGAACTCGGCATAAAAACTATAGCGGAGGGTGTTGAAACGTTGGAGGACTCTATAATTTTAAAGGAGATGGGCTGTGATATTATACAGGGTTATTATTACGCAAAACCCATGTCACAGGAGGCAATAAAGCGTTTTTATGACAGCAAAGAGAGTGTGATGACTTTTTAACAAGCTGTGCCCTTGATACCGGTTAGCCCACAGGCAAGAAATAAAGCCCCACGCTGACCGCTCCGCATAGCAACATCAGCTTGACCATGCCTACCTTAAACTTGCGATAGGCAATCAATGCTATGCCCACTAAAATAATAAAGATAATGTCGGGATTGCCGGCGGTGGTGACGACGACATCAAGCAGAATACCGAGTGCCGCGACACATATAAGACCTGTCACCACCGGTTTTAAAAGCACCAGCATGTCCTGAACTATCGAAAGGTCACGGTATTTAAAATAAAGTTTGCATAGGATAAGCATTATAATCACCGACGGTGTAATTATGCCGGCGGTGGCGATTATGCCGCCGAGCACTCCTGCCATCTTGGTGCCGACAAAGGTCGCCGAGTTGAGTATGATAGGCCCCGGTGTAAGTTGACTGATGGTGACGAGATCAGCAAACTCGGTGGCGGTGAGCCACGCTTTTTCCGTTACGGTGAGGTGCTGTATCAGCGGCAGGATGGCATACCCACCACCAAAACCGAGCGCACCGACTATTAAAAACGAGAGATAAAGTTCCAATAGCATACTCTACACCCCCTTTTTTCTGATGTTTTTTATCAGCGAAAAACCGCCGAGAACAACTATCGCTACCGCGACAATTATCGCAGGGTTAACCCCTAAAAAATAAGTCGCGGAAAAGGAGAGGACTAACAAAAGCACCGACACCCATTTCAGCTTTTTATAACTATCGATGGTGTATTGCAGGACGAGATCTATCATTATTGCGGCGACGGCGGCATTCATGCCCTTGAAAACGGCGGCGGCGAGCGCATACTCCGACAACAGCGAATATATCCGCTCAAAAAGTGTGATAAATACTAATGGTGGAAGTACCGCGCCGAACAGCGCACAAAACGCGCCCCTCACCCCTGCCATGCGATAGCCTACGGCGAGCGACGAGTTGACCGCAATTGCCCCCGGGCCGGACTGCGCTATCGAGACAAGATCCGACATCTCCTCCTTGTCGATAAATTTCAAGTCCTCCACATACCGCTTTGTAAGCAGTGGCACGGCAATATAACCACCCCCTATCATAATTAAACTTATGAATAGTGAGGAGGCAAACAGGTTCACATAGGTGTTGTTTAACAGCTTTTTTATTTTAATCCTCCATATCCTCAAAAAGACCGGCTGATAGGTCAAACGACATCATCGGGTCGATTGCGTATCGGTCTATTTGCAGTTGATAGTGCAGATGGGAGCCGGTGGAAAAACCGGTGGTGCCCATATCGGCGATGAGCTGACCTTTTTCCACTATGTCGCCTGCCGTCACATGAATTGCATCAAGGTGGAACATGTATGCTTTAAGTCCGCCGCCGTAATCAAGGACGATGGTGCCGCCCGACAGCTGTAAAAAGTCGGCAAACTCCACCTTGGCATGGTTGGGAGCTATAATCGGCGTCCCTATCGGCGCGGCGATGTCCATACCACCATGATAGCCGTTAAATACGTCGTTTATATACCGTATCATGCCGTACTCGCTGGAATAGCGCCCCTCGGCAGGGATTAAAAATTCGCCCTCCCAGTACCTATTATCGTCCTTGGTATCGTACAGTGGATGGATTTTCTCGCGGTATTCGGCATTTGCCGCCTCACTGTCGCCGAGGGAGGCGGTGGAGCTGTCCATAGTGAAACTCTGCACCTCAAAATCCTGTGCCGAGACATTTATCACAAGTTCCTCTATCATCTCACCGAGTGTCACGGTGGCGGAATAGCTCCCCGGTTCAACTAAATATCCGGTCGGTATGATAGCGCTGTAGACACCGTCCTGCTCGACAAAAAGGGTGCTTCCGAGATCGCTCTCTATCAAGGGCACTACCCCCTGTGGCAGGTTGCGCACATAGATGGATACCGTATCGCCCTGAACTATGTCGGTGCTCGAAATGTTGACCTCCATGGGGGGCGGTGGCAGGGTGAGGATGTATTCAAAGTAGTAGGTCATGGTGCCGAAACCAAGCTCCGGCTCGCTTATACCGAGAGTAACTCTATAGCTGTATGTCCCCTCCTCGGTGAGAGGGTAGGCAAACACCTCCTCCGGTGTGCCGGCAATCAGCTCGACATCACCAAAAGACAGCGACAACGTCGCCGACGAAAAGTCATTGCCGAGGTCATAGCTGAGCGGCTCGCCCTCACCCTCGATAACGACGAGCGGTTGATCAAAGCTGTAACTCACCGCCTTGCCCTCGTCGTTAAAAAGCACAGGGTAGACCCAGTCAATACTCATCGACTCTATCGTTTGCTCCTGCACCGTCAACACCGGGGAGGGAAGTGGCGTTTCACCAATAGATGTATAGTAGTCGTTGTATGCAAAATAACCGCCGGTGACGACGGCTATTAAAATTGCTATTATAAAGATGGGGATGATTTTTTTCATGTGTTTTCCTTGATGGTGGGTGGTTGGGTGTGAATTAGGATTGATGGATATACATTCTGGTCATCTCCGGCTCGTTGTCCCCCTGTGCCATGCACAAAAATTCCCAACCGTACCTCTCATAAAAAGTTGTATGGTCGGTAACAAGATACAGAGTGGTTATGCCCATCTCTTTAAAATCTTCACACACATAGTTTAACAATATCCCGGCAATGCCGTTTTTTCGGTATTCGTTTTCAACATAAACGGCGCAAATGTTTGGGGTTAGGTCTTTGCGGTCATGAAAATCGTTTTCTATCACACCTATTCCGGCGATTATTTTATCTTTGTCAAAAATCACATACCACTGCGGTACCGATTTGGTGCCTTGAACACTTTCGTTCATGCTTTTGAGATATGCCTGTTGGGGGACACCCCATTTTAAATGAAACCACCTTGACGCGGTTTCAATCAGGTTTTTATTGTCACGTATTTTCACCACTTGATAGTTTGACATTACAGTTCTTTCTATTGATAAATAATAAGGACAGTGCCCTCGACCTATATCGGCAAGAGCAGAATTTTTGCCCTACAACATGAGCGAAGTGTAATCACAAAAAAAGTCCTTCACCATTCACCCTTAGCAATTAGCCGTGCTTTACTCCTCCACGTCCGGCAGTTCCAGTGTTTTATGATGTCGGTCACGAAATGCGGCGGTGAACTTGCTGAAAAAGCCTGTTTTTTCCTTAGGTTTATTGTCGGGGGATTTTACTGCGTCGCCTTTTTCCATCGAGTCCATAAAGCCCTCGTCGAAAATGCTCACCGGTGTCGCCATCGCTTTTGGACCGCCCGTTTCATCGCTCGGGATATTTTGCGGTTCGATATATGTGCCCTGTTCACCGAGATTTGAAGTTGGAGCAACATCGGCAACGTCGCCGTTGTCAGCAATGACGTTAGCAATTTCCGGCGCGACAATCGGATCCGGTGCGGATACTACAGGTGCATCGACACTATTCGGTTCCGTCGAGGTAACGCTCACCTCCTGCACAGAGGCACTGCGCGCCGAAAGAATGACCGGTGCCGACGCAATCTTTATCGGCGTCTCGGCGAGGTCGACCCCAACCGCCTCGGGGAGCATAATGGTCATCTTATGTGTTTGTTTTGGGTCAAGAGTTTCGATGCGATATCCCGACGGGGAGGATTTTTTCACGATAAAACGGAACATATTATCAACATATGCTTTTTCTATCGCCGATACAACCTCGTCAAACTTAAATTTTTGACACAAAAGTCCGTTAAATGCTCGTGATAACTTAGCCCTTGTTGGAGATATAGTCTCGCAGAGCAAAGGCACTGCCGCCATAATTAGATTTTTGACACAGTCACACCTGTCATAAATGTCGACAGATTTAAGTGAGGTTATGAGGGTTTGCATTTCATGGTGCTCACAAAGTCCGTTAAAGGTATATACATTGCAACCCTCGGCATCGAGCGTAAGATGCAAATTGGCATTTATGGCAACGCCGTCCACTAAAACAATGTCAACACCTTGCGCATTATCGCTACAGCAATGACCGCCGAAATTATGCGCCAAAGTATCACCCAGTGTCACACCGATGTCGGTATAACAGCTGAATGGCTCACCATTTAATATGAAGGACAAAACCCTTTTATTCATTAAAGCGACCATTCCTTTCTCATGTAGAGTTAATTATTTTTTTGCATAGTCAATACTGTGTGCAATAGCAAGCTTTGTTTGTTCACGTATGAGATGAACCAAGAACTCATGATCGTCGTTATCATCCGCACCGGCAGGTATCGAGTGAAGTATTGCGGCGATAATCGGTGTGATATCCGCAGGGAATATGCCACTCCCCTCCGCTAAAATCTCCGCCTCGGTAAGTCGGCAGGAGGGGTAGTTTTCGCAACAAAACGCCAATCGCAAGCGCTCAATCCTCACGCGGTCGGGTGTGAGGCTGACATTTGCACAGCAGTACAGCATGTTTTTAAAAGGTGTGTTATGGGTAGCATATGATGTGGTGGAGCCAAAAATACGCTCCAACGACTCATTTTCGATGATTACTGCGGTGACCAGTTCGTCCGAAGCAAAAGAATTTTCTTTTTTTGCAAAAAACTCGGAAATGCTGACCAGACGAGAACGCTCAGGGTTTTGAAGTTGGACGTAGGCATCATATGCGTGAAAAACCGCCGCAAGCTCACAAAATTCATTCTGCTTGCAAAGGTTGCCGCCGACCGTCGCCCTATTGCGAAAAGTCACATCGGATATGGAATAGACTGTCTGGGCTACGGCAGGTATAAGCGATAGTATAAGCTCGTCCTGCAACAGGTCGGAAAAGGTGGTGGTAGCACCGATCACAAGGTTGTTATGCTCATCGCGAAACACGCCGCGCAACCCCTCAATCCTGTCAAGCGAAACGAGTTTCATTGCATAATTGTGGGAAAAACGCAAAAGATTTTGCCCCCCTGCAACCGCCCTTGTCCCCGGATACTGACCAAACAGCGCCAAAGCCTCACCGAGAGTTTTCGGATATAATATTGTTTCAATGTCAAACATGCCGGTTTCCTTTAGTGTGGTGTCGTAAAAATAATTTAGATCATCCCCGTCTTTTTGAACTCGACAAACAGTTGCTTCGATGTGATTGGCAGGGAGTTGAACTTGATTCCGGTCGCGTTAAAAATTGCATTTCTTATTGCGGGTGCTACAGGGAGGAACGCGGCATCACCGAGCGGTTTATCCCCATATGCGGAGTTACTTTCCGGAGCATCTACAAACTCCACATCCATCTCACAACCCTCAAGGTTAAATCCTTTAACGGTTTTGTTGTCAAATTGACAGTCTTTTTTTACCCTTAAATCCATCTCTTTACCCAAGACAAAATCGACAGCCTCGGACATTTTTTCAAGGGTGACCTCTCTTGCCATGTCGGGAAGATGAATGTTGCCACTGTCAATAATTGCAATCAAGCGGTCAAGGGTGACGGTGCAAAGCGGAATATTGACGGTAACCTCCGCAAAGGCGGCACCAAATGACAGCACGCTGTTCGGGCGATTGCAGGTAGCCTCAGCATTTAAGGTTATGCCGTTTTGATAGGCATGGAGTGCTATGTCTTTAACAGAGGTTACCCGATGGTCGTTTTGCGTGTCGTACAAAGACCCGTCTTTAATATCGGGGGAGGCTATGTCACAGCCCATTATTAAGTTCGCGTGGTCGATGAGCCTGCTTTTTATCAGTGCAAGAGCATCTTTGATGGCAAAGGAGGTGGCATACTGCCCTGCGTTAGGGGTAGAGCCGTCACCGGGCATAAATCCTATGAGCTGTTCATCTATGCCAAGCGTGTCCGTTATAAACTTTTTATAGAGCGCTTGTTCGTACCTGTCGGGGTTGTATCCTAAAAAGACGCTCAAGCTACCATCTATGTCGAGTTGTAGTTTAATGTTTGCTACAGCAGGAGAACGCTGGGTGTCGTTATAGCTAAAAATAGCCATGCCAAGCCCTTTTCGTACGTCGGAGGTGCCGGCGGCATAGAGTTTGCGTTTTGCGTCCCAGTCGGTCAACTCCCGACCGCGTATAATACAACGGTCCAGTGCATAGCCGGAGGCGGTAATATTGTCAAGCGGATCGTTATATCCTGCACGTATGCAGTTTTTGATGCGCAACAGCATGGGGTCGACACTCATGTCAAACGCTATGTCGTCGATATGACTCTCGAGAGCGAAAAGCGCTGCGGCTTGACCGAATCCCTCGCCGGCAAACGATGTGGGGGTGGTGGTAAGAAATGTATCCGCCTTTGCGCTGAGTGAGCCGTGCGCCGAATAAAGTTGGCGAAAGATATTTGTGGCATTAGTCGCGGCCGCTTCAACGTCGACCGAATAAGCTCCACCGGTGGTTTTTAATTCAAAATCACGTTCAACAAAGGTGCCGCTTGTGCTGAGTGTGCTCTTTAATTTAAATTGAAACGGGGCGCGAAACATCCGACGGTCATCCGGCAACATTCTCACCGACTGGCCGTTCAGCGCAAGGCAGATATAGGCGCAAAGCGGTTCATAGACAATCTCGTTTTTATTCCCCCGACCTTTGACCGAAATGCGCGAAAGGGGCAGGTCGCACGCCGCACCGACCGCAAGTCGAACGGAGTATGCGTTTGCCTCACTGACCACCGTAAGACGATCTTTATCCATATAACAATTGCAGCCGTTGTTCACACCGAGCAAGGTGGAATTGACGTTGTAGCGAGAGGAGTAGGACTTAGCCTCTTCGCTTGAGACCTCACCGAGAGTATACTCAATATGGGCGCGCAGATTGCCGGCAACATGGCTTTGTATATCGGTTTCACCCGTGTCACCGGGATTAAGTATCGGTGCAAACTCGTTGTAGGAGACCTTAATATGCGACAGCGCTTTTTTTGCCGAGCGCTCGTCCGTCGCCACAACCGCCGCAATCGGCTCACCATAATGGAGCACACGACGGCTTAATAACGTTTTATCGGCAGGGTGACGGCGATTTGTGGCAACGTCGGTGTTAAAATAACGTCGCTCCGGCACTCCGAGACAGGTGAAAACCCTCACCACTCCGGATATCCCCTCCGCCTTAGTGCTGTCAATGGAGGTTACAAGTCCGTTTTTAACCGTGCTGTACAGCACCTTGACCACAAGGCAATCATCACCGAGAAACTTCTCGGCATTCACAACAGTATTTTTATTTGTATCGTCATTAGAATGCACAACATACCCTTTCACTGCTTTTACCTTTAACAATCAGATAGATTGATACGGCTATACACCTTAATGATACTAAAACGAGCGGCATTTGTCAAGAAGTAAACGGGCGCTCTTTAATTGTGTATCTAAACATTCCATATGAAAATAGATAATTTTTTGTGCAAAATGTAGAAATTGACATATTCGCTTTACATATTCAACGATAACTGTATAATAGATATCATAAAGAGGTGCTCATGTATTTTCTGCCTCTGTCGTGATATCACATAGGAGAACCGAATGGATCCCGATAGTATTATGTTGTTTGCCGCTGGCTTTGCTGCGGCTTTTTTTTCATGTCTTGTAATATTTTTACTCTGGTTTTATTTTAGTAAAAAGAATCGCACACTCACCGAGGATGCAGTTAAACAGATGGTGCAGGACGCAGGGGATAACGATGTCATCGATGCTGAGCAGAGCGAGATGATAGATAATATCTTGGAGTTGTCCGACGTGAACGCAATCCAGATAATGACCCACCGCACCGAGATAGCGGCGGTGGAGGTTAACGAGAGTATTCAGCACGCCATGGAGCTGTCGCTGTCGGAGGGGTTTTCAAGGTTGCCGGTGTATTCCAAAACACTGGATAATATTGTCGGTATACTTTATATAAAAGACATGCTCTCCGGATTTATACGCAACGAGGGGATCGACCGACCGGTGGGGGAGGTTATGCGCCAACCCATCTTTGTGCCGGAAAGTTGCAAGGCACGGCAACTTCTTATAGAGTTGCGTGAAAAGCATACCCATGTGGCTATCATCGTGGACGAGTACGGCGGCACGTCGGGACTTGTGACCATGGAGGACATATTAGAGCAGATAGTGGGCAGTATTTGGGATGAATACGACGACTCGGAGGAGGAGTTTTCAAAGACGGACGGCGGCGTTATCTGCGACGGCGGTGTCACGATGGACGAGCTGTTCACCTATTTTGACATGGACGAGCCGGAGGAAGATGGCGAAGAAGAGGCGGATTTCGACACCGTTTCCGGCTTTATTATTGCCAAGATTGGGCATATACCGACCAAGGATGAGCAGGTGGTGTTGGAGTACGGCGGCATTAATTTCACTGTCAAACAGGCGAGCGAGCGACGTATCGAAAAGGTTTTCTGCTTTGTAATACCGGATGAGACTGTATAGTCAATACCTTTGAAAGGGATTTTATAATAATGGAAAAAAAATTATCCTCCGAATTAAAATATGACGGAGGGGTTGTAAAGGTATACCTTGATCGCGTTTTGACCGAGAAGGGGAATGAGGCAAACCGCGATGTGGTGCGTCACAACGGCGGTGCCGGAGTTATAGCCCTTAATAACGAAGGGGATATCTACCTTGTACGACAATTTCGGTATGCGGTGGGTGAGGAGCTTATCGAAATTCCGGCAGGGAAGTTGGAGCCGGGCGAGGACCCGATGGTTACTGCGGCACGGGAGCTTACCGAGGAGGCCGGCATTGTGGCAGGCACAATATCACCGCTCGGTAGCATCATTCCGACCTGTGGATACTGCGACGAGGTCATTCACATCTATTCGGCGTGTGACATCAGCGACGCTCAACAAAACCTCGATGAGGACGAGCACCTCACGGTCTTTACCGTGCCACTTAAAAAAGCGGTGGATGCGGTTTTGTCCGGTGAAATAAAGGACGGCAAGACGGTTTTTGCTATCCTCGCTCTAAACGAAAGATTGACGAGAGGGTAGATGGGGCGGTTTTTGGGGTTATGAGGGAAGTCGAAAAAATATATTGTTTTTTATCCTCGCATATGGTATAATAGATGCATATGACCAAAAATATGAGAGATTTTTACTATGTCCGGCCATTCTAAATGGAGTACCATTAAACGAAAGAAAGAAAAAACCGACAGTGCTCGTGCAAAAATTTTCACCAAAATCGGGCGTGAGATTCAGGTATGCGTCAAGGAGGGCGGCGGCGACCCGGGCTCTAACGGGAAGTTGCGCGATATCATTGCAAAAGCAAAATCACTCAACGTGCCGTCCGACAACATCAATCGTCTTATTCAAAAGGCGTCGGGCGATAAGGCGAACTACCAACCTGCCAGATATGAGGGGTACGGGCCTTGTGGGCTTGCTTTCATTGTCGACGCGTTGACCGATAACCTTAACCGTACCGGCGCGAATATGCGACTTTATTTTGATAAATACGGCGCAGGTCTCGGGAATAGCGGTTGCACCTCCTATCTGTTCGAACGTAAAGGGGTTATCATCATTTCAAGCGACCTGCCAAATGTCGAGGAGGTTATTCTCGGTGCACCGATAGAGGATTATGTCTCGGAGGAGGATTTTTTTGAAATAACCGTAGCTCCGGCGGATTTCAGTGACGCAGTCACCTTTTTCGGCGAAAATAATATCCCGATTGATTCTGCCGAAATCACCTTTGTCGCCTCCACCACCGTCACGGTAGACGGCGAGGACGATCAAAAAAAACTCGAACAACTGATTTTCGCCTTGGATGAGGACGAGGATGTTCAGGATTACAGCACAAATTTAGGGTGATTGATAGAACTGCAAAAACCCCATATCGATTTTCGGGGTTAAATGATTGTAAATTTTTAGAAAGGATCGGTTTTTACATATATTGAAGAACACGAAACTTTGCGTTTTTTGCAAATCGAGAATTGACGAGGGGGACGCTGTCTGCCCATTTTGTGGTATAGAGGCGACCAACACAAATCCTATCGGCAGTCTCGAACTCGGCGCAGTGGTCAAGAAAAAATACACCGTAGGCAGATTTTTGTCTATCGACGGTGAGGGTATTACCTATGAGGCGTTGGTCAACTCCACCGCCGAGGAGGTGTATTTAAAGGAATTCTTGCCGATATCTCTGTGCGCCTCCCGTCGACCGACCGGTGAGGTTATACCGAGGCCGGGCAATGAGGTGCAGTATAAAACGACACTCACCGATTTTATCGACCTTTATAAAGGGCTTATGGGGGTGTCGGCAAACCCCGGGCTTGTAAAGGTGCTGGATCTTTTGCAGGAAAATAATACCGCGTATGCCATTACGGAGCGAGTTGTCGGCAAGACACTTCGCACACATCTTGAGCAGAAAAACCAAAAAATCCCCTTTGACGAGGCGGAAGAAATGTTGGAGCCCATATTCTCGGCTCTTTTGTCGTTGCATGAACAGCGGTTGTTGCACCGTGGCGTGTCCCCCGATACCATTATAGTAAAGGAGGACGGGCGGCTTATCCTTTCCGGTTATGCAACTCTCGCTCTGAGAACCGCAAAAAGTGCGCTGAAACCTCAACTTTTCCCCGGATATACCGCACCGGAGCAGTATGTAGTTACTGAATTTCAGGACACCGGCACCGATATATACTCCGTGGCGGCGGTGCTCTATCGCATGATAACCGGTGTGGAGCCACAGGACGCAAAGGAGCGTTATACCGCCGACAATCTCAAGGTTGCACGCGGTCTCGCCGGCAACATACCAAACCTTGCAACCTCGGCAATCCACCGAGCGCTTCGCCTATCCATCTCGGAGCGAACCTCCGACATTATGCAGCTGCTTGAAGAGTTTGAGGCGGCGCCCTCAATGAGCTCTCAAAATGTCAATAAACCACAACAAACAAACAAAAGCAGTGGTATGAGCCCACTGATTATCGTCGTTATTATAATGATAATGCTCGCCGGTGTAATTATATATTATGCCTATTCGCTCATCCAGTCCACATTGACACCCGAAATCCCGACCGACAGCGAAAATCAGGCGGACGACCTTGTGGAATCTGTTGTGAGTGAGGCGATCGACTCCCAGCTCACCCCACGGCTTATCGGGATGATGTACGCCGACATACTGGCGGACACCGAACTTCAAAACAAATACCTTTTCTCCATAGAGGAGGAGTATAACGTCAACTACCCCGAGGGGCAGGTATACGCGCAACAACCTCTACCGGAGGAGCCGTATGTCGACGGACAGACAATTCTTTTGAGGGTCAGCCTCGGTCCTGAAATCGGAGTTATTCCGGCGGAGCTATACGGCATGACCAAGGAGGAGGCAATGGCACTCCTCAGTGAGATGGGTGTAAGCTATGAGTTTTTCAACCGCTTTGACGACTCGGCACCTGCCGGCACCGTCATCTATTCCGAACCATCGGTCGGCGATGATGTGGTGTTGGATGAAAATACAAGGGTGCAGCTTTTTATAGCGGTACCAACCGACGAGGGCGCTCCGCCGACGACGTAAAGGTGATAATATGAGTGTGATGGTTTATCATGGGAGCGTGCAGGTAGTACCGTCGCCGGAGATACGTTTCATATAAATATAAGATACAACAACCGGAAAGGGCTCTGCACGGATGAAGTATAAGATCCGCAAGGACGATGGCATGGATGTGGTTTTACCGCGTTCACTTGTGAGCGTCATGCAAAATCTTTCCGATGTGCGCCTTAGACTTGCTCTGACACTTTGTTTGAGCGATGCCGAGATGGGCGCTCTCGAACTTGTGAGCGCGACCGGCAACCGTTATAAACCCTCTGCGGTAGAAAAAGAGCTGCATTTTTTAGAGGGCGCCGGGATAGTTCTCCCTGTCGGCGAACGGGCTAAAAAGAGTTCGGCAACCGATATCAGTCGCGCTCCCGACATCGACGAGAAAAATCTCGTCAGCCGAGAGGATGCACTTCGTCTTGCCGCAAACAGCGATGAAATGCGCTCGCTTGTGCGCCTTACGCAGGACATACTCGGTCGCACCCTGTCGAGCGGCGACATAACCATTCTTGCCTCACTTATGTTTGTCGACGGCATATCGGTGGAGATATTAGCGCTCGGCATAGCACACTGTGCGGTGGAGAAAAAAAAACCAAATCTGCGATACATTGAAAAGATGATGAAAGGATGGCTGGAGGACGGGGTGAGCGATCTCGCCTCGGCGGAACTGCACCTCGAACGATTGGAGCGAAATCAAAACCTAAAACAAAATGTCGCGGCTATCATCGGAGTGGACTCCATAACCTACGCCGAGTCGTTACTCGTTTTAAAGTGGTACGATGATTTTAATTTCGACGATAAGATGATAAAGGAGGCACTGCTTTTTGCCGGTGAAAAACGCAGTGTACGTTATATAAACGGCATTCTTAAACGATGGCACGAGCAGGGTTTAAAGACGGTTAAAGAGGTGCGCGCCGCCAATACCGGCAGTAACATCAACGTTGTCAAGACCATCGCCGCCAAAGATGATGTAATGATCAAAAACCGTGCCACTGTCCCCAAATTCAGGGCAAAAAAAGAATGATATCGCAATAACACACGTGTGAAGAAAGGATTTTCACCCCATGTTGACACATCAGCAGTACAAGCGCAAAGCGCTTTCCGAGATAACCTCCTATCGTCAGCGCAGTTTTGCACGGCTTGACATAAAACTCGCTAAACTCTATAAAAAACATCCGGAACTTTTGCAGCTGGAAGCTCAACGCAAAGAACTTTTGTTAAAAGTTGCGGAGGAGGTTGCGCAGAGCGGAGGTTTAGCAGGTGCGACCGGTCGACACATTACCTCTATGGAAAAGGTTATGGGGGAGCGATATCGTTCACTCGGTGTCACGCCGGAGGATTTAGAGCCGGATTTCCACTGCCCCATCTGCAAGGATACCGCGCGCCACGAGGGCAGGCTGTGCAGCTGTGTTTCTCGCCAGATAAATGAGCTTATGCAGAAGGACCTTGCCGCCATAACGCCGCTTGAACTGTCACAATTCTCCACCTTTGACCTCTCTTTATACGGTGAGGATATAATCCCCTCACTCGGCAAGACCGCGCGCGAGCAGATGCGTGATGTTTTTGGTTACTGCAAAGAATTCGCCGACTTTTTTTCCCCCGATAACCGCAGTATATTGATGATTGGTGATGCCGGTCTCGGGAAAACTCATCTTGCGCTCTCCATTGCAAATGAGGTGATAAACCGCGGTTATCTCGTGGTCTATGTCAGCGCCGGCAACATCTTCGCCGAGCTTGAGACGGCAAGGCGCGAGGGGGATAACCACCTTTTGCAACTGCTGTATACGGCGGAGCTATTGATACTGGACGACCTTGGCAGTGAGATTGTCAACCCTGCCACCTTGAATACCCTTTACAACATTTTAAACGAGCGACTTAACGCGTCGCGCTGTTCTGTATACACCACCAATATAACAACGCAGGACCTGTTGATTGCACGCTATACCGAAAAAATCGCCTCTCGCCTGCTCGGCAGTTGTGACCAACTTCATTTCGCAGGGGAGGATATCCGTCTGCAACAAAATCTATGAGCGATAGTCTGCGCAGTTTTGCCGAAATACACCTCGGGAATTTGCGACATAATGCCGAGGTGCTAAGCGGTCTTGCGAAAGGCAAGGCTTTGCTTGCCATTGTCAAAGCAAACGCATACTCACATGGTGCGGTTGAGGTATCTAAAGCACTGGACGGGCTTGTCGACATGCTCGGCGTATCCACTTCAGAGGAGGCATTGACGCTGCGCAAAGCAGGCATAAAAAATGATATTTTGATAGTGGGATACACATCACTTGACAGTCTGTGCGATCTTTCGAGAGCGAACATCGCTGTCGCTGTCCACGATGCCGAACGTGCACGGCAGATGTCGCAAATTGCGTCAGAGGGAGGATGTACTCTTCGTGTCCACCTTAAGATAAACACCGGCATGAACCGTCTCGGCATATCGTATGATAATTCAAAGGAAATTTCGGCTACCTTACTCCAAAAAAACCTTGTTTTCGAGGGTGTATTTACCCATCTTGCGGTGGCGGACGGTATGGACATCGAGGAGCGAAATTTCACCGCAGAACAACATGCGCGCTTTATGCAGGCGGTAACTCTCATAAAAAAAATGGGGGTTAATCCGAAATATATCCACTGTGAGAATACCGCCGGCACCGCATTTTGTAACTTTGAGGGGTGCAATATGGTGCGATGCGGTATAGGTTTATACGGACATGCGCCGGACAGTGAGCCTATCAAGGGACTTAAACCGGTGATGAGTGTCGGTGCAACGGTGGCGCAGATACGGGAGTTGTCGGTCGGCGACACGGTGAGCTACGGCAGGATGTATCGAGCGGATAAACCCACAAGAATTGCGATATTGACCATCGGATATGCCGACGGTTATCCTCGCGCCCTTTCCGACAAAGGCAAAGTTTCGCTGAACGGTCGACCTGCAAGGGTGCTCGGTCGCGTCTGCATGGACTACACCATGGTGGATATAAGTGATATTGATAACGTCGAGGTGGGCGACACGGTCGAGATGATCGGGCACGCGCCGGCAGATGACTTTTTGAGTGTATCCAAGATGTGTGACACCATCGTGTATGAGATTTTGTGTGGTATTTCCTCTCGTGTTTTGAGAGTGTATAAATCTTAATAAATGAAAGGGAGCGGTAAAATGGATAAAGGATTGCATAACAAGGAGAAAACAGACCGATTTTTGCGACAAAACGGGCTACACCATGAGGTGTTCGACCTCGAGGTGGAGAGCGAAAAGTTTTGCAACGAGATTGATGCGTCGCTCGTCGGCAAAGAGTCCTCTCTCGCCGGAATACCCACCTTTGTCTCGGCGGACGGTGAGATTATGACAGGGAAAAAGGTCATCGTCATAGATGCCGGCGGCACGAACTTTCGGGTGGCAACCGTAATCTTTGACGATGAAAAAAGACCGACGGTGGACTATTTTAAAAAGTACCGTATGCCGGGCAGTGACGGTGTTATATCGTATGATGAGTTTAACAAGACGGTGGTGGATTATTTAGAACCGGTTTTAAAGGAGAGTGATCTGGTCGGGTTTTGTTTTTCCTACCAGTGTGAGATAAACAGCGACCGAGACGGCGTGATAGGTGTCATGTCAAAGGAGGTCAACATCGAGGGTGCGGTCGGCAACCTTGTGTGTGCAAACATAAACAAAGAGTTGACGGCACGCGGTCATAAACCAAAAACCTTTTGCCTGATAAACGACACCGTTGCGTCCATGCTCGGCGGTGTTGCCTCTACATTGCATAAGCAATACGACGGCTTTGTCGGATTTATCCTCGGAACCGGTATAAACTGTTGTTACAGCGAGCCGACCTCCTCTATAACCAAGTCGCTTGAGGCAATGTCCGTTCCCGGCAACATGATAATAAACCTTGAGAGCGGAAAATATGCCGGTATGCCGCGCGCCGAGCTGGACGATCAGCTGGATGCTAAAACATCCCATCCGGGTGCATATTTGTTTGAAAAGATGGCGTCCGGCGCATATCAGGGCGATCTGTTTTTAAGCATACTCAAACTTGCGGCGAAAGAGGGGCTTTTCTCCGAGCGTTTTGTGTCGTCGATAGAGGTGCTAAGTGGTCTGACCGCGATGGAGATAGACCTGTTTTGCTTTGAGCCGCACAAGGTCGGCACACTCCACGGGCTGTGTGACGGCGCAGACGATATCGAGACTGTTTTGCTCCTTGCTAACAGTTTTTATGAGCGCATCGCAAAACTTGCGACCTTGCAGTTTGCCGGTCTTGTGAAGCGCACCGGTTGCGGCTGTTATAAGAGTCGTCCGTTTTGCATTGTCGCAGAGGGCACAACCTTTTATAAATCAAAGTTCTTTCGCCCACTGATGGACTACTATGTAAAGCAGTATATCGAGAAGCAACTGGGGCGCTATATCGAGTTCATAGCGGTGGAAAATGCAACCCTCATCGGCACTGCGGCGGCGGTGTTGTTGAACCAATAGTTTAAAGACGGAAAGGATTTTTCACTCTATGCCGATAAAGTTAGTCGCGTTTGACATGGACGGCACCCTACTTGATGAAAATATGCTACTGTCAACACGCAACAAAAATGCACTGCAAAATCTTAAAAAGGCGGGGATAACCCCCTGTCTTTCCTCCGGCAGACCGCCGAGGGGGCTATATGAATTTTGTGAGGAGCTCGGTTTTGATCTCCCCCTCATTACCTTTAACGGTGCCGAGGTGCTCCCTGCCCCCAAAGCCGCCCCCATCTATGCAAATGAGCTGAATAGCACCCTCGCACGGGAGGCGTTTTGCATCGGAATTGAAAAGGGCGCCGAGGTGGTTATGTGGCAGAGTGACGAGCTTATAATGTCCGGTGACACGGAGCTTTTACGGGAGTATCAGCGTATGTCAAATGCACCTTTTTTGTTTTATGATGAGAAAATAGAGCTTGATAAACTTTCACTTCGAAAGGTACTGTGGAAATACCCCGACGCCGAACAAATGGCGAAATGGCGCGATGAGATGGGAGAGCATTTCAAAGGCAGATTAAACGTCGCTACCTCCTCGCCCCATCTTTTAGAGTTTGTGGCAAACGATGTATCTAAAGGGGTTGCGCTGAAGCGACTGTGTGAACATCTCGGCATAGACCTGTGTGAGACTGCCGTCTTTGGGGATGGATACAACGATCTGCCGATGTTGCAGGTTGCCGGACTTAGCATAGCTATGGGCAATGCAGGTGACGCGGTTAAATCACAGTGCGACAGGGTGACACTAAAAAACACCGAGGACGGTGTAGCGCACTTTATCGAAATTTACATTTTAAATCAGGAGAGGATATGAGGGTAGTTTTAGCCTGTGATCACAGCGGTCTCGCACTAAAAGCGTTGATTGAAAAATTAACAAGTGAGCTCGGACATGAGGTGGGCGACATCGGCACCTTCACCGAGGAGAGTTGCAGTTATGCCGACATAGGTTATAAGGCGGCAAAAGCGGTATCAAACGGTGAGTATGACAAAGGCATAGTCATCTGTGGCACCGGTATCGGGATATCACTCGCGGCAAATAAGGTGCGCGGTATACGCTGTGCCCTTTGCGGTGATGTGACCTCGGCACGGCTGACCCGTGAGCATAACGACGCTAACATGCTCGCCCTCGGTGCACGTATTATAGGTCAGGAACATGCCCTCGACATAGCTAAAACTTTTTTGACCACCGATTTTTCCGGTGAGGAGCGCCACCGCGAGCGTATCGCGAGCATTGCTGCGATTGAACAATCGGTGTGAGCACATCAATCTATTTTTACACAAAAATCAACAGTATTTTTGTCCGGACAGGACGAGCCATGTCCCTACAACCCTACAAAAACCTCATTGCAACAGTAGGGGCGACCCTGTGTGGGCGCCCGTTGGCGGTGTCGGGTGTCAATTTCGGGCGACCACACAGGGTGGCCCCTACTACCGTCATTACGGAGGAGGGCTTTTGTGCCCCTGTCCGCAGCCGTTGCGGTTGTCCGATTTGTTAATGAAACCCCGCGGTCGTGTTGTAGGGGAGTGGCTCTGCTCCTCCCGACCGGTATGCGCGAAACGGGTGGGCATGGAAACCCTCCCTTAATACCTTGTGTCAATTTTTGAATGGCACAAAACAGTAGGGGTCGGCGTCCTCGACGACCCGAAAAAGTCTGCTTAAACGGACCAACCGTTTATGCCGGACTTTTTTAATGCGCCGAGCATTTTTTTTCGGAATGCAGGGTCGAGATCGGCACGGGAGGAGACAAACTCCTTTGCACTCTGTCTGTTGGTTGCCCCGTCCACCGGGCAACCGCTTTTTGCTATCGGGAGCTCTATCGTGTTGCAAGCGCGGATTATTTCGCCCTCGGGGATAAAAATCAGTGGTCTTATCAGATAAAGATCGCGCCGTGACAGGTAGCTTTTAGGAGAAAAACAGTTGATACGCCCCTCGGTAAAAAGGTTCATGAAAAAAGTCTCGATAGCGTCGTCCAGATGATGCCCCAGTGCTATACTCTTGCACCCGAGGCTCACCGCTTCACTGTGCAGAGCACCTCGGCGTAAAACAGCGCAGAGCGAACAGGGGTGTTTTTCCCGTCGATCGTCAAAAACAATGGTGCCGATGTCGCTCCTCACAATATTGTGTGATACCTCTATTCCCTCAAGGAATTCTGTCAATTTGCTATAGTCGGTCGACTGCCCCCCAAAACGTGGGTCGATGGTTATCGCATGGAGTGTAAAAGCCCGTCCGAGATATCGACGAAGTTTCGCGAGTGTTACCACCAGCGCAATGCTGTCCTTCC
Source organism: uncultured Oscillospiraceae bacterium (assembly GCA_964369965.1). Taxonomy (GTDB): domain Bacteria; phylum Bacillota; class Clostridia; order Oscillospirales; family Ruminococcaceae; genus CAYJBH01. The sequence continues at coordinate 196,409 of CAYJGF010000001.1, forward strand.
CTCCGGAAATGCCAACCGCAACCCTGTCCCCCTCTTTAATCATGTCATACTGCTGTATTGCCTTTCGCGCCGGCCCCTCTAATCGTCTGATATTCGCCTCCATATCAATTATAATCTACTCACTTAGTATAACAACAAATTATGATTTTGCCAAATATGAAAACTAAAGATTTTGTTAGATATTAAACGAATATTAAAGAAAATCTACTTGCACATTAAAAAATACCATAAATTAGGTTGACATTGCATAATTCCTGTTGTACAATAAGAAAGCAAATTAATAAAGACACGGGTTTAAAAGATAATCGTCGCAAAAGAGGCTAACCTGTCGGGGCGATATTATGTTGAACCAGCTGTTAAGGAAAGGACAAACAAGATGAAATCATTTCTCGCAAAACCCCATGAGGTAAAGCGCAATTGGTATCTGCTCGATGCCGCCGGTTTGCCGCTCGGACGTGTTGCAGCAAAGGCCGCTTTGTTGCTACGTGGTAAACACAAGGTCACATTCACCCCAAACGTCGACTGTGGCGACTTTGTTGTTGTTGTCAACTGTGATAAGGCTGTGTTGACCGGCAAAAAATTAACTCAAAAATACTATCGTCATCACTCCGGTTGGGTAGGTGGACTTAAAGAGGTTCAGTACAAAACCTTGATGGCGACTCGCTCCGATAAAGCGATGTACCTTGCGGTTAAAGGGATGTTGCCCTCCAACACGTTAGGTTCAAAGGCTCTCACCCGTCTTAAAGTTTATAAGACCGGTGAACACGCTAATGTGGCACAAAAACCCGAAGCTATCAGCTTGTAATTATTGGAAAGGAACAACATAATTATGTATGAAACTAAAGCTTATTTTTACGGCACCGGTCGCCGTAAGAGCAGCGTTGCCCGCGTTAGAATTTACAGCGGAGAGGGCAAAATACAGATAAACAATCGTGACATTGATGACTTTTTCGGTCTTGAAACCTTGAAGCTCGTTGTGCGCCAACCGCTGGTGCTCACCGGTCTTGTTAACAACTACGATATCAAAGTTACCGTTGCCGGCGGTGGTGTTTCCGGTCAGGCTGGTGCTATCCGTCACGGACTTTCGCGTGCTCTTTTGCAGGCGGATGAAAATCTGCGTCCGGCTCTTAAAAAAGCAGGCTTTTTAACCCGTGACCCACGTATGAAAGAGCGTAAAAAATATGGTCTTAAAGCGGCAAGACGTGCACCGCAGTTCAGCAAACGTTAGTATTGACTTTTGGCCTTTATGACCTGTTGGTATCTTAGAAAAAAAGAAGAGTTGAGGCGTGCAGTCGAGGCTGTGCCGCCTCGCTTTTGGTTAGCAATAATTTCTGTGCCGCTGTGCACACTGTCTCTCACCGCCCTTTCCCATCCTCTGGACATAGTGGTTGTTACCGACGAGCAGGAGAGGAGTGAGCTTATAACAGGTTACGCTCTTGAAACTGCGGCGGTTGTCGAGATGCTCGGCTTTGATGAAGAGGGAGTTGAGACAGTCTCTCGCACCACCGACAACTACAGCGACTTTATCCATGTGGACTATGCATTCCCTGTGGATATACTCGCCGACGGGGAGGATAAAACCGTCTATACGCACGAGTTGACGGTGGAGACACTCTTCTCACAGTACGGCATAACTCTCGAAGGGGATGATTACGTCGAGCCGGCGCTTGACACACAACTCACAGGCGAAGAGATAATCGAGGTGTTTCGTGTCGACTATGAGACCGAGGCTATAACCGACATCATACCGCATGAGACGGAGAACCGAACCTCCTCACTCATGAATAGGCGCACCGACAGCCCTGCCCTGCTTATCGAGGGGGTGGACGGCGAGGGGACGCTGACCTATGAACACAAATACATAAACGATGAGCTCGTCGAGACCACACTGATTGAGGAGGATCTTGTCAGTGAACCTGTCACCGAGGTGATTTTATCCTACGGTCCCGAGCCGGTGTCAGATTTGAGCGAGGGATTTGAGGAATACCCTATAGTTGACGGTGTGCCTACAAACTATAAATCGGTCATCTCAAGCGGCATTGCGACCGGCTATTATTCCGCAAGGGGCAGCGGTTCTTCCGGCATAGGGCTGTTTTATGGCAGTTGCGCCGTTAACCCTAACGTCATCCCCTACGGCAGTAAGCTATACATAACCTCTGCGGAGGGGGACAGCTTTATATACGGCTACGCGATAGCGACCGACACCGGCACCGCACTGATGGAGGGCATTATTGATATTGATCTCTTCTATGAGACCTACACCGAGAGTGCAATAAACGGCAAACGGATTGTCGACATCTATATTTTGGAATAAACGAGGTGACGGTGGAGCTTTTCAAACAACACAACAAAAAGGTTGTGATGGCATTTTATGTTGTGACGATTGTCTTAATTGGCTTGTTTTTTGCACTGGAGAGGGTGCAAACGCTGGACTACAACTCCATAAACGGTGATTTTCAAAATTACAACGTCTTTCGTCGTATGTTAGACGGGCAGACACCTTATCTCGATTTTATCAACTACATCGGCTTTGCACCGATAATAATAAATCTGCCGTTTTTGCTGTTTGACGGGACTTTTTATTCAAGTTTATTTATCACCAACCTCACCGCAAACGTTGTTTTCTCGCTGTCGGTGCTGGTCATACTTCTACTGATTACCAAAAACATGTATATCAGCTGTTTTGTGTCGGCGTTGATACCGAAATTTATTTCCACCGGTATTCTGTCCACTCTTTTGGGGGCGGAGTATGGGCATGTCTGGACAGCGCGATTTGTCGACCTTTTCACACCCTCCAACTCAATGAGGGGGACAAGGTCGTTTTTGCCTTTTTTGCTTATTATACTTTGCTTTGCGGTCATTGAGTTGATAAAGCGCGTTCGTGGCAATCAAATAATTCTCATCGATGTGTTGACGCAATATAAAGGCGTTGCACTGTTCGGCGTGTTGACCGGTATCGGCGTTGTTTGGAGCAACGACTTTGGATTTGCGTGTGTTGCGGCTTTTGTGCTGATATTGCTCGCGGTCAATATTTTCCCCCCTACAAAAAAAAGAAGAATAGTCAAAACAGTAAAATTGCTCTTTGTCGCCCTGCTCTCGGTGACGGTCGGGCTTTTTTTTATTACCTCTATCATAACAAAAGGCAACCCCGACGTTTGGCTGTCGACGACACTTGCCACCGCCGAATATCAATTTTTCTACTTTAACGGCTCAAACGGCATGGCAACATTGCCCTATATTTTTACAAATCACACCCTTTGGTTATATACTCTGCCGTGGCTTGTCATGTTGTTCTATCACCTTTATCGGCTGATAAAAGGTCGTGCCGACAATGTCGATGTCGCCCTCGTCTTTATCGCTTTATCGGTGGTCATTGCCACCTATGCCTATGTCGCGAGTGGCAGTGGATATAATTTTCGCGAGGCGTTGGAGGTCTATATCATCATCTTTGCTATCGGCTATGCAATAAAGGCGGTCGAGCATCTACTCAAAAATAAAGCCTTTATATTAAAGATTGTCGGCGGTGTCATGCTGTTTTTACTCTGTGGCTATAACGCCGTGCAGATAATGACCTTTTCCCCGATACATGTCGGCAACTATTACCCGGAACTTGGAGGCTGCAGCACATTTGACAATGCGCTCGGCGCGACAAGGGAGCTTATCGGCGAGGGGAGCATCTTCTCTGTCTACGCCACCGGTGTGGAGGTTATAACCGATCAGTTTCAACCCACCGGCAGTGACTATATTATCCACGCCCTCGGTGACGAGGTTCAAAAGGACTATGTAAAAACCTTTGTGAACGGACAGTATAAATACGCGCAAACACCCTCCATGGCACTCGGCGGCTGGCTTGCAAATCAAAACTGGTACTTTTATCGTGAACTGCTCGCAAACTACGAACGGGTTTATACCACCGAATACAGTCATGTATGGGAGAGGACGGTGCCGCAGTACATCGATGCAAAGGTGGAGTTTGAACTGTCTCGAATTGATGAAGGTAGCTATAAAATAACCTGCACATCTGATTACAACGGGGAATTTATTGCAGATTTAAACTTATCGTATAGCACAGGTTTTAATTCTGTTCTTTCGAGACTCTCCTCGCTCGGTCGCACTGCGGTGAGGGTGAGCACCAATGTCGTGGCGGATAACGACAGCTATTTCGACCTGCTACTGCCGTCGGACGGTGGGGCGGTCATCCCGATAGAGATGCGCGACGGTGTCGGCAGTGCGACGATATCCACCGCCTACTCACAAGGTGCGACACTCGAAATAGATCGGGTCGAATATAACATGGCATTGCCGATGATGTATTTAGGGTGAATTGATGATGCGCGATAGAAAAAATTATACTTTCATATTTTCCGCATTGATCGGGTTTGCCGTATTTTTGCTTATATACGGCGTTCGTCCGCTAAATGTGACCTATGATGACTGGATTTTCAACGGCTTTATCGAGACCGATATCCTACAGCGATATGCCGGTTGGCTTGCCTATCGAAATTCACCCGATTTGTTCCCCCTCACATTTTCGGAGTACATCTCCTTTCCCTTTGGGGATTATGCCTCGCTTGCCGACGGCATCCCGATTGCTTTAATTTTCTTTAAAATAATAGAACCTATCCTGCCCGAGACCTTTCAATTTTCCGGCATATTGGTCTGTCTATCCTTTATACTTCAATCGGTCTGCGGTGCTCTGTTGATGAGCGAGTTCACCAAAAATAGGTATGTCGCTATATTGTCCGGTGCTATTTTCTGCTTTAGTCCGGTGATGATTGAGCGCGCATTTCGTCATACCTCGCTTTCCTTTCACTTTATCATACTGTTGGCCATACTATTTTACATCAAATCAAAAAAACAACCCTGCAAAAAGATTTATGTCGGGTTTGCGCTGATTATAATGCTTTCGGTGACGATGCACCTTTATTTCACCCCTATGATTGTCGGGTTTGCGCTCGCGGCTTTGCTGGACGGCGCCGTCTGCAAAAAATTCAAGCCATCCTACCTTGTTATAGTTAGCGCCGGCATTTTTATCACTCTATTGCTTTGCTATCTGCTTGGTCTGTTAGGGCTTGGGGTCGGCAACACAAGCGGTTACGGCAGTATGGGCATGAATCTTAACGCACTCTTTAACCCGACCAGCCTTGACACAAACTGGTGGGTGCCGGGTCAGGGTCGCCTTGATTGGTCGCTTTTTTTGCCGATGAGGGCGCTTACGCACAACAATATCGAGAGTTTCAACTACCTCGGCGTCGGGATACTGGGTGCCCTTTTCGTTGTGATTATCTTTTTTATTCTTAACATCAAAAGATGCCTCCCTCAAATACATGGATTTTTAAAACAGCATCCTTTCCTTGTCGGATTTGCCGTTTTTTCCACCCTGTTTGCCATCTCCAACACGGTGTCGGCGTTTAGCTATACACTCATCACCGTTGCACTGCCACAACAGTTGCTCAATATTTTTAATGTATTTCGCGCGAGTGGGCGACTTTTTTGGTCGGTTAACTATATGTTGGTGCTCGCCGCATTGATATTCATCACAAAAACATGCGCCAAACGCCGTTTTTTAACGGTGACCATGCTCGCGGCGTTGCTTGCTGTGCAGTTGATTGACCTTTCCCCTGCACTGATTTATAAGCATAATTATTTTGAGAATGAGGTTGTGTATGAGAATTTCGGCGCAGAAGAACTTGTGGAATTTATGGACGATACCGAAATTTTTTATACCCTTGAACTTCGTGAGGATAGAATTTTATCCGCATATCTTTATAAAAACAACAAAAAAACAAATATCCACCTCATAAGCCGAGATGGATATATGATTAGTGAGTTAACCGACGATATGCAAGACACATACGACCTGCTTTTAAACGCTCGCTCACCCTATGATGCCACCTACTATACCGCCGATGCAAATAAGGCGGAGCTGATTATGGCGGCAAACCCCGATATGGAGATGCGAGAGCTTTATGGCGGATATGTTTTAAGACGTTAGGATTAATACGAGCCGGAGGTATCACTCACAACCGATTTGCCGGTTTTGACCCTGCCGGTTGCGACCCTCTTTTGCAGCTCGTCATAGAAAAACTCCGCATCTATCGGCAGGGATACCATCCTACCTGTCCAACTTGACAGATGCATGGCGTTGGAGAGTGAAAGCCCGTTTATCCCCTCACTGCCGTTGGCGATAAGCGTTTCCCCTCGCAAAATAGCCGCCGCGAACGACTTTAATATTCCGTCGTGTTGCTCGTCCGAGCCGTCGGTTTCAATGTTAACCCATTCTCCCTCCGGCTTTTCAAAACCGTTTTTCGACGTGATAAGATGTTTTGAGATCGGCGTTTTTAGACGAAACAATTTGAGTTCATTTTGGTCGCATACCAGTTTGCCACCGTCCAGTGTTATCTCAAAACGGTTGGTGCCCGGTGCATCGCCGGTGCTTGTTATAAACACACCCGTTGCGCCGTTTTCATATTCGAGATATGCCGTGACATCGTCCTCGACCTCGATGTCATGCCATTTTCCGTTGTGACAAAACGCCTGCAATCTTGTCGGCATACCGCATATCCATTGCATGAGGTCAAGGTTATGTGGGCACTGGTTTAATAAAACGCCGCCGCCCTCGCCGCCCCATGTGGCGCGCCATGCTCCGGAATCATAATAGTATTGAGTGCGATACCAGTCCGTTATAATCCAGTTTGTGCGACGGATTTCACCCAGCTCGCCGCTCGCAACAATTTCTTTCATCTTGCGATAAATGTGGTTGGTACGTTGATTGAACATCATTGCAAAGACAAGCTCATGCTCCGCCGCAACGCTGTTCATCTCTAAAACCTGTTTTGTATAAACCCCTGCCGGCTTTTCGCAAAGCACATGCAAACCGTTTTCCAGCGCCTTTATTGACAGCTCGGGGTGTTGGTAGTGAGGGGTCGCAATCAACACCGCATCGCAAATTTTGCCGTCGATAAGCTCTGTTCCCTGCTCGTAAATTTTAACATTGTCGGGCAGGTTTGTTTTTGCCCATTCGCGACGCTCGTCGAGCAGGTCCGCAATCGCAACCAACTCTATGTCCGGCACATTGCCTGCAACAAGCCGCGTGCTATGGGATGTGCCCATATTGCCTATTCCGATAATTCCGAGTTTTACTTTTGACATGTTGTCACCGTTCCTTTCATATATCTAAAAATTTTGTCATGTCCGCGATAAACACCCTGCGGCAGCCGTCTGTATGCCCGTTAAAGATAACATAGTTTGCACATCTGCCCCACACCGGATGGGGGTCGACACGCAACACCGGGCTTTTGTCGGTATGCTCATGCACTATATTTATTCTTATGGGGGAGGGGTGTTCGTCATAAAGGTCAAGGTCAATAATCCTTATCGGCACCGTCCCGTCACCGTATGCCAAATCTTCGAAACCGTATGTGTCACTCACCATAATGTTTTTTTCAGGGTGAAAACTCGGATGTCCCGAGCCTTGCACATGCTCTATAAGTCGCTCTACATGCCTGCCTACAAGCTCCGCTTTGCACAGCCTCATGCCGTTATTATAGATGTTGAGGTTCATGGTGAGGGCGTCGCTTGTCGGTGCCCATGTGGTGTGATGACCGCCCTTTGACCACTGCGATTCATCCACCGCTATTTCAAGTCCGCTCCCGTCAGCATTGCAGGTGTACACGCAATATTCCAGCGCATTTTCGACCGCAATTATATGAAACCCTGTTTTGTGCTCCGGCGGGACGTGCCGTGTTGTGAACATAATCTTTTTCCCGTCGGGGCTCCATGTCGAGTGGAAACAGTATACACCGAAGTCTTGGAGCAAAAATCGCTCACGTTCGCTGTGGGTGCGCTCAAAGATCTCTTTTATTGACAACAGCAATTTTGCCTTGCCGGTCGATATGTCAACCGTCCAAAGACCGTCATCGTCGGTATTGATATCGTGTATCGGCACCATATCTTCCGGCAAAGTGACACCGTATCCGAGCTGAGTGCGGCACATGCTCACCGAGTTAGACCCGACACCGGTTCTGCCGTTTGGTGATACGTGATATATTGTGTGTTCAAGTCGCCTTTTTTGACCTGTCTCAATGTTAAGACAGACGGCAAAAGCCTCATGGGTATTAATATCGACGTCGTTGAAGATAAGCTCGTTGTCGCTTGCCCCCCAGTTGATGTTAGCGCCGAGTTGATGCTCCCACCCGTAGGTGGTTGCTACGGTGCGTTCCTGCGCGTTAAAAAGGTCGATGACGACAACCTTTGCACCGTCGCCGAAACGAGACGGTTTATCCTCATACGGCATGTTTAAAACCGCAATGTACCTGCCGGACGGGCTGATAGGCACCGTGTTAAAAAAACGATGGGTATAACACCCCTCATTCGGTGTAAGGCACCAGACCGGCACGCTCGGGTCGTACTGTTCATATCTTTTGAAATGCTCATCGAAATTGTATTTCATAGTACCTCCATATTAAAATTTATAGTGTTCTTTTCGATATCGATTGGGGCTCATACCGCTAAGCCGAGAGAATTGAGAGGAGAAGTTGCTCTCACTCGCAAAGCCACACTGCAAAGCAATTTCGCCTACCGAGAGGTCGGTGGTGCAAAGCGCATGTTTTGCTTTTGTTATCCGATGATGTAAAAGATAATCGTAGGGCGATGTCCCCATGTAATGTTTAAAAAGCCTTGAAAAATGGTACTTTGAAAGGTGTGCGTTGTATGCCATCTCCTCGAGAAGAATTCTGTTTTGACAGTTATCGCGAAGAAATTTTGCGGTTGCATAGATGTTCCGACGGCGCTCGTCGGTGTCGCTGTCGATATTGTGATCGCCCTTAAAAACATTGTGGACTATTTGATGTAATAAAATCGAACTCTCCAGCATATGGTCGGTGTCGGGATTTTTCGAGCTGTTTAAAAGATCTTTAAAAAGCTCCTGTGTGTTGTGACGCACTTTAAGTGTGAACAAAATTCGATTTTGTGAGCCTTTGATAAAATAATTATCCACACCGCCACCGTCAAGATGCACCCAACAATGATGCCAATCTTTTGCATTTTTCGCGGTGCTGTATCGGTGATACTCCTTGCAATCTATGATACAACAACTGCCGGCAACAAGAGTGATATACTCACCCCCATAATACATCTCCCCCTCGCCGTCTACCGTATAGACCAGCCAGTAGGAATTTTTGTAGTCACGTTCGGTAAAAAAGGTTCTGCCGGCGAAAAACTCCCCTATCTCACTGCAATAAAAAGGCAGTGAGCGTGCAAAAACACCGGGGGTGGAATTTATCCACACCGAGTTGTCCGATATGTCCATGTTGAAGTTAAACATAAAGCCGTCTTCTACAAATCATCTCTTGTGACCTTTCTTATCCACTTTCCGCTGAGGACACGCGGCAGGCTACATGATACTTTAAAGATCGAGTCCATACGCATGGCGAGATAAATAAAAACAGGTGGAATTCTTAAAACGAATGCGGTCAAAAGCCCGAGAGGTATTGCAATCAGCCACACTCCGCCGACGTCTATAATAAGGCTGAATTTGGTGTCACCGCCGCCGCGCAGGATGCCGATTATGTTTAGCACATCCACCGCATAGATAGGTGCCATCAAACCGAGTACAAATATCATCTGGGTTGCTATTTCGTGTGCCTCGGGAGTCACGTTGAATAGGTATGGCACAAAGGAGCCGAATACCAACACAAATGCACCGCCTATCATTCCGAGCATAAGGATAATGACGGTCAAGGTGTTTGCGATGTTTTGAGACTGGAGTTTTGTATCCCCCCTGCCGATACTTTTCCCACATACGACACATGCCGCACTCGCAGTGCCGAACGTTGCAACGCTCATCAGCTGAAAGACAATGTTGTTGATGCTGTTTGCCGCCACAAAATGAGAGCCGACCTGACCGATTATCATGGCGGTAGCGGTGGAACCGACACTCCAAAGCAGCTCATTGCCGACGACCGGCACGCTAAATTTAAGATAGTCCGGCAAAAGCGCTTTATTGAAGGTAAGAAAATGGTGCAACCGCATACGCAATCGATCTTCGTATTTGTACATATAGATGATGACCATGGTTAGCTCACTGATACGTGCAAGTATCGTGCCGATAGCCGCACCGCGCACGCCCAGCTCCGGTGCACCAAACTCGCCGAAGATAAACATATAGTTGAAAAACACGTTGACAAAGAACGATATGCCATAGATAATCGCCGAGGCGCGAACCAGCTCCACAGCGCGCAAACAGCTCAAAAAACAGCTTGCCATGCTGTAAAAAACGTAGGAAATACTAAGCGTTTGCATATACTCAGCACCGGCGGTTATGACGTCCTGTTCCGAGGAATAAAGACCCATTATCTGCTCTGCAAAGAAAAAACAGGCGAGTGCAAACAGTGTCGAGCTGACCAACAACACCCTCATGGTGATGGAGATCACCTGACGAATTACCTCGACGTTGCCCTTACCCCAGTATTGGGATATTAAAACCGTGCCACCGCCGGCAAAGCCAAACCCGAGGATCATAAGGATGAAAAACGGCTGACCGCCGAGACTTGCGGCGGCAAGCGCGACATCACCGAGCTGACCGAGCATAAGGTTATCCATAAGCGTGACCGAAAGCCCGATGACATTCTGCACCGCGACCGGCACCGCGAGCGAAAAAAGATTGATGAAAAACAGTTTGTCGGTGACAAAATGCTTTTTTACAAACTCGTTGTTGAGTATTGATTTGTTTATCATTTATTTGTGTTCCTGTATCTGTTGAAAAAAGATTTGTTTTATGGTAAAATATAGTTTATCGACACATGTGAGAGATGGAAATGAAATTTAAAAATATAATCTTCGACCTCGGCGGTGTAGTTGTGAACTACAATCCGAAAGAGTATCTTTTAGAGCGATTTGCCGACAAGGATATAGAGGAGTTTTTGTATAACGCCTTTTTCGCAAGCGAGGAATGGGGGATGCTGGACCGTGGGACAATAGATCAGGCAAAGGCAAACTACATCTTTATGCAACGTGCAAAAAAAGCACGTCTTTCCTTTGAGATGCAGGCACTAATTGACGACTGGTACTCACTGCTACGCCCCAAAAGGGATGTTTGCGCCCTGATTTTAGAGCTTAAACAGTTTGGCTATGAGATATACTATCTATCAAATATTTCGAGCAGTGCCCTCGAATTTTTGCGCACCAAAACAACGGTTATGCGCCTTTTTTCCGGTGGGTTAGCCTCCTGCGATGTGAGGATTTCCAAGCCGGAGCCGGAGATTTTCCGCCGTGTGCTTGTCGAGAACTCTCTTGAGATATCCCAGACCGCATTTGTGGACGATACCCCAAAAAATGTCGAAATTGCACATCGCCTCGGACTGCATAGTTTTTTGTACACCACCACCGAGCAGCTTAAAGACAGCCTTTATAAAGAGGGTGTGCAGTTGTTTTTGGGGAGATGACTTTTGGGACTAAGGTCTAAGAAAGCTCTCCTCAAAATAGAATATTTCGGGATTTTCTCCTCACACTCAAAGCTGAATTTTTGCATTGCGTGTGGGGTGTTGTTTATTTCTCGCATCTGCTCATCACATAGACCACTCGGTGTTATGTCGAAGCTGTCTTTGTTCGGGCAGAGCAAATTAAGCCGCTCCCCTGTCACAAATTTGCCGCGTTGCGAGCAGTACACCCTGCCGTTTTCACAGTATTCCACAACGGCAAGTGGTTCACCACCTTTTATATATCCGCCGGAGTTGACCGCCTGCCGCGCCCCCTCACCGCCGAGATAAAAACCGGTGCCGTAGGGTCGATGGCTGGTTCGGTGAAGCTCCGCTATAACATCGTCGCCACAGGCAAAGGGCGATATTTTCAGTCGGTCGGTCGCCTTTCGATATGCCGAAACGGTGCTCGCCACATAATAAAACGACTTGCTTCGCCCCTCTATCTTAAAGCTGTCGACACCGACATCGCGCAGTCGGTCGAGGTGCTCTGCCATGCATAAATCCTCGGCGTTAAGTATATAACTGCCACCCTCGTCCTCGGCTATAGGCAATGCAACCCCATTGTCGTTTAACAGATGATAGCTGTGTCGACAGGGTTGATAGCACGCCCCTTTGTTCGCATCGCGACCGGCGAGATAGGATGACAAAAGACACCGTCCGGAAAAGGACATACACATTGCGCCATGTACAAAACATTCAAGAGACAGCTCTTGCGGCGTCTTTTTTCGTATCATTTCAATCTGTTCAAGAGTCAACTCCCGTGCAAGAACCACCCGTGTCGCGCCCATTTCATAAGCGGTCGTGGCGGCAAGCTCGTTTGTAATACCGACCTGAGTGGAGAGGTGCAACTCCACATCCGGCGCAACCTTTTTGCAAAGGGACATAACACCGATATCGGCGACGATAAAGGCATCTACGCCGGCATCTCTCGCGCCCTCTATCACGTCCGGCAACTCCGCCGTCTCGTCCGGTGTCGGGGTTGTGTTGAGGGTAAAGTAAAATCTTTTACCCTTTTCATGTGTCCGCTCGGTTGCGGCAAACAGCTCTTCTTGTGAAAAGTTCGCGCCGCCGCGTCGCATACTGAACGACCGACCACCTGCATACACCGCGTCGGCACCGTATGCAAGGGCGAATTTAAGGCAATTTATGTCCGCTGCCGGCGCGAGCACCTCCGGCAAGGTTTGATTTTTATTCATCGAATGTCGCGTTGACCACCTGCGCCGCCGCGTCGTTCGCGCTGTGCTCGTCCGCAGTCTCGGCATAGTAGTAGGTGCCGGCAAGGTCGGTCACAAAGAAGTAGTAGGGGCTGTCCTCGGTCGGGTAGAGGGTGTTATTTATCGCATCATAACCGGGGTTGCAGATAGGTCCTGCCGGCAAACCCTCGAGGTCGTATGTGTTATAAGAGTTATAGAGCGTCTCATACTCCTGCCCCGGCTGAAAAAGTGCCCAGCCGGCATCGCTGTCCCCACCGCCCAGATAATAGGCTACGGTGTCATACAGATAGTTGTTATCCCCAGCGCGGTTGACGTATCCGCTGACGTTGCACTGCAATTTAGGCTCGATTGTGTCCGGCGCCAATCTGTTGTGGAGCACTGCGGCGACGTCCGCCTGATGCTCTATCGGACCTGCCTCACGCTGAACGATTGATGTAAGTGTGATGACCTCATACACGCTCATACCGAGCTCGTCGGCGCGTGCTTTCATCTCGTCGGTAAATATGAGGTCAAACTGGGCGTAAATCTTCTCCACCATCTCATAGACCGTGCTGTCGGCGAAGAAGAAGTAGGTCTCAGGATAGAGGTATCCCTCCGACTTCATAAAGCGGTTAGGTACTTCCGGAATCTCGTTCCAAAAATCGAACTGGGAAAAGTCGCCGTTGTTCGCGACGTCCAAGAACTCCTCGACGGTGCAAAGCCCTGCCTCCTGCATAAGCTCCGCAAAGCGAAGTGACGATATCCCCTCCGGGAAGGTGACCGATACCTGCTCACGCTCCATGTTAGGTGTCGAAAGAGCAAGAATAAGCTCGTCATAACTCATACTGTTATTGAGGTCAAATCTACCATACTGGAACTGGTCGGAACCGCCCATGATGGAGGTGTACTGTTCAAAGATAAAGGCGGAGCCGATAATGCCCTCCTCCTCTAACTTGTTTGCTATGCCCGTGGGGGATGTGCCCTGTTCCACCACAAACTCCACATCTTCACCGGTGGAGTTGGCACCCTGTATCTCATTTTGAAATGTAATGTAGGCGTAGACACCTCCGCCGACAAGAACCAAAAGGATGACGAACACCACAAGGCAACCGCACCCGAGAGTCTTTCTATTGCTCATACTAAAATAAATCCTTTCTTAATCGAACATCAAGTTCATGTATATTCTATCAAAATCAAGCTCGGAGGAGAGCGCGCAGGTCATCCCGTAGGAATAACTGATCTTGCCCAATTCAAACGGTGGCACCGAGGTGTTGCACCCGATGTGAACCGTGGCGGTGTCAACCTCCTCCATCTCGGCAATCGCACCGATAAGGCTCGGTATTATATGGGGTTCGCTCGCAAATATTTCACGAATTATCACCCTGCCTTCGTCCTTGCAATAGATGCAATATGCGCCGTTTGCGGTTGCAATGACCGCATTTTTTTGTTGCCAGTGTTCCGCAAGTGCCTCATATACTGCGGCGGAAAATGTGAGGTTATCCCCTCTCGCGTATTTTGCCCGAAGTGATGCAAATCGCTCTGAATTAAAAGGTCCAAACTCCACCTCACAGATGTTTGAGGTGAGCGCTGTTATCTCGGCACTTTCAAACAAAAAGTTCGGTGAAAAACCGCCCTGAGATATCACCGAGAACAGTTTGTCCTCCGATAGAAGTGACATGCAGACAAGAAACGAGACACCCCTTGCGCCCAGCTCTTTTTTGGAGTAGGACAGCAACTCACCGAGAACCTCGCCCTCATATGCCGGGTGGGTCGCAAGAGAATATAAAAACGCCCCCTGTGCCCCCTTTGCCGAGACGGAGAAAAAACAGGCTATCGCCGCAACTCTGCCACCGTCCTCACACACAAAGGTGTTATTCGGCATTGAAAGGCGCTCAAAAATAAGCGGAGTGTTGATATTAATGTTTGTGCCGAGCAATATCTCACGGATTTCGCCGGACTCCGATAGCTCAGCCGTGCGAAAAATCATACTTATGCCCATTCCTTTCTATATCTGTTTTGAAATTATATCAAGTATTTCGTCGGCAATTTCATCACGAGGGCGAATGTTGCCGCCCTTTTCACAGTCTATCTCGTGCCAGCTATGCTGACGCGCGAGCTTTCTTGCGACATTAAAAGCCAAACTTTGGTGCCCTTTATCCTTTTCATGAATATCCCTCTCGCCGGAACTCTCATATCGTTTGTCCATCAATCGTGAGCTTAGCTCGACCGATAGCGACAGAAAGATTACCGCGTCCGGTTTTGGTATCCCGAGTTTATTATACTCAAAATCGAACAACCAGTCAACAAAAACATCATGTTTTTCTTTCGGCAGTTTAGTGCACTGATGGATAGCGTTGGCAGTGGTGTACCTGTCACATACAATGATACCGCCCTCGTCGTAAAACTTCTTAAAATCGGACATGTATCGGCAATATCGATCGACCGAAAAAAAGGAGGACGCGGCATATGCGTTAATAGCGTTTGCGTCCTGCGAGAGCTCCCCCGAAAGGTACATCTTCACCGGTCCCGACGAGGGGCTGTCGTAGTCGGGGAAAGAGACACACCTTGCATTATGCCCGAGCTTTAACAACCGTTGCAAAACGAGCTCCGTCTGGGTAGCCTTGCCACTGCCGTCCAGACCGTCGATAACAAATAGTTTACCCATAATTATATCTTCTCCATCGGTGCGTAGTTTGCCATCGTCTTTTTAACGCCGACCTTTGCAAACTCTATCTCGACAATACAGTCGCCGGAGAGCGGTGTCACCGTCTTGACCACACCCTCGCCGAAAACACTGTGTTTGACGCGGTCGCCAACGTTGTAGACGACAGGGGCGCTCGCCTCTTTTTTAGGTGCGACCATCTTGGAGGTCGGTTGTTTTGCGCCAAACTGCCCGGAAAATGGTTTGTTGTGTCCGCCGTACACACCTGAATTATTGCCAAAATATCCACCCGAACGATTGCCGGAATACCCGTACGAATCCGCACGCTCCTCAAACCGAGCCGCGCCGTCGAGGTTAGGCGGCTCGCTGAACAGCTCCGCCGGTATCTCGCCGATAAATCGTGAGGGGCGGTTATACTTAGTCTGCCCAAAAAAGAAGCGTTTTAAGGCAACCGAGATGAAAAGTCGTTTTTTAGCACGTGTTAAGGCTACATAGCAGAGCCGACGCTCCTCCTCCAAATCCTCGGTGTTTTTTCGCGATGCCTCCATCGGGAATATACCGTCCTCGAGACCGACCAAAAATACATTCTCAAACTCCAGACCCTTGGCGGCGTGCACCGTCATCAACACCATATAGTCGGCATTCTCATCGTAGTTGTCAAGGTCGGTGAAAAGTGCAACCTCCTCCAAAAACCCGAGCAGTGTTGCCTCGTCATGTTTTTCTTCATACTCCGCAATCATGGATACGAGCTGGGTGAGATATTCTACGTCGGTCTCACCCTCCTCCTTGTTGTTTTTGCACATGGTCATATAACCGCTGTCCTCTATGACGGCGGAGCAGACCTCGGAGGGTTTAAGCTCCGCGACAAGTGCCTCCAATTTGCGGTACATATTATAGAAGGACGCGAGCTTTGCCGACGGGCGCACCAACGCCGGATAGTCCTCGGCGTTCGCGATGACATCAAGGCATGTTATATCATATGAAGCGGCGATGTCGGAGATACGCTCGGCGGTGGTGGCGCCTATCCCCCTCGCCGGCACGTTGAGTATACGCATAAGTCGCAGATTGTCGTTCGGGTTGGTGAGCACCGCAAGATAGGACAAAATGTCCTTGATAACCTTGCGGTCAAAGAATTTGAGGCCGCCGACCACTTTATATGGTATACCGCTCCTTGCACAGTGTGCCTCGATGGGGCCGGACTGGGAGTTCATGCGGTAGAGCACGGCACATTCCGACAGCTTTGAGCCGCCGTCCAACAAACCTTTAAGCGTTCGTGCGACGTTATCCGCCTCGTTATACTCATCGTCGGCGCAGTAAAAGCTAAGCTTTTCACCGTCGCCTGCCTCGGTGTATAACTCCTTGCCCTTTCGAGCGGTGTTATTCTCAATAACGCTGTTGGCGGCGTTTAAAATGTTTGCGCTACTGCGGTAGTTCTGCTCCAACTTTATCACAAGCGCGTCGGGGTAATATTTTTCAAAGCCGAGAATATTTTCGATGGTCGCACCGCGAAAACGGTAGATGCTCTGGTCATCGTCACCCACAACGCAAAGATTATTGTGGTTGCCGGTCAACAGCGAAACAAGTTCAAACTGGGCGATGCTGGTGTCCTGAAACTCGTCCACCATTATGTACTCAAAACGGTTGTGGCAATAATCTCTCGCCTCATCATGCTCCTGCAAAAGGCGCACGGTGAAGTAGATAAGGTCATCAAAGTCAAATGCACCTGCGGCTTTGAGCTCCTTTTGGTAGGCGCTGTATATCTTGTGTGTGAGTGAGTCAACGGTGTTCGCAACATCGGCAGGGGACAAAAGGCTGTCTTTAAAGCGGCTTATCTTGGATATGCACGCCTTGTAGGGCAGAAAATCCTTGTCAATATCGTTTAATTTGTAGATGTTTTTTATGACACGGAGTTGGTCGTCGCTGTCGTATATGGTGAAATTTTTCGGGTAGCCGAGCAGCTCACCGAACTTGCGCAATAAAAACACACAGGTGGAGTGAAAGGTCGCGGCAAACACATCACCGCCGAACTCCCCGAGTTGGTTAACAAGACGCACTTTAAGCTCCCCTGCAGCCTTATTGGTAAAGGTGATCGCCAGAATTTTATAGGGGCGGACATTTTTGCTGTCGATAATATTTGCGATACGCTCCACCAAAACGGTGGTCTTGCCACTGCCTGCACCGGCTATAATTAGCACCGGTCCGTCGGTATGTTCCACCGCCTCAAGCTGTTTTTGATTTAAACTTCTCAATTTCACCCTACTATCTCATTTTAGTATCAATTATTATACCATAAATCGAGCGGTTACGCAAATGAAATTTTCGTGATTTTTAAAGTGGTTTGGCTATACTATTGTAATTGTCCATCACATATAGTATAATATACATGCAACAAATAAAATAAGGAGCGGTAAGTTTAAAAATGAATTTTCAAACACCAAGAAAGGAATGGTCATAAAAATGGGTGTGGGACTTGTACTTGAGGGGGGCGGTATGCGTGGGGTTTACACCTCCGGTGTGTTGGACTGCCTTTTAAACAACAATATCGAGCTTGACAAGGTGTATGCCGTCTCGGCAGGTGCGGCGAACGGCATATCCTATGTGTCCAAACAGCCGCGACGCAGTTTTAATATAAATATTCGTTTTTGCCACGACCACCGATATCTCGACCCGCTCGGGGTTTTTAACGAGAACATGTTTAAGATGGATTTTGCTTTTAATGTCATACCGGAAAAATATTTCCCGTTTGATAACGATACCTTTAAAGCCTCCAAGACCGAGTTGGTGGCGGTCACCACCGATTGCATGACCGGTCGTCCGGCATATTTTTCGGTCAAAGATATGGACACCGACTACCGCGCTGTCATGGCGTCCTGCTCACTCCCTGTCGTGACAAAGCCGGTTATTTTAAACGGCGTCCCCCACCTTGATGGTGGAATTTCCGACCCTATACCGCTAAAACATTCCATCGATAAAGGCAATGAAAAAAATATTGTCATTCTAACACGCCCCGTTGGCTACCGTAAAAAACCACAAGGGCACGCAAGCTCCGTCATCGGACGTCTCAAATACAAACACTTCCCCCACCTTTTAAGGACCGCCGCAGGGCGCGCCGATATCTACAACAAACAGCTCGACCTTGTCTGTGACGAGGAGGTGTGTGGCAATGCGCTTGTCTTTCGTCCTGCCTCCACCATGGGGGTTGGTCGCACCGAGAGTGACCCGATTAAATTGATGGCGTTGTATCGCCTCGGTTACAGCGAGTGCTCCGAGCGAATAGAGGAGATTAAAACTTTTATTAACGGTGACTCGGGGGTATCATGGTTTCAAAATTAGCTGATTATATAGCATCCCTTGGCAATAAAAAGGTGGCGTTTATCGGCGCAGGTGTTGCCCACCGCGATCTGATACCGCTATTTGTGCACCACGGTGCTAATGTGCGTCTGTGCGATAAAAACCCCGATATCGAGATGGGCGGTGTCGAGCTTTTTCTTGGGGAGGGCTACCTCGAGGGGTTAAACGATGCCGATGTCATCTTTCGCACCCCCGGTTTTATGTCCGGCGAGCCGTCCATCATCAAGGCGGTCGAGCGAGGTGCGGCGCTCACAAGCGAGATAGAGACCTTTTTTGAGCTTTGCAACGCTAAAATCTACGCCATAACCGGCTCGGACGGCAAGACCACCACCACCAGCCTTATTGCCGACATGTTGCGCCGTGCCGGCAAAAGGGTCCACCTCGGCGGTAATATCGGCCGTGCAATGTTGCCAATTGTTGACGAGGTCGACGACAGCGATGTCGTGGTGTGTGAGCTGTCCAGCTTTCAACTAATGTCGATGCACCATGCGGTGGATGTCGCGGTGGTGACCAACATTACCCCGAACCACCTCGACCACCACGCCGATATGCAGGAGTATATTGAGGCAAAACGCAATATTTTAAGGTTTCGCCCCGGCGGTTATGCGGTGCTTGGCTATGACAACGACCTCTCTCGCAGTTTTGAGCACTCGGCGGACAGTGTCAGATTTTTTTCACTCTGTGCAAAGCAGACCTGTGGCGGCTATCTGCAAGACGAGGTTTTAACGCTGAATATCGACGGCGAACTCAGCGAGGTTTTGCCGGCAAACGAGATTAAAATCCCCGGGCGACACAACGTCGAGAATATGCTCGCGGCATGCACCGCGGTGGCAGGTGATGTCCCAATTCGATGCATGGCACAGACGGCACGGGAGTTTGCCGGCGTTGCCCACCGCATAGAGTTTGTGCGAAAAAAAAACGGCGTGAAATACTATAACGACTCCATTGCGACCTCACCGACGCGCGTCATTGCGGGGCTTCGCGCGTTCGCTCAAAAGTTGATTGTCATCGCCGGTGGATACGATAAAAAGATATCCTACACACCGCTTGCGCCGGAGCTTATTGCCCACGCAAAGGCGGTCGTGCTGATGGGTGACACCGGACCTATTATAGAACGTGAGTTACACAGCCTTGCCGATTTTGACAGTAAAAAACTGCCCCTTTATCACGCAAATTGCATGGAGCAGGCGATATCACTCGCCACAGCGGCGGCACAGCAGGGGGATATCATAACCCTTTCACCTGCCTCGGCGAGCTTTGATTGTTATGCCAACTTTGAAAAAAGGGGAGAGCATTTTAAGGATATAGTTAATAAACTGTAGGAAGATATGTTTATTTTTAATGAAAAAACATCGGCGTTAGACGTTGAGGCATTGCGCTTGACAGCACCTTATTTTGAGCGGATTGAGCAGATCAAGGCAAAAAATCAGGAGCGGATGCTGTCGGCATTTATCGAAAATCGCGTGGGGACAGCGCACCTTATCGGCACGACCGGTTATGGCTATGACGATATCGGTCGCGATAAACTGGACGATGTATTTGCGAGTGTCGTCGGTGCAAAGGCGGCGATTGTCCGCCACAACTTCGCAAGTGGCACACATGCAATCTCGACCGCTCTTTTCGGGTTGCTGCGACCGGGCGACACACTGCTCTATGCAACCGGTCGACCGTATGACACACTGCACAAGGTTATCGGCAGTAGCGGTGACGGCACCGGTTCACTCCTCGACTTTGGGGTGAAGTATGAGGAGCTACCGCTGTTGAATGACGATATAGACCTTATCGGTCTTTGTGAGCGACTGCAAAAAGGCGGTGTCAAGGTTGTCGCCCTTCAAAAAAGTTGTGGATATTCCGCGCGTCGCTCGCTGTCCAACCATGATATAAAGTCCGCTGTCGATGCGGTGCGATCCATCTCGACCGACGTGCTTGTATTTGTGGATAACTGCTACGGTGAGTTTGTGGAGTGCACCGAGCCAACCATGATGGGGATTGACCTGATGGCAGGCTCGCTGATAAAAAATGCCGGCGGTGGCATTGCCTCGTCGGGGGGATACATAGCAGGGACAAAAGAGGCGGTGCAACGCGCCGCAAATCGCTTGACCGTGCCGGGGATAGGTGCCGAGATCGGTGCCTCTTACGGTGTCCTTCGCGAGCTTTATCTCGGGCTTTATAACGCCCCGTCGGTGGTCGCTGAGGCGGTCAAGACAGCGGTCTATGCCGACTGTATCTTTGAGCTTTGCGGCATGAAAACGCGCCCCGGATATCGCTCGAAACGCTTTGATATACTAACTTCGATCGATACCCTGGACGCGGAAAAACTGACCGCTTTGTGCCGTGAAATACAGCACCACTCACCGATAGACAGCTTTGCAACACCCTTGCCGGCGCCGATGCCCGGCTATGCCGACGAGGTTATCATGGCGGCAGGGGCATTCACCGCCGGCAGTAGCATTGAGCTATCCTGTGACGGTCCTTTGCGCCCACCCTACACAGCATTTTTGCAGGGTGGACTAAATTTCGCCGCCTCACGCATTGCGGTGTTATACGCGGTGGAGGGGATACTACTTTAATTCACGCTATACAGCATATCCCCATAACTCGGTACCGGCCAATGCTCTTTTGAAACAAGGCATTCCAGTTCGTCCACCACCTCACGCAGGGACGCCATTGCCGGCTTTATTTTATTGCAATAGTAGGTGGCGATCTCGAGGGTTGATTGGACGGACGGTATTTCACTCTGCGCCTTTTCCAGTGCGAGCAATCTTTTTAACATATCATCACTGCGAGAGGATATGTTGTCGAGCAGGTGTTGCTCCAGCGAGTCCGCGGTAGAGTTTATCCCGAGATTGATCTTTGCGCCGATTAGCGTTATCAGCTCGTTTTGGTAGGCGATACAGGACGGCATATATTGACGGCGCACCATATCTATCATGGTCAACATCTCGATGTGCAGTGCTTTTTTATAGTTTTCGAGCATGATCTCACAACGGGAGTGCAGTTCCGCCTTGTTGAAAACACCGTGCTTTTCAAACAGGCGAAAACTCTCGTCGGTGATATATCTCGGCAGGGCATCCACCGTGCCGGCAAGGTTGGATAGACCTCGTTTTTTTGCCTGTGATAACCATTCGTCAGAATAGTTGTTGCCGTTGAAGATTATGCGTTTATGTTCTTTAATTGTGGACTTTATCAGTTTGCCCAGTGCGCTGTTAAAGTCCTTTGCCTTTTCCAGCTTGTCTGCAAATTCGCAGAGTATTTCGGCAACTATTGTATTGAGGATAATGTTCGGTCCCGATACGGAGGTGGAGGAGCCGGGCATTCTAAACTCAAACTTGTTGCCGGTAAATGCAAATGGTGAGGTGCGGTTGCGGTCGGTGGTGTCGCGGTGGAAGTGAGGCAACATGGTGGTGCCTATTTCCATCTTTATTTTTTTGCGCCCTACATATGCCGCGCCGCTCTCGATTGCGTCCAGTATATCGGTCAATTCCTCCCCGAGGAACATGGATATAATCGCAGGCGGTGCCTCACACGCGCCGAGACGGTGGTCGTTGCCTGCGCCGGCGACCGACACGCGAAGTAACTCTTGATAGATGTCTACCGCCTTGATAACCGCCGATAAAAACAATAAAAACTGTGCATTTTCATGTGGTGTGTCGCCCGGTTCGAGCAGATTCATGCCGGTATCGGTGGAGAGTGACCAGTTGTTGTGTTTACCACTGCCGTTCACCCCTGCAAAAGGCTTTTCATGCAAAAGGCAGGCAAGGTTGTGCCGAGAGGCAATGCTTTTCATCAGCTCCATGGTGATCTGATTATGGTCGGTAGCAATATTGGTGGTGGAAAAGATGGGCGCAAGCTCATGTTGAGCCGGTGCAACCTCGTTGTGTTTTGTTTTGGCAAGGACGCCGAGCTTCCATAGCTCCTCGTCCAGCTCTTTCATGTATGCGGCAACCCTCGCCTTGAGTGTGCCGAAATAGTGGTCGTCCATCTCCTGCCCTTTGGGTGGGCGCGAGCCGAAAAGCGTGCGACCGGTAAAGATAAGGTCGGGGCGTTTAAGATAAACATCTTTATCAATCAAAAAATATTCCTGCTCCGGCCCGACCGTTGTTATCACGCGTTTGACCTCATTGTTGCCGAAGAGACGCAGTATCCGCATAGCCTCACGATTTATAGTCTCCATCGAGCGCAATAGCGGTGCTTTTTTATCGAGTGCCTCACCACTGTAGGAGCAAAACACGGTGGGTATGCACAGCGTTGAATCTTTAATAAAAGCATATGAGGTGGTGTCCCAGACGGTGTATCCTCGCGCTTCAAAGGTCGCGCGCAGTCCGCCGGAGGGGAAGCTGGAGGCATCCGGCTCACCCTGAACGAGCTCCTTTCCTGAAAACTCCATAATGACCTTGCCATCGCCGTTCGGTGAGATGAAGCTGTCGTGTTTTTCGGCTGTGATACCGGTCATGGGCTGAAACCAGTGGGTAAAGTGTGTAACCCCCTTTTCCACCGCCCAGTCTTTCATAGCGTTCGCAACGATGTTCGCAACATCCTGCTGTAATCGCTTGCCCTCTATTCCGCTTGCCTTTAAACTACGATAGATATTTTTTGGTAGGCGCTGTTGCATGACGGTGTCGTTAAACACCATACATCCAAACATCTCGGTAACATCTCTCATCTATTTTTCCTTTTATAATATATTATGACTTTATTATATCGACATTAATGTACTATGTCAATAAGTTACTATAACGCTTTCTTTTTCCAACCGCCTTTTTTGTAGAATGCAAAGGTGATGAGCGCGCCGAGAACCCAGCTCAACACAAGCGATACAAAAAGACTACTGCTGGAATTGGTGAGATAGACCAACAGATATGCCGAGGGCACACGAATTACAACGGAGGAAAACAGCATTATCCACATAGGGGTCATGGTATCGCCCGCCCCCCTCATAATTCCGGAAAGGCACTGGGATATCGCCACCGCTATATATCCGGGTGCAAGTATTCGCATCATGGACATGCTAAGTTCAACCAATTCGGTCGTCTCGGTAAAAATCCCCATCAGATGTTCCCCGAACAACAGCAAGAGCAACGTTATAATTACCGATACACCTGTGGCGAGCAGAGTGCCGTCGCGAGAGCCTCTTATTGCCCTGTCCATCTGCTTTGCACCTATATTCTGTGCCGAAAATGTGGACATAGCGTTACCGAACGACATGTTAGGCATCATGGCAAACCCATCTATACGCATAACGATAATGTTCGCCGCGATAAACATCTCACCAAAGCTGTTGGTGAGCGATTGTACCACAATCATGGACAGCGACATTATCATCTGGGTAAGCCCTGCCGGCAGACCGAGGCGAAACACCGTCACAAAATGCAACATCTTCATTTTTGGTCGGCGAAAATCGACGGTAAAAAGCTCCTTCATGGAAAACAGTCGCTTTATAATGAACACGGCGGACACGAGCTGTGCAATGACCGTCGCAAGTGCTACACCGGCGGCACCCATATCAAAGTACGCCACAAATATTATGTCCAGCACGATGTTGATTATAGTCGCGACAAAAAGATATTTTAACGGCGATACCGAGTCACCGAGACCGCGCAGAACGCCGGACATTATGTTGAAAAATACCAGCCCCACATTGCCCATCAACATAATTAGCAGATATTGATAGCTCTGGTCAATAATGCTGGACGGTGTGTCGAGCAACTCCAGCATAGGGCGAACGATAAACGGTGTAACGATAGTCATTATTATGGAAAATATAGCACACAGTGTCATACAACACTCGACCGACGCCGAGATATTGTCACGGCTTTTCGCACCGAAATACTGCCCCACCATTATGTCGGAGCCGATGGATATCCCTATAAAAAACACTATGAGTAGGTTGAAGATGGGACCGGCACTTCCGACCGCCGCGAGTGCGTTATCGCCGCTGAACCGACCGACAATGATGCTGTCTACGGTGTTGTACATCTGCTGTGCTATGTTGCCTATCAACATAGGTATCATAAATCGAACAATTTTTTTGAGCGGATTTCCGGTTGTGAGATTTACCGGTTTTAGTAGATTTTTTAACATTCTTTTCCTTATTAAATTTTTACTCCATAATCCCGAGTCGCCCTACTATTTTATATAGTGGAAGTCCGAGTGCTAAACATGCTATAAATTCCCCTGCGGCGACCTGCAAACCTATTATACCGGCGAGCGAAGGGTCAATCCGATCTATCTGTGCATAACAAAGCACCACACCGAGTATTACACCATTTGCGATGACCGGACAAAATGCAGAGGGCAACGGCAGACCGAAAGGTTTTATATTTCTAAAAATATATACACCGACACAGGCGATAATGGTCGCACCGGTGCCGAACACTATGTCTATAACACCGTAAGGGCTAAATAGGTTGGTGATAAAACAGCCGATAATTACCCCGAGCGCACCGGGCACAGAGAATGCACCGAGCAATGTGAGCGCCTCGGCAAACCGCACCTGAATCGGCCCGTAGGAGAGGGAGGAGAACACGAAGGATACCGCCACATATAGTGCCGCAATCACAGCTGTACGTGTTATGTTCTTTGTCATTTTTATGGTTGATCCTTTCTATAGTCAAATATTTTTAAAAACGCTACAAATAGGCGAACATAAATTTCGCCTATGAAGGCAGAGGAATGCTTTGTGCGTGTTTCGCCGAGACATTTTTCCTGAGCATATCGTTCGAGCATTATTTTTTGATTGGTGATGCTGTTGCTCTCTCCGTCTCGTCCATCGTCAGAAGATAACCTACAATAAAGTGCAACGTAACCATCCTGTTTGTTTGACTGTATCATTTTTCTCCTTTCTTTCACACCATCGTGCAATACAGTCAAATAGAATTGTCATTATTATACCTCTTTTGACCGTAAAAGTAAACTGTGGAAATTCATTTTTACTTGGCATTTTTTTAATCTTTGTACATCAGCCTTGGCTTTTTCCAACATGATTTTTGTAAGCATTTCCTTTATCGTGATGCCGTCGAAAAATACTATCGGGTAAACCGGGTTGAGCGCTCGGAATTGCCACTCCGTTACGGTGGGGAAAAATTTGTCGGTTATTCTCCTAATGATGCTCGGCGACGCCTCGACTCCGTAGATGTCGCGCAGATGATCATCGATGTCGCGATTTGACATTCCTTTGGCATACATCGCCAAAATTCGATTTCTATATCTCCTTGTTTTTTTCTTAACTTAGAGATTATTGGCATTTACACGGTTGGGAATAAAGTCTCTCACTCTTTTTGGGGGGGGTAGTATACTCGCCATAGTGTGACAGTGGGTAAAACCTTATCATAGCAAGCAGATACTATAACAGCATCCGCTCCATAACGACGGTCTGAATAGGATTTACGATGGATTTCGTAAATATTATTCGTCTTTTCAGCCCCTATCACTTGTAACACAACATTCCGATAAATTTTAAACAGTAATTTGCAAATAAAATTTAAAAAAAGTATTGACATTTAAAAATAAACGGTTATAATGTAATTAGCACTCAAAGAGTGAGAGTGCTAATTTGAATCGAGGGGTGTCAATTATGTTTATGATTTTTGCAGCAGGATCGACCGGACGATCTTGATTTTTCCTAATCATACAGAGTGACAAGACCTCAAAGGCACAGATGTGCAGAAAGGAAGATACTGACATGACAAGACTTTTACCGTATAATATGAGAAGGATAGGTTTTCACAACGCGATGGACGATTTTTTTGATGATAGATTCTTTTCATCTCGCCATTTTGTTAACGACACCTTCAAGATTGATATCCGTGAAAAGGATGATTGTTATCTCATCGACGCCGAGTTGTCCGGGGTTCCTAAGGAGAACGTCTCGGTCGATGTGAACGACGATATCTTGACCATCAGCATTAAGGAGGAGCAGGAAGAACACAGTTATCTGCATCGTGAACGTGGTGTGCGCACCGCAAGTCGTAGCGTTAAACTCATCCATGCGGACATTGAGGCGATTACCGCAGGCATGGAAAATGGCGTTTTAACCATAGAGGTTCCAAAGCTTAAAAACGAGCAGACAAAACGGACGATCGCCATCAATTAGCGGTCTGAAAAAAAGAAAACATGGGGCGCTTACTCTTCAAGAATGCGCCCCATGATTTTTAGCAATAATTATGTGCGAGTGCCAGAGCCGTCGTTTTTATCTTCGTTTTCGCTCTCGTCGTTTTCGGTTTTAAACGTGTTTTTTTGTTCAACAGACTCCGTTGAAACGTCGGTCAATATTTCCGATACATCACGCATGATATCGAGGCTAAAAGGTTGGGATAGACCAAAATTTATCTGCATTTTCGCTGCTTTAATGCCTTTTATTTCATTAAATATATCGACACAAAAAAATTAAGTCTTTGTATCCATCTTTCGATAGCGAAAATTAGACACACCACATGTAGCACAAAGGATAAAAATCGGCAGATAATTCACAAGATATCTTGTCCTCGTTTCAAAAATCAACAAAAAAATTGTTAAACCGAATATTGCGACACGCAAAAAGGTGGTGGAATAATCGTCGGTTTTTAACGCTGAAAAAGCCGATGCCGCTACCCAAAAAAGGGTGCCCACCAAAATGCCAAAGGTGCAAAGAGCAAAGTACCGGAAATTATCACTCGACCATATTATAAAACCGTGCAGGAGGTTTTGCTCGAGCGGTCCGCGATCTAATTTTACTGTTGCGGTGTAGGTGCCGTCACCGTATGTAAAGCTCAATTTTTTCGCAATGTGCTCCCAAAATCCCGCAAAACCCATCTCATTTAAACGATTCTCTATTTCGGCGATGTTTGCCTCCTGCTTTTCCTCATATGTATCAAAGCTAAGGGTATATTGAACATCGTCATCATTGTAGCCGCCGAGTTCATAAAGCCCCATCATAACCCAGTGGGTTAGCGGCAGACGTGCGTCCTCATCATATTCCGGTAGGGCGTTATTGCTAAAGACCACCGCCTTTGACATCTCGGTGAGTGCTACAATTAAAACAATCGATATTACCGCCGTAACAAGTTGTTTTATGCTGAATTTTTGTATCAATACATCGATGATGATTGCGACAAACAAAATAATCACCGTCTGCTTGATGCCGTAGCCGACAGCGATGGATAATATACAGAGCAGATAGTACAAAATGGCTTTATTGTCACCCTTTTGAAAGGACTCTCTCGCTTTTATATAAAAGAACACACCCAATATTGCAAAGGGCAGTGACAGGGTGTCGGAGTATATGATAGGCACATAGCCGATAAAGGCGAGGGTGCAAAAGGATAGAAAAAGGGAGAACAGTGCGCCGTTAAAGCCAACCAATCGCCGTGCGGTGAGATATAACAGGGTTAGTGAAAGATTGATAAAAATTGCATTAACAACAATTGCATAGGGCAAAAAATCAGCAACACCGAAAAGTTGCAGGAAAGAGAATAAAGCAACAAAAAACAGGTAGATGGTGGCGTTGCCGGAATTGCCGGAGAAATTGTTAAAATACTCGTCCGGCAGTGTGCCGTCTATGACATAATTTTCCGCATAGGTGTACACCACCCCAAAATCCCATTTTGGCTCGGTCGATACTCGAATATTCCATCCTATAAAAAGCTGAAATGCTAAATATAACAATAAAAGTGATGATATTAAAATTATTTCATGTTTAACGCTAAAGCTCGGTATTTTTTTAATTAAGCTGTATGCACCGAAGAGTAGGGCGAGACCTAAAAATCCACTTAAAAAAAGTTGGTACACTTCAAAATCAAAATAGAATACCTCGTTAAAAAAAACGATCAATACAATTATTAATAAAAAAAGTGCAATGAAACAGAACTCAAAAATTTTGTATAATAACTTTGCGTTTTTCATGTTAACTCGCTTTTTTAATATTGTCGACTTTTTTGGGGATCAGAAAAGCCACGGTGAGGTTAATGAGCGAGAAGCTCGCCGCGAAGATAAACACATAATGAGGACCGAAATACGTCCATATCAGACCGCAGATATAGGAGCATGTGATGGATACCACATGATCGAGTGATATGCCAAACGAGATGGTGGAGACAATCTCCTCCTTATTGTGCGCTATGCTGTTGAGATAGACGGTGCGGATAAATCCCATCTGGGAGGACATTCGATCCACTATGAAGATAAAAAATGTAACAAACATCGCGACGCCGGTCAAAGAAAAAACGCCGGTGCTGAGTGTGTATGCCATGTATGCGAGCGCGAGATACACTATAATAAAGGAAAGGGCGTCGGCGTAGAGCATGTTTTTTATGCCGAAACGGTCGAGGCATTTCCCGAGAAACGGTAAAAAAAGAATGCCTAAAAACGAGCTGATCATGATAAGAACCGACATGGTGTCCGCCCCCTGCCCGAGAATTTCAATAATCAGCCACGGCGAAAAGACCAGGACTATCTGTTTTTGCACCCCGTTCATGACGGCGAGTATGTAATAAAATTTGTATTCTTTTCTAAAGACCGGTTTGATTTTGCGCACTTTTCGGCTGTTGCTGTGCGCCTTTTTAAACAGTGATACAAACAGCAACGCCGCAATAAAAAAACATATCCCCGAAATAACAAACACCCATTTTGTCGGTGTTTTAAAGGAGAACACACCGGTGTTAAACCCAAAAAAGATTATAATGCCGGATATGAATGAAAAAACAGTTCCAAGACCTTTGAGTTTACCCATGAGCGAGCCGAGCGCCGGATTTTTTTCACCGAAAAGGGACATCGCTATGCCGTCCTGCAACGGCATAAACATGTGTGCCCCCATCGAGAAAACAAAAAGGATGGCGGTCATGGTGTAAAAACTCGGCGTAATGAATGCGAGCACAAGTATGCCCACCGCCGAGAGCAGTTGGGCAATAACCGCAATTTTAATGTCACCGAGACGCGCAAGGGCGAAGATGACAAACAGTGAAAGCACGCCCGGCAACTCGCGAGGAAATTCGATAAAACCGCGCTGTTGTGCCGTGGCGTCGTATGCGTCTTTAAAATAGTTGGCGAGCACCGCATCGCTGAAGCCCAGGGCGAGCGCGGTGAAGCAAATTGCAATTAAAAAGGTCACAATGGTGGGTGATTTTAGGTTCAAATTATACTCCGTTTAATTGATAGAATATAATTATAACACGTCGAAATAGGTTTCGTCAATTGTCATTTCAGCAACTTTTCAATTATCTTATTAAGCTCGTCCGCTTTTTCGTCCAGATCGCCCTCGGCTGCCGCATTTTTTATACAGCTGTTTATATGTGACAGCAAAATCTCCTTGTTTGCCCTTGCGAGTATCGCCTGTGTTGCCATGAGTTGAGTGGAGATATCGATGCAATACCGATCCTCCTCTATCATGCCGAGTATCCCGTCGATTTGACCGCGAGCGGTTTTTATCAATCGTGTAATTTGTTTTTTGTCAGC
Source organism: uncultured Oscillospiraceae bacterium (assembly GCA_964369965.1). GTDB lineage: Bacteria > Bacillota > Clostridia > Oscillospirales > Ruminococcaceae > CAYJBH01. Next base: position 226,522 of record CAYJGF010000001.1, read on the forward strand.
TTTCATTTCGCCCCTGCTAATTAATTGAAATGACTTTATATCCGGCGTTTGTAACCGCCTCACGCAAGACATCATCCGAAATATTTTCGTTTAACTCGACCGCCGCCTCTTTGTCCTCGAGCGATACGCTCGCCGTCACACCTTCTATCGCATTCAGCACGTCGTTCACACGACCGGTGCAATGTCCGCACATCATGCCCTCGATAACAATTGTTTTTTTCATACTTTTCTCCTTTTTTGTGATGTTTTCTATATTTATATTTGATTTGTAGGGTATAAACAGTTTGAGCCGGAGCGCATTTGTCACCACGCAGACCGAGCTGAGGCTCATGGCGGCCGCCGCTATCATCGGATTTAGTCTAAATCCCCAGAGGGTAAAAAAAAGACCTGCAGCTATCGGTATCCCGACGGTGTTGTAAAAAAATGCCCAAAATAGGTTGCCTTTAATGTTTTGAATGACAGCCTTTGATAGTTTAATTGCGGTCACGGCATCCATGAGATCGCTTTTCATCAAAACCATGTCGGCGCTGTCTATCGCTATATCCATCCCTGCGCCGATTGCAATGCCGACATCTGCTCTTGCCAACGCCGGCGCATCGTTTATACCATCGCCGATCATGGCAACTTTATTGCCTTTTTCTTTGAGCTCTCTTACTACACTTTCCTTATCGGCAGGTAAAACGTCGGCTATAATTTCATCTGCGTCAACCTGACCTGCAATAGCGTTTGCCGTCCTTTTGTTGTCACCGGTCAACATTATGACTTTTAGACCCAATTTTTTCAGCAATGCAACAGCATCCTTGCTTGTCGGTTTTACGGTATCAGCGACGGCGATAACACCGAGAACCTTTTTATCCTCGCTAAAAAATAACGGCGTTTTACCACTGTCGGCGAGAGCGAGCGACATATCGGTCAATCGGTCGTCTTTTAAACCATGCTCCTCCAACAGTTTTAAGTTCCCTGCCAAGATGTTTTTGTCGCCCAGTGTGCCGATAATCCCTTTGCCCGGGACTGCGCTGTAATCCATGATTTCAGCAGGGGGGAAACCCATGTCTTTTACATGCTCATTTATGGCGGATGCTAAAGGATGCTCCGAAAAACGCTCTATGGAATATGCAGTTTTTAAAAGGTGTTCTTTTGAAAATCCGTCGAGGCTCAACACGTCGGTGACCTTTGGTCTACCCTCGGTTATGGTGCCGGTTTTATCCAGCACAACGGTGTCTACACGGTGAGCAATCTCCAATGCCTCCCCCGATTTTATTAAAATACCGTTTGCGGCGCCTACCCCTGTCCCCACCATAATTGCAACAGGTGTGGCAAGCCCGAGCGCACAGGGGCAGGATATCACCAGCACCGCAATGGCGATGGAGACGGCAAAAGAAAGCTCCTGCCCTGCAATAACATACCAATAAATAAAAGAGAGTAACGATATACCCATCACAACAGGGACAAAAACACCGCTGACCTTATCGGCAAGTTTTGAGATGGGGGCTTTGCTGTTGGAGGCCTCCTCAACGAGTTTAATAATCTGTGAAATCGTGCTGTTTTCACCGACCTTTGTCGCCCTTATTAATAAAAGTCCGGTGTTGTTTGTGCTCGCGGACATAATGGTATCGCCCACCTGTTTTTCTACCGGAATACTCTCACCCGTCAATGCGGACTCGTCCATGGAAGAATAGCCTTTTATCACAACTCCGTCGACAGCTGCTTTGGCACCGGGTTTTATTACAAGGATGTCATCGACCGCTATATTCTCTATCGGCACCTCCTCCTCGACATCGTCAATTAGACGAATGGCGGTTTTAGGTGCAAGATCTAAAAGTTTCTCTATTGCCTGCGTAGTTTTGCCTTTGGAGCGGGATTCAAGATACTTGCCGAGGGTGATTAGCGTGAGGATGGTCGCCGCCGACTCAAAATAGATGTCGTGCATATAGCTGTGGACAAGGTGTGGCAGGTCGTTGTTTTGCCCGTAGGTTATCATGTATATCGCTATGATACCGTACAAAAAGGAGGCACCGGAGCCCACCGCGATGAGTGAATCCATGTTTGGTTTAGCGGTTATCAGTTTTTTCAGCCCTACCGTAAAATATCGGCGATTTACATGCAGGATGGGCAGACACAATAAAAATTGCGTAAATGCATTGATGATTGCATTATCCTCCCCTAAAAAAAGAGGGGAAATAGGCAATCCTATCATAGGACCCATCGATATATACATCAGTGGAATTAAAAACGAAAAGGATGTTAAAAGGCGCAATCGCATCTCTTTGCTCTCGTCCTTGGGGGTCGTGTCTTTGACCGTGGCCGTCTTTATGCTTGTTTCGCCCTTTATTGTCGTTGGATAACCGGCTTTTGTCACGGTATCACAGATGGTTGTATCGCTTATCGTCGTCTCATCGAACGTGATTTGCATACTGTTCGATAACAGTTGCACATTCACCTTGTCAACTCCCGTCAGTTTTGAGACAGCCCTGTCGACATGGGAGGAGCACGCCGAACAGGTCATGCCGGTGACATTAAATTGTTGTGTAGTCATAACTTTATCCCTTTAAGATAGCACCCTACGGGGGTGGGGTGTTATTATTATACAACTACATATTATTTTTGTCAAGAGTGGGGCGACATTTTTATAACATCGTCTCCCATCTTTTTAGCATATTGAGCATATGTCCTGCGACATCCATTTGATATGCCTTTTTTAGTGCATCACCGCCCAAAACCTCTTTTGCTGAGCCGTCGGCGATAATTATGCCGTCGTTCATCAATATTATCCGCTCACAAAAGTTCATCGCGAGATTGATGTCGTGCAACACACCTACCACCGAGCGTTTTTCCCTTATACTCCACTCCTTTAAAAATTCCGTCAAATTCAACTGATAACGCAGATCGAGGTGGTTTGTAGGCTCGTCCAGCAGGATAATGTCCGGATCCTGCGCTATGATTTTCGCCAAAAAAACGCGTTGCAGCTGCCCACCCGAAAGGGTGTTGACCTCGCGCTCACGCAGTTCCGACAGTCCGGTCAGCTCCAAAACCTGCTCTACTTTTTGGACATCGTCCCGTGAGGTGGACGCGAGAATACCTTTTTGGTGAGGGTATCGCCCCATCATGACCGTCTCATACACCGTGTAGTTGAAATAAATTCCGCCCGATTGCGACAGCAGTGCGATTTTTTTGGCATAGCTGTGTTTTTTGTAGCTTTTCACCTCGGCGCCGTCCACAAGACAGCTGCCGGTGTAGGGCAAGGTGCCGGCGAGCACGCGAAGTAGGGTGGTTTTGCCACAGCCGTTAGGTCCGATTATAACGGTATTTTCCCCCTCGGCTATGTTGAAGGATATGTCGTGCAATATCTCGATTTCGCCATAGCCGGCGCAGATTGAATTTAGTTTTATCATCGTGTCACACCCCTCTTTCCAAAACGAGTCGCATCTCGTTTTCCAAAATAGAGATAGATGAAAAAGGGCGCACCGAAAAATGCGGTGACGGCACCGATAGGTAGCTCTAAGGGGGAGACTATTGTGCGTGCAATCAGGTCACAAATAACCATAAATGCACCGCCGAGCAACATGGACGCCGGTATTACAAATCGGTGAGATGCGCCGAACAGTTTGCGCGCGACATGGGGTGTGAATAGGTCGATAAAGCCGATAATGCCTGCCGCCGACACGATAGCACCGGTCAACACCGCACCTACGCACAGCAGTATCACCTTGAGTTTTTTTGCGTTGACGCCGGTCGTCTGGGCCTGCTCGTCCCCGAGGCTTAGTATATCCATGCGACGTGAGAGCAAAAAAGCGGCAAGCGCACTAATTAAAACTATAGGAAATACCACGATGGAATAGCTTTCCGATTTAAGTGCAAAACTACCCATCTGCCAATACATCATGCGTTTAAGGTCCTCACGCGAGAGCGCTAAGATAATGGTGATTATTGCGTTGGCAAAAAGAGACAGTGCCATGCCGGTGAGGATAATGGTGTTGTTTTGCAGACCTTTATCGAGATTAGAGGCGATGCCGATGGCGGCAAAGACGGTAATAACGCCGAAAGTCAGTGCAAATATCGGCAGGGTGAAGCTACCGAACATACTCAATCCGAGCAGTATGGTGAGCGTCGCGCCGACCGCCGCGCCGGAGGATACGCCGAGGGTGTAGGAGGAGGCGAGCGGATTGCGCAGTACCGACTGCATTATAACACCACCCACCGCAAGACCGCTGCCGCACACAAATGCGAGGAGTGCCCTCGGGATTCGTATGTCGGCGAGGATGGTGAGTGTGGTCGCCTCCACCTCGGGCGAGAGTTCAAAACCAAAACGCCCGAACAACTCGTATAAAATAACATTTATGGTATGGGACGGCACTATGGGGACGGTTCCTATCCCCATAGCCAGTATTATTGCCGCCACACATATGACTGCAAGTAGTATTAACAGTCCGAGCTTTTTCATCTATGCAAACAGGTCGGGGTAGACTGCCGCCGCCATCTCCTCCAGTGCGATCACAATATTGTGGTTCGGTCGTGAGGAAGAATTTGTGTTTATAAAGAACACGCGATCACCCGAGACGGCACCCACAACGTCCCATCCGGTGCGAGTTTTTATAGCCTCGACCGGTGTCTCGCTTGTGTAGTTGTCGTTGGTCAAGATAATATCGGGGTTGGCGTCGATGACCGCCTCCTCCGCGACCGAGATCCAACTTGACTGGTCGGCGAATATGTTGGTGCAGCCTATGAGCTCTATCATCTCATGGATAAAGGTGTCGGCACCTTGACTATAGAGTGTCTCGCCACTGCCTATCTCAAAATAAAGTGTCTCACCGGTGGCGTTGTCGCCGATGGTGTCGACAACCGCCTCGATGCGAGCGTCCATGTCGGCTATCATCTGCTCCGCCTCGGCCTGTTTGCCGGTGATATTGCCGATAAATTTTATATCCTCACGGATGGCATTGATGGAGGTCGCCGAGGGGATATCGGTCACGAATGCGCCGTGCTCACTCGCCACCTCGAGCGGATTGCCGCCCTCGTAGTAGCTAAGACCGGAGGAAAATATGATGTCCGCCTCCAGTGCTATCGCCTGCTCTGCGTCCGGTGTGCCTAAGTCAAAGGCGGTAACGGTGTCAGCGACAGGCTCATCGCCAAATGCGTCCATTAAAGAATAGTTATCGGCGCCGACAATGTTGTCCTGCAATCCGAGACCGACAAGAATTTCGGTTATGGAGGGAGATAGAGATATAATCTTGTCGGCGGATGCCGGTATCTCGTAGGGGTTACCGTTGCGGTCCAGCATTTCGGTCGCGGTGTCCTCTTCGGCGGTGTTCTCCTCCATCTCGGCGGACTCACTCTCCGGCTCTGCACTCTCGGATACGGAGGTGCTGTCGGTTGTCGGCTCTGCCTCGGACGGTGCCGGCGCGGTGCAACCTACCATAACAAGCATAAGAATCGCAAGGCTCATTGCGGTTAGTTTTTTAAATAATATGTTCATTTTTTCTCCTTTTTTTGTTATCTGTATTACATCTCGATGCCGACGCGTGCGTTCACGCCGTCATTAAAATAATGCTTTATCAAGGTCATTTCGGTCACGAGGTCGGCGCGCTCTATCACCTTATCGCTCGCATATCGACCGGTCATGACCAGCTCTGTCCCCTGTGCCTTTTCCTCCATCAAACGCAGTTGTTGCTCCTCTGACAAAAGCTCCATGTTGACCGCCACGTTAATTTCGTCCAAGATGACAAGGTCGTATTCTCCGGAGGATACCGCACCGAGAGCGCGCTCGTATCCGTCCTTTGCCGCGTTTATGTCATTAACCGTCTCACTTCCCTTTGAAAAGCATTTTCCGCCGGCGCCGAACTGCCATAGCTCAATTTCGGGCAAAAAGGTCTTTATCGCCTTTATCTCGCTGTAGTCGCCCTGTTTTAAAAACTGACCGATGAAAATCTTTTTGCCGGCACCGGATGCACGCAGGGCGAGCCCCAACATGCAGGTGGTTTTCCCCTTGCCGTTACCGGTATAGATTTGCACGTACCCTTTTTTCATTCCTTGTGTTTCCCTTTCTTTGTTATAAATTGTCATAAAAAAATATCTCGACCGAATACAGGTCGAGATACCACTCATAACAATACAGGGAAAAAACCCACGCACCGTCAACCCCATTACCTGTGAAGTTGTTCGGATTTATGTGGCAGGTTTTCCGACTAAGACATCATCGCACCTTTAAAACCTTCCCAAGAAAAACTCAGTGGTCGGCAAACGCCGGATAAAGGCACTAATCATTACGGCAGCAGGACTGTCAAGGATTTAAACCTTGTTCCCTCATCACACATAAACGAAATATTAATTTGTGTGAAGTATATCACAGTATATGATAAATGTCAATATAGCACAGAGACTTTTTTCTATTATAATTTTACAACACACCAAATTCCCCCGAAAAACACTTGACAAATTTAATAAAATGTCGTATAATAATTTTTGCTGAAAAAATAAATATAGATTTAGGAGATAAACAATGGCAGTTCCAAAAAGAAAAGTTTCGAAAGCACGTCGTGACAAGCGCCGTTCTTCGGTGTGGAAGATCTCTGCACCCACACTCGTATCCTGCCCTAACTGCAAGGAGAAAAAGCTCCCCCATCATGTCTGCCTTGCATGCGGTCAGTATAAAGGTCGAGAGGTTATAAAGGTCGAAAGCTAATCCCCTTAGCGTTAATATTTGTAAGCTGTGGCATCGCTGTTATTGTACGGCTTTGTCATGGCTTGTTTTTTTAATTAAGTCGGAAAGGAATTTTTATGAAAAAATACATAGTAGTACCGCTGATATTGTCACTCCTTATCACACTTGTAGGGTGCGATTGGTTGCTTGAAGAGGATTATGAGGATTATTCCGAGGACAGCTATGTCGAGGAGGTTGCCGCAAAGGATGAGCAGACCGACGATGATTATTCCGACAATGCGGCGTTAAGTGACCATGTACCGGTTGAAAACACCGGCACCGACTGGGTTATATACTGGTATCTTTGCGGCAGTGACCTTGAAACGGACGGTGCTTTTGCGTCCATCGACCTTTATGAGATGATGGATGTGCAACTGCCGGAGGGTGTGCAGGTGATTATCCAGACCGGCGGCGCCTATTCGTGGCACAACGACTTTGTTGACCCGAACTATACCGAGCGATACCTTTTTGACAGCAACGGTATGCAGTTTATAGAACAGCTCCCCGTCTCAAACATGGGGGAGGCGCAGACCCTTGCCGACTTTTTAACCTTTGCCGAGACCAACTACCCGGGCGACCGCACCATGGTGAACTTTTGGAATCACGGCGGTGGGTCGGTCACCGGTGCGGCTTTCGATGAGCTTTTTGACGATGACTCACTAACGTTGGACGAGATGTACGCCGCACTTGATATGGTTTACGGTACCGAGCCGGAGTACTACCCGATCGATATCGTCGGTTTTGACACCTGCCTTATGGCGACGCTTACCACCGCCTACACCTTCAGCGATCACGCAAACTACCTCGTGGCATCGCAGGAGCTGGAGCCGGGCGGCGGTTGGTACTATACCGGCATTATGCAAGCCCTTGCCGACAACCCCACAATGAGCCCGTATGACCTCTCGGTAGCTATCTGTGACACCTATGTCGAGGGCTGTGAGTACGAGGGCACCGCCGACGATATTACACTGTCGGTCACCGACCTTTCTATGTTAGACCCTGTCCTTTCTGCCTATGAGGAGTTTGGCGTCGAGGCGCTAAGCTATGCACTGGACGACCCATCGTTTTTCACCCACTTTGCACAGGTCGCACAGGAGTCGGAAAACTACGGCTACAACTCTCGTGAATATGGTTACACCAACATGGTGGACATGGGACAGCTTGTCTATAATGTAAGCGACTTTTTCCCCGATGCTTCCGCTAATTTAATTGAGGCGATTGAGGATGCCGTCGTGTACCGCATTGACAGCCTGTATCGACCGGACGGGATGGGGCTTTCCACCTATTACACCTACGATGGTGATTATGACAACCTCGCCACCTTTGCCGCACTGCACCCGGTCAACTCGATGGACTATCTTTACACATACGGTCTCACCGGCTATTTGGACGATACCGGTCTTGCGTATCTTGAGGAGTCTTTGAACTATGTGGAGGAGACACTCCCGGAACTTACGACCCTTGATACCATTGATGCGGACTGGTCTAACCTCCCGATAACGCTGGACGAGGAGGGGTTCTCCACCATCGACCTCGGACCGGAGGCATACGACACCCTTGTTTCCATCGCCTTTGAGCTTTACTACAGCCCACCGGAGGATGAGGACCTTTTAATAACACTCGGCTCGGATAACGACATCATAGGCGATTATGAAACCGGTGTGTTCACCGATAACTTCCGCGGTGTTTGGGGGCATATCGACGGTGAGCTGTGCTATATGGAGCTGATATATGAGGCGGATAACTATAACGAATATGCCGTGCCTGTCTTTATCAACGATGAGGAGTTTGTTTTAACCGTCGTCTACGACTTTGACAGCGAAGAGTATGTCATTATCGGCGCAAGAAGACCGCTGACCGAGGAGGGCGCCGCCGATAAAGAGCTTACCATATTACAACCCGGTGACGTTGTAGACATTATCCACTACTATTCCACCTTTGATGAGGACGACGATTTCGAGCCGTATATAAGCAGTACCATTACTGTTTCAGAAGACACCTCATTTACCGAAGAATGGCTGCCGGATGGTTACTATTTTTTAAACTACCGTCTGGAAGACAATCAGGGCAACTACTCCTATACCGACTTTGTCATGATAGAATCGATAGACGGTGAGTTCTTCACCTATGAAATAGAATAAAATAGAAATTTATTTTATCGACAAAAATCGGTTGCATTGTTAGCTTTAAAATGATACAATATCTTTAAGTGACTATAAATTTAAACCCATATTGACTTTTTTATTGAAAGGAATGGTTATCAGCTTGTTGAAAAAGTTTATACGTTCTGCGCAAGGTGTCGAGGTGCCACACCATAAGGCAACGCAGAATTCACGTACTAATATTATGCCGGAGCCGGATATAATATACCTGCCACTGCGTCAACATATCGGTGCGCCGACAAAACCCGTCGTCAATAAGGGTGATGAGGTGATGGTCGGCTCGGTTGTTGCCGAGGCAGGCGGCTTTGTTTCCAGTCCGATACACAGCGGAGTATCCGGTGTGGTTAAAGACATTGTGGATATGGAGTTTGTCGGCGGTAAGGACAAGTGTATAGTCATTGAGTCGGACAAAAAAGGCACTGTATACCCCTATATAAAACCACCCGAAATTAAGGACCATGCCGATTTTGTTGCCGCTATAGCAAAAAGCGGTCTGGTCGGGCTCGGGGGTGCCGGTTTCCCCACCGCGGTCAAGCTGTCCCCAAAAAAACCTCTTGAAATAGACACACTTATTATCAACGCCGCCGAGTGCGAGCCTTTTATAACCACCGACAACCGTGAGATGTTGGAGGCACCGGACCACATTATGGCAGGTGTCATGTTGGTCAAACGGTTTTTGAGCATCAAAAAGGTCATCTTCGGCATTGAGCGTAACAAGCCGGAGGCACTGGATCTCATGTTCAGCCTTGCTACCGGTGACAAGAATGTCGCGGTAGTCCCACTCGAAACAAGATATCCGCAGGGTGCGGAAAAGGTGCTTATCGAGACTCTCACCGGGCGAGAAGTTCCGGTTGGCGGTCTGCCCTCCGATGTGGGTGTTATAGTATTAAACGTAGCGACCGTCTCATTTATCTCCCGTTATATCGAGACCGGAATGCCGCTCACCAAAAAACGTGTTACGGTGGATGGAGATATTGTATCCTCCCCACAGAATTTAGAGGTTTTTATCGGCACCCCGATACAGGAAATTCTTGACTACTGCGGCGGTCTCACCGCACCGGCTGGCAAGATATTAATGGGCGGTCCCATGATGGGATTATCGTTGCCGGATACCTCCTTGCCTATCCAAAAACAAAACAATGCGGTTATCGCACTCTCGGTTAGAAGTGCCGCCCCACCTATCACTACACAGTGTATACACTGTGGGCGATGTGTTGCGGACTGCCCGATGGGACTATCGCCGGTTGATATTGTGGATGCCTACGAAGTGGACGACAGGGACGAGCTTACAAAACTCGGTGTCATGAGTTGTATCGAATGTGGCTGTTGCGCCTATACCTGCCCTGCAAAACGCCCTTTGACCCCAACCATGAAACTGTGTAAAGCCGTATTAAGATAGCCAAACCGATTTATATATAGAAAGGATATTTCACAGGTATGAGCGAAAGACTTTGGGTTGGTTCCTCACCGCATATTCTCTCCAACATCACCACCCGACAGATAATGTTCAAGGTGTTGCTCGCCCTTTTGCCGGCGAGTGTTGCCTCGATCATAATCTTCGGCTTTGATGCATTGATGTTGATATGTGTGACCGTCGCGGCGTGTGTCGCGTTTGAGTCGATATGGGCGGTTATATTCAAGAAAAAACACACGGTGGGTGACCTCTCTGCGGTCGTTACCGGCGTGCTTTTGGCGTTTAACTATCCTGCAACACTGCCTGTCTGGATGGCGGTAGTCGGTGCTTTTATCGCCATAGTGGTGGTTAAACTGCTTTTTGGAGGCATTGGCAATAACTTTGCTAATCCGGCAATCGTCGGTCGTATGGTGCTTGCACTGTCTTTCCCTGCGGCAATGACCAACTACCCTTATGTTGCGTCGGTCACCTCGGTGGAGGCTCTTGCCGGTGCAACCCCTTTTGTCGCGGCGAGGACGGTGAGCGTGCAATATCTTGACCTGCTTATCGGCACACACAGCGGTGTTCTGGGTGAGACTTGTACCATTGCACTCCTGCTCGGCGGTGTATACTTAATTATGTCTAAGGTCATTTCCCCTGCCGTGCCACTCACCTATATCGGCGTCATTGCGGTGTTTACTGTGATAACGGGGCGAAATATTATATTGGAGCTTGCCGGCGGTGGTCTCATGCTCGGTGCATTTTTTATGGCAACCGACTACACCACCTCCCCATACACACTCAAAGGCAAGGTGATTTTCGGGCTGGGACTTGGAATAATTACGGTGCTTATCCGATATTTCGGCAACATGACCGAGGGTGTTTCCTACGCTATACTGATAATGAATATACTTGTTCCTTATATAAACAGATTGACAAGACACAGGATTTTGGGAGGTAAAGGCATTGGCAAACAAAAGAAAAAAGCGTAGTACGACACCCAAAGTTGCACAAAACATCGACGCAACCAACGTCGCAATAGAGGAGGATGTTGCCGAGCCTAAAGTGGAGGAAAGCCTCGATCAAAATGTATCGGTAGATGAAGTCTCGGATGTAGTTGCGGATAAAGATGAGACGATAGAGCGAACCGAACAGGTTGAGGACACCGAGCAACCGGAAGTCGCCGAGCAACCGGAAGCTACCGAGCAGCCGGAAGCTACCGAGCAACCGGAAGTCTCCGAGCAGCCGGAAGCCCCCGAGCAACCGGAAGCTACCGAGCAGCCGGAAGCTACCGAAAGCGATGAGGATACCGACGATACCGCTAACTCGCCCATCGTCGAGGAGGAACCCTCGCTTGAAACCGACAATAAAAAGCCGTCTGAATCAAAAATGAAATTGCCGGACAATATTTGGGTTCAAAGGGCGTATCCGGTCGGAATTTTAGTGGCTATCTGTCTTGTTGCGACACTGCTACTCAGTGTGACGAACTCGGTCACCGCACCGGTCATTGAATACAATACCGCGCGTGCGGAGCAGGAGACGATGACACTTTTATTCCCCGAGGCGGACAACTTTGAGCCGATAGAGCTAACCGAGGATATGTCGCTACTCGCAGACCGAGCATTTCTTTCAACCGCCGACGGCGAAACATTGGGTTATCTTGTGTTTACCTCCTCAAAAGGATATGGAGGTGAGGTGCCGGTCTTTGTATCATTTGATGTCGAGGGGGCTTTGCAGGCAGTCAGCATAGGTGCTAACTCCGAGACGCCCGGCATCGGCGACCGGATCTATGAGCCGGACTTTACGGCGCAGTTTGTCGGTCTCACCACCGAGCTTGCATCGTCCGACTATGTGTCAATAAGTGGTGCGACCTACTCCTCCGGCGCGGTTTATGAATCGGTTAACAAGGCTCTATCTATTATTACCGCACTGAACGCACCGAGCGAGGAATAAATCAACCGAAAGGATAAATTAGATATTATGTCAACAAAGGTCAAGGATCTCTTTTTAAAGGGTATTCTGCTTGAAAACCCGGTACTTCGACTAATTATCGGTGTCTGTCCGACACTCGCCGTCACCACCAAAGCGACCAACGGTCTCGGCATGGGATTGGCGGCGACGTTTGTGCTGTTATGCTCCAACGTTGTTATATCTTCTTTAAGAAATATAATACCGAGCAAGGTGAGGATACCTGCTTATATTACCGTTATCGCTACCTTTGTTACATTGGTGCAGATGATTGTGGAGGCGCATCTGCCGGAGCTGAATGCGGCGCTTGGAATATTTCTTCCACTTATAGTCGTTAACTGCATTATTCTCGGTCGTGCCGAGATGTTCGCCTCTAAAAACAATGTTTTGCTCAGCGCGGTGGACGGTCTTGCGATGGGCATAGGATTTACTATAACGTTGATACTTATGGCCGGCATACGTGAACTTCTCGGTACAGGGAAGTTATTCGACATAACAATCACTGCCGATATTATCGAGCCTATGGGCATATTTATAGCACCTGCCGGCGGATTTTTTGTGTACGGTATACTCATCGCACTTGCACTGCAACTGGAAAAGATACCATTTTTCGGACCTGCGCCAAAACACCCCGGTTGTGTCGGTTGCCCGTCAGAAAACGGTTGCATGGCATTTGATCGAGAGGATGGTCTTTCCACCGCCGTCTCGGAAAATGAGGGGGACAACATCCATTCGGTTGATCCGGTCGCTACCACACCGGAGCAGGCGGAAAATCAGGCTTATAACAAAGAGATGGAGAGTGTGCAATGACGGCTGAACTCGCAGTAATATTTTTCGGTATAATACTGGTTGACAACTATGTGCTGGTCAAATTCCTCGGCATATGTCCCTTTCTCGGGGTTTCAAAAAAGTTAAATTCGGCGGTCGGCATGAGCTGTGCCGTCATTGTGGTCATGGTGCTCGCCACAGCGGTCACCCATCCGCTCTACACCTATCTGCTCGCACCGAACGGTCTTGACTATCTCTCCACCATCAGCTTTATTTTGGTCATTGCAACGCTTGTCCAGCTGGTGGAGATTATGTTAAAACGATTCATCCCTCCCCTTTACAAAGCACTGGGTATCTATCTGCCTCTTATAACCACCAACTGTGCCATCCTCGGTGTTACACTTTTAAACATCGACAACGAATACAACTATCTTGAAAGTCTTGTCAACGCATTCGGTGCCGGCGTGGGCTTTCTGGTTGCGATGGTCATGTTCGCCGGTGTTCGCCGTCGACTTGAAAACGCAAAACCTCCGAAGGCATTCGTCGGTCTGCCACTCACGTTGGTCGCGGCAAGTATAGTATCGGTCTCGTTCATGGGTTTTGGCGGAATTATTGAAAACCTTTTTAACGTCTAACACTCCCCAAAAAAGAAAGGAATGGAAAGTAATCATGACAATAGTCATACCTGTTTTAATAATAGTTGCGCTCGGCGGTGTCGGTGGTGTGATACTTGTGGTCTTTTCCGAGCTGTTTAACGTCCCCAAAGACGAGCGTATCACACAGTTGGAGGAGGTTTTGCCGGGTGCTAACTGCGGTGCTTGCGGCTTTGCGGGGTGTTCCGACTATGCCGAGGCGATAGCTGACGGCAGAACCGAGACTCTCAACCTATGTACCCCCGGCGGCAACACCGTCGCCCTCGCTATAGGTAAAATCATGGGGCAGTCGGTCGACGCGGTCGAGACTAAAAAGGCGGTCATTGCCTGTCAAGGTAACTATTCCAACACCTCCGACAAGTATTTGTACAGTGGTATTTCCAGCTGTTCTTCCAGTGCTACCATGTTCTCCGGCAGGAGTGTATGTCCTTATGGGTGCCTTGGATACGGCGATTGCATGACGGTATGTAAGTTTGACGCGATCACGGTGTCGGACGGTCTTGCGGTCATCGACCCACAAAAATGTACCGGTTGCGGTGCATGTGTCGCGAAATGTCCTAAAAGTATAATAACGATGGTCTACGGTGACAAAAGTCAGGTTGTGCTCTGTTACAACAAGGACCGCGGCAATATAACGCGAAAAGCGTGTAGTGCAGGATGTATCGGTTGCATGAAGTGCACCAAGGTCTGCCCCGTCGAGCCAAAGGCTATTTCGGTTAATAACTTTAACGCTGTTATTGATTCCGAACTGTGTATAGGATGTGGCAAGTGCAGTGATACATGCCCCGTCAAATGCATATCCGAAAGGGTTAAACAGGAGTCCATGCCGGTGTAAGGGTGGGGTTTTGTTGAATATTTATTGTAAAACATTTTTGATAGTTCGCCTTTTTTTGACAGAATGAATGCCCTCCTGTAAAAGGAGGGCATTCTCATTTCTGTCGGCAAGGTTTTGGTCTTTATTACGATTTAGTTTTACCAAACCTTAACGCTGTTTTTCCCTGCGATAAGTTTAGCGAACGGGCCTGCAACTGCTTTACCCTCACGCTTATTGCCGTTGTAATCGGTGTCAAAGACTATCATTTTGCCGTCACAATCGTCGTATACTCCCTGTGATATGCGGGTCGAGCCGAGATCCTCGGTTCTTTTTATGCATGTATCAAATGACGCAAAATCCTCCGGCAATTCTATTTCGATAAAAACTTCCGCTCCCTTTTCTACCACCTTGCAGTTTGGATTTATTGCGCTTTCAAGGTAGCGTTTTTCCGACTTGTAGATGGTAGCGCCGTTAAAATAAACATTGTCGGCGGCATAGACCGGCTGTTTTACATCGATATGTCTCATATGGTCGTTCAGGATACCATACTCGTCAATGAGGCGGATATACTCGTCATAATCGCCAACGTGCTCGTCATAGACCGAGGTGCCGCTAACAAGACTTTTCGGAATGACGTCGGAATTGATAAAGATATTGTTATAGAGACGGTCGTCACCGCTGTAGGTATAGGCAAATCCCATCAAGCGAGTGGAATGTGGTTGATGATAAGGGGTGGAGCGGTCCAACACGTCGATCATGCGCGTGCCGCCACAGCAGAGGTTGTTGATATACGCCGTGCCCTGTGCGGCGTTGTCAAAGGTGTAATCAGAGCCGAAGATATTGTTGTCGACGGTGCACGGACCGTGGGTGACCTCCACAAATAAATCACGCTCGTTGCGGTAGAAAAGATTGCGTGAGACGCGAGTGCCCTGCGCCTGCCAGTCCAGCCATATGCCGAGCGTGCAGTCGTTTATCCTGTTGTGCTCAATTCTGGTATCGACCGCGGCGTGCATCTTTATGCCGGCGATCTCGTATCCGAAAAATTCGTGCTTCATCGCTATGCTGTAGATGTGATTGTCGTGTACATGACAAAATGCAGATCCCATATGACCCACAACACCGTTTTGACCGCAGTCGTATATCTTGTTATAGCGCACGGTGTGGGAGCCTACCTTTTCCTTTGTCCAGCCGTTGTCGAGGGCACGGAATACGCACTCCAACTGATATTGATAGCCCGGTTTGCGTGGGCATATTGAGGACTCGTTATGGCCGGTGGATATCTCCTTGCCAAGGCTGACCGCACTGCACTTTGCGTCATGAATGACATTATTTTCAATAATCCAACCCTTGCTCCAGTTAGGTCCGATTAATCCCGGTTGATCGCCGGTCGGAGGCGCCCAGCCGCACGCCGCCTGTGAGAGTTCAAAGCCGGATACCGTGATGTAGTTGATGCCGGTTATTGCAGGATAAAAAACGCTGCGTCGCACGTTAATCTCGGTGAGCTCTTTGTTGGGGTCACTGCCGTTAAAGTCGGCATATATGACGGTTTTTTCGACGTCCACCTCGGCGAGCCACTTGTACAGTGTGCCGTCCGGATTCGGTATCAGCTCTTTTTTGGTGCTCCAAGGTGGGGCAAATCCCTCATACCTCTTGTCCTTGCTCTTAAGGTCGTTCATGTCGTACGCCTCATAGAACGAGTTACCGTTCATATATACATCGCCAAGGTGTAAAACTCTGTCGGAGGGTAGCGGATGTATCAGCCAGTCGCCCCACAGCGTCTCTTTATATGGGTTGTACTCGCCAAAATAGCTGTTTGGCAAGGTTACGCGCCAGATATCGCCGTCAAATTTCTCCCAGCTTTCAATGCGCTCACTGCCCTTTATGACCACCTTTTCCCCCTCGGCGGCTCTGTAGGTGATACGCTCGAAATCGCTGTTTCCGCCAAACGCCGGTTTGACCCACTCACGATATTCTCCCTCATGCACAATAACGGTATCGCCGGGGAATGCGATGTCCGCCGCCCTTTGAATGGTCAAAAAGGGTGCTGATTCGGTGCCGGGGTTTTGGTCAGTGCCGGTTTTGCTGATGTGATAAATGTTTGCCATAATCTCTCCTTTTATTGTCTGTTTTTATATTGCGACGGGGAAATCCCCGTATGCTTTTTAAATGTGATGGAAAAATAATTGTTGTCGTTAAAACCTACCATCTGTGCAATCTGATAGGTTTTGAGGTTGGTGGTTAGCAACAACAGCTTTGCCTGTTCCATCCTTTTTCTTACAATATACTCATTACACCCCTCGTTGCACACCTGTTTAAACAGGCGCGAAAGATAGTTGGGCGAAATAAATAAATTTGCCGCAATCCCCTTGACCGTGAGGTTGTCGCAAAGGTGTTCTCGAATGTACCTTTTTGCATCTTCTATGAGCCGGTGGTTGTCCGCCGTCTCCTTTTCATGGAGGTTCATGATGAAGTTGCGAGTCACCTCAAACAGCTCATCTTTTGGGATATTGATAATGCTGGACGCAAAGAGATTGAGGCTCTCGCCGTCCTGCTCACCCACAAATTTGAGATAAGAAAAATATATGTCACAGGCAGTCTCAAAACAAAGTCGGCGCACCGTCGAGTCGGAGAATTCGGCGCCGGTCAACCGCTCCGCGAAGCTGTCAAAGGTTTTTAAAAGCAGTTCGCTGTCCCCGACACTGCTTGAGAGGAGTTTGCGTAAAGCGGTTATATCCTCACTGTTTTGTTTTTTGTGCGATCCCTTTTCCCGCTTTATATTCAGCTCGTTTTTCAGTGTTAAATAGACCTTGTGTATGTCATTTATTTCGATGAATTGTGGTGAAATGATTATGTCGGGGGATAACTCAAAATTATTTTCCAGCAATTCCAGCACTAAATTTATATCTTGTCTTGTATCCTCATGCGCTTTGTTTGAAAAGAGAAGGGCACATACCGAGCCATCCTTATCGCAAAAGGTCACCCCATAGCCGTTCCTGTCAAAACTCTCGACGCATATGCTGTGTATCATGGTCATATTAAAGCTATAGTTGCCGCTTTCTACAGCGGTACCGGACGGGAAAATTACAAGACGAAAAGCAATTATCTTTTTATCGGAGAAAAACTCTAAAAAGGACTCTTTGGTGTCTGCATGACCCTGTATGGCATCCTGCATAATTTTTTCCAACCGTAGACGCCCGTTAAGGTCGCTCAAAAGCTCGTTTTTATCGCTAATATCATTTTTTACATTCTCTATAGCCTCAAACAGTTCCGATTCGTCCACCGGTTTTAATAAAAACTCGTCCACCTTTAACCGCAGGCAGTCCCGTGCATAGTCAAACGAATTAAAACCCGTCAATACAACGGTTTTTATCATCGGGCTGATTTTCTTTGCAAGTTCTATCAGCTCAATGCCGTTCATGGAGGACATATAGATATCGGTAAGCAAAATATCCGGCTTGTATTCACCGATTATGCGAAGTCCCTCGGTTGCAGATGCGGCGGTATAGACCTCCGAAATGTCAAGCTCTTCCCACGGCATGGAGTTTTTTATCCCCATGCGTATCATCTCCTCGTCGTCGACTATCAGTATTCTATGCATTATCGTTTCCTGTAAAATTTATCAAAGATTCATCGGTATGCGAACGGTGACGGTGATACCGCCCCCCTCGTTGGTGCTGTAATGAAGTCCGTATTGCTCGCCAAACATAAACTTTAATCGTCGGTGAACGTTGGTAACTCCAAAACCAATTAGGTTTAGATCCTGTTGTAAAGAGCGGTTCAGCTGTTCGATATTCTGCGCCGACATGCCCACACCGTTGTCTGAGATTTTAATTATTAGTTCCTCTCCCATCCCGCTTGCGCAAATATTTAGATTGCCGATGCGATTGTTTTGGATTTTTATCCCGTGATATATCGCGTTTTCAAGGAGTGGTTGCAAGGTGATTTTAGGGACCTTTGCGGATAAAAACTCCTGCGGAATATCGACGTTAAAATGCACGATGTTGCCGTATCTTATATTCTGTATAACGATGTAAGATTTTGAGTGTTCCAACTCCATCGCAAGGTCAATGATGTCCTCCCCCTCGCTAAGGCATATTCTGTAATATTTTGAAAGGGCTTTTATCAAGGTGGAGCTTTTTTCATCCTTGTTTGACTTTGCCTGCCAGTGGATACATTCCAGTGTGTTGTACAAAAAATGTGGTTGTATCTGGGATTGCATCAACTTCAAACGTATACCGGAAATCTGTTGTTCCTCCTCCTTGACCTGCGCCATTAGCAGATCTATTCGCTCCACCATGGTATTAAATCCGTCGTTAAGGGTTTTTAGATCTTCACCCACCTGCATTTCCTCCACCTGAATGGTGGTATCACCATCGGCGACCTGCGCCATCTTGCTGATTATGATTTTTAAGGGGGTGAAAAGGTTGCCGACTCCAATATCAACCAAAACAAGGTTTATTACAAGGATGATTATTGCTAAGATGATAACCAAAAGGTTGGTGAAAAATGTCGTCCTGTTTATATCCTGTTGAGAAACGGAGGCGAGGCTGTAGTACGGCCAACCGCTAACCTCCTCATAAATATAGATTGTATCCCCAAAGTTAAAACTACCCAAACGTTCGTCGAGCGGCTCATTTTCAAAATCGTACGCTATCTCGTCACTGCCGAGCATTCTACCATAACGGTCGATTATATCATACTCCACAAAAAGGTCGCTTGTCTCAAAAAAATCGGTGGCGGAGCTGTTGATGCCTATGCAGAGCAACCCCTCCTCCTGTGCGATTTGCATGGTGTCATACATCGGCATGTACATATTAATAGTATTGACATTGCCACCGACATAGGCATCGCTTTGAGTTAAGTTAAAAGTGCTGTTCCCCACCGGCTTTGCAGACAGATAATCGGAGTTAAATGCAGTTACAAAGCGGCTGTAGTTGCCCTCCAGCACACCGGTATAGACAAAATAGTCGGTCCTGTTATTTTTCAGTGCTATGTATGCTATTTCGGGATTGGATTCCGCCGCACTTTGCAAAATGCCGACAATGTCCTCCGCCAGCTCCCAATAACGAGGGTCGGAGGTATCATTAAGGCTGATAAACTCTTGAACCGAGTCGTTAATATTGATACTATAATATAGTGCCCTGCAAACATTTAGCGACGCCGAGATACTCCTTGCTGCACCGCTATTGGCATCGTCCACCACCGAACGTGTCTGCTCATTTATCATTTGACCGAACACAAGGCTGTTGAGGGTGACAAGCAAAACCGTGACAGCGATAATCGCAACACTTATCATTATCTTGATTTTTTTATCAAGACTAAAATAGTTGTATCTTTTTATGGGGGAAATAAACCTTTTCATACTGTTATTGTAGCACAATATATGTGTGCGCGCAAGAGGGAAAACATAAAGGTGGTACTCATTGACAAAAACGCATTATTAGTTTAAAATATACTATAGTAAAACAACTAAAAAAGGAACATGAACGAAGAGTACTTATTTTCGGTAATTATAGCCGCCGCCAATGCCGAGCGCGATTTAGGTAACACTATAGAGGCTATTATATCACAGACGTTGCCGTTTGAAAATTTTATTGAGATTGTTGTGGTGAACAACGGCTCAGTCGATGCTACCGGTGCCGTCGCGCGTAGCTATGCCGCGCTTTATCCCGAGAATATTCGTGTCTATGACAAGGTTGCCGGCAGTGTCTCGTCGGCGCGCAACGTCGGGTTGCGCATGGCAAAAGGTAATTATATTAACTTTTGTGAGCAGAACGCCCGTTTTGACGCACAGGTATTCGCCTCGGTCGCAGTGTTTTTTGAAAGCCATAAAGAGGAGGTGAACATCACCGCCGTTGCCGGGAAAAAGCCCCCTCACACCGATGATTTTTTCGACTTTTTTAAGCGCACCCGCGTAATTGATTTGGAGCGCACCCCGAGCTATGTCCAGACCGAGCTTGCCACCTGTTTTATAGCGCGTCACTGCTGTGCTCTTTTGTCCTTTGATGAACAGCTCCACCGCTTTGAAGAGCTGGAGTTTATCTACCGCATTCTCTCCCGTCGACCTGTTATAGGCGTGGTGGAGAAATACGGTTACTACTCACCGGATACGCAAAGCGACCGACTCACCACCGCAAAACTGCTTTTAAACGAATTTTTGCCGACGATGATATCCTATTATAGAGAGCGTTTTGACCCACCACTGCCGACATATTTCCTGTATTTTATCATGCGGCTTTTCTGCAATCATTTTGCCGGATACGCTCGGGAGTTCGCTCTGTCTACCGATGAAAAACGCGCGCTTTTGCCGAGGATAAAGCAGACGTTATCCCTTTTAAGCGAAAAAATGTTGCGAAGTGACATGTTTATATCTCAGGACGCCCTTGCTTTTTGCCTTTCCATGAAACCCAACTCTCAGGAGTATCTTAAAAAAGATTTCCCCGAGTTTGACTGTTGCTATAGCGTGACGGCGGTAATACCACCCGAGGCGGACGCTGTGCTAACCGACTCACTGCGACGTTGCAGTTGTGACCGGCTTGAAATACTGCGCACCGACCCTTCCTCCGGTCTTGCGCGCGCCGACGGCGACTTTGTGATCTTTTTTGACGCCCACGACAGGGTAGAGGGGGATATCTTTCGTGCCTTTTTGCGCCGCTTGATATTGACGCGTGCCTCGGTCTGTTGTTGTGGCTACCATACCGCTAACAAAAAAGTCCACAACCCCCATGGGCTTGGAGGGCTTGTGCCGCCGAGTATACTTTGTTCAGCGCCTCTATGCCTATCCTCCTTCATGTTTAAAACCGACTTTTTGCGATCACGTATTAACGGCGAGAGGATAGATACTCACGACCCCTACTTTTTCCTTGCGGCACTTCGCAAGACCGAGCTTGTGAGCATCGATCGCCCACTTTTACATACAAACTTCAACGAGACACGCACGTTCAGTGAGATTTACGGCAACGAACAGCAGTCCGCCCTAAATCCGCTGGTGCAGTATAGAAATATATGTAAAAAATACAAACCTTTTGGTACCTATCTATGAGCGAGCAACAAAAACCTAAACTTATCGACCGACTTGCCGCCATTCGACGGCGCCGACGGTTTGTCCTGTTTCGCCGACTATCGTTATTCCTTGCGTTAATCACCTTTGCGGTATTGCTCTTGACCGGATTTTTTGCCCCTGTTTTCACCTCGGCAAGCGGTGCGGTGGAGGTCATACGCCTTGCACTCGACCGTGGTGACGGTTTTCCGCTGAAACTTAATCTCACCGGCGTAATCGGTGCCCATGAGCTGGGGCAGGGGCTTGTGGTGGCAGGCGAGAACGACCTGTCGTTTATCTCACCGTCCGGCAAACAGGTGCGCCATGTCAGCCATAGTTATGATAATCCTTTGATAAAAACCTCCTCCGATCGCGTTTTGATATATACACGGGGTGCGCAGGATATACGCATTGAGGGATACTATGAAACACTTTTGACCGACAATGTAGGTCAGGATATATACCTTGCACAATTGGCGGAAAATGGGGTGTACGCTCTCGCCACCTCCGATGCACAATATCGCAGCTCGGTGGGGATATACTCATCGGTCGGCACCGAAATTTTCAACTATAAACTTGCGGACGAGATGCCGAGCGTTATCACCTTTTCCGACAACTCTAAATATGTAGCACTCGCCACCCTATATTCTGTTGACGGGGTGTTTAAAAGCAACATTTACACTTTTTCGGTTCAACAACGTGAACTTATCGGCGTGATAGAGGGGGTAGAGGGGCTTTGCCTTGATCTTGTCTTTCAAGGCTCCAATCGACTGCTCACCGTGTTTGAAGATAGGATTATCCTCTATGATATCTCGGAGTCGACCCCGATAACAGAATATCCCTTTGATGAGCGACAGTTACTGAAGTTTTCCGTAAAAGATGATGGGGACGGCATTGCACTTGTGCTCGGTGAACTGCAACTCCCCTCCTCGATAACTCTCACCACACTCGATGCCTCACTTAGGGCTTTGGGGGAAATAATTATCCCATTTACTGTTGACAACATTTATCATTCCGAGTACAATATATACGTGTCCTCCGGTAATTCACTGTACAGTTATGATATCGGTGTTCAACTTCCACCGCAAGAGACTTTATATAACGAAAATATCGTCGCGTTGCTCGACAACGGGTTGCTCGTCAGCAACGAGTTTATCTATGAATTTTATTAATTTTTAAAGGATGGTAAGAAACAGGTTATGGATTTATTTGCGATTTTAATTGACATAGTCATGCTCGGCGTATTTCTCACGACGATTGCAAGATACTATTATCGAGGTTTTTTTGTTTCGCTCATATCGGTCATAGGGTCGATAGTTGCTATCGTGGCGGCGCTGTTGCTTGCAAATCCGGTGGCAGAATTTGTGTTTGAAACCTTTATGCGCAGTGGTATCACGGCGCGCGTCGAGGCATCGTTGCAGGACACTCTGCCACAACAATCGGTTCTTGTATTGGTGGAGGGGTTCACCGAATCCATGCCTGCGAGCTTGACCGAGAATCTCGAAAACTTTAATATTTTGCAGAGCTTAGAGGACTTTTTTAACAGCGGAATTGCAATAACCGGTGAGGGGATAGTCAACACCTCGGTTGCGCCCATCATGATATCGGTCACCTCGGCGGTTATATTTTTCTTTTTGCTGTTTATTATTAAACTCGGTTTTAGCTTGGTTGAAAAACTTTTCACCTTTGTCGACCACGTGCCGGTGGTTAGCCAACTCAACAGCTTGCTCGGAGGTGTGATAGGCATTATCCCCGGTGCGATAAACGTTATACTTGTATTCTCCGCCCTCGTCCTTATCGCTATGTTTACATCGGGGCAGGTGCCGATTATCAATACCGAGACACTTTACAGTACCTTTTCCGGCAATTTGTTTGACATCGTTTTAAATGCGGTGTCCGGATTTTTCACACCGTAAATTATCACATATCGAACATCTTGTCCCATTATAATAGGGAGTAGTCAACCCCAAGGAGTTTTTTTATGTTATGTACACGTTGCAACAAGCGACCTGCCGTTATATTTGTCCAACCGGTTAATGAGGAGGGTAATGGCGTTGGTTACTGTTTGACCTGCGCTAAAGAACTCGGCATTAAACCACTTGATGACCTGCTTAAACGCTTTAACCTATCGGATAATGATATCTCCGAGATGGAAAATAGGGTCATGGGAATTATGGAGAATGTCGATTTTTCCGAGATTGCACAGATGGGTATGCCGGGTGCTCACCCCGAGTCGGAGCAGGACGGCGACACCCCCGCCTTCGATCCGGAAAATCCGCCCTATACTGCATTTGGATTTGTACCACCCGAGAAAAAGCAGGACAAAAACGGCAAGAAAAAAGAGGAAAAACCTAAGGACAAAAAACGTCGTTATCTCGATTTGTACTGCACTAACATGACCCAAAAGGCGCGTGCTGGAGAGCTGGATAGCCTTATCGGTCGTGAGCGTGAAATAGAGCGTTGTATACAAATTCTCTGCCGACGTCAAAAAAACAACCCCTGCCTTATCGGTGAGCCGGGTGTCGGCAAGACCGCTATAGCGGAGGGGATCGCCTTGCGTATAGCAGGGGGGCTTGTTCCGGCGCGCCTTGCAAGCAAGGAGATATTTCTACTGGATCTCGCGGCGCTCGTCGCCGGCACCCAGTTCCGCGGTCAGTTTGAACAACGGATAAAAGGGCTTGTGTCGGAGGTCCGTGCGGCTAAAAATATTATTTTGTTTATCGATGAGATACATTCCCTTACCGGCACAGGCGATGCCGAGGGCAGTATGAATGCCGCAAATACACTCAAACCCGCATTGTCACGCGGTGAGATACAGGTTATCGGCGCAACCACCTTTAAAGAGTTCCGCAAGTTTATCGAAAAAGACGGCGCGTTGGAGCGGCGCTTTCAGCAGGTTACGGTGGAGGAGCCAACCATCGAGCAGGCAATCGAGGTCATCTCCGGTGTGCGCGGCTATTATGAGGAGCATCACGGCGTCGTGGTCACCGATACTATAGTGAGGATGTCGGTGCTTTTGTCGGAGAGATATATCACCGAGCGTTTCCTCCCCGACAAGGCTATCGACCTGTTGGACGAGGCGGCGACCTGTTGCCACCTACGCCACCCGAACATCAGTGAAGTTCAGATGTCAAAGACCAAAATTCGCGAGTTGGTGGAGCTGGAGTCGGAGCTGGAACAGGGTGAGGAAAAGGACGAAAAGGTGTATGAGCAGATAGCACAGCTGCGCAGTGATATACTGCGTTTGCAGGGCAGGGTGAACGAGCTGCAACCCACCATCGAGAATATAGAGGTCGAGCCGTCCGACATAGCGCATGTCATAGAACTGTGGACAGGTATACCCGCCGTCAAGGTGGTGGAGGGGGAGTTTGCAAAACTCGCCTCGTTGGAGGATAATATAAAAAAACACATCATCGGGCAGGATGAGGCGGTGCGTTTAGTCGCCGGTGCGATAAAACGCTCGCGCGTGTCGATAAGTGGTCGCAAACGTCCGGCGAGCTTTATATTTGTCGGCCCTACCGGTGTCGGCAAGACGGAGCTTTGCCGTCAACTCTCCATGCAACTGTTTGACGGGGTGGAGCCGTTCATACGACTTGACATGTCGGAATATATGGAAAAACATGCGGTGAGCAGGATAATCGGCTCGCCTCCCGGATATGTGGGCTATGACGATGCCGGTCAATTGACCGAAAAGGTGCGCCGCCGCCCCTACAGCGTGGTACTGTTCGACGAGATTGAAAAGGCACACCCCGATCTGCTCAATATACTGCTACAGATATTGGACGAGGGGCATGTGACCGACGCCTCCGGCAGGAATGTCAACTTCGCCAACACCATATTGATAATGACCTCCAACGCAGGCTCTTCCGACAAGAGTGGTGAGGTGGGCTTTAATAAAACGCAGGGTCAGATATCCAAAACTAAGTCGGAAAAGGCACTGTCGGAACTTCTACGCCCGGAATTTTTAGCGCGTGTGGATGAAGTTATCCATTTCGCACCACTCTCGGAGGATAGCCTAAAAGAGATTGCGCGCCTTATGTTTAAGGAGTATGAGGATACCCTATTGGAGCGTGGGATAATACTGTCGTTCACCGACGAGGTGCTCGGTTGGTTGGTCGCAAGGTGTGACGGTGGCAAACACGGCGCGCGCGACCTGCGTAGGGTGCTTCGCCGTGAGTTTGAGGACAAGGCGGTCTCGCTGATGATTGAGGGCTTTTCGATGGGTCGATTTGAGCTTGATGTTATGGACGACGAGTTGATCATAGGGACAAAAGTATCGGTGGGCACACCGGTTTGACTAACGGCTAATAGTGAAAGGCTGTATGATATTAACGCGGGATAAATACTTTTACAGTTCGCTTTTTCGGCTTGCAATACCGATAGCGTTGCAAAACCTACTCACCTTTATGGTCGGGTTTGCGGACAGCGTCATGGTCGGTCGTCTCGGCGACACCGCAATATCCGGCGTATACATGGGCAACAAGGTCATGGTGGTTTTTCAACTGTTCATGATGGGTATTGAGGGCGCGCTGATGGTGCTCGCCTCACAGTATTGGGGCAAACAGGACAGGGGGTCTATCAAGACACTTGTCTCTATTGCGGTGCGGTTTGGGCTTGTGATATCGGTCCTTTTCACCGTTGTGTCAGCGTTATTCCCCTCCGAAGTAGTGCGGATATTCACCCCCGATGCCGAGGTGATAGCTGCCGGCGCGGATTACCTGCGAATTGTCGCTTTTTCCTACTCATTTTATTGTATAACACACATCTTAATCTCGTCCATGCGCAGTGTGGAGACGGCGAGGATAGGGTTTTATGTGTCGCTCTCGACACTGTTTATTGATGTCGGTCTTAACTACATATTTATTTTCGGCATAGATGGGCTAATCCCTGCGATGGGTATTAAAGGTGCCGCAAGTGCAACACTGCTCGCACGTGTAAGCGAGGCGGTGATAATGCTCTGCTATGTCAAGTTTAAGGATAAAAAACTTCGGCTTAAACTCGCTGATTTAAAACTGTTTGATCGTGACATTGTCGGTGATTTCCTACGTTTTGGTATGCCGATAGTGGGTGGCAACATTGTCTGGGCGATAAATGGCATTGTCGCCGGCATGATACTCGGTCGAATATCGCCGGAGGTTATCGCCGCAGTCGGTGTGACCGATACGCTCAACAACCTCGCCTATGTGGTCATGACCGGTCTTGGCGGCGCGGTGGGGATTATAACCGCAAAGACGGTGGGAAGTGGCGCCCTCGAAAAAATCAAAGAATATTCCAGGACGGTCCAAATACTATTTTTAGGACTTGGCATTGTCACCGGTGTGTCACTGTATTTTATTCGCGTGCCGTTCGTCGGGCTGTATGATATCAGCACCGAGGCGCACGACATAGCGATGCAGTTGACCATAGTGCTCGCGGTAACCATGGTCGGCACCTGTTATCAGGCGGCATGTCTTGCAGGGCTTGTCAAGTCGGGTGGTGACATCGGCTTTGTCTTTAAAAACGACACCATTTTTGTGTTTTTGGTGGTTTTGCCGTCGGCGTTTATAGCATGGCAGCTCGGCGCACCCACCTGGGCAGTCTTTGCCGCACTAAAATGCGACCAGATACTCAAATGCTTTGTGGCGGTGGTTAAGATAAATAGTTATAACTGGATTAAAAACCTGACCAGATAAAGGTCAGTTTTTTAAGCTTGAGAGAGTGAGAGGGTGTGTTTATCTCCCTCTCAATATATCGATTATATTTTCCGCTATCAACCTTTGCATGTTTTTTGGGTACATATTGACATAATACACACCATTTTCCCCGACACGCTCCTCTTGAATTATTCCGCTCTCGATGCCTTTTTCGCTCGGGACTTTTATGTTTTTGCCCTCTTTTTCTATTAGCTTTAGATAGCCGTTTTCAATCAACCAGTTGGACATCTTTACCGGTGAGACTTTACCGCGGCCATTTTCCGCCAGTACCTCGTTTATCTCCCTTGTCATCTCGGTAATCTGTTTTAATTCGCTTGATGTCATAATGTCATCTATCTTTTCGCCGAGATTTTCATTTCGCTCTCGTATCTTCTCTGCCTTTTCCTGATAAAACTTTAAAATCCTCTCGGTAAACACCACACCGTACCGCTCCAACTTTTGCGCACCGACCCCCTGTATCTGTGCGAAATCTTGAAGATTAACGGGGATTTTGTTGCACATGTCAACGAGCGATAGATCGGAGAAGATGACAAACGCCGGCACGCTTTCGGTACGTGCAAGTTCGATACGCAACTCTTTTAATGCATTAAATAACGGTATTTTATCCTGCGGCAGGTCGGTTTTGACCTGTTTTTTTGTGCTGGCTTTTTTCTCTTGCTCTTTCGGGATTTTTATATTGTACTGTGAGTTGTCGTATAAAATCTCCCTCGACATTTCGGTCGTTTTCAGTACAGGATATTCATCGCCCGTCTGCGAAAGATACCCCGACGATATCAGGCTATCGATGATATCGCGCAACCTCTTTTCACTCTCGTTGCTGATGCCGTAGGTCTTGACCACATCGAGTTTTAAATTTCGCATTTTTTGACTTTTACTGCCTCTCAACACCTCTATGATGGTCGTTTTTCCAAACCTTTCGTTGGTGCGAATGATACAGGATATTATTTTTTGCGCCTCGACAAGGGCGTTTATCGACTCAAACTCGCCGTCACAACTGCCACAGTTGCCGCAATGCATCTTCGGTTTCTCGCCGAAATATTTTAATATATACCCTCTCAAACAGTCGTTTGTGGTGGCATAAAAGGTGATCTGCTTCAACCTCTCGTATTCATTTTCAATCAGCTGTTGCGGTCGTCGATTTTCCTCGTGACCTTTTTGTATTATGTAGCGATTTGTCACCACATCCTGACCGTTATATAGCATAAGGCAGTGCGCTAACGAGCCGTCTCGCCCTGCCCTGCCTGCCTCCTGATAATAGCTCTCCATGTCCTTTGGCATATTAAAGTGCAGGACATATTTGACATCGGATTTATCAATACCCATGCCAAAGGCGTTGGTGGCAACAATTATCTTTATCCTGTCAAAAAGAAAGTCGTCTTGGTTCGCACTTCGAGTGTTCCCCGACATCTGCCCATGATATTTCGCGGCGGAAAAGCCACGCTCCACAAGCTCGTCCGTCACCATTTCGACATTTTTTACCGTCGAGCAATATATAATGCCGCTCTCCCCCTCACGACCCTTTAAAAAATCCAGCATGGCAGTGAGCTTGTCGCTCGTTCTTTTCACCTCAAAATAGAGGTTGGCGCGGTCAAAACCGGTTGTGACAAGATAGGGGTTATCGAGGCGAAGTTTATCAACGATATCCTCTTTAACCCGTTCGGTCGCGGTCGCGGTGAACGCCGATATCACCGGTCGGCGCTGTAAACGCTCAATAAACTCCGGTATCTCGGCATAGCTCGGGCGAAAATCTTGCCCCCACTGTGATATGCAGTGAGCCTCGTCCACCGTCAACATAAAAATGTCGATGTTTGTGGCGAGGTTAATAAAACTGTCGCTCAACAGCCTTTCCGGCGCGACATAAATTATGTTGTACATGCCAACAGACGCGTTATAATGCACCATGTCCAGCTGTCTCGGGGTGAGGGTAGAGTTTATAAAGGCGGCGGGCACACCTGCCTGTTTCAACCCTTTTACCTGATCCTGCATCAACGATATCAGCGGCGACACCACTATCGTTATACCCCTGCCCCGGAGTGCGCTCGCAACTGCCGGCACCTGATAACAGATGGATTTGCCGGCACCGGTCGGCATGATGCCGAGCGCGTCGCGACCCTTTAAAATCTGTTCGACGATATCCTGCTGTCCCGAGCGAAAGCTGTCGTATCCAAAATATTCTTTTAAGATATCTTTTGGCATTTTATGCTCCGTGTTATAATGGATTGATCAAACTGATAAAATCCTCGACACTGTCGATGGGACGGCACTCGACGTCGGTCGTCTTTTTCACAAATCCCGAGAGCACCTTGCCGGGGCCTATCTCGATGAACCGTGTCACGCCGTCCTGCACCATATTCTCTATGCTATCCTGCATATAAATACTGCTCATAACCTGCTTTGTCAGCGTGAGCTTTATATCGTCGCCGTCTTTTAACGGCTTTGCGGTGGTGTTGTGGTAGACCGGTATCGAGGGCGGTGAAAAATCGACTGTCTCAAGATATTTTGCAAGGCTTTCGGAGGCAGGTCGCATAAGCTCGGTGTGAAATGCCCCACTCACGCCCAGCGGCATACATCTTTTTGCACCGTTTTCTTTCGCCAACCGCGCAACCTCGTCGACCGCAGTTTTTTCACCGCCGATGACCAGTTGACCTTTGCAGTTGTAGTTTGCGATGGACACGACCCCGTCGACATCCTCGCAAAGTCGGGCGAGCGTATCTCTGTTTATGCCGAGGATTGCACTCATGCCGCAGTCTATGCCGTCACATGCCGTCTCCATCACCTTTGCACGGTGGGACAACAGCGGCAGCACCTGCTCAAAACTCAATGCGCCGGCGGCATAAAGGGCGCTATATTCCCCGAGGCTAAGCCCTGCCGTCACATCCGGCGATATTCCGTTTTCTTTTAAAAGGCGAACAATACCGACCGCGAAGGTCGCCATAATCGGTTGGGTGTTGGTCGTCTTTGCAAGCAGTTCGGCGGGACCGTTTTTACAAAGGTTGACTATATCGAGGTCGATGAGATCGGATGCCTCATCAACAGTCGCTTTGAATGTGGGATACTGTTCATAAAAGTCCATGCCCATCCCGACGCGTTGAGCGCCTTGACCTGCAAATAAAAAAGCTGTTTTCAAAGTCAAATCCCTTTTATATTAGATAAAATGTCGTTTGCCTCTTCCTTTAGTTGTTCAAAGATATCGCGCAGAGGGCGAACACTGCCGAGCTGACCCACCGTCTGCCCTGCCATGACACTGCCGGTCTTGACATCGCCGTCAAACACCGCGCGTCGCAGACCGCCGAGGGTGAACATCTCCAGCTCCATCTTATCCGCGCCCTCCTTTTCCTTTGCAAGGTACGCCTTTGACATGCTGTTTTTAATAATGCGGACCGGTGCGCCGACCGTCCTGCCGGTGACGACGGTGTCGCTACCGCTCGCCTTTATCAACGCCTGTTTGTAGTTGTCGTGTATTGGGCACTCCTCACTGACTAATAGACAGGTGGCGATCTGCACACCCTGTGCGCCGAGAAGTGCGGCGGCGGCGAGCTGTCTGCCGTCCGCAATGCCGCCGGCGGCGATAACCGGTACATCCACCGTGTCGACCACCTGCGGTGTCAAGGTCATGGTGGTCATCTCACCGACATGACCGCCACTCTCGGTGCCCTCCGCAATTATTGCATCGGCTCCGTTTTGCGCCATCCTCTTTGCGAGTATCGGCGCCGGAACAACCGGCATGATGAAAATCCCTGCCTCTTTCCAACTCGGTATATATTTCCCGGGGTTGCCTGCACCGGTGGTCAAAAACTTGACACCCTCCTCAACCACGACCTGCGCCATCAAATCCGATTCGGGGTTCATCAACATGAGGTTGACCGCAAAAGGTTTGTCGGTCAACGATTGGCATATCTTGATCTGCTCGCGCAGTATCTCGGCAGTCATCGCCGCCGAGCCGATAACGCCCAGTGCACCTGCGTTGGAGACCGCCGCCGCAAACTTACCGTCGGTAATATTCGCCATAGCCCCCTGAATAAAGGGGAATTCAATCCCGAGAGTTTTGTTTATATTCATTGTTTTACCTTTCTATTTATTAATAGCTATCTGCTAATAAAATCCTCCCCCATAACCCGAAATTTTTTGTATCGGTGGGCGGCGGGGTTTGGGTGCCTTGACGCCGAGCGAAGTGAGCGTTTGACATACTCATTCAGTGTCGATAAAAATTCTTTTGGCTCGGTGTGAGCACCGCCCGTTGGCTCCGGTATAATGTCGTCTATCACCCCGAGTGTCTTTAAATCGCCTGCGGTCAACTTCATATATCGGCTTGCCTCTTTAGCGCGCGCCGAGTCTTTCCATAATATAGAGGCGAATCCCTCCGGCGAGAGCACCGAGTAGGTCGCATTTTCCGCCATCAGTATCTCGTTGCCGAGCGCAAGTGCGAGCGCACCGCCACTGCCACCCTCACCGGTGATGACCGAGACTATCGGCACACCCAGTCCGCTCATCTCGGCTATACACTGCGCTATGGCACTGCCCTGACCGTTCTCCTCCGCCTCGATGCCGGGATATGCGCCGGGGGTGTCGACAAAGGTGATTATCGGTCGGTTAAACTTATCTGCCGCCTGCATTATCCGCAGTGCCTTGCGATAACCTTGCGGATTGGGCATACCGAAATTGCACGCCAGTTTTTCCTTCAACTCACGACCTTTGCAGTGCCCGAGCACGGTGACCGGTTTGCCGTTATATAACGCAACTCCTCCGTAGATACTCCCGTCATCAAGGGACAATCTATCCCCCTGCTGTTCGAAAAAATCATCAAACAGCGCGTCGATAATCTCGATTATATTTGGTCTGTTCACCTCACGCGCAAGCAATACCTTATCCCATTCGGGGTAGGATATTTCGTGTGATTTCACCGTGTCCGATACCATTTAATGTCTCCTGAATATAAAGAGGTTAATTGTGCAAACGCAAAAGTTGTATTATTGTATCTCTCATGTCGGTGCGCTTGACTATGCGGTCGATGAACCCATGTTGCTGTAAAAATTCCGAGCGTTGAAAGCCCTCCGGCAGTTTTTGACCGATGGTCTGCTCTATTACACGTGGTCCGGCAAAGCCGATAAGTGCGTTTGGCTCGGCAAGGGTGATATCACCCATCGAGGCAAAGCTCGCTGTAACCCCACCGGTGGTCGGGTGGGTCAAGACCGAGATATAAAGTCCACCATGCCTTGAAAATTGTTGCAACGCGGAGCAGGTTTTCGCCATCTGCATCAGCGAAATAATTCCCTCCTGCATTCTCGCCCCGCCGCTTGCGGAAAAAATTATCAACGGCAGATGATGTCTTGCGGCCTTTTCAACGGCATAGGTGACCTTTTCACCGACCACCGCGCCCATACTACCCATTAAAAACCTGCTGTCGAGGACTACCACAATAGCGGAGTATCCACCAATCTTCCCGTGCACCGCAACGACGGCGTCCCCGAGACCGGTGGTGTTTTGCAGGTCGGTGAGCTTATCACTGTAATTTGGGAAAGAGAGTGGGTCGGCACTGCGCATACTCGGTTTAAGCTCTTTAAAACTGTCGGTATCCATCAACTGTTCCAACCTGTTGTATGCGCCGAGCGACAGGTGATGACCGCAACCGGCACAGACGTTATATTTCGTCTCGGGCAACGATGAATCCAGCTCAACGCTACACTTTGGGCAACAGATACCGACAAGCGATTCCTTTTCAATCAATACGCCGTTGAGGTGGGAGCGCTTATTTCTAAGTTGTGACAGTCGTTCTCTACGACCGGCAAATGCAATGCTCATTTTTATGCCCTTTTTTATGTTTTAGACCATTTAAGCAGGTCGTCCATATATTTATTGAGATACCCTGTATCGTATCGTCCACGCACGAAATCCGGTTGATGTAAAATTAGATGCAAAAACTCGGCGGTGGTAGGATACCCCTCGATGACAAGCTCCTCCAAGGCACGGCGCATACGGCGAATTGCCTGCAAACGTGTCGGTGCATGAACGATAATTTTTGCAACAAGGGAGTCGTAGTAGGGGCTGAGCTCATAACCGCTGTAGAGCGCCGAGTCCACCCTCACACCGCATCCGGCAGGCAGGTGCAAAAATTTCGTCACACCGGGCGTGCCGACAAAATTCTTGGTCACATCCTCCGCATTGATGCGGCACTCTATTGCATGACCGTTAAGGTAAACGTCCTTTTGCTCAAAGCCGAGCGGCAGACCTGCCGCAATCTTAAGCTGTGCGCACACGATATCACGCCCCGTAACCATCTCGGTCACAGGGTGCTCCACCTGTATGCGTGTATTCATCTCGATAAAATAGTAGTTTTGGTGGGCGTCCATAACAAACTCCACCGTGCCGGCACCGCAGTAGCCGACAGCCTTTGCCGCCGCCACCGCATCCGCACCCATACACTCGCGAATTTCCGTTGAAAGTCCTTTCGCCGGCGACTCCTCCAAAAGTTTTTGATTTTTGCGTTGGATGGAGCACTCCCTCTCGCCGAGGTGCACCACATTTTGGAAGCTATCCCCTAAGATTTGCACCTCGATGTGTCGCGGATTGATTATCAACTTTTCTATGTATAGGCTGCCATCTCCAAAGCAGGCGATCGCCTCCTGTTTAGCCTCACCGAATCTGGTTCGCAGCTCATGGCTGTTGTTCGCTATTCGCATACCTCGACCGCCACCGCCGGCAGACGCCTTTATTAACACCGGATAACCGACACGCAGTGCCACTATCTCCGCCTCGGTCTCGTCATCGACTGTGCCGTCCGAGCCGGGCACGACAGGGACACCGCTGTACTGCATTATTCGGCGTGCACTGGCTTTATTGCCCATCTTGCTTATTACATCGGCACTCGGTCCTATAAAAATAATGCCCTGCTCTTCACAAAGGCGGACAAAATCTTCATTTTCCGACAAAAAACCATACCCCGGGTGGATGGCATCACAGTTGTAGCCCTTTGCCACAGACAGTATTGCCTGTGCATTCAGATAGCTCTCACGAGCAGGTCCTGCGCCTATGCAGATGCTGTGGGTCGCAATCTCGACCGCCAAACTATTTGCATCCGCCGAGGAGTAGACGGCAACCGTCTTTATACCAAGCTCATGACAAGCACGTATAATTCGAACCGCAATCTCACCGCGGTTTGCTATCAAAACACGCTTAAACATTTGTTTTTTTCACCACAAAAAGTTGCTGTCCAAAACCTACAAACTCCTGGTTTTGCACAGATATTCCGACTATTTCGCAGTCAAAGGGGGCAGGCAGTTCGTTTAGAGCCTTCATCGCCTCCAATATACACAGGGTTTCACCGCGCTTTACCGACTGCCCTACCTTTACAAAAGGCTCGGCCTCGGGCGAGGGTGAACTGTAGAAGGTGCCGACAAGCGGCGCGGTGACAACCTCGTCCATCGAGTGGTTGATCACAGACGATGTCTTTGCCGGTTGTTGCTCTGCGATGGCTGGTGCGCTGACCGTGTATTGAGCCTGCGGCTTTGCAACCTTTATTTCGGTGTCGCCGTCCTTATACTCAAGGCTGTTAATATCTGCTTTTTGAAAATAATCGAGCAGTTCATACAGTTCCTTTTTGTTCATTATAACTGTATTCCTTTCTAATTTGTGGTAGTTTATAAAACAGCTTTAGTTCTCTAACTTCTCAAGGAATGAGACGATATCTCCCACGGTGACAAACTCGGCAAGTTGCTCGTCCGGTATGCTCACGCCCATCTCTTCCTCCAGTGCCATGCTCAGCTCGACCGCATCAAGGCTGTCCGCCCCGAGGTCGTCGGTTATCTTTGCCTCGAGTGTAACCTCGTCTGCGGAACAACCAAGGGTGGATACGATAGTCTCTTTTACCTTGTCAAACATAGTTATAACCCTTTCTGCACCGTTGGTGCAACGATGTCATTAAATTTAATGACGTTAAAATCAAATAGTTCAAAATCTTTAACTAATTAATTTTAACGTCATATTCGGCATTTGTCAAGTGGTAAGTGTTATTTTTTTGTAGTCTTTTCGGTGCAAAAGGTGTTATTTTATGACAGCACCCAGTTCATGCTCTCGGTTTGAAGTCGGATCATATTTTCATAATCGTCGGATTTTTTCAAAAGTTCACCGTGTGTACCCTCGGCTGAAACTCCCCCCTCCTTGAGCAGGACGATTTTATTTGCGCCGGCAATAGTCCTCATTCTGTGGGCGATTACAATAACGGTCTTGTTTTTAGTAAGCCGTGAAATTGCCTTTTGCACGGCACTTTCGTTTTGAATATCGAGGGAGGAGGTCGCCTCGTCAAGTAGTACGATAGGTGCGTCCTTTAAAAGTGCTCTTGCAATGGATAATCTTTGGCGCTCACCACCCGAGAGTTTGGAGCCATTTTCGCCGATAAGGGTGTTGTACCCATCCGGCATTGACATTATAAAGTCGTGGCACTGCGCATTTTTCGCCGCATCAACAACCTCGTCGTCACTCGCGCCTTTTCTGCCGATCCTGATGTTTTCCATAACGGTATTGTTGAAGAGGTTGACATCCTGAAATACGATGGAAATATCTTTCAACAGGGTTTCCGGCTCGATACGGTTCACATCTTCATTGCCGATGGTTATTTTACCGCTCTCTATATCCCAAAATCTTGCGGCAAGTTTCATCGCCGTGCTTTTGCCGCCGCCCGACGGGCCTACAAGGGCTGTTACCTCGCCTTGTTTTGCGGTGAAACTGACACCGTTTAACACCGTCTCACTTGTATCATAGCTGAACTTCACATCCTCAAAATTGATATCATAGCCATTTGGTGACATGGTGTCGACACCGGTTTGAATTTTTGTGTTTTCAAACTCTTTCATCCGCTCAACGCTTTTGAGTGAAATGAATATGCCGGCAAGGTTAATCAGTGCCCCTGCAAGGGGGTCATAAATTCGCGAGGCTATCATCAAAAACACGAGGAAAACAAGCAACGTTATCTCACCGCTCGCGAGCAGTGTGACGCCCACTATCATGGTTGTGGCAATGCCGACCTTTAGTATCATCTGCGATAGGTTGACAAAGGTTCCGGTGATAAACTCCGCTTTGATGCTCGCCTTTTCGTGGTCGTCAAAGTGCGTGTTCATAATATCGAGGTGCGCACTCTGCCTGTTGTTTGCCTTAATGTCCTTTACATTTTCAAGGCACTCCTGAATTTTATCGAGATACGTCAGCTGAATAGCCTTTGTCTTTAAAAGGAAATAGTCCTGTATTTTTTTGCTTGCTACACACATTAAAAAGGAGACGGGGATAACCCATGTGAGGGAGAGTGCCAGTCGCGCATCAAACAAAAACATTCCGATGCCCATGACCGTTGTCGAGATGATAGAGCCGATGAATCCGGGGATGAAATGTGAAAAGGCATTTTCCATCATGGTGACATCGCCCATAATGGTTGATGTCAAATCGGATAAATCCTTTTTGCCGAAGAAAGATAGCGGCAGTTTGCGCAGTGTTTCCGCAAGGGAAATTCGCATATTCGCACTCTCTTCATAGGCGGAAATATAGCAAAAATTATATTGAAAATAGTATAGTATCGCCAGCAAAACCAAGATAAAAACCGCATAGGCGACATACACCAAGACGGTATATACCGGTGCGATGCC
Organism: uncultured Oscillospiraceae bacterium; assembly: GCA_964369965.1. Taxonomy (GTDB): domain Bacteria; phylum Bacillota; class Clostridia; order Oscillospirales; family Ruminococcaceae; genus CAYJBH01. The sequence continues at coordinate 263,338 of CAYJGF010000001.1, forward strand.
ATCCAAAATCGGCAGGAGTGTCTCCTGTATAAAATAGTAAGCAATGCCACTGAGCGCCATTATGACTACATTTATAAACACCGTTATTATGCTTGCCTTAAAAAGCTCGCCTGCCCCTTTTTCTGTCAGAGCAAAGGTTTTTTGTAAGAATTTTCTCATTATGCCGATACCTCGCTTTCATTCCAGATAAATGCGTTGTTGTATTCCGCCCACATTTCGCTATACAGCCCTTTTTGTTCTACAAGTTCATGGTGTGTGCCCTGTTCAATTGCCTCCCCATCTGCTATGACATAGATTAGATCGGCATTTTTGATGGTCGAGAGCCGGTGTGCTATCATCAGCACCGTTTTGCCTTTTGTCAACTCGTTAAATGCAAGTTGAATTTGATGCTCATTTTCCGGGTCGGCAAACGCGGTCGCCTCATCCAACAAAATTATCGGTGCATCACGCAGGATTGCCCTTGCAAGCGCAATCCTTTGTGCCTCACCACCCGAGAGATAGACGCCTTTAGTGCCATAGACGGTGTCAAGCCCGTTCGGCAGTTTTGCGATAATATCCTCGCACCTTGCGGCTTTGAGCGCCCTGTTTACCTCCTCGATAGTTGCATTCGGCTTGCCCTCACGCAGATTGTCCAGTATGCTCGCCTTGTAGAGGTTCGTGTTTTGAAAAACAAAGGAAATATTTTTCATCAGCTCGGTGTTTTTTATCTCTTTCACATCGACACCGCCGATGGACACGGTTCCGCTGTCCACATCCCAAAAACGGGGGATAAGCGTTGCAAGTGTTGTTTTGCCACCGCCGGACGGACCGACAAATGCGACCGTCTGCCCCTGTTTTATGCTGATATTCACGTTGTCAACCGCCTTTTTGTCGGTGTTCGGATAGGTGAATGATATGTTTTTCATCTCAATATCGGCATTTTTCGGGGTTTTGGGGGAGGATGGTTTTGCAAGTGGTTTTTCATTTAAAAGATTATCTATGCGATTCAGCGCATCGCTCGCGAGCATGGAATGTTGCATAACCCACATAATTTTCATCATCATGAGTGAGGCTATCGGCGTAAAGATAAGATAGAAGAAAAAGCTTAAAAAGAAGCTTGTCATATCGCTTTGACCGCCTATCATAAAGATGGAGGAGAGCACCAAAAATATAGGGGTGGAGGCAAGGAATACCTGAAACATCGTCATCGGTATTCTCATGCGATAGGAATACTGTGAGACGTATTTTTTGTAGGTGTTTATCACTCCGTGAAAGCGCTCAAACGAGAAAACCGATTGATTGAACGTTTTTACGACAGGGACGCCGCGCACATATTCCGTCGCCTCGTTATTCATGTTTTCAAGTGCCGATTGATATTGCTTTATTCTCTCGGGTTGGTCCTTGCCCATGCCGGACATCATGGCAATCATTGCAAGCACAAGCGGTGCAAGGCTTATCAGTCCAAGCCTCCAGTCAAATACAAAAAGCACCACCAACACCGCAATAGGCGTTGTGTATGCGCCGACTAAGTCCGGCAGTTGATGGGCGAGATATGTCTCGGTAGCACCGGCACTGTCGTTTATAATCCTGCGGAGCTTGCCGCTGCCCATGCCGGTGAAAAATCCGAGTGGCAGTGTCATGATATGATTCAAAGCGGTTTTTCGCATGTTTTTTGCTATCCTGTATGCGGCAATGTGGGTGAACATCAGCGCAACCAAGTACACCAGCATCGCGCCGATTGCACAGCCGACCGCAAGCCACGCATTTGTAATAATGCTGTCGGTGAGGGTGATATTTGGGTATGCCGATATAATTTCACTCACACCCCTATAGATAAAAATGATGGGCAAAAGTGTCATAACAGCACTCACACCGGATAAAATCATACCCCAGTTGGTGAGGTGCTTGTACCCCCCTGCAAAGGCGTATAACCTTGATAGAAGCGATTTTTTCTTTTCCATAAAATCTCCTTATAGATTGCATCTTGGTTAGTTTTCACTAACTTTTTATTAAAAAAATATAGGCATTACTGTCCTAATATTTCTTTTGTGCCCGCATAGTAGAACTTTTGAATTTTGCCTATATATTCAAATGCCTCCTCACGGCTTAAATCGTGGTGGATAGCCTCCAACATGTCGTTGAGTCCCGAAGTTGAGATGACATGGACAAAAAATTTGTTGATCTTGGTGGGCTTGAAATTATCGTTCTCCATAAAAGCGAGCGAGGATTTTTCCTCTATCTCGATAAGACGATCCACGAATTTCTCGTATTTTGTGCCGCTCGAACAACAAAACAGCAGTTTAGAGCGCTCAAAATCGGAATAGAGATAGTCTAAAATCAGCGCTGTGCCCTTGCCCATATTCTCGGTGATATCGGCACTGTCGAAATCGTACTGCCCCTGCACCTGTTCATGTGCCGTTGTGTACAGCTCGATTAATTTGTGTGCAAAGTCACCGACTATAGCCTCAAACAGACCGTTTTTACCCTTAAAATGGTTGTAAACAGCGCCTGTTGTCGCCTTGGCGTTTTTAGCAATCTCACGCAGATTTGCATTTGCAAAGCCTTTTTTTAAAAACTCCTCTTTAGCGCAGGCGATAATGCGCTCCTTTGTGAACTCGGAAGAATAACTCAAATACACCACCCAAAAAATAACACGGATATTTTTAATAACTATGTTATCATATTGCGAACTGTTTGTCAATAATTTTTTATTAATAAAAAAGGCAGATAAAATCGGTTAGCTTTTACTAACTAAAAACCATTATTGTTCTTAATCTTTTATGTCATATATCACATTTTTTTGTATATAATCTGTATTTACCATTGACTTTGATTTAATATGGTGGTATCATATGTAAAAAGTTAGCATACACTAACTTCGGAGGTAACCCTATCGCAAAATTTAAATACACCATACTTTTATTTGTACTTATAGTTATCTTTTCCTTTGTTTCGATTTTTATCGGGGCGTATGATATAGATATTAACGGTCTGATGGCAGGTGACTTTATACTAGAGCAAAACCCCGACTACCTGTTTGTGCTTGACAAGGATATGGCGGTAGGCGACGAGGTCTCCACCACAGCGGAAGATCTTATTTTGGGCGACCAGATCATTCAGCAGACTACAGCATACCAGAACGAAAACATCGTTTTCTTAACACCCGGCAACAACTGGAATCTCGTTGACGGCGGTATCACCGCACTGGACGCAATGATAAATTGCATTGAAGATGCGATAGCATAATAACCGACAATATCATAAAAAACAACCGATTGACTTGACATTAATCGGTTGTTTGTCATTATTTATGTCTCATTCCGGTAATAATACACATCACCATGCAGATAAGTGCCGCGTAGCCCCAAAATTTATGTTGTTTCATCATCTTTTCCCTTTTCTTTTAATAATGGTCGTGTTGAAAGTCCTGTCAGCGCTATTGTGGAGGCGTTGTGTAGCCATGCCGAACGGTTTGCGGTTATTGCTCCGAATATGCCAAGTCCGATTAATAGGGCGTTAAATCCGACAATAAAACTGTATTGGCGGTGGATTTTATCCATCACACCCACGGCGATTTGCCTTGCCGTGATAATTCTCGGGAGTTCCTCCGACATTATGGCGATATCGGCAACTTCCCTTGCAATATCGGACGAGCCGTTGAGCGTCAACGCCACATCGGCGCAGGATAGCGCAGGGGTGTCGTTTATGCCATCACCCACCATCAATATCGTCTTCCCTTGTGATTGCATATCCTCTATTATTCTCGCCTTGCGGTCCGGTAAAACATGTGCATAGTATCCGTTGAGACCGAGCAGTTCACTTGTATATTTTGCACTGCCCTCGCTGTCGCCGGTTATCATGACTATCTCTTTAATCCCCACTGTTCGCAGCATCTCTATTGTTTTTTTTGCGTCCTCGCGCGGTGGGTCGTTGACACAGATTATGCCGACAAGTTCGTCATCGATAGCAAGATATACGGCACTATCATCGCCGATTTCATTCTCATCAATGGGCGGCGGTTTAATTTTCTCGTCCTCAAAGACAAAATGTTTACTGCCGATAACAGCGCGTCGACCGTTATAGGTGCTTACAAGCCCGTGTGCGACTATATATTCCACCCTGCCGTGATCCTCCGGGTGTCGCAATCCATTTTTCTTTGCCTCGGCGACTATGGCGGCGGCAACACTGTGAGGGAAATGCTCCTCAAGGCAGGCGGCGATACGCAGGATGATATCCTTTGTGTATCGCTCTTTAACGGATATAACTTTCGATACTTTAGGCACTGCATTTGTGAGCGTGCCGGTCTTGTCAAATATAACCGTGTCGACCATAGCGAGCTTTTCTAAAAACTTCCCACCTTTTACCAGTACATCGTGTTGAACCCCCTCTTTGAGTGCCGAGATGATGGTGATGGGAGTTGTTAGTTTTATCGCGCAGGAGAAATCCACCATCAAAACCGAAAGTGCCCTCGATATATTCTGCGTAAAGATTAAGGTGGCTAAAAAAAGCCCAAAGCTCAACGGGACAATGTCGTCCGCAAGTTGTTCGGCACGCCCTTGAATGTTCGCCTTTTCCCTTTCACCGTTGTCTATAAGACCAATTATCTTTGCAATTCGGGATTCGTTTCTAAGGCTTATGACCTCGACATCTATCTCACCATCCTCCAGCACCGTGCCGGCAAAAACTGTGCCCTCAACGGTTTTGTGCACCGCGATAGGCTCGCCGGTCATGGTTGCCTCGTTTATCAGCGCGTCGCCTGACACAATATTGCCGTCGATAGGTATCATGCTACCCTTGCGAACTCGAAGAATATCACCGACCTTGACATCATTCAGCTTAACCGAAACCTCAACACCGTTACGCACCAACCACACATTTTCGACATTTATTGCAAGGCTCTGTGCGAGTGCATTTTTTGCCCGTGCGTTAGAGTATTTCATCAAAATATCGGACAGATTAAGCAAAAACATGGTGGACGAGGCGGTGGAAAAATTACCGCAACAGACCGAGGTCAATATTGCCACCGCATCTAAAACCTCGACATTCAAACGCTTTTTAAGCAGCGCATTTATCCCAAGCCTGATAAATCGTATCGACCTATACACCACATAAATACGGTGTATAGATATCGGCATAAACAGGTACCGCAAAAGATGTTTTGTAACATGCCACGCAACCTTTTGTTTGAACTCCCTGTCAAGAAGTGCCATCTTTTGCTCTTCGTTAGGTTTTAGTTGCGGCATTTTATTTAGCGACAATGCAGAAAATGTACTCAATAATTTTTCTCGGACAAATTCGCCCTTATATTCCACAAGGATAGAACCGTTTTTGTCGTTCACATCGACATTTTTCACTTCATGAAAAGAGAGGAGCAGTTCGGTCAGACCATAACACTGCTCCCTATTTAAAATATATTTTCCAAATCTTATCCGAAGACGTCCTGCCTTGTCGCATACGATTTTATATTTCATATGCTAACCTTTTCCTATTCGGCGTTCTCACAGTCGGTTTTTGCCGCCGCTTTTGCCTCGTTGCAGATGTCGTCCGCCTCTTCACGGATGTTTGCTACCTCTTCAATTATACAATCTTTAGCGGTAATGCCTTTCGCAAGACCCTTAACAGCCAGCTCGCGTGCGGTTTTGGTCCGTAAAAAGGTGATAAGTGCCGCCCCGGCAAGTGCGCCGACGGCGAAAATGATATTTTTTTCTTTAGTTATTCTGTTTAGCATAAACTACCTCGCTTTTTTGTTGTGTCTATATTGTAACACAATTTAAAGTAAATGTCCACAAAAACACAATGATAAACACCGTGTTTTTTAAATTAAATGACTATAAATGACTGATAAATTAAGCGAGCTTTTCGCCGAGTGCCACACAGGCGGCCTCTGCGTCGGCGTCGGGCGTTTCGTTGCAGATATAGCTCTCTACAACCACGCTGCCTGCCTCTTCTTCCCAGTTGCGCATCCACTCGCCGTCACCCCAACCGTAGGAGCCGAACAGCACCACCTTTTTGTCCGCTAAGCCGTCCTTGATGTCGTCCCACATCGGTTGAAACTCCGACTCTTCAAGCACCTCTGCACCCATAGAGGAACAACCGAGTGCGAGCGCTGAATAGTCAGCGAGTTTGCCCTTATTAAATTCTGAGGCGGTGAATAGATCCACCTCAGCACCCTTTGCTTTTGCACCCTCGACCACCTTGTTTGCCATAATCTCGGTGTTGCCGGTGCCACTCCAATAAACAACTGCTACCTTTGCCATAATTAAAAATCTCCTTTTGTAATAATATCTATTATCCGGCTACCGTAAGCCGAGTAATGTCGGTGTTATGTAACAATCTCTCGCAATACACTCTTGTGCATTTTTTGTAGAGATCGAATATACGACGTGCGTTTTCCTCGTCGGTGTACACTTTCCAACAGCCGACGGCTTTGTAATTCTGCCCTTTGTTCTTGATAAAGGCGATGATATCGGGTAGAGGATAGCTCAAAAACACACCGATTTCGTGGGGGAAATCCTGTTGTGACAGATGATGTGTAAGTGTAGCAAGACAGCCGGCAAGAGAAAAATCACGGTATCCGCAACCAATTAAAAACTCTTGCACCTCTTTTTGTTGCAACAATTTTTCTAAACGCTTTTTGCGATAGACGTATAATAATGCACTATTGTTTTTGTGACGCAACACCACAAAAAAGACACCCTTTGCGTTTAACATCTTATTAAATGTATCAACAGCGCAAAAAAGCTCCCGCAAAACCTCATATTTACAGCAAAACAGATTGCCGAGCTTCAACCCTGCAAGGGTAGGGGCGCAGTGACGAACCACCGTTTCTACCGACATATCAACCCCTATGCAACATGTGTGTTCAATATCTCTTTGAGAGATGCCATGGAACTGGAATGAGAACGGACTATGACCGATTTGTCGGCATCAACGGACGAGAGTGCCATGTGTATCATCTTGTGTGAAACCGTGTTTGTAAAAAGAATAACCATGTCGGGGCTACCTATCTTGTTTTTTATACCCTGCGGTGTGGTGAAAACCTTTGCCTTGCAGTGGTGCTCTTTACATAGATTTTTATACATACGTTCCATACGCTCGTTTCCACCGATTATTGCAATGCTCATATCAGCTCCTTTTTAATGCAAATGTTAGTTCAAGCTAACTTGAATTTTATTTTTTGTGGTTAGTTTTAGCTAACCACAGTTTTAGTATATAACAAACAGCAAATAATGTCAAGTGTTTTTTTGAATTTTTCATTGGATGCTTTGAGCCGCGTATCCCCCTTTAAACCACAGTAAAACAACCGTCCATCACGATATCGGCACCGGAGGTGTAGGAGGACGCTTCACTCAATAGGTAGATAACACAGCCGGCAAGCTCATCCGGTGTACCCATGCGCTTAAAGGGGATAAGGTCGAGCCAGAAATTTCTCATCTTTTCGTCCACAAGGGCGGTCATGTCCGTCCAGATATAGCCGGGGCTGATGGAGTTGACACGTATGCCATACTGCGCCCATTCCACCGCAAGTGACTTTGTCATATGGACAACCCCTGCCTTTGCCGCATTGTACGACGCCTGTTGTTGAGGTATATTGACGATGGTGCCGGACATGGAGGCGGTGTTGACTATAGAGCCTTTTTTACCCTCCTTAATAAACTGTTTTGCCGCGGCTTGCGCAACTAAAAACTCACTGTTCAGATCGACGTTGATAACGTGATTCCACTCCTTGGAGGTTACCTCAAGTGAGGACTTATGTTGGCATATGCCGGCGTTGTTAAAAACCCCGTCCAGTGTTTTGAAATCAGACACTATATCGTCCATTAAACCTGCCACATCACTCTCGGAGGTAACATCGCAATGATATGCTTTGCACAAAACCTTGTGGCGGTTTGAAATATCCTGTGCAACCTGTTTTGCAAGCTCGGTCTGCATATCCGCAATGGCGACCTTAGCGCCGCACTCTGCGAGTATGTCCGCAACAACCTTACCTATGCCCTGCGCGCCACCGGTCACTAAGATGACTTTGTCTTTTAGCGAAAAACGCTCCATGAAACTCATGTCTTTCTCCTTTTAGTTGTTAATATACTATCATTATAACCCTCACGTTTTATACAATCAAGTGTTTTCGCAAATTTAGCGTATGTTGCAACAACTAAAATGCAAAAATAGATTGACACACAAACCGATATGTGATATATTTATATTACCTCTCTTTTTGCAGGTGTTCTTTTTGTATGCCATAAATTGACACTTTGTTGAAAATGACGAGAGGGAGGAGAGGTGTCGTCCACCGGACGGTCACAATAACCGCTATTAAAAAGGAGAAGAAATGAGAGTTAAAATTACCCTTGCTTGCACCGAGTGCAAACAGCGCAACTACAACAGCATGAAAAACAAAAAAAACACTCCGGACAGACTGGAGCAAAAAAAACATTGTCGCTTTTGTAAAAAGCATACGATCCATAGGGAGACAAAATAGTTTATTTCGGTGTAGTTTTATATTATCACCGTAGAAAGGGATTGGCATTTAATCATGAGCGAAAAACAAGCAGTTAAAAAGCCCGGTTTTTTTGCGAGCGCCAAGGCATTTTTTAAGAGAATCGGCAAATTTTTCACCGATGTCAAAAGTGAACTTAAAAAGGTTGTCTGGCCATCGCGTAAGCAGGTCATTAAAAACAGCGCCATCGTTCTCAGTGTCGTGGTCATTGTCGGCGCATTCCTATTTGGCGTTGATTCTATCATGCGACTTTTACTTGACCTCGCACTGTCCGGCAACGCATAGCGCACGAATAAATACTTCCAGCGATCATCTGCACATTTAGCAGATATGCAAACTTTCGAGAAAGGAATATATACATCAATGGATGAGGCACAATGGTATGTAGTGCACACCTACTCCGGCTATGAAAATAAGGTGGCACAAAGTCTTGAGACCATCATAGAGAATCGTCGTCTCGGTAGCATGATTGAGGAGGTTCGAGTACCCACCGCCATGATGACCGAGATTAAAGACGGCAAAGAAAAACATGTGGAACGCAAACTTTTCCCGAGCTATGTGCTGGTCAAGATGATAATGACCGATGATTCATGGTATATAGTTCGCAACACAAGGGGGGTCACCGGCTTTGTCGGACCCGGCTCCAAACCGGTCCCGCTCTCCAAGGCGGAGGTTGATCAACTATGTATCGACAACCTTGATACTACGGTTGACTTTAAGGTCGGGGATAGCGTCGAGGTTACCGCAATAGGTCCTATGGAGGGATTTGTAGGCACGGTGGACGAGATAGATTTAGAACATCGCAAGGTTCAGGTCACCATCTCAATGTTTGGCAGACAAACACCGGCAGAGCTCAGTCTTTCACAGGTGAAACCGGTATAACGATGCGCAGGCACACATTAACAAAATAATTTAGGTTTAAGGAGAATTAACATAATGGCACAAAAAATTACAGGCTATATAAAATTACAAATTCCGGCAGGTAAGGCAACGCCGGCACCGCCGGTCGGTCCTGCACTGGGTCAACATGGTGTCAACATCATGGCGTTCACCAAGGAGTTTAACGAGCGCACTCAAAAGGATATGGGACTAATTATACCGGTGGTTATCACCGTGTATGCCGACCACAGTTTCAGTTTTGTAACTAAGACACCTCCGGCAGCAGTGCTTATAAAAAAAGCTGTAGGCATCGAGAGCGGCTCCGGTGTTCCTAACCGCACCAAGGTCGGCAGTATAACAAAGGCACAGCTCGAGGAGATTGCCAATACTAAAATGAAGGATCTTAACGCCTCTTCACTGGACTCTGCCGTCGCGATGATTGCCGGCACAGCACGTAGCATGGGCATCACGGTAGAGGGCTAATTTACGCTCGCAATGAATAACAATTAATTTGGTGGGAGGATTTATCCGATATTACCACAGAAAGGCTTTATAAATGAAACACGGTAAGAAATATAATGAGAGCAAAAAACTTATTGATCGTAGCAAACAGTACGATAACGAGGAGGCTTTAGACCTCGTCTGCAAAACCTCCAAGGCTAAATTTGATGAGACGGTGGAGCTTCATATCCGCCTCGGCGTAGACAGCCGTCACGCTGACCAACAGGTACGTGGCGCGGTGGTTCTGCCACATGGTACCGGTAAAGATGTCCGTGTAATTGCTATAGCAAAGGGTGATGCCGCTAAGGCTGCAACCGAAGCCGGCGCAATGATGGTTGGTGATGATGACATCGTTGCAAAGATACAAAACGAGGGGTTTGTAGACTTTGATGTGCTGGTCACCACCCCCGACATGATGGGTCTTGTAGGACGTCTCGGTAAGGTTTTAGGTCCGCGCGGACTTATGCCCAACCCTAAGGCGGGAACAGTTACCCCCGACGTCGGCAAGGCGGTCACCGAGGCAAAAGCAGGTAAGATAGAATACCGTCTTGACAAGGCGAATATCATACATGTGCCGATAGGTAAGGCAAGTTTTGGTGCAAAAAAATTGAGTGAAAATCTTTCTGTCGTTATGGAAGCTGTCGCCAAGGCGAAGCCCTCTGCGGCGAAAGGTCAGTATTTTAAATCTGCGTCGGTCGCCTCGACCATGGGACCCGGTGTCTATCTCGCTACCTCCAAATACGGAGTATAGTGAGGGCACCCACAACTTAATAAAACCATCCAATTCCAAAGACCGGGGTGCGAACTATTCGCATAAATTTATAGTAAAATACGTTGAAAATCATTTAAAAAATGTTTACAAAAGTTTTCATATGTGGATTTTGTAAACAGAGATTTGTTTGATTTTATGCAATTAAACTATAATGCCTCGCGAGGAGATAGGGTATAATTTTATGCCTCTCTCCTATTTTGGAGAGAGGTTTTTATCAATAAATAATAAAAGGAGGTGAAATTTATGCCAAGTGAAAAGACTTTAAATGCAAAAAAGCAACTTGTTGCGGATCTGAATGCACTTATCATGTCGTCGGAATCCGGTATTCTGGTGGATTATCAGGGTATCAACGTGGAAGATGACACAAAACTGCGCAGTGAATTGCGTGAGGCTGGTGTAAAGTACGCTGTTGTCAAAAACACCATGCTTAACTTAGCGCTAAAAGGCACTCCATATGAGAGCCTTTGCGAGCACCTGCACAACTCCACCGCTCTTGCAACGGTTGATGGTGATGCTATTGCAGTATCCAAAATTTTGCAGAAGTACAGCGATGACACCAAGGGCGCCTTTAGTATCAAAGGCGGTTATATGGAAGGCAAGGCGGTTGATCCCGGCACCGTTGCCCAAATGGCCAAGATGCCCGGCAGAGAGCAACTGCTTAGTATGCTTTGCAGTGCACTTTCCGGCAATGTCCGCGGTCTTGCTGTTGCTCTGTCTCGCGTTGCTGAGACAAAAGATGAGCAATCCGCTTAACACAAACTAATTTATAACACGAAAGGAATAACTATCATGGCAGATATTGCAAAATTTATTGAGGAAATCAAAGGCATGACCGTTTTAGAGCTTAACGAACTGGTCAAGGCTATTGAAGAGGAGTTTGGTGTTTCGGCAGCGGCTCCGGTAATGATGGCAGGCGGCGGCGACGCTGCACCGGCAGCAGAGGAAAAAACCGAGTTTGACGTAATCCTCGCAGAGGTTGGCGCAAACAAAATGGCAGTTATTAAGGCTGTTAAAGAGGTCAGTGGTCTCGGACTCAAAGAGAGTAAAGAGATTGTCGACAACGCTCCGAAAGCTGTTAAAGAGGGTGCCTCCAAGGCAGACGCCGAAGAAATTCAGAAGAAATTGGAAGAGGCGGGCGCTAAGGTCGAGCTTAAATAGCCTCAAATTGCAAAAAGAATGTATAAGACCGAGCACGGGATTTTCCCCTGCTCGGTCTTATATGGTTAAACAACTTAAAATCGAACTATTCTTTTAGATAAACTTTAATGTCGATTTTGACCCAATTCCCCTTAATGTCCCTATCGGAAATTTTCCCGAACAACAACTTCCCGGCGTCCATCAACCGTGCAAATATCAAGTTATCCGCTTTTGGCACATAACCTATTTTGACACCGTTTAATGTTCGAATAACGATTGCTTTACTGTCGTATGGATTATCCGGTTCTCTAAAAAAGTCAAGTTTGTCGTCTGACGCTAAATGATTTGAAATGTCCTCAATCCCCTCAACAAAAGTTGTTCCGGCTATGTATGTATCAAATAAAAAGATTTCTTGCTCAAATGGTTTTGGAATAGTTAGCCCTCCGGTCGCTCCATGCATTAATCCAACCACACCGGGTTTATGTGATTTGATAATATCGCTCATAATATCACCCCAACATCTTTTTAATTTTGGTTATATACCCTTCAAGAACAATTTTCAGCGCAGCGATTTGATCTTCTATTTCGGTCTTTTTTTGTTGTAGGATTTCTGCATCTGATATAATTGCTTTCAGATTGTATGGATAAGAATTTTTGATTTCCTTAATCTTCGCATTAATTGTTTTTATCAGTTCTATCAGGCGAATTTTTTCTTTTGAAAGCAAAGATAGCGTGTCGTCGGCATCGTTAATTATGACTGGTTCGCTAACAAATAAACTGATAATCCTAAGCGAGTTTAAGTCGCCTGCTTCATATGCGGCTACAGCATTATAAAACAATTTAATCTTCTCATTTGAAATATTCTTGTGCAAGTCAGGATGGAGAGCTTTTACGATAGCTCGGTAAAGTGACTTCAACTCTTTCACATCATTATCAGATAAAACAGAATTTTTACTACGTTCAAGCGCTGAGTTCATCTTATGAATTTGTTCGTCTAAATTTTTTTGATATTCTACAAACTCAAAATCGAGCACACCCTCTATGTCGGAAATAACGATTTTCTCTTGTCTATTAATCTTGGTTTGTATAAGTGCTATTTTGCGTTTCAATCTAAGAATAGCGCAATTGAGCTCGTATGCTTTGTAGTCCAGATTGCCAAGCGTAAGCATATATTGCATTTCGATATTTTTGCATTCAACATAAAGCAGTTCATCTTTTTCAAGAATTAACATTGAAAGCTCGGTTTTCAGTTTTTCTATCTCAGATTTCAACAGCGTAATTTGTGGAAATTCAATTATTTTATTGTCGTCCATACAAGCCTCACTGGGTAGATAAAGCAGTTTAAATCATCCTGCAATTTTATTAATAATATACCTAAATCTAAACTATCACTCTACATAGTTCGCATATCCAATCAACGACCACATCGAGGGTACTATCTATACACATGATATCACAAAAATACAAAAACAACAATACAAAGGTACAAGTTTTTGTTTTTAACATATGGGAATATAATTTCGTACAAACTTAAAAAAAATAAGTTTTCAAACTATTGACAAAACTGATAAAGCATGGTAAAATATACTACAGCGTCGAAGTTCATTAATATCGCGGGGTGGAGCAGTCTGGTAGCTCGTCGGGCTCATAACCCTACGAAATCCCACAACAATCAAGTTTACAAGTTAATATCGCGGGGTGGAGCAGTTCGGTAGCTCGTCGGGCTCATAACCCGAAGGTCGTCAGTTCAAATCTGGCCCCCGCAACCAAAAAAACCCTTTAAAATTGCCGTTTTAGAGGGTTTTTCCTTTTGTGTACCGCTAAATAATTTTGTCTCATAATAGCGGTATACCGCTATTGGAAAAATGACTTTTGCGATTTTCACAAACTTTTTGCGTGGGCATTTATTATTTCAGCTTTTCAATGTACCGCCGAATTGTACCGCCATAAAGTTTACTTCGTAGGGTTTTTAATTTATATCTTGCTGTAAAAATCCTATTGGTGCTCTTTGATTAAACTTAGCCATCTCTCGTCTCTTTTGTTCATCAAGTGAATGACCGTACATATTTAAAGTCGTGGATGGCTGGGCGTGGCCAAGCATATCGGCTAATGTGTTGATATCCATTTTCATCTCCATTGCTCTGGTAGCAAATGTGTGCCTGAGAGAATGGAAATTGGCATGGGGAATTCCGGCAGAGTTTACATAGCCATAAAATATGTCCATATAGTATCTCGGTTCTATCGGCTCTCCCGCTCTGTTGCAAAATACAAAACCTTTTGGGTTAAAGCCACCACCATAAGATTGTGCCGTTGTTTGTTGATACCGTTTAAGAATTCCAAACATTTCTACAGCTATGTCCGGGAGATATATTGTCCTATATCCCTTATATGTTTTCACCTTGCCCAGCATCAGTGCTGTTTTTTCGCCATACCTTAGTATTTCATAGTCATTGTCAAGCTTTTCCGGGAGTTTTTGTCTCACAAGTATTCTGCGCACTTTTATGGTTTTGCTGTGCTCTAAATCAACGTCTTGCCATTGCAAACCTAAAAGTTCGCCTATGCGAACCCCGGTGTATAATGCAATGATAATGCCTTTTGCAACATCGTTGAGTGAGCTTAAAACCATCTTTTCGAGTGCCGCCTGTTCTGAAACATCAAGCACTCTCATCTCTTTTGGTTCTACTCGTGAAATTTTCACTGCCTGGATGGGGTTTTCTTTAATAATTCTATTCATTAAAGCTTGCTTAAACGAGAGGTTAAGCATATTTCGTATGTTTTGCAGTGATTTAGGGGATAATCCTCCGTCCTCTCCGTCCAAGCGTCCGGATGTAGATTTACTGTTGAAAAATTGCTGTAAAACTTCACCCGATATTTGTTTCATTCGTTTTTTTCCAATCATGGGAATAACATGATTGTGGCAGTAGGCTTCATACGTTAAATAGGTAGAGTGTCTTACGGTCGGCTTTGCATAAGTTTTTAGCCACTCAATTAGCCAATCTTTTAAAGGCATACCGCTCGCTTCACTGTATTCACCACTCAATATTTGAGCGGTTATGGTATTTATCTTAATCCTCACCTCCTCATAACTATTGCCATATACACTTTTGCGAGTTCCGTCTAAATAGTATTGCCCTTCCCATTTGCCGTTTTTTCTTTGCCGGATACTGCCGGTTCCTGATTCTTTTCTGCCCATATTGTTTCCTTTCTAATGATTCAATATGAACATCCTTAAAAGCCTTTGTTTGACTACAAAACTGCTCCATGGCTATTATAGCACATATTATAGAGCAAGTCGATATTTTTTCATCCAACAATTTGACGGTCTAACATCAAGAATGTCCTGTGTTACACTGTTCATACCATTCCAAAAATTTATGTTTGGGTATCACGACACGTCTAATGTCGTTTAATTTTAAAACCGGAAAGCCCGGAGATTTCACCAGTTTATATACAGTTGTCATAGATACACCCAAAAAGCCGGCCAAATCTTTTGGTTTCATATTGGTCGGCAGATTATCTATTTTATTCTTTATCTCTATTTCTTGTATTTTATTCATAAAATTAACCTCCATTATTTTTATTAACACACACCACCTTGCCATTTCCTTCGGAATTCTTTCAGCCGAGTATAAGCCCGTTTAAAGGCTATGCAGGCTCTGCTGGGCAGATTTAAGCAAGGGGTGCGCTCGCTCGCTTGTATCCGCAAGGTCATCGCACACTATCCCTTATACCTGTATAACTCAAGGTGATATGCTATTCACTTTTCAAGGTACCGATGAGGTTTTACCCTCTACTTAATAAAGAGCAAATAAAATTAAAAAAGTAAACAAATCCAAAAAAATATTTTTATATTTCTATTTTTTCTATGCATTTCAAGAGAATATGCACGAGTTCCTGGAACAAATCTTCGTCAAACGTCCCTTTGATCGTTGCTTTTTTTGCAAGCAAAGGCTTGTACATCTCGTAGATTTGATTTTTTATAGCAATAGGTAACGATTTGTTGACAAATAATGTTTTAGTTGATGTTATCTCCTCGTTTTCCCCTGCTCCACACCGTGCATGAGACTTTCACCTCACACGGCGTTCCATCAGTAGATATAACTCTATTGACTGGAGTCCATCCCTCCACAGCCTTATTAGTGCTGCTTCATCGGTACTACGGCTCCGCTCTCGGTTAGATTAAAGTAAGTCACCTCACTAACGCCCTGCCTGCACCGGCATTTGCAGACGTTCTAACCTTTCCTCGTTCCGATGCTTTTATCATACATATATGCCCTTAGATGTCTCCTATGAACCTGTATGCAACGTGAGCAAGTTCACGATAATAGCGCCTGTAACACTATAAGGTATTTCATAATGTGTAGTTTTACTTTACCTCACATACACCGCAAATGCGGCCACAGCCGTTAGACCGTACAACGATATAGATCCTTACATTCAGAGATACGTCAGATTTCCATCATTCTCATCATAGGCATTTTATAGACTACCGGCATATAGGCGGCACCGTTTACCTCTAAACAGCTTTCGTGTGGTATCAACACTTACGGCCGCTCTCTGCCGACTCCCGCGAGCTTCGCACCCTATATTGGTGCAAATATAACGCACGTCGCAGTATCGTAGTAGGCGTTTCGGAACGTTACCTCCTCATTCCACCTATCAAAGCATCAGTTCTCCAAGTTTATTACTTGTGTACAACCTTTTCAGCTGCAAACGAGTCACACGCCCATTCGTTTCCGCTCTTTGCCTGCAATAATAAATCGGTGAAATTCACTTTATTTTCCTCCTTTCCTGAATTTTTTTATTATGCGGTAGTACGTTGTTTTAACTACATCCGTGTTTAAATCCAACTCAACCGCAATTTCACTGAATTTTAGTTCCTTAAAAACCTTTAAGAATAAAATGCTTTTTTCTTTTTCTGATAACCTCAAATACGTTGACAAAACTTTATCGCTGGTCAGCATATCAATAAACATTCTGTCATCCGGCAAATCAGAAAAAGTTAAGAGGGTGCCGTTCGGTTCCTCCCGCTCGACACCCTCGTTAACAAGGCTGATATAGGTATTTTCATCTAAATAAACTTCATGGTTTTGCATATTTAGCTTTTTTTGCATATATTTTACTTTTTGCCGCTCTACTGCTTTTAGCAAATATGCAGTAAATCGCCCTTGTATTTCATTGTCCAGCAATGTATCATGGTATGTATTCATCATAAGCCTCCTTTTGTTTAATTTTGTGACTGCTTAAAAACACTGATACAACCTCCTTTCTTCTGTATAACAAAGCTTAAATGCTGACACTTTAAGCTTTTATAAAATAAGTAAAAGCACCCTCGCCGAATTGTCGATTGACAGCAAGGGTGCTTAATAATTTGATTAATAATTTTATTTATACTACATTCTATATTTTTAGTCCTCAACTCCGCAATTAAGTAAATAATACTATCAATACAATATTATCGGCGATGAAGTTGCTTGCATTGCGAATGACTATTTTAACACAAAAACACAACCGATGTTTTTTCATTTTCTGCGTTTAACACTATTTCACCTCCGCAACGGTTTAATGATTTCACTCTATTTCTTGATCTAAATTGTTAAACTCGTCTGTATCAAAAAACTCACTTAATGTTATTTCAAGTCCATCACAAATTTTTTTAATAGTCGCAATTTTAGGATTTTGACTTTTCCCATATAAAATGTTTTTAATGGAAGATGGCGGCAATGCACATATAGTGGATAACTTACTAACTGTAATACGCCTATCTTCACAAAGATGCAGTATTCTGTTTTTTATAATTTCAACAACCAAAATGTGTACTCCTTTTATCTCTATAATAACAATTTCATATAGAGATTGTAGGCTACACATGCCACTTTTTAGTCTATGGGTAGACTTTTATGCATAAATAATTATTATTTATTCTAAACACACTTTACAACTTTCAAATCCTTGATCAAAAAGTTCCTCCAATTCATTATCGCTTTCAAGTTTATTTTCATCGTATATCTGCTCAACATATCTGCAATTATTCAGATGAATTTTCTTTGTATTTATATTTAAAATGTACTTCTCATCTTGTGATGCTGGACTATCTGAGTTTTCACGAAATGCAACCTGTGAAAACTCACTGTTTCCTGTTGCATAATCTATTGTTACACCGTCTTGAACATTGTAACAAAACACATTAAACTGCACGCCGTTGCCGATATCCTCAATCGACTTTGCCTCCATTAATACACCGCTTGCAAGCAGATTATACTCGAAAAATATAGGCGTCACTCGGTAATATACATGGTTTTCGGTCTCTTTAACATAATCGGCAATGAGATTTTCAAACGGCAACATTGCCTCGACATTCATTGCTCTCGTCCCTGTAATCAAATTTCGCTCGTTTGCATTTTCGCCGGATAGTTGAAATCCAAGCAGATGACAGCGATTATACAGGTACCCTCCGTCAATATGGTCATATCTAATCGACACCCAACCGGTAGGTTCTATGTGACTAATGGACTCTCGTTCCTCTGTCGGCATCAACTCGACCCCAATACTCGCAACCGCAGTCCCACACCGCCCTAATTCATCAAGGTTACTGTAATGTTCAAACACTTCGGATGTCATTTCATCGTCGGCAAAAAATGGTTCATTGTTGTTGACGACAACATAAGGGCTACCACTGTACTGCGGAATATCCTCTGCGGAAAATGGTATAGAAGATGTTTGATATACGGTGCTGTTTTCCGGCACCGTAGGCGTGGTGCATAAATCAATGCGATAGACAGATAAAGCTATGATAATAACTAAACATAGGCTTAAAAATCTTTCTTTACTGAAGTAGTTTTTCATAGGTCATCACCTTAAAATTAAATGATAAAACCATTACTCAATTTTAGATAAACTAAAATACACACCATGATTGTAACATGAATTTCCGAATATTTATATATTTTATTTTAAATAGACTAAAATAATTTACAATACAGGTGAGGAAATTTTAGTTTATCGGAGGTTTGTTGCGTGAAGTTTGGTGAAATATTAGCAGAATTGCGACAGGATAAGGGATTGTTACAGAAAGACCTTGCCGCGATTATCAGTGTATCGGTCAGCACTGTCAGCAATTATGAAACAGGTGCACATTTCCCGGATGTTGAGACACTACTAAAGTTAGCGGATTATTTTGAGGTTTCGATAGATTATCTGCTCGGAAGAACGGCTTTTAGAGGTGATTTCGCAAGGCTAAACATCGAAATAGCACCGGGAATTACCGCTTCGAACCTTTTAAATAAAGTTTTTATGTACAGCGATGAAAATCTTTGTTCGTTTTTGGATTATGTGAGCCTTTTAGAATTAAGAAGATAACACATCCTAACTGCTAATTAACATTTTATCACAAAATATAAATATTACAATACTAAGTATTTTTATATTATGCAATTCTCGCAATATAATAATACTAAAAAAGGTAATGTTATGTTTTCTGAAAGATTAAAGATTGCAAGGAAAATCCAAAATTTAAATCAGGTGGAGCTTGCCGAAAAATTAGGGGTGAGCAAACAGAGCGTGAGTAATTGGGAAAATGACAATATTCAGCCTTCTATTGAAGTTTTGATTAAAATTTCTCATGCCCTTAAGGTGTCGTCCGATTATCTGTTGGGTATCGACACCGAGAGTTATGGAAAAGCGCGGATGATTGATGTTAGCGGACTTTCGGAAGAAACAATATATCACCTGCAGCTTATCATTAGTGATTTAAAAGGTGAAAAATAGGCTGCTTATAACGCAAGTTACAAACAGCCTATTTCATATAAAACGTTTATCGCACCTTAAATTCATCAATCATGCCGCTGATAATATTAAAATCATCATCCGAAAAATCATATTGCACAATATCGCTTAATCCGGCATCGGATTTAAGGACTTTTTTATCACTCTTTAAACCATCTGTTTGTAAAAGAGGTTTTTTATCCGGTACTCTACCTGCGAGAACCTGCTCTACAATCGCCGCTATTTTATGGTGTATATCATCATCAATATCCGCAGATTTTATAGCCCCCGACTCATAGCTCAGTATTGCGTTTACGATATACTGGGCTTTTTTTCTGCCCTGTAGGTTTAGAATTTCAATAACCTTTTGGTGGGTGCTGTCCCTTGTATTAAACTGGATTGTAAAACGATTTAATGATTTTTTATCAGACATTTCACTCACCTATAATATTTTCGTCTAAACATAGCGTCGTAACCTTTGGCGTTAGCTTTTGGATCATCTATGTAACATATATTAGTGATTTTAGGATGGTTTTCGATAAATGATTTTAATAGCAAACTACCTCCGCCCACAAAAACCGTATACCCGGTTCGTAGGTCAATCATCCGTTCACGCAATTTGTTTACAATGTCGGTGACAAAAGATACACAGCGTTCCCTAATAAGGTTTTCGATCTCACCGGAAAGGCCGCTTACCTTTTCTGCTATGACGGCATCAATGTCCTCCTCACTTATAAGCAAATCATGTTCGGAATTTACCGTTTTAATAATGTCATTGTATAAAGTGATTACACCGTTTTCAAGTGAATCGGAAGCAGATAAATTCGGTTGGCCGTTTATGATTTGCAGATAATCGGCAGTAAAACCACCTATGTCAATAACCGTTGTTTTAGGGTGCTCCTTTATCTTGTTAAATATCAACATTGCCGCCGATAAAGCCTGGGGATAAACCTCGACCCTGCTTATGTAAACTGAGTATGGTTTTTTGTTGAACTCGAAGTCTACAATTTCATCTTCGCCGTGAAAATACTCCGCAAATCTTTTACTGAGCGCACCAAAGTGAGCCGGAGGGAGTCCAACTGCTAAATCAATTTCTATTACACCGTCGTCGGAATAAAAGCAAGCTGCCTCCAGTTCATACACAATAGCAAACAATGTCAGTATAAAGAATCTTGCATCACCGGTCTTGTCGCGCATATATGGAATTCGCTCGCTTGAAAGGGTGTAATATACATCTTTATATTTCAGTACATCTCCGCCGAAAGGCGGATAACTACGGCTCCGAGATAAACCGGATACAAAGTTCTTATTTACGGTTTTTATCTGTTTGTTCCCGTGGTCGATTGCAATTAACATTTTTTACTCTCCTTTGTGTTTTATGCGTATAATATACGGATTAAATGCGTAGTTTGCAACCTAAAACAAAAACAGGTGCCCAAAAGACAAAAGCCCCGGCACCTGTTTTTGTTTTAGGTAGTTTATGTTTCAACTGCATTTTGAGTTAATTCCGACAAAACAATCTCCTCGATTTCATATCGACTCGCCTCAAGCGTAGCTTTGCAAAGTTCGCAATACTGAGAAAGTACATTTTGCGTTTTTATTAATCTCTCAACCTTGTCATCGTTTATATCAGGATTTGTAATGGCATCAAGGATTAACGCCCGTATACCAATTTCACCTGCTATTTCCGATGGTGCAAGCTTTTCTCTCAAGAGCTTATGGTTGATATAGTCCTTAAACTCAAAATTGACCTTTTCTAAGAGCATTTTTCTGTTTTTTATATGTGATGAATCTACAACCGTAAAACGCCCACTCTGAAATCTATATCCCATAAAAGCCATGTAAATTTGAGCGGCAATATACTGCATACGCTCAAAATCTTCTGTACTCTCACCTAAAGATTTGCCTGAAGCAAAAACGCTTCTATGACTTGTTTGGGTTTGCTCATCGTATAAAAAAAGTTCTACTTCTAAGTAAATACCCTCACTACCACCCCACTGTGCGTAACACATCATATCATCGAATTTCGGAAAGTCACAGTCAGGATTATTATAGTCACGGCTTAATAAGAAATATTCATCGGGATATAGATGCTCTTTCTTTAAGAAGTCCTCCAGTTCCGCAAAAACCTCAGATGCTTTTCGTTGCTTGACATAA
The DNA here is from genome assembly GCA_964369965.1 of uncultured Oscillospiraceae bacterium. Classification (GTDB taxonomy): domain Bacteria; phylum Bacillota; class Clostridia; order Oscillospirales; family Ruminococcaceae; genus CAYJBH01. Next base: position 285,024 of record CAYJGF010000001.1, read on the forward strand.
CGCAAACATCCCTCCATCTCAGGGTCTTGCTCCCATATTTCTGTTTTAATGATACTCATTATATCTACCTTTCTTTAGTTTTATATGTGCATTTCCGGATAGAGCTTTCTGAACAGCTCCATAAATCTTTTCTGTCCTACCGAGATAAGAGGTCCTTTTAATGATGTTTCGCTCCAGAGGATACACTCCTCCTCGTCTGTCGCAAACCTCCCTACGGTGAAACCGTTACCGCTGTATACCGGTCGAGGCGGTTTTACTATTTCGTCCATCTCCTTTTTTGTTGTAGCCTCCAATATCCACTGTGATTTTTTTACCGCAATGGGTAGCAATAACTTTTCGGAATCGTAGATATGGGCCTCATAGTGTTTTAAGATACCGAGTACATTTCGCAAAGCCGTTATCCTGAGTGCACGCACCTTGCTTGAGCCGGCACTGTCCGCCAAAACTGTTGCGATAGCATCTAAAATTACTAATTCATATTTTTCCATATTTCAATACTCCCTAATAACTTTCACACATAGTCTCTATTGCCATTGTAGCAGCGTTATTCCACGAGTCATCATTTGCAAGATTTTTTTCATACAAACGAACCGCCTCGCCCATGTTTTTCCTTACATATCGTCTTGCGGTTTTAGGATATTCTTTGAGTTTGGTTGCAATGTCCTCGGTGTGATAATCAAATTCTTTTTTTCGATAAACACGGTTTATTTCCTCGTTTGTAAGTGCAAAAGTAAATGTTTTACCGTCTATAATTCTTGTAATTTCCATTATTGTTCCTTTCCATAAATCAAAAAGGACGGACAACGGCACAAAGCCATCTGTCCATCCTTTTATGTTAATTCTTTTAATTTTGTTGTTTTCTTGCTAAAAGGTAGTCGTCTATGCCTTTGTATCGGCTATCCCACCTTAAACGTTTTGTTTTAAATCCGTAATCGGTTATCATGCCATAAAGTTTTTTGCTACCGTTGAGCACATGTTCATTTTCATATTTATCCATGTCGTACGCTTCGACAACCTCGGTGACACCATTTTGTTTGAGGATTTCCAACACCGGGTGCAGTGACGAAAGAGAGTTTGCACCCGGTATCGCAACAAAACTTTTACCTGAAATACTATGGGCGACATTTGCTTTAATTGGACCCTCGGTTATGTATACGGTTTTGTCGGCTGGATCTCCGATAAAATGCACCGGACTACCTGAAGAAACGCCCTTCTCTCCCTCTACACTTGAAAACCAGATATACCGGCGTTTTGGATTACTCGGGTTGTCGAGACGAATCTGCATACCCTGGATTTTCCCCTCTACCGACATTACCGGCACAACAATTCCGCTGAGATACGGCTTAAAATTCATTGTCCATTTTTTGTTTGCATCCATATAAAAACCGGGAACGCCCTCAACCTTACAGCCAGCCTCGATAATCGCATTAGTGATTTTTTGAAAGCCGAATACCGAGGCACTTTTGTAACCGTGCATTAAAATATCCGTTTTTGTTAAACCACGCTTTAAAAGATTTTCTTCATGAGTTTTAGCCAGTGGTAATAACGACAACAGATATGAAAATGTTTGGTGTATGGTTTCTGTGTCCTGCAAAGATGGTCGCTCCGGTAATTTAGTCTGCGGTTCGGGAGGTTTTTGCCAAATTGTTCTATTAGAAGTGTTTGTCCTCAAAATATCGCAGATTTCCTTATACGCATCCGAATTAGAGATGTGACAAACGTTGGCATAAAGCTGTAATTTACCGCCACTTATGCCGCAATAGTTACACCTGAAGACATCCTTCTCTCGACTTAGGTTCATCTTACCCTTACCATGCCCACAAAAGGGACAATCTACATACATACTCACATCAGATTTTCTGCGAACCGTTAAACCTAAAATATCCGCCACATCGGAGATGCTAAACGGGAAATTGTCCCTATATATCGGTGTTGTGTTTATACCGCGTCACCTCCTCTCAAAAAAATCTCTTTATGCGCCGGCCGCCTCTAACAAAATTTTGGCACCGACACGAAGTATGTTGTTATTGCCTTTATACGAATCGTTATACCAGGTTAAATCGGATGGTTTTTCGGTTGCAATCTGTGCAAGTGTCTTCCCTTTGTTATACCCTACATCCACCACAATACGCTTTGCATCGTCAACACTCATAAGCTGATACAGTTCATCACAGCTCATATCCTTATTCAATGATTTTGGTTTTGGAATAGGTGTGACTTCCTTTTTTCGGGTGGCTGTTCTTGTGACAGGTGAAACGGGTTGCTCCGCCTGCGGTGAAATAATGTTTTCCTCTTGCGGTGCAATCGGGTCATAGTTATCCTCTATTATCTCGCCGGTGTTTACGTCTATCGGAAAAACTACCGGTGCATCCACAACCCCGGGGTCGATGGGCTCTGCCATGTCGCAGAACTGTACTCCAAACCCGGCATCGGCCAAGGCACGCCCGACAGATGCCGTCTCCGCAAGCTCCACATATTTGTCGCTAAACTTGCCGTCGTCAGCGGCACTCCTTTGTGCCAAAGCACTTGCGATAAAATTTTCCTCACTGTCGTTTTTATCAAGATAGATAAAAGACTCGATGATAGCGTACTTATCGTTAAGTTCCACTATGTGTTTTCGTATTTTGCCGTTTGGGTATTTTAAGCGAAACCACAGTTTGCGGAATTTCACATCTAAGTAAAACTGTTTACCGCCATCATCACCGACTATCTCTCGTAAAAAGTCAAGAGGGTTAAACCCCTCTACACTGTTGAGATTTGCCACTGCCGGCACCGTATTAAACATTAAATTATCACTCATCTTTTTTTCCTCTTTCTATAATAGTTTTTCTTACTCTGTTAGCATTTGCGGTAATAATCCTGTCGGCAAGCATGGTGTTGCGCTTATCGTTATCACTTTTGTGGATAGCCATAAACAATGCCTTTTTTTGCCCGATCAAAATCACCTTTTCTTTTGCTCTTGTTATTGCTGTGTAGATAAGGTTGCGTTTAAGCATGATGTAGTGGCTCGAAAGTATCGGAATAATTACCGTTTTGTACTCACTACCCTGAGATTTATGAATGGTCATAGAATAAGCAAGCTCCAGCCTGTCGGTATCCTCGGCATAAAACTCCGCTATCCTGTCGTCCGAGAACTCCACCGTCATTGTTGAGTCATTATCATCGCTTAAAACTATTTCCTTTACAAATCCCACATCGCCGTTGCTTATCTCATCCTTGTTTTTTGTTTGGAGTACGCGGTCGCCCAATCTAAACACCCGCTTGCCAACCTTAAACTCCGGTTTATTAATATTTGCCGGATTTATAATGTTTTGTAACACCTCATTTATCGCTTTAACCGAGGTTTCGCCTCGACTGCGAAAAGGTGCTAAAATCTGTACATTATCCACGCCGGTTTCCTTAACCGCAACGCAGTATTGATGTACAACCGCAGATGCCGCATCTTCCTGATTATCGGTTGCAATAAATTCAAAGTCTTTGCCATAGAGCAAATCCGTCTGATTGTTATTGACCTTTTGAGCGTTTATTGCAATTCTACTGCCTTTCGTCTGCCTGAAGACCGAATCGAGTACCGTTATCGGAATTAATCCGCTTTTCATAAGTTCCCTAAATACATTACCGGCCCCTACCGACGGAAGTTGATCCGCATCTCCCACCAGCAGAATATGTGCGCCTTTTTTCAGCCTTGTGAAAAGCTGTTTTGCAAGATACATATCCACCATAGACATCTCATCAACAACTATAAAATCTTCGTCCAGTGTTTCGTAATCGTCACACCCTGCATCCTCCATGTTTAACATAAGTGCCGAATGTAACGTTTTTGCTATTGGATATTCGGCGCTCTCCGACATTCGCCTTGCCGCACGTCCTGTCGGGGCCGCAAGCAAAATGTTGTCGTTACCAAGCTTTTGATATATATCCAATATCGCTTTTAACACGGTTGTTTTTCCTGTGCCGGGACCGCCGGTTATGATAGATATCGAGTGCTCAAAACACATTTTAACCGCTTTTCGCTGTGCAGGGCTTAATGTCAAGGATAACCTTTTCTCACAAAGCTCGATTTCGTTGTTAATATTCTTTGAATAATCCACCTTGTTTTCCATAAGATTATCAACCGCTATTGCCGTTTCACGCTCCGCCTCTATTGCTTTTGGCGAATACACTTTTTTGTCATCAACGCAGATTATTTTCTCGGTTACCATGCGCCGGAGTTCATCTACTACCTCTGCCATTGTAACAACTGTTTCCTCAAAATCCTCGCATAACAAAACATGGACTTTTTCTTTATATTCATCCGCAGCTAAAAACAGATGCCCGTTAAGTTCTGCCTCGGACAGCGTATAAAGTGCCGCTCCCCTGATACGCATAGGTGCGTTGGGGCTGTACTTTATTTTTCTTGCGATGCTATCCACCGTCTTAAAACCAAAACCGCTAATAGAACAGAGCATAAACGGATTTTCTTTTACTACTCTAAGTGCATCCTCTTCAAAGGTATTTCGTATCTTGTTTATCCTGCCCATACTAATTCCAAAAGGGGCAAGATAGCTGACAATCTCACGAACCGATTTGCTTTGGTTGTATGAATCCATGATTTTATTCAACTTGTTATTACTTATACCTTTTATTGATGTCAGCTTTTCGGGCGAATTATCAAAAACATCGAGGGTGTTAAGCCCAAATGTCTTCACGATATTCTTGGCGGTTTTTTCACCGATGCCTTTTATGAGTCCAGAGCCTAAATATGCAACAATACCCTCCTTTGTTTGTGGTATTATCTCGGTAAAAGACTCCACCGAGAGTTGCATACCGTATTTGCTTTGCTCCCAGCACCCGTCCAGCATAACATCAATCGCACTCGTTGACGGGAGCCTGAACCCGGTTGCCGTAAATCTAATCCGCCCATCTTTGCACTGTGTGTTTCTTGCACCTTGCGGTACCGAGTTGTCGCCGGTTAAAAAGGAAAAGATACAAAACCCATTTTCTCTGTTTTCAAAAATTGAGCGTTCGTATGTGCAAATCATATTTAAAACCCTTCCTTGTTTGAAAATTTATTTTCAACTTACACCCCACTATCTCAACTCATTCAACTCTGCTCTGCTGACAGGGAGTAACTTTCCGCCATTATAGCGAAATATTACCATCTGCAAATCATCGGCTTTTTTGATCTCGCCTTTCATGCCGTTTGAGATTACATCACCGCAGATTACAAGGCAGGAACAGAGTTCCAAAAGGGATAACCCGAATGACAGTGCAAGTTCACGCTCTTTGGGTATGTTATCATTTAAAATATACGGAATATATGCGTGCGGTGCAACCGCATCACATCCAAATTTTTCCGACACCTCTTTCATATATTGCCTTGCAGACTCCATGTTTTGCTCTATCAGCTCCCATGTGGGAGCCGATAACGGTGAGCAGATGTACGCTTTTCTTTGTTTCATTAGGATACCTCCTTCTTTTTTACACTGAATTTACGGCTTTCGGATGACGTTACATATTCATCGTAAATATCAGCATGGTTAATTTTGAGTTTTTCAAGAGCCTCTTTATTTATGCCTGTGCGACTGCTCGGGCTAAAACTTATTTCATAATCACCGAGCGATGAACTACAGGTCGCCAAGCAGGACACACCCATCTCATCAATGATGGGCGCATAGATAGAGGCTATAGTTTCTCTTAGTTTCTTTGATTTTCGGTCGTGGTCGAGCTGTTGTGCTTTAAGGGTGATTATCTGCTCCAAAGCCTTATCATAACTTCTGTTCAGCTTTACAGCCGGTGCAGAGGTATCCGCCGCACCAAAGTATTTTTTAATACTTTCAAGAACTAAATCAGAACTCTCGGTGTACGGCGGTTCAACGCCTGCCAACACATGGCTTTCCCAAAAGAATTTCTCGGCATCAATGATGGAGTCTTCATAATCAAAATCACGTAATAGCTCTCGCATTATGAAGTCATTTTCATTATTTCCGTATAGACAGGCAATCCACCATTCATCCAGGTTCATAATGCTCATATAGTGCCGGCATTGTAGCTCATAATTGATAGGCACCATACCGTTATCCCACTTGAATCTCGCGTTGTAATTTGTGGTTTTACACTCAAGGCCTCCTCGTTTCCCATCGGGACGTTCATAGAAAAAATCCACATTCGCCTGCATAAAGGGATAATCCGGGTGAGAAAAGATTTTTTTAACAGCCCAAACCTTAAATCCGGTTTTTTGTGCAAATATCTTCGCAACTAAATCCTCAAGTAGGTTTCCGACCTCCTTGGCAACCCAGTTGCTCTCTTCCTCGATAGCCGGTTTAATACCGCACTTGTCATAGTACAGGTCACGGGCGGTGGTGAAGGGTGATACTCCCATGATGGCAGCCAAATCACTGCCACCGATACCTTTTCTGCGATACGAAAGCCAATCTTCACGGCTCATACCCTCGGTGCTCACAACCTCGACCGGCTGAAAAGTTTTTAACATAGTTGGCATTATAATTCCCCCTCATTTGATATCATAAACACTGAAATGGGAACTACATCGTAATTCCCATTCTCACCTAAGATATGCAACAATTCGTTTTGAGTTTCGCTTGAAAGGTCATCCCAAAACAGACTGACTTCATAATTATCGTCGTCAATTTTATTCACTACCATTTTAGCTCACCCCCTATGTCGTAATCGCTCCAGCGTATTTTTAACGCACGGGCAATGTTTTCCTCCATAGAGGCAATTTTACTACCGTCGGCACCGTCACACTGCATATTGAAGATAACCTCCGATATGCCTAAATACAGATCATGTGCCGTACAATATCCGATACCGTGTTGCGCCTCGTACAACTCAATCGCTTCAAAGGCAAGTTTTTTAGGCACACCGATGCGTTTCATCACACCTGCCATTGTGTTAAGCGGATTTTGAATTTCCACATCAAGAAGTGCCGTAAGCCGTTTGAGTGCATCGCCATATTGAGAATATATCATCGAAAGATTTTTCTCAAATTTTGCAATATCGGCGCCGTTTTTGTGCTCCAGTTTTAAGGGGCTTCCGAGAGTTATGTTTTTGCGATTAACCCCTGAAAAAAGCATGGGGTACAGATTAGCCCCGCTTATGCCCACATCAGAAGTGGACAGCCGCAAGGATGCCTGGAGTTCATCATGGGCAACACCACGGTCGTCAAGTGCTTGTTTGTATGTGTCCAGCAGTTCGTCCTGTTTTGGAAAAGCCCATAATGCCGTAACCATCGAATGGTCGTAAAAACCGCCGACAAACTCGGCACCGGGAAAATTAGCCGTAAGATACTCTACAGTCTTTTCAAAAAGTTCAGGTATCTCCAACACGGCATAGTCGATTCTGTCGCCGCCATGAACTGCGGACAGTTTCCCCTCGGAAACCTTCAGCAGGGCATCGCCTGTTGCCACCCTTATACAGTGGTTAAGTATGCGTGCCAACACAGGTTTTTCAACCTTGTTTAGTGCATGACCGGAAATACGGGCACGCTCTAAAATCGTCTTTACCGCACAGCTCCTAACCGGATAGCACTTATCTTTAGCTTTAAGCAAAAGACGTGTGTTTTCCATAGTGTCAAGCAGTAAATCTTCACGCTCCTCATCGGTGTAACCCTCGGCTACATTTTCATTTTTTGATGAATTATCGTCTAAAGCTAAAAAACGCAAAACCTTTGTACGTTCAACATCCCAGCTCGACCGTTCATCCCTTTCTTTCAGAAAACCGATAAATTCAGCCTCCTGTGCAAATGATTTACTGTAATCATCCGCAAAAATTCCTTTTGTACTCATTTCAGATCCACCTTTCTTTTATTTGTTTGTTTTTATTCCAAAATAACACTAACGTGTTTTATGGCAAAGAAAAAAGGCCGAACCGAAACAATAAATCATTCCGATTCGGCCACAGCCGTTACAGGTCTCAGTGCCTGTATATATGTAAAGTCTTGAACAAATCAAGACAAAAAAACAGTGCCGATGTCATCTTCAAACAAAGCTTAAATAGCTGTTTATGAGATGTCAATCGACACTAAATTAAAACTTAACTCACGCAAGGCGTGATGTGTGCTCAGTGATGTATACTGCATCTTGGGAAAACCCGGCACAAAAATCAATTACAATGGTATTTTAACACAATATGTTGTGGTTGTCAAGAGCTTGGCAATGTTTCGGATATAGCACATCAAATTCCCCTTACAAACATTGTGGATTTACAATTTCAAATCTATCGCCTTTGTTTTTTGCGCCCCAGTCACACATCATTTCAAGTATCGGAAAAAGTGTTTTCCCTTTATCTGTTACAGAATATTCGACTCGTGGCGGTATTTCGTTAAAAGATTCTCTTGTAATTAAACCATCTGCCTCAAGCTCTCTAAGCTGATTTGTCAGCGTTTTTTGAGAAACTTGTGATGTGAGTACGTTCATCAACTCTTTAAAACGCTTCGTCCCATCTTCTATAAGCATATATAAAATTATTGGTTTGCTTTTACCACCGATCATTTTAAGAGTTACTTCAATTTCAGTGTTGACGATTATTTTATCCATTAGTTACCTTCCTTTCCCTAAGTGAAAAAAATGTGCCTTATTGACTAACTTACTATTCTCTAATATAATAAAAATGTCTATTACAGTATTTTATACTATAATAATAAAAATGTCAACTAACTTAAGATGATAAACTTGGGGGTGAATATGCAGTACAAAAAACTCGGAAGAACCAATTTAGAGGTAGGCGTTATCGGTCTTGGTGGTGAATGGTTTATCGACAAACCACAAGAGCTTGTAAATGAAATAATCCACACTGCTATGGATAATGGTGTAAACTATATTGATATCTTTATGCCGCAGTCTGAAGTAAGAACCGCCATCGGAAAGGCACTTGCAGGTCGCAGAGATAAGATGTTTATTCAAGGGCATCTATGTACGGTTTTACAAAACGGACAGTACGAGCGTTCACGTGACCTTGAAAAAACAAAAGCGTCGTTTGAGGATTTGCTGGTTAAGTTGCAAACCGACTATATAGACGTGGGAATGATACATTATGTAGATAGTTTTGAAGACTATGATATAGTTTTTAACGGTGAAATTATTGAGTATGCTAATTCCCTAAAAGAAAAAGGTGTTATTCGTCATATCGGTGTAAGTTCTCACAATCCGCTTGTGGCACTTAAAATGGTGGAGAGCGGTTTAATTGATGTTCTGATGTTTAGCATAAATCCGGCATACGATCTTGAAGATGAAAACACAGATGTTATGGATTTGGTTGAATACAAAAATCTTGATAAATCAGAATGGGCTATCAACGCTGTAAGGCAAAAATTATATACCGCTTGTGAAGCACATGGCGTTGGAATAACTGTTATGAAGGCGCTTGGTGCAGGAACATTGTTAAAGGCAGAAAGCTCACCGTTTGGAAAAGCAATGAGTGTTTCGCAATGCTGTCACTACTCTTTAACTCGCCCGGCGGTGTCATCTGTACTTATAGGTTGCTCCAATGTTGATGAACTTAATAAGGCGCTTTCTTACCTAAACAGCACAGACGAAGAAAAGGATTACACAGAGATTTTAAGCACAACAGGCAAAATTAAAGCTACAGGTAAATGTATGTACTGTAATCACTGTTTACCATGCCCTTCTAACATTGACATTGCAACCGTTACCAAGTTTTTAGACATTGCGAGAGAAAACAGCGAAATACCGCCGACGATAAAATCTCATTATCATTCACTAAATGCAACTGCAAATGACTGTACTATGTGCGGAAAATGCGAGAAAAATTGTCCGTTCAATGTCGAAATCCGAGAGAACATGACACAGGCGAAAGAAATTTTCAAATAAAGAATGTAAACGAGCACCTGCAAAAAGGTGCTCGTTTTCGTTTATGTACGTTATGACAAAGCACAGATGCTGTGCAGGCTAAAAATGATATGTTTTTCTATATTTCTTAAGCAACAGGATAGAAACAACAATCGCTAACACCTCTGCAATAGGAACAGCAAGCCATACTCCTGTTACACCTAACATCGCCGGTAGGGTCATCAACGCACCGATAATAAACAGAAAAGTTCTCAAAAATGAAACGAGTGCCGAGATTTTACCGTTTGACACAGATGTGAAGAATACCGATGTCAGTATATTCATTCCCGCAAATATAAAGGAAAAGCTAAAGATTTTAAAGCCGACTGATGACATTGCATAGGCATTTCCGGCAGGATCTAAAAACAGCGATATGACGTAATCGGAGGCAAATAAACCGATAGCCGCAAAAACCACCGATAATATTGCAACGAACCGCACACAGATCCAAAACACACGCTTTGTTTGCTCCTTGTTTTGTTCACCATAGGCATAGGCAAATACTGGGGCAACACCTGCACCAAAACCTATGAAAACTGAGTTTAGCAGAAATTGCACCTGTGCGTTTACACTTGCTGCAGAAATGCCATCCTCGCCTGCAAGTGAACCCATAATAATATTGGTTACAGCCGCAACAACAGATATTGCAAGGTTCGTCACCATTTCGGAGGAACCGTTTGTGCAGGTGTTAAGCATGAATTTTTTATGCATCTTTGGTTTGACAAAATACAGATATCCCTTTTTATTAAAGGTGAAATAAACAACAAATAATATTGCAAGAACAGAGTTCCCGACACCAAGCCCGATAGGAACTGCTATAATGCCAACCTCAAAAACTGCTATTAATAGATATGTCGTTATAATATTTAGTACCGTACCAACAGAAATAGCAATCATTGCATACAGCTGTTTTCCGGCTGTAACGAAAAAGAATTCTCCGAATGTGCTTAAAAAAACAAGCACAATTACAAACGCATCTGCGGTTAAATATGCTTTTGATATGTCTAACAGTTGAGGTGTCGCACCTGAAATCGTTACAATTTCTGTGCTGAAACTCAGTGTAATAATTGCCATAACAATAGCAGTGCCAACACCTGTTAAAACAATTCTTGTAAAGTTTTCTCTCGCCTTGTTTGCATCTTTCTCCCCTAAGTTTTTTGCTATAATTGCATTTGAACCGGTGGCGAACATAATTGCTACCGCTAAAACCGTTGAGATGTACGGCAGGGCGATATTTGAAGCCGCCAGCCCCTCCTCACCTATAAAGTTAGAGGCAAGAATACCTCCTACCACGGTTTGTATTGCAATAAAAATCATCATAACCATACTGGGTGTTGTGAATTTTATTAGACTTTTTGTGGTGAATTTTTGTGCAAGTGAATTTTCAATCATGGATAAACCTCATAAATGTTGTTAGTAAAACAAAAAGGTTGGACAAGATAATGAGTGAACTCATCGTCTTGTCCAACCTAACTTACAAAATACTTGAAAGTATCAGTCCTCCGACTTTTTAGAGTATAGCATGTGTGTAATGCAAAGTCAATATCTATTTTTGCACTTTGCAGAAAAATTAAAATAATAATAAACTGCGCCTATCATAATCTGTATTGTTGTTGCAAGAGGGGTGGCTAAACCTATTAAAAATAGTGATGGCGGTGTGATTAAGCTAAATAGATACACAAACATAAGGCGTATCCCAATGGAGCCGACTATACTTTGTATCATGGTGAACATTGTTCTGCCGTACCCCGTGAAAAATCCGGTTAAACAGAATAAAACCGATACGAGCAGGGTGTCTATCGCAAAGGACTTTAGGTAGTCTGTAGCAGGGGTCATCAATTCCGGGTCGCTGTCAAATATTGATATCAATATCTCACCATGAAAAAAGGAAATATATCCCATTACAACACTGATAGCAAAAGAGATGGCAATGCTTAACACAAGCCCTTTTTTTGCCCTGGAGTGTTGCCCGGCACCGTAATTTTGAGAGACAAAAACCGATACTGCCTGCCCAAACGATATTGGCACCAACATGATAAACCCTACTATTCTTCCGACCACCCCTATGGCGGCGGAAAAAACAACGCCAAACTTATTAACGATTACAATTATAGCAAGGAAGGATATGCTCACCAAAACGCCCTGAAAGGCGATAGGCACACCCAGCTGTAAAACCTTTTTCATTATATCCGGTCTTGGTTTAAAGCTGTTTTTGTTAATGGATATCATGGGCAATTTTATCAGTACAAAAAAGGACATAACCACGCTAACCGCCTGAGATAAAACCGTCGCTATCGCCGCACCTGCCGCACCCATATTAAGATATGCAACCAAAATCATATCCAAAACAATGTTGATAACACAGGAAACCCCGACGGTAAACAGCGCTATCTTAGAGTTACCAACCCCTCTGAAAATCGAGCTTAGTATATTGTAAAGAAAGATCATCGGTATGCCGGAAGTGTAGAATGTAAGAGTAATCTTAATCAATTACAATCTACACTGAAAGGAAATTTAGCTTATGGAGTTTAGAGAATGGCTACAAAAGGAGTGTTGCTACTGGTATTTACTCGATGATGAACAAGTTGAGGACTACTTCTCAAAGTGGTTTGACGAAGTGAAAAACGGAAAGGAGGAAAACTCTTGAAAGAAAAAATATGTGCTTTGTATGAGCGTTTAAGTCGTGATGATGAAATGCAAGGCGAAAGTAACTCAATTATTAACCAAAAAGCAATGCTTGAAGAATATGCAATGAAACAAGGCTTTGCAAATTATCGCCATTTCACGGACGACGGTTACAGTGGTACACGATTTGACAGACCAGCGTTTTCAGATTTGATTGAAGAAGTCGAGCAAGGCAATGTAT
>CAYJGF010000002.1:0-218120 GCA_964369965.1 uncultured Oscillospiraceae bacterium
AATAGTTCAGTTTCTTCATTATAATCGGTTGGAGTGCATATTATAACGTAATCTGCATCCATGTAAGCTGTAATCTTGTTTGATGTTGCTATTAAATTTAAATTATGATTTAAAAAATACTCTTCAAGACCCTCGTCAGCAATTGGAGACCTTTTATCATTTATCATCGAGACTTTCTCTTCAACAATATCTATGATCTTAACATTGTTTTTCATTGACAATAAAACTGCGTTTGATAGGCCCACATATCCTGCACCTACAACAGTTATATTCATTATATGTCATTCCTCCCTACGATACATTGGTAATAAAACAGGCATTTTCTGTGAAAATAGCAATGAAACATTTTGCTAAATGAATTAGTTTTACTGCATATTTTTTATTACATTATTTACTATCTTAATTAACTTGTTTGAAAGCACATCAATATTATACTGTTTAGCCGTTTCTCTTGCGTTTTTGCACATTTCGTTATATGTGTTTTTGCTTAACTTGCGTAGTTCCAACACCGCATTTGTAATCTCGGGTATAGTTTGATTGGTAATTGTTTTACCGGCATTGTTTTTTTCAACAATATCATATGATTTATTTATACAAATGGTACTCAATATAGGTTTACCCGATGCTAAATAGTCGAAGTTTTTATTTTGACTCGTACCATATTTGTAAACAATACTGTTTTCGTAGTGTAAGATATTAAAATTTGATTTAGAAAGTATAGAAGGAATATACTTTTTATCCACCCAACCTTTAAAAATTATATTATCTATATTTTCATCAATTACCCTTTGTTTTAAAGATAATAACTCATTGCCATCACCCCAAACAAGGAGTTTAATTTTAGGATCTTTTATTTGTTTTATAGAATCTACTAGAATTCCAAGGTTGTTTACTTTCCTGATAGCCCCCGTGTATACTAATTTATAATAATTATCATCATCTAAATCTTTATCTTCAATAATAAATTTTTCTTTATTGTAATCAAACTTATCTAAATCAACACCATTATTTACATTAAAGATTTTCGCTACATCTATGTGTTTTTCCCAGTGTTTATCTTTTATATAATCGATTCCACCCGGTATTGTAAAAATTACAGCATCAGCTTTTTTATAAATCCATTTTTCACCCTGATATAGTAATTTTATTAGTAAATTGTTTTTAGAAAAGCGTTTTGAATATGCTACAATACTTTCCGGCCACAAGTCTCTTACTTCCACAATACAGGGTATTTTCAACTTTTTCGCTACCATAATTCCCGCAACCATAGATAGTGGATGTGGGCTACTTGCTAAAATTATATCCGGTCCTCCATGTATTTTCGTATATTTTTTTGCAACCGATATTACATTAAACATATATGAAAACATACTGAGGACACGTTTTATACCATTGCTTGCATAATTTATTATACGAACATAAATAAAATCAACACCATCTTCATTTTTCTCAACATATTTGCTTTTTGGTGTTTTGATGTTCACCCACGTGTAATGATTATAAGCTGATGTAAAAACTTTTGTGTAAAAGCCTTTTTTATTAAGTTGTTTACAAAAATCATAAGGACGGGTTAATGCACCACCGCTTGGAGGGCTTGCCGCGGTATGAAAATACCAGAGTTTAGTCATTGTTTTCCTTCATAGTTTAAAATTTATCGTTCATTTTTTCTAAATAAATCTTTTTATATTCGATGAATTTTTCTTCAAGTTCTAATTCATTGTCGTATTTCATTCGTCGTGTAGCTTCATAAAAAGGTGGTTCAATAAAATCAAAAACGTTATTTGACAAATATCTTTCAAAGTTCAATAAAATATTTACTTCACTCTCATAATGTCTTCTTGCTAAAGTTTCAAGCGTGTCGGTTTTGTATAATTCAGTCTTTATTATGCATATTGGTGCTCCAATATCTGTTTGCGAATCAATAAAATGCAGTGTATTTCCAATAGGTAATTTATTGTAAATCGACCACTTAAAACTATCTAATCCTCGCACAGTAGGTATTACTCCTGCATGACAATTAAGTATTTTTTTATTCTTTACACATGCTTCACTTAATATTCCTGCACCTGATATTATATATAAATCACATGAATTATCAATATCAATATCTTTACTAATTTTAGAATATTTTATTTTGTATGTTTTACATAAATCACTCACGTACGCACCTGAGTCTGAGGGTGGTCTGTGATGGAAATGAATCCTCCTTAATGGCCTCTCATTAAAAGGTAAAGCAAAAACTTGAAATTCATGTTTTTGCAAAGTCCCATTTAAACTAAATCCATTTAAAATTTGCTCCGTCTTTAAATGTTTTGCATCATAACTAATTAACCCAATTTTCATTTATTTCTCCTATAATAACATCTTGTTCCTTCACATTTAAATAAGGGTGCATCGGCAAACTAATTGTTCTATCACAATAATCATCAGACACACTGAATTCAGCATTGTTATATATGTTATCTTCATACACTTTTAATTTGTGTTGTGGTGTTGGGTAGTACACCATATTAGGGATGCTGTTTGCATTTAAGCGGTCGATTAAAGCATCTCTTTGTTCTTTGTTGTTGCATAAAAGTGCATACTGTGCATATACACTTTTGCAGTTGTCAGAGACATATGGCGTTTTAAATTTATCTTTAAATGCCTCATTGTAGCGCATAGCCACTTTTTGACGTGCCTCAAACTCAAAATCGATAAATGCTTGCAACTTTACTTGAAGTATTGCCGCTTGAATAGTGTCAAGCCGTGAGTTTACACCGACTCGTATGTTGTCATATTTAGATGCACCTTTCCCGTGAACACGAATTGAGCGCAAAACATCCGCAATTTCATCGTTATCAGTGAAAATCGCACCTCCGTCACCATAACACCCCAAAGGCTTTGCCGGAAAAAAAGAAGTGGTTGCAACATCGCCGAAACTACCACATTTTTTTCCGTTATATTCTGCACCGAAACCTTGTGCAGCATCTTCAATTAAAATAAGTTTATGTTTTTCACAAATAGTATTTATTTCATTGTAAGCGGCAGGGTTACCTAAAAAATCTACGGCAACTACCGCTTTAGGCATATGCAACCCTTTTTCTTTAACCTCAATAATTCTGCGCTCAAGTGATTCGGGGCATAAATTATAAGTATCCTTATCAATATTACAGAAAACAGGCGTTGCACCTAACATGCACGCCGGTTCTACACTTGCTATAAAGGTTATATCGGGGCAAAAAATCGCATCCCCCATGCCTATTTTATAATACATAAAAGCCATTTGCAGTGCATCGGTGCCATTCGCACAGGTTATGCAGTGTTTAACATCTATATATTTCGCTAACTGATCTTCTAATTCCATAACATGCTTGCCCATAATGTATTGACCATTATCAAGCGCATCTTGTATTTTATTGTTTATTTCGACTTTTAGTGTAGCATATTGCGCTTTTAAATCTATAAATTGCATTTGTACTCCGAAATATATTATCTTTTGCTTTATTTTAGCACATATTATTGTTTAGGTCAATATATCTGCAAACATTTGCTTCGTTTTTAATTCATTTGCTTTGGAGTAATGTGTCACTTACCTTGAATATTTCTATAGTTTTGCCATACCCAATTTATCAAGAGTAAATAAATGGCTTCACCACCCTTGACACAGAACTTAATCGGTGTTATAAATAAATTAGATGACATCAGAAAAATTGTTGCCAACTATGCAATAATTGTTCTGTATTACACCATTGCATCTGGTTCACACAAAATTTAATACGCCACCTCACAAACGCGATATTTCTTTCACTGCTGAATTCACAAACTGTTAAGGTTGAAGAAATTTATACATTAAATCTGATTTCACAACTGTATTAATAGCATAGGAGCAGAAATGTTATTTACAAGCACTGTTTTTATTTTTTTATTTTTACCACTGACAATATTAATCTATTATTTATTGTTAAGAAAAAATAGATTTTTACAAAATGTTTTTCTTACGATAGCAAGCTTATTGTTTTACACTTTTGGAGAACCAAGATTTGTATCAATCATGGTATTATCAATATTCATGAACTGGGTTTTCGCATTAATATTAAAACGTTATAAGAATTATCCGGTAATTTCAAAAACAACTTTAAGCATATCCGTTTTTATAAATGTTGCGATTCTATTCATTTTCAAGTATTTAGTTTTTACTATAGAAACAATCAACTCTATATTTACCGCTTCGTTATTTATTCCTTCTTTTGTTTTGCCCATAGGAATTTCTTTTTTTACTTTTCAAGCAATTTCCTATGTAATAGATGTCTACAGAGGAGATGGTGAAGCTCAAAACAATCCTATAAATGTAGCATTATACATATCGTTTTTCCCTCAATTGATCGCTGGTCCTATTGTAAGATATAATACAATTTCCAAACAAATATTATCCAGAACAACAACAATTGATAGTTTTTCTTCTGGTTGTATAAGGTTTATGGTTGGTTTTTCAAAAAAAGTACTATTGGCAAATACATTAGGATTAATAGCCGATAGAATTTTTTCAACAAATCTATCGCAAATAACTTCTTCGTTAGCCTGGTTAGGAATCATATCATATGCATTTCAAATATTTTTTGATTTCTCTGCATACTCAGATATGGCAATCGGATTAGGGAAGATATTTGGATTTAATTTTTCAGAAAATTTCAACTATCCTTATATATCAAAGTCAATTAGTGAGTTTTGGCGTAGATGGCATATATCTTTAGGCACTTGGTTCAGAGATTATGTTTATTTTCCACTTGGGGGAAGCCGAGTGAAGAAACAAGGTAGATTAATTCTAAATTTGTTAATTGTATGGAGCTTAACAGGGGTTTGGCATGGAGCTAATATAACATTCTTAGTATGGGGGTTAATGTATTTTGTGTTAATTTCTATTGAGAAAATTAATTTTATTAATAAAAAAATAAAAAAACATAAAATATTATCACGCATATATACTATTTTTTTTATATTAATAGGATGGACAATATTCAGGTCTCCGAATATATCGTTTGCAGCAGAATACATTAAAAAACTTTTTTTTATAAGCGATACACACTTTTCGGAAATGTTTTATGTGTATTTAAAGGAATACTATATATTTTATTTTGCTGCAATATTACTTTCAACTCCAATTTTTAGGTTTATTAACAATAAATATACAAACATCCTTTTAGGAGCTTCTCAAAACATATTGATTTCACTTTTGTTCTTAGTGTCAATTATTTATTTGGTTAACAATTCTTACAATCCATTCATTTATTTTAATTTTTAGTTATAAATTACATCATATTTGAAAACAAATTCAATTCAGGGATTTATATGAAAAACTTTAACATTGTTACTTCAATAACATTTTTAATCGTTATTTTTGTGGGAGGTATTTTTATTTGCTATAAAAATAGTAATAGTTTTCAGAAATTAAAAACTATGTCACATGATAGTCAGCGTATTGAAACAATAGCTAATTCTTCACTAAACTCAGAGTCTATATTTTTAAATATGTATGGATTAATACATCGTATAATTGGAAAAAATGAGGTGAAGAATTTTCAGGTTTTTAAAGATAACGAGGATAATTTGTATTTAGACACTAATTCTTCTTACAGTTTTGATCAATACTTATTTTTATATAATTTTTGCAAAGAAAATAATGTTCAATTTTTATTTGCACAAGTTCCATTCAAAACGCCTGAAAGAATTGAAGAGTTAAGTGGATACACAACTTCACAGATAGAAACAGATCAAGATAATATACTTGCAAAACTTAATGATAATAACATTCCAAATATAGACTTAAGAGATTTTGATAAATGTAATAATTGGTATAAGACCGATCATCATTGGACGGTAGAAGCTGCATTTCATAGTGCAATAAAAATTATTGAAGTTTTGAATAGCGATTACAATATGAAAATTGAAATATCCCCGTATTCCGATTTAAGTCAATATTCTACTCATTTATTCGAAAACTCCATGCTTGGTTCATCTGGTATAAAAGTCGGAGAGTGGTATGTCGGAAAAGATGATTTTATACTATATACACCAAATTTTGAAACACATTTTACATTTGAAAAATTGACAAAGGATAGCAGTGAAATATATACGGGTGACTTTTCAGAATCTTTCATCGATTTTAACATATTAAACGACAGTGATTATTATAATAAATATAACGCGCTTTTGCAAGGTGGATGGTATGAAAATAATATTTTTAATCATCAATCGAAAAACAACCTAAAGGTCTTATGTATCAGTCATTCATACGGAAGAGCACTTGTTCCATATTTAAGTATGTATTTTAGTGAAACTAGATATATTGACCCTCAAGAAGGACGTTACTCATCAAGTGTTGTTGAGTATATTCGTGAATATAAGCCCGATATTGTATTAATGATGTATAACGGTCAATTACATCTGTAAAAATTAGTAGTTTATATCTTTATTAAAAACCTGAAAACCGCATATAATTTCGGTAAAATGGATAAAATGTAATATAGTATTTTTATTTAAACATGGTTTTGCAACCGCTAAAACCGGTCTTGGAGTTAAATCCGACGGTCAGTTACTTGTGTCCGGCACAAAGGGGTATATAAGAGCAAAATCACCATGGTGGCTGATGCAGGAATTTGAAGTATGCTTTGAGGATATTTCAAAAAATGAAGTATATCACACAAAGTTTTTAGGTAGCGGTCTGCGTTATGAAATTAGCGAATTTGTCAGTCGTATCAACGGTTACGAACGGAAAATCAACCGATTGACAGACGATGAATCGATAGCTATGGCAGGCGTGCTACAGGCATTTTTAGATGAACAAAACAGATGATACTTCCGCCGTATTTTTTACATAATCAGACACGTATATCAATGAAAACCGTTTACATCGCCAAACATTGCAATTACAAATATTTTCATCTTGCAATTTCAATCTCGTCGTGTTATAATTAACAAACAAAGCAGAGTGCTTTCAATAAAAACCACTTATACCCCACAAACAACCCCCATCTAAAAATTTAATAACTTTATATCGAGTAGGCGGAGACGACTTTTGTTGAGCTACCATGCACCGTGTAAAGGCACTAACAGTTTTACTGTTGCCTTTTACGGTGTTTTTTGCTGTCTGCCTTTTACACGATGATAAATTTCCTTTTCCGCCTGCAAGGGAAAGGATTTTTATGTTTATGTAAACAAAATGTCTCAGCAAGCACTGAATTTGGCTATCCAAACTCATTATTTAGGAGACCCAAAACCCCCAATTGAAAATATTTTAAAACATGAATAATAATCACAGCCACATAATATTAATTTAGAAAAAAGGAAAAAATGATGAATGAAATTAGAAATACAAACGAAATTGACAACAACCTTAACTCGGCGAAAACGGAATTAAAGCTCGCTGTTAACCACAGTCTATATACAAAAGGCTTGATAACGGAGGAAATGTACATAAAGGCTAAGGAGATGATTATAAAAACGCCGTTACCAAATAAAAAAAGAAAAGATTCTTTTGAGCGATAAAATATATCTTGACAATTATTTCTATGTATAATATAATGAATTGTAACATAAGGAAGTATTTTATATAGGAAGTACACAATGGATTTATATGATTTAAGAAAAGAGCTCAGCCTTGGCAAATCTATCTACGATTTACCGCTTAAGGTCACCTTTTACGCGCGTGTCTCGACCGGCAGTGACGAGCAGGCTCACTCCCTTAAAAATCAAATAAATTACTACCAAGATTTTATCGGCAAAAATCCCAACTGGACATATGTCGAGGGGTATATTGACGAGGCTTTGAGCGGAACGAGCGTTACAAAGCGTGAAGCCTTCTTGAAGATGATAGACGACAGCAAGCTCGACAAATTCGATCTGGTGATAACCAAAGAGATTTCTCGATTTTCCCGCAACACCCTTGATAGCATAAAATACACCCAAGAGCTGCTTGAAAGCGGCGTGGGTGTTGTTTTTCAGTCCGATAATATAAACACGCTTATGCCGGACGCCGAGCTTCGCCTTACCATCATGTCCAGTATAGCACAGGATGAGGTGCGAAAAATCTCGGAGCGTGTTAAGTTCGGCTTTAAACGTGCTATCGAAAACGGCGTTGTTCTCGGCAACAGTAGAATTTGGGGCTATACAAAACAGGACGGGAAACTTGTCGTCCAGCCCAAAGAGGCGGAGATTGTCCGAAAAATATTCCAGCTTTATGCCATCGAGAAAATTGGCATACGTGGCATTGCCGCCGTGCTCAACGAGGGTGGATTTAAAAACACCAAGGGCAACGATTTTTCTTTTTCTACCATCAAAAACATTTTGGTGAATCCCAAATACAAGGGTTATTACTGTGGCAATAAATCGCACAAATACGACTATCGCAGCAACGAGCGCAAGGTTTTTGATGAGGCGGACTGGGTTATGTATAAAGACGAGGAAAATGTCCCGGCGATTGTCTCGGAGGAGCTTTGGGACAAGGCGAATGAAATACTGGATAAACGCAGTAAAAAACATTCCTCGGAAAATTCGAGCAGTTACAGCAATAAATATAAATACAGTTGCAAAATCATCTGCGGCGAGCATAAAACCTACTATTACCGAAATGTTTTCAAATACAAAACAGGGGATAAGGAGCTGTGGCAGTGCAAACTTTATGCCGAAAAAGGCAAGGCAGGTTGCACCTCGCCGGTGGTTTACACATCGGAGCTGGACGAGATTGTGCGCGATGCCTACAATCAAATAATAAAGAATAAATCTGATATTATCCATGAGCTTGTAAAAATTTATTCCTCTATTGCGAATGCGTCGGAGCTCAAACACGACATTGCAAAGTTGCAAACGCTGATAAACGAGACAATTCAAAAGAAAGACAAACTTTTGGATTTGAGCATAAAGGGCATTCTTTCGGACGATGAATTTAAAAGACGAAACAACGCTTTTAACGATGAAATAACCGCCGCCGAGATAAAGATTGAGAACCTTAAGGCAGAGGAGGAGAAAAACAAAGAGGTCAGCACCACCGTCGAGACGCTACGTCAGATAATAGCCGACGAGCTCGACTTTAAGGACGGTTTCGACAACTCGATTATAGATGCACTGCTTGACAGGATAGAGGTCTATAAGACGGATGATAAGAAAAAAATCAATTTAGCGGTGTATTTTAAGGTTTTAAAAGGGGAGAGGGAATATCTGATAACACGTTCCGGCAGAACTTCTGTTTGTTCCAAGCAATACATATGATGAAAGCGACACTTAACACCGAAGTATCACCCATTGTAGGTACCGAAAAACAGAGTGAAGAGCTGGTAGCATCGCTACTATGCGATTTTGAAAACGATCCGGAAAAACTTTGGGAGTCCAACATTTTCGGCAAATCGCTCCATGAACTTGTCAACGAAGGGCTACAAAACAAACTGCTACACATGCCAACAGAAGCACGTGGCAGAATGCAGGAGACGGTAGAAAGAATCATAAACGAGGGTTGCACCGGTTTAGTGTGTATCATACTTTAAATAAAAATTGCTGCCATGAAGTGTTTTTCGTGGCAGCAATTTTTTATTTAAATTTAAATGGTTAGACGATATTTTATTAAAGGTGCAAATTTTGAGAAATCAATAGAGCTGTGACTAAATATGTAATATATGCAAAAATTGTAGGGCAACTACTGTGCGCTACCCCGAAATCAATGAAAAATCCATAGTTTCAAGCGTTCACACAAAGCTGCCCTACATTTGCTTTTTTATTTACGAATATAATTTTGTTATGGCAAAGCTATATTTATACAAATATAACGTTGCATCATCTATCTCACACTCTTTTGTGTTTTTTTGCAAAAACGAACCAATATCGCCGTTGCCAAAGCCAAAACAAGCGTTAATATGATAATCAAAGCTGTATATAAACCATTGCTTGTCGGTTTAATTATACCTGTTAGTGGTGCAATTGTAGGGTCGTATTGTGCAGGTGTTGTATTAGTAGTGTTAGTTGTTGAAGTTTCGCTTATTGTAAAGTGCGTCGTTGCTGTGCCTGTTGTGCTTATAATTTCAAGAGTGTGCTCACCTGTGGCAAGGGTGTTTGTATAAGAGCTCAACAATGTAATTATTGTGCTACCCTCTATAGCTGTAAAATGTGTGCCTTTTGTAATTTTTTTGCCGTCTACTTTAACACTTTCCAAGTTGCTATATTCTGCGTCTGAGGCAAATTGCATATTTTGCCCTTTTTGCCCATTTTGCCCTAAACCTATTATAATGCTGTGGATTTTTGAGTTTGACGATATCGCCTTAAATGTAACGCTTATACTTGTATTTTTGGTTATATTTGATATGGTATGGCTTGTGGGTGTTGTTGGCGTTACCAAAACATTATTTACAGTTACGGTATCAACTTCGTAGTCTGTGTTCGGTTGAAAATTAAAAATTACACTGCCACCGCTATTAACATTTTGCACAGCATTAGGCGAAATAGAGCCATTTGCCCCTGCGTTAGGAGTTACTGTGTATGTTGCAACTGCGGTATCGCTCACGCTTACCGACGCTGTGCCAAATATTGTGTTATTTACAGTTGATGTTGCTTTTACTGTAATACTTTTTGCTGTTTCGCCGGCCGCTATTGTTAAAAGACCGTTTGCGCTAATGCTTGTGCTATTATCAACATTGCCCTCAACGGTCCAATTTACGGTTTGTGGGGGGCTATTTTGCCCTTGCACACTTGCAATAAACTGCTGTGTTTTGCCTTTTTGCACTGTAGTTACATTTGGCGAGACTGTTACACCGGTAACTGTTGAAGAGACATCTTTAAAATTTGCCGTTGCTGTCACTGCATTACCCGGCATTTCAAAAGTAAGTGGGTTTTTTGTGCTGTCTGTTACTGTTGTGCCGGTTAGTGTCCAGCTTGTAAAACTCCGTCCGATTGGCTCTGTTGCGGTAATTGTAACACTTGTGCCTTTTGTCGCCGTTGTAGCGTCAGCACTGCCGCCTGTAACACTTATTGTATAGGTGTTTTCGGTAAAAGTAGCGCTTACAACTTCGCTGTTTAACATGCCATCTTTTATTGCTATGGCTTTTATGGTTGCTGTATCGGTAATTGTTATTGCATCATTGTATAAAGTACTGCCGGTTGTTGGCGTATCACCGTTTGTGGTGTAGTAAATTTTTGCGCCGGTTGTTGGTGTGGAAATTGTTACACTTTGCGTGCCATCAAAATTGGCGCCGTTTGGGTTTATTACCGGGTTTTCTATCCATATAGTTTTAGATAAAGTATTTGCATAAAGCTGGTGTCCATCTGCATTTGGGTGAAAATCTAAGTTTAAAGGATCTGCATTTGCATTTATTACTTTTGTGGCAGAATCATCAAACACGCTATAAATATCTACCACTGTACAACCTGTTAATGATGCTATTTGTGCGTTTAACCCCACACCTGCTGCTGTAAGTCCACTTTCAAAAAACGTTCCGATATTGATGTTTCCAAATGTTGTAATTACAACATCTTTATACGGATTATATTGATTTGTTACATATATGTTTACATCAGAGTTTGTGTTTTTTATGTGAGTAATCATTGCTTGTATATTTTCTTTAACTTGGGTGTTTCTAACTTCAAAGTCATTTTTAACAGCATCATATCCGGTATTTATAATAATTATCGCAGCAGTTAAGGCGTCAGAGTATCTAGAGTCACTATTATTAGCCATAATCTCCGCTACTTCTTGTGCTGGGATAGCAGGTGACAATTTAGCACCCACCAAGCCATAAAAAACATCCATTAAATCGTTGCCGCCAATGCTTATTGTAATAGCATCTGCCGATGCTATTTCGGTTTGATATGCATTATTATCTACCATTTTAACTTTAAGCTCGGCAGAAGTTTGCCCTGAAATGCCGTAATTTATAAAAGCAGTGCCCTCTTTTGCGCCGCCCATTAACGCAACAAAGTTTTGCGTATTAGGGTCTGTTAGCGCAACACCGGCAGGTATGCTATCGCCAAAAGCAATAAGATTATTAGATACTGCCGCCGTGTTTTTATTAAGCGTAACGCTTACAACGTCGCTGTTTGCCATGCCATCTTTTATTGCTATGGCTTTTATGGTTGTTGTATCGGTAATTGTTATTGCATCATTGTAAAAAGTACTGCCGGTTGTTGGCGTATCGCCGTTTGTGGTGTAGTAAATGCTTGCGCCGGTTGTTGGTGTGGTAATTGTTACACTTTGCGATGTAGTAAATTTAGCGCTATTTGGAGATATTACCGGGTTTTCTACGGGAAGATTTATTTTGACATATCTATCTGCCGAAAAACCGTCGGTCGCAGTGCCTGTACCCCAAGAGTAGGTTTCGCTGCCTGTAAATTTGCTTGCAGAAGTTGCATATTTCATATTACTTGCTATGGTAACTGTTGCTTTAATGCCTGCGGCGTCAGTGCCGCCGGTAGCGTTTATAGAACCGCCGTTTACAGTAATATAGCGAGTATCACTCCTACCAGAAAAACCGGCGCCAATGCCTGCGGCGTCTGAGCCGCCGGTAGCGTTTATAGTACCGCTATCTATGATAACAGTACCGCCATCAGGCACGCTTATGCCTTCACCCATTACGCCACCCGTGGTGTTAAGCGTACCATCGCCTTTTATTGTAACAGTGCTGGAGTCATCGCTGGAGTCATCGGTTATGTCTATACCAGCGGAATAATTAGCACTTTTTAATGTATTTGTGCCCACTAAGGTAATAGTAGCATTAGTAGCAGAACCACCATTGTCAAATGTTAAAGGGGTACCATTAGATATGCCTGATAAATCTATGTTTACATTATTTAATGTAATATTCACATTAGTTTCGGTCACCATAATTCTAACAGCGGTACTTTCTGCACCTTCTTCCATTGATATTTCAACGTCAATTGAATCGGAATGTACATCTGATATTGTAAGCACGTTGCCAACATAGAAAACATCCGACAAAACCGCTGTCGTCACGGTAAGTCCGTCATAGGTAACTGAAGCTGCAAAAGTGTTTACAGAAAAAACACATGCTGTTATAATAAGTGCAAATAAAAGACCCACAAGTTTTTTTGTTTTCATATCATTTTCCAAATTTTTCTTATAATATATATTATTATTATTATTATTATACCATATAGCATTAACGATTTTCAAGTCTAATATTATAAAAACATATCGAAAGTTTCGGGGTCGAAACTCTCGGTCTTACGGGTACAATTAAATTAATTTTTATAAATACAAGGTTTAAATCCCCCGGGATAGCCAAAATCACCAAATCGACAGAGTGCTGTCCTGCAAACAGCCTGAATTACGTTAACTGTAAACGTTGTTTTTTAGGCACAACAAAACGGTCAAAATAGCTCCATAGCTTGACTTTTCATCAATGACAGCTATTTTGACCGCTAAAGGTGGTCGGAGTGCGGAGATTCGAACTCCGGGCCTCTGCGTCCCGAACGCAGCGCTCTACCAAACTGAGCCACACCCCGACATATTACTTACAAATTATATCAAAACAAACCTACAAAGTCAATAGATTTTTTAGTGTTTGTTAGACAATTAATAAAATAAGTATGCCGAGAATCAAAGCCCGAGTATTACCGACGTCGGTCATAACGATAATGTGATTTATAAAATGCCTCCTTGTCGGTGTACATGTTTTTTTCTGCCTCATTTATCACATCGCCGAGTTCTTTGTGAGAATGGCTGAACGAGTGACCGATAGATAGCAAAACAGATTTATCCATCGATAGTAATTTTTTAAGTTCGTCAATCTTATCGGTAAAATCTTTAGCGGTGCGACAGGGTTCAAGCACAACAAATTCGTCACCACCCACGCGGTAGATATTGTTTTCAAAAAAACGTCGAAGAATAGCGGTTGCATTAATAATAAGCTCGTCACCGGCATCGTGACCGAGTGTATCGTTCGTCTCCTTCAATTTGTTTATGTCGGCGAAAAGTACACCGAGTAGGTTCGGGTGAGAAGTCTCCATGCTCGACAATGTCTCAAAATAGCTGTAGCGATTAAAAACATTGGTTAAAACATCGATGGTGCTAAGTGAAACAAATTTCTCCAACAGGAAGTGGTGGCAGTTGTTAATGTGATTATCGCCGTGCGCAACGGCATAGGCAAATGCCTCACAACTACCGTATCCACAGGAAAAACAGTTGGTGTTGCGGTCTTGGTACGATTTTTTGCCGAGAGCCTCAAAAATCGGGTCAAGGTTGACATCATTCGGTTTTAAATAGCCCGAAGTTCGGTCGGTGTAGATTCGGAAAAAATCATCGAGATTTAAATTATTATTAAAATAATCCATCAATTTTTTTGTATTTGCCTGTGTGACGGCATTTTTGCGTTTATTAATATTGTGATCAATGGCGTTAAATCGTGCGTTCTTTTTTGTGCCGGTGCCGATATTGCAGCCATGTTCACAGTTAAGGGCATCAATTAAAAGGGGGACAGGTCGCTCATTATTGATGTCATCGAGCAGCTCGCCGAAATATCGCTCGATATTTGAAATACCCTCAATCTGTTTAGTCCAAACATTATCGCCGAGATGAAACTTTACATTTTCAGTCAAACCACCGGGGCGGGGGAAAGCAAGCCCCACCGAACTGTCGATGTTGTCAAATTCTGCCTCGGGATAGTCGTCGATATTAATCCCGTTTTCCATAATATAGTCATACAATTTTGCAAAGGTGACATTATAATGTAAAACATTGCCGGTGCTATCCTCATTACATTCCCGTTTTTTGCCGACGCATGGGGATAAAAATGCAATTTTATCCTGCATATTTTCATATTTTTGCAAAAGGGTGGCAAGGCAGATAACAGGACTTTGAACAGGTGAGAGGTATTGGATTAAGTTACTGTGGAATTTTTCTATATAGCTGACGACAACAGGACACGGTTGTGCAATAACAGTCGTTGGCTTATCACGCTCGATATATTTAAGATATGCCCAGGTGCAGATGTCGGCACCGTATGAAACATCATATATGTTTTTAACACCGCACGACCTTAAAAACCCCAGCACCTTTTTAAGATTGCCAAAGTTCTGATAGGCGGCAGGGGCAACTACAAGCGATATATCAACACCGGCTTTAAGATCGTTGAAAAAGAGGTCAACGTCATCAATATAATCTCGCGCTTCATGGTCGCAGATGGAAATACATTTACCGCAGGAGACACAATATCCGTTTTTTATACTGACGATATTTTTGCTGTTCTCCCAATAGGCGCGGTTTGCCTTGGTAGGGCAGACAAAAATACACTTGTTGCAACCTTTACAATGGGTTTCAACAGTATAAATATAGTTTAATCTGTTACTATCTTGCATCATAATTTCAAAAAGGTATAATTCCGTAATTATTCTTGTTGATAATCTTTATTATATCACATGGATAATTAAAACGCAACTATTTTAATCATGAACAAATAAAACCTTTTTGATAAAAACAGGTCTATATTGTCATAATCAACAAATATAGTATATAATATTTTGAAAAATACAAATATTTTAAAGATTTTGCGACCGATTAAAGTCGAAATAATTTTTTTGGTTTTGGAAAACCTCATTCATTGCAATTATATTTTCCGGAGAGATATCAAACGAAAGAGCGTGTGTTGGGGCAATAATTAAACCTCCGTCCCTGAAAAGTGCGCCGGCGACACGAACAATCTCCTCCTTGATCTCCGAGACACTCATGTAAGGCAGAGCCTGTTGAGTGGAAACACCGCCCCAAACCGCAAGTTTGTCACCGTAAATTCGCTTGAATTCATGTATGTCATACACCTCCGGTTGAAAAGTCTGATAGCAGTCAAGACCAATTTCGATGAGGTCGGGGAAAATCTCAAAACAGTCGCCACAGGAGTGTTGAAGAACGAATTTACCCTTTTGTTTCACCCTCTCATAAAGGCGTTTCATGCGTGGTTTAATAAACTTGCGCCAGTGTTCCGGACCCATTATAAGCCCTTTTTGTTGCCCCCAATCATCGCCGAAATAGATGCCGTCTGTATCATATTCAAGGGCAACGTCCACAAGACGCAACATATAATCACAAATATCGTCATAGAGTTTTTCAAGTTCGTTTGGTGATGCTATCATGCTCATCAACACATTTTCCATGCCCATAAGGCTCCAACTGCGTTCAAACATGCAAAAGCCAAATCCAATAATTTTGAACCTGTCCCCCGAAGATTGGAGCATACCCTCGATATCTTTTCTCAATCGGGCGATGTCGGGTGTGGGAAATTTATAGTCATGGTCCTCGATATCCTCTATAACTGGATTTTCCACAATTCCTATCTCTTTATCCGCACCGGAGCGATTCCAAACAACGCCGAACTCGTCGAGATACATGTCCGGTTTGCCCTCAATTTCACTCGGCCAACCCCAGTATTGTATCATACTGATACAGCTGTCCATTTTGCTTTCAATATTGTCGTCACCGGTATGTTCAATCAACCTATCAAGTGCCTGATAGGTGAAATCCATATGGTATGGTATAGGGTCTGTCCCGATATGATTGAGTGCGTTAATTACAAGTTCACGTCGTGTCATGATTACTGCCTCCTGTATTATTAGCTCAACATTTTATACATACGTGCTTTTTTAAGAAGTTCCACCCTGCTAGCCACGTCAAACTTATCGAAAATGTTTTTAATGTGAAATTTTACGGTGGTGAGTTTTATCGAAAGGTCGACACCTATCGACTTGTTGCTCGCCCCCTCGTCAATCATTTGGAGTATTCGAAGCTCCATATCGGTGAGCTCGGGAGGACCGGACGGTGACTCCTCGATACCGGTAACAAAATCGAACTTGGACGGCAATTTAAGTGACACCGTTCTGGTCTGTGCCGATATAGCCTCGAAGTATCTGGAGTTCCCCTCCTTTGCCATCTTTTCATACTTGCCGAGCAGTCGAAACATCAACTTGCCCTTATCCGCAAAAATGGTGGTATAGCTGTAAGGTCTTGCCATCTCGATTGCGTCACCGAGCATCTCGACCGCTTTATTGTCGTCATCCATCTGCATGAGAGAAAGTGCGCAGAGTATACGACATTCAATGGAGTCCAGCGCACGAGAAAGTTCGTCAAAATAGTCTATCAGACTCTGCAAAAGCATTGCGGAATCACGCCATTCACCGGCGGACATCATCGCCTTTGCCCTGATTATATTAACATATTCAGTATCGGGCAGAACTTTATCTTTATAAAAATCTTTAAGTTCGGCACGCCAAGTCTCAATAATATTTTTGTCACCGGTGCATATAGCCATGTCGGCAACTGTAGCATCAAAACTTGCTTTAAGCCAATCGGCACCCTCATCCTTAATAATATTTTCGGCAAGTGACATCATTTCAGAGGATTTTTCGGTATCACCCTCCAAAATGTATAGACGCGCAAGCACACATCTTGCCGCAAATCGAATGTCCGGTTGCTCGGAGTTGACCGCTATGCCGAGTGACATCACAGCGCCGTTAAAATCACCGCGCTCGAGGCAGATCTCACCCACGGCAAGCTCAACAGCACCCTTGCCGTCAAAATCACTAAGGGTGGAGAGCACCGGAAGAAGTATACTGCGTACGGCCTTATAATATTTTCCCCATTCCGAGCAGTCCTTGTTGCCACGCAGAACGCTGGGGCGTTTAGCGGTGGCACTTAGACCTATTGCTTTAAGCCCCGTCTCGCCGTCGTTTGATAAAGTGGAAAGTAAAATCAGTGTTTGCGCATTGTTGGTTTTTGCGCGCATTACGTTGACACGACTAATACAGTTTTCCAAGCTGTCACGCTCGCCCGAGGCACCGCGAACGCCGTCACGCAAGGTCACGAGCATGTTATACCACTGTTCAAAACCGGAATTATCACCGAGCATTTTGCAGATATAACACTGCTGTGTAATATGTATACCGTCTTTTGATCGCAAGTCGATAGGAATTTCCTGCAATACCGCGTTTAAATCCTTAAGTTCGGGTATACTCAAATGATTGTAATTTATATCACAAAGAGCACTCAGAGCATCTTTGTATTTTTGCTCTGATAGCAATTCCTTTACAGCGGTTAATTCCATATTTCGACTCATTTCTTCCACCTATATATATTTATACATTATTAATTATACATAAAAAAAAACAAAAATAAAGCAATCTTACGAAATTGTAAGGTTTGATCACCCTATTCTTTAATCTCCAAGCAATACCCTTGATTTCTCACACTTGTTATGTAATACAACCCCGATGATTCCAACTTTTTACGCAGTCGTGAGAGTTGCGCCCATAACATGCTGTTGTTATAGCTGTTTTCACTGTTGGGCCAACATTTTTCGTATAATTCCGAGGCGCTGATGGGTGTGTTTTGGTGGTTTAAAAGAACACCGAGCAGGGTGAATTCTTTCGGGGTAAGCATGAGATCTCGCCCTTTAACCGAGGCGGTCATGTTCTCGAAATCAAGACTTATTCCACCGACCTCTAACAAGTTGTGTCGAACCGACCGCCGCAAAAGGCTGTTAACTACCGAAAGAAATTCGTCGAGGTCGTAGGGTTTGACCAAATAGTAGTCTCCGCCACCGTCCAACCCGGCAATACGGTCGACAACTTGAGTTTTGCCGGTCAAAAAGAGCACTAATATATCACTCGAGTCCTTTATTTCGCGACATAAATCAAGCCCGTTGCCATCCGGCAACATGACGTCCAACACGACGAGGTCAATATCGGAGTGTGCGATTTTTGCCCGAGCCTCGGCAAGGGTGCTTGCGGTTAGCACATTGTGACCACCGCGCACC
Source organism: uncultured Oscillospiraceae bacterium (assembly GCA_964369965.1). Lineage (GTDB taxonomy): Bacteria > Bacillota > Clostridia > Oscillospirales > Ruminococcaceae > CAYJBH01. The sequence goes on from CAYJGF010000002.1 coordinate 18,774, forward strand.
AACTTGCGTCGGTTAAACTCCAAAAGATTGGGTTCGTCCTCCACGATTAAAACTGTTTTGTTGGCTGTGTTCAATATATCTCCTAAGCTTTATAGTTTTACATGGGCAGTTTAACAGTAACCTTTGTTCCTTTACCCTCCTGTGAGGTTATGGTTAGTTCACCGCCGTGTGATATGACTATCTGATTGGATACATATATGCCGATACCGCCGCGATAACCGTGAGGGCCGCCGTCGACATACTCGTTTTTTAGTTTGTTTAAAACTTCGTTCGACATCCCTTCGCCGTTATCATCAATTGTAACATATTGATACTCTTCATCGTCGTGTAACCCGATGGTAATAACGCCGTTTGTTGTGTGGCGGCAGGCGTTGGACAGTAGGTTGAGCAAAACCTGTTGCAGGCGGTTTTTATCCGCTAGGATGGGCAAGCAGTCCTCTTTAAGATTTAAAACGATTTGATTGTTGCTTTTTTCCATCTCGTTTTTGTACTGCTCGGTGACATCGACAATAAGTGCACAAAGCGATGTTTTTTGGACATCCAAACTTAGTCGACCCGTCTCCAGTGCGGTTGTGTCGAGCAGGTCAAATACCGTCTCGTTAACCTTTTGCACCGTATCTTTTATCAGCGATTGATTATATCGAATCTCGCTAAGACTGCTTTTGTCACCGTCGTCGATGATGTCAAGGGTATCACTTGCCGAGCCCATTATAATAGAAAGTGGAGTTTTTATCTCGTGTGCCACGATACCTATAAAATGTGATTTCATCTTTAAAAATCGCTCCAACTCCAAAGAGCGTATGCGCATCATCCTCTCCTCACTGCGTGAGCGCTCCATCTCACGCACATTTATATAGAAGAGTGCGATTGCCTGAAATACCGCAAAAACAATAATGCCTGTCTCGGCGAGGGTGTTGTTAAAAAGATTGATGTTTATATAATAAAGCCCGTCACTGACGGCACATATGAAAAGGAATACCATAGATACAATCACAATACTTCGCGAGAAGTCGACAGAGCGGCGATTATCCTTTTTCAAAAGCCATAATATAATGCCTATCGTCACGTATGCAATCAACCCGATAAAGGCGGCGTTAATAAAATATATAAAATAGGACATCGACTTGGTATCGAGGAATAAAAAAAGCAACGAAAGCGCAATAAAAACATAACTTGCCGATAAAAGTGGCTTGACGTTCAACATGTCATGCACGTGATATCTTGTAATATAAATTAAAAGAATTACGGTGAGGGTCAGTGTGATATACTCCGTCTTGATTGCCACAACCCAAGGGAAGTCGGGGAAGATGTTATAAAGGAACTTGTTACCGATAAGCCCGAGTCGAAAAAACCATATTAAACTCAACAGTGAAAAATAGATGTTGATTTTATAATTTTTCGATATAATCCCCATTATAAGGTAGATAAGAAATAAGGTGAGGCAGATACCTGCCGACAGCACCTCGATTATGATACCGAAATTAGTGTACCAGAGCATAAGCTCCGGCTCGCTTATAATTACGTTGTGGTAGCTCGACCCCTCACGGTGGACAAAGTTTGCGCCCTGTATGACGAGCTGCAAGGTGTTGTCGGTTGCCGGTGCTTGTATCAGCATTTTTTTATACTGTGGATTAAAGTCCTCGGCGGTCACAGCCGGCGTGCCGGTACTGTTTACAAATTCGCCGTTGACAAAAATCGTCCTTGCATAGTCACCCCACGCAATAAACATGTAGTTTTTATCGCTTGGCATTAGCATAGTCAAGCGCGCAGTCCTACCGGTGTCGGTGTCAATGGGGTCGCCTATCTCCGCCTCACCCTCACGCAGGGTGAACTCGGACGGTGTAAGCATTGCACCCTCGATATGTTCAACGTTGCCATCCAGTGCAATAAGGGTGGTGGACAGGTCAAACTCACGCAGGTCATACACCCCATCCTCGGAATATACAACGGTAAAGTTTGTCCTATTATGCATATATTCCGTTTGAGCATAAAAAAGCAAAAGCAGGAACACACTGGAGATAAATAATACTATATATGATGATATATGTTTGCTATTCAATTTTAAAATCCATAGGTGTTCTTTTATGCTAAGTATACCGCAGATTGTGGCAAAAATCAAGTCAAAAAGCATGACTTTAATTTATTTTGCTTAAAATCCTACCCAAAAACATTAAAAAACTATCCTAAAGTACAGTTGATTTTTTCTTTTTTATTTGCTATTATTAATACAAGGAAATCAATATGTAGTGAGGGCTAAGTTTTGGCGGAGTTAAAAAACAAAATAATGCCCAAAGAGTTTGACCTTAAAAAGAGTAAAGAGACACTCGCGAGATTATCCGCGCCGGCGCACATTGTTAAAAGTCACTTTTTAGAACATGCAAGGGTGGAGGGGTATCTTCAAGACCTTGAAAGGGAGAACTTCCTCGGCTCCGACAGGTTGATGAAGTACGACACCATGTTTGGCAGAGTTCAGCTCGGGTACGACCCTCAAAAGGAGAATACATTTTTATTCGTTAACATCAAACCTTCCATATATGACACGGTGGCATCGCAGTATCAACGCGAGCTGAACGAAGATAATATGTACAATACCCTTAAGACCGAGTCGGAAAATGTAGTGTACTCCTCAAAACGGCGCAGTAACGCGGCCTCTATTCTCTATAAAAAGGATGCAAAGCCGTGGAGTGAGGGCACCCTACGACCACATATTATAAAGAAGAACCTTGAATCGTTCGCCAAAGTGATGCCCTTTTTGCAGAGCTATAAGGATAAAGAGGAGCGCGCAAAATTGGTGGAGGAGGACAGGCGGCTCAAAGCGCAGGCATACGAGCTTAGCCATTCCGGCAACACAAAGCACCTTGTGACAACGCGCAAAAATCAGTATGTGCACCTCAAACAGTTAGAGACGATAAACAGCATAATCAACCGCAAAGAAAGTGCGTCCTCCATGTTTTTTCGCAAGGTCAACTTTTCGTTCGACTATCAAAAGCGTGAAATATTCGCATACTACAAAAAGGTCAAGGAGCAATCTCTCGAATCTGCCAATGAGGCACTGGAGGCACCGGCGGACGATAATAAGGACGAATAACCGATACATAAAGGGGCGACAACAAAGGTGATGAAAATCAACGGCGCAGATCAATACAGGCAGGCGATTGCCACACTTGCAAACGGGTATGATGAGGGGCTTTTAAAGCAGATACTCGAGTGTGAGGTCGACGCCGACTTTTTCACCCCCATAGGATTTATTAAAGACACCTTTTCGCTGTCGGAGCGTGAGACCTTTGCCCTTTGCGTTTGCGCCGACCGACTTTATCGCTATCAGCCGACCCCCGAGCTGTCGGAGCTTGTAACCATCTGCACGAGCGGGGGGAGGATGCACCTTTTATTCTCCCACGGTCAGGACGGCAGGGCACTTTGTGACGTTGCACGGCGCTTTATCACCGACACCGAGTTTGGCGGCATCACAGGCGTAAAATTGACTATTTCAGACGGTGAGGAGCTTTTTCACCATGAGGATATACTGCATGAAATCGAGCGTTTTTGCAGTGGCATAGTCGCGAGCGAGCAAAGCGGCGCGGTTCTACTGCACGGCAAAAGTGGGAGCGGCAGGACGTTTTTGTTGAAGACACTTGCGGATAAAACCGGTGGGTCACTGCTCTGCGTCAACGCCGACGAGACCGAGCCGGACAAAGCGGATGAAATTGCGATTGCCGCACAGCTGTACCGCAGTATAGTGTGTATCAAGAACGCGCCGGCAAAATGTGAGCTTGCAAACCGTCTTTTTAATAGATTACCACTGCTGTTTTTCATTTCACAGGATACCGAGCCGAAATTTGAGGGCGACATAATTTTATTAAAAAGGTCTCTTGGCGAGCTGAATATTAAAGAAAAGGTTTGCGCTATCACGGCGCTGTTCAACATTGAGGGGGACGAGGAGGTACAAAACCTTGCCTCGCTCTACAACCTTTCGATAGGTGGTATGATAAAGGCAAGGCAAAGCTATCGTGCGGAACTGCTTGCAGGGGCGATAGATCCAAAGGACAAACAGGCGGTGATGACCGCAATAAAAACCTCCGGCATGGGCGGAATTTTGGAGAATGCACAGCTGCTCACCACCAACAAAAAGCTATGCGACGTGATACTGCCGAGCGAACAGGAAAAACAGTTAAAGCAGATATGTTCATTCATCACCAACCGAAAGCGAATATATAATGAATGGAATTTTGTCGATAAAATTCCTTACGGCAGGGGGATAACCGCACTTTTCTACGGCGCATCCGGCACCGGCAAGACGCTGGCGGCGACCGCGATGGCAAACGAGCTGGGTCTTGAACTTTACCGTGTAGACCTGTCACAGCTCATCAGCAAATACATAGGCGAGACACAAAAGAACATCGGCAGGGTGTTTGACGAGGCAAAGGACACCGACTGCATCCTCTTTTTTGATGAGGCGGACGCACTTTTCTCCCGCAGGACCGACACTTCCGACTCCGCCGACAAACACTCGAACGCCGAGATTGCATATCTTTTACAACGCACCGAGCGTTATGACGGCACGATATTTATGGCGACCAACCTGCTACAAAATTTAGACGAGGCATTTCGTCGCAGGATAGGATATATGATACAGTTTCCCATGCCGGACGAGAGTCTGCGCGAGGCGATGTGGGCGAACATCTTCCCGAACGAGGCACCGACCGAGGACATAAACTTCGGCTATCTCGCAAAGCACATCGAGCTATCCGGTGCCGGCATTCGCAACTGCGCGGTAGGCGCGGCACTGCTCGCGGCAGGGGAGGGCGGCAGTATAAACATGCAAAGGATAATCCGCGCCGCACAGGCGGAGTACAAAAAGCAGAACAAAACTTTCTCGCAACAGGTTATTGCAATGTTTGCAAATTAAATTATTAGGGGTGATAATTTTGGTAAAACAGTTTAAAAGAATAATATCGGTGATGCTGACAATATGTCTGCTACTGCCGTTTGTGCCGAGTGGTCTTGTACTGACGGCATCGGCGGACAGCCGCCCTGTTCATCAGGTTGGCGAGTGGAATGCACTAAAAACGGTGCTTTTAAATAACAGTTATAAAGATATAAGAATTGAGCTGACCGCAGATATTACGCTTGACGGTTCTAGAATTGGTTCCTCTAATATTATAGAAGTCTATGCCATAGCAATCATGAACAATGTTGAGATTGACGGCAAGGGGCATAGTATCATTTTCCCCGATAATATGGTGCTTACAAGGAATTTCACCGATACATCGTCACACGGGGGTGTTGGACTGTTCGGCGCGATGTACAACTGCCAACTTAAAAATATTGAGTTCAAGATGGAGGGTGATGTCTACGTCGGGCAGTATCAACTTAGTACCTATGACAGTTTTAACCCAGACAAAGCGTTTGATATAGGATATGTCGGGCTTGTTGCCTCTACTATGGGAACAAACACCGTCGTTGAAAATGTTTCGATAGTGTCAGAGGCATCGAACGGGACATTTTATGTCAAAATCGGCGATTTCATGCGCGAAAATACTCAAAGAAGAATGAGTGCCGGTCTGCTCGCCGGTGTTGTCCAAGACAATGTCAAGGTCAGTGGTGTCTACATCGATGCCAACATTGAGGCAGGCGTGCACGCCGAATCTGATACACATTACCCCGAAATCTCGGTCGGCGGTATGTTCGGCAGATACTATCCCAAGGAAGAAGGCAGTGATCAGACCCTTATTAAGGACTTTATGGTTCAGGGTGAGGTGACTGCATTTACCGGGAGTCCCACGTCACATAACGCCGGTGGAATAATCGGTATGCTCTTTCCTGACAACACTGTCGGACATAATCCCAACCATAGTTACGGCATTAAATTCGAACATGGTCTTGTAGATGTTGAAACTAATGCATATCGTATTAATCCCGATATCTCTACATGGCCCAATTCCGACACCTTTGAACCGAACGATTACGGTTTAATTAGTGCCGCCTATGTTTATGATGATGGATGGCTTGGGAATACCGGTATAAATGGTTCTGTAACGGCGGAAGATGTTCACGTAATATTTAATTCCGAAACACCAAATTCCCATAAAATACTTACCCCTGTCGGTATTGTTGAAACGAGCACCTTTAATAATGTAGGGGTGTTCGATGGTAGTGATGCGTGGGTTGACGTTACAAGTGGGAGTTTGCATGACGGAAATATTGCGCTTAAATGGTTGGTTAACCCTGTTAATGAGGGTGTCACACTCACAAAAGATTTAAATGCGACTGCGTCAGGTTGGGATGACAATACCCTTATACTGTCGTCGGCTAATTTAAATTATGCCACAAAGGGTAGCGACGGCTACACATACGATTTGACCGGCACCGTGAATGCCAAGGGCTATCTCGGAATGGTGCAAGGTATTACCGTTACAAGAAATCCGGTTGGTGTTGATCAAAACGGAATTGTGGTTTCCCCCTTATCGCTTGTCGACGATGGCGATGGCAATATGGTAGAGACCGAATACATTGCCGGTGGCACATACTATTTTCGTGCAAACCTTGTTACGACCGGGATAAGCAGTGTTGACCCGGCTTCCGGTAGTGATCATATTGAGGAAAGTGATATTGAATGGTCTCTTACTCAAGGCGGAAATCCGTTTACCGATGAAAAACTTGCTAAAATCACAAACGGTAAGCTCGAAATATTCCCTACGTTTATGAAAACAACAAAGCAAGAACTCACCGTTGTGGCGAAAATTACCACTGCAAATAATCATACAGAAGTTATCGGCACACACCCTATAACAATACAGCCTGTTGAAGTTTCCGACACAACTCAAATTACCGGCAGTCAATATAATGCATTTGATGAATATGATAACCCCAAACGAAACGGTAGTTTATATATTCCCATTACATTTAATTTAAACGACACCGTTAAATTGGATGATGAGAATTTTAGATGGAAATTAACTAAGGAAGTAGCCGACCCAGAAATTAACGCCTCGATATTTCCTGCTGGATATTTTGATAATACTTCTCATAATAAAGTTTGTATCGCACTTGGTCAAGATGCGTTATCGACAGACACTGAATTCACCTTAACATTCACCTTGCAGTTGAGAGAGGGAGAGACCGCTAACTATACAAGCACCCCTATAACCGCCACACAGGTTGTAAATGTTCTTGCTGATTACACTGAGAGTTCACCAAAATTTAATAATTCAGCTAGTATAACAACAAATGATGTTGTGACAACCGACGTAAATGTGGTTGATAAAAAACCTATTGCGATTCTTATTTCAACCCCGAAAACCTTTAAAATAACGGATGTTAATTACGATGACACAAATGGCGAAGCATATTTTTCTACCGACGGAACAACCTGGACTAAATATGTTGACGGTATGAGCGTAAATAACCCAGCCTCCCTAATTTTTAAAAACACCGCGAAAGATCCGGGGAAATACATCGACAGCGGTACGACAACCTACAAAACTATAAACGAAAATCATTCAGGCACTCAAACAAACATTCAGCCCGATGGTTTCATTGTTTTAGGACATGAACCTGTAGAAGATAAGTTTTCAACAACAGTTACTATTCCGTGGAATGAAAGTAGCATCTCACTAAAAATAAATGACCTTTTCGAAAATAGGATAAATTATTCCCCTCACATGACCCTTGTAATCGAGGTTGGTAATAACCATAAGTACAGCTACAACGACACAAAGTTTGTAGGTGCAGCTTCCGTCGGTTTCCATCAATTTTCGGATGGAGCACACTCTAAACCGATTTTCACCAATACCGAAAATCTGTCCATCCTATCCCCGATTAAACTCACAAACACCTCTACCAGCGCAGATGCGAAGATACACTATACCATAGGTAATAGCACAAGTATACCGAATCCTGTTGCCATTGCCGGTGGTGCTTCAGACACACGGGTATACGATCCCGAGGTCGGCATATCACTTATTGGATGGGACGGTGACATAACAATTAAGGCGATTACCGTCCTCGCAAATCAGGTAAGTGAGGTCGCGACGCAAACGTTTGATGCCGATAACTTCAAAGCCCCCCCCGAGCCGGCTATTTCTCAGATAGGCAGCGTGGTGAACCCCCCCACCGGAATTGCATATTCCGAAGGGGATACAATATTACTTGTGCCACCCGAGGGTTGGGCAGGGGAAGGGGAAATCTACTGGATGGACACCTTGCCGGCAAGTATGGATGCCTTGAAAAATTCTGATAATCTCTACAGCGACAGCCACCGACCGGTTGTAAAAAAACCAACGCAAGGCAGCATTATGACATTGTATGCCGTATTTGTCTCCGACGTTGCCAAAAAAAACTCCGAGATGGAGGAGTTTAAAATACGACTGTTTAGTACGATGGACGTCTCCGGTGTTAAATTTAATGAGGAAGAGAGCGTTGCCCAGGTGTCGGACAATGTGCTTTTCACCTCTTTCCCCGGTGACGGGATATCGGACTATCTGCTTGCCGACAACGTATCCTCCATGAACTATGAGCAGGCGAGTAGTGCGGATGACCTTTTGCGAAATAATTACCCCGACGCAGACATCACAATAACACCATCGAGTGGCGCAATTCAAGAGGTTGCAAATTATATCAGCTATGAACGTGCAAACGATGATGACGCAGTTGTACGGCCGGTAATGAAAATATATACCAGCACTACCGACAGCACCGGCGCTGATTTTGACAGCAAATCCACTACGTACACCTATCCAACCCGTGAGGTGGTGTTTACATATGATGCTGATGATAAAGTGACAGGTATTAATGTTAGATACACCAACCACCAAACCATAGAGGTGGGTAAATATTTGACGGACTCGTCAAATCAATTATATATACATGTTCAACTCCAACCATCTTCTGACACCTCGGCATATTTACGGGAAAGTGAAATAAAGACATTCACCTTTAACAAAGCCACTACCGTTGGTACTCTAACCATGTCGCCCGACCCCACCGTCGACACCAACACCTTTAACGAGAGCAGTGAGATCACCCTCACCCATACGCCGCCAGACGGTGGTGTGAGCGGCGGTGTGAGCATATTCTATACCATCAACGGCGGTGAGCCGTCTGTGGTGTATAACCCGAGTGCCACCAACGACTTTGACCGGTGGACACCGAACAATGACAATACCAAGCGATACACCGACTCTTTTTTCCTCAACACCACCACCGAAAACACGAGGATTAACTACAAGGTTGTCGCAAACAACAATCAATATGAGCCGACGACAGGACATTTTGCTCTGACACTCGACGCCCTCCCACCGGCGCCGGCGCCGGTTCCGCACTACGAGAACGGCGCGACCGTTATTAGCGGCGAGGCACTTTTCTTCTACCCCGATTCGGCACTGCAGAACAGCCAGATATACTATACTATAGGAGGGGGAGTGCCCGACCCCTATGCCTACCTTGAATATGAGTCGCAACACGGCGCAGTTGCTCCGGGTGAGCCGGTAGGTGGCACATACCGATATGACGCAAGCGGAATCCCGGCGAACTTCCCCTCGGGATCGTCCACCCTCGTCATCGTCGCGGTGGTTATCGACACCAAGGAGCAAAGGGAGTACAGCACCAGCCCGAGCGTGCGCGTCGAGTACCGCATAAGGGAGGCTGGCACCCCGACCAGCCTGCCGTCAACGGATCTCAACGACATTGCGGTGGTGGAACCGGGCGACTCGATACTGCTCTTCTCCTCCACCTCCAACGCGCAGATATTCTACACCACCGACAGCACCGACCCGGAGGTTGATATTACCACCAACTCGAGCGGTGTGACCGTCTACACCCCCAAAGCAGGAACTACGACACAGGCTTATTCCTCCGACAACATACCGGTCATGCCGAGCGGCACACAGTCCTTTTTCACCATCCGCGCGGTGGCGGTCTCCAACGACTACTCCAAAAGTGCCGAGGCACTGTTGCTTTTCCAACCACCGGAACCGGTGCAGGCGGTTTCCCCCAGCATCAGCCCCTATCAGCCCATAGCGCGCAACACCCCGATATCCTTTGCAACCACCACCGAAAACTCCATCATAATGTATAAAACCTATGATTCCCTATCCGAGGCACAGGCGGACACAGCACCCCTCTCCGCCACCAACGGCACACTCTTTAACGAGGAACTGCCGATTATCCTGACCGAGGATATGGTAATACGCGTGGTTGCCGAGCGACAGAGCGTGCAGAGCGCCGAGACTTTCTATGAGTTCACCGTCGCACCACAGCTCAAATCGCCCACCATGTCCCTGCCGAGCGGCAGTATTATCTATCCCGGCGCGGTCATATCCATTTCCAACAGCGGCGCAGGGGAGATAAGATACACCACTAACGGCGACGACCCCAAGGTCGCGGACGCCACCGACCTGTTATACGGCGACAGCTTTGTTGTCACCGCCGACTATGAGGAGAATATAACGGTCAAGGTCTACACAGCGGCGACAGGCTACACCGACAGTGAAACGGTGGTCTACAACTACACCGTCGTCAGTGAGGCAGGCTATATAACCTCCACCCCGTCGGTGGAAAGCGTGGTGCAGGGTGGCTCCAGTATCAATCTATCCACCACCGTGTCGGGCGGCAAGATTTACTACTCCACCGACAGCTCACTGCCCACCGTAAACGGCACGGGCGGCGACTCCACCGAGAGCGTCACGGTCGAGGGCAACCCCGGCGACACCTTCACCATCAAGGCACTGGTCGCAACCGACGGCGCAACCCCCGGCAACATTGCGGTCTATAACTACATCATGGCAGAGAAGACGCCGGCACCGACTGCGAATATACCGGACGGCGCAATATATCTTGACGGCGCGGCGGTGACGCTCACCTCCAAAGAGGGGTCGATATTCTATACTCTTGACGGCAACGACCCGACCACCTCCAGTGCCCTCTATCAAGCCCCCATCACACTGACCGGTGAGAGTGTCACATTAAAGGCAATAGCGGTGCTGGACGAGAGTGAAAACAGCGACGTTGTCACCTATAACTACACAAGGGCAGGGGACACCGACCCACCGACATTCAGCCAGAACGGCGGCACCATCGAGACCGGCTACGCGCTCAGCATTACAACCTCAACTCAAGGGGCGCAGATTTACTACTCCACCGACGGTACCGAGCCGACCACGCTCAATATCGACGACCTTTTCCTTTACACCGAGCCTATCGTTATAACAAAACCGGTTACGGTTAAGGCGATAGCGGTGTCGGAACAACAGCATATGAGCCCGGTGGTGGAGGCATATTTCTTAGTGGCTGAACCGCAGGAGGAGGAGGAAGAGGGGCACACCGGCAACCCGATAGGTAACACCTCCTTTGACGGACTTCAAAGCAGGCGCGACTACGACGGCACCGAGGGAGGACCGACCTATCAGGAAAATATCCTGTCCGACGAGCTGAACAGTGTCATCACCTCATTCCCCGACGCGATACTTGAAGATGGCGCCGAGATGACCGTCATCTCCCAAAATGCATCCACAATCCACCGAGACGCGGTGAGTGAGCTCGGAATGGATGTATCAAAACTCTACGACGTCACCTTTACAAAGGACAACATTGAGGTCACTCCGACCGGTGAATTTGAGATAGGTCTGCCGATAGAGGCAGGATATGAAAATTCCGAGGTTGTGATAGTTCGCATGAACGAGGACGGCACCATAACAACATTCCCGGTGCGGCGAAGTGGTGGCATGGTCTACGCAATGGTAGACGGCCCGGGTCTATACTCGGTGGCGGTATCCGGCATGGCACAGGAGAGCGGGGGAGGAGTATTTGGGTGGTTCGACGACTTCCTAAAATGGCTGAGATTGCTCTTTTAAATAGTACAGTTAATACAAAACACATAATAAAACAAACGACACGAGAGGAAAAGGTGACATGCTTAACAGAAAATATTTTCCCTTTGAGCGCAACAACTACTATTTTGGCAAACTGCTGACCGCCAAGGATTTTGAGGCTGAACAGAGTTATTTTAACGACAAACGTCGCTTTATGAACCGCATGAGCGGTGCGAACGGAATTGTGTGCGGTCTTGGTGTAATCATGGCGGACGACACCTCCATAATCATACAGGCAGGTATGGCGACCGACGCCTCCGGTCGTGAGATAGTCGTGCCGGAGACGACGGTGGTCAAGTTGCCGACAATCGATGGATTTGCACAGTTGTCATCCAGCGTTGCCTACCTCGGCATCTCCTATAAAGAAAAGCCGGCGGACGAGGTCTACTCCGTCATGAGCGGTGACGACGACACCCTCAAACACAACAAGATAAAGGAGCAGTACACCCTCACCCTCACCGATGAAAACCTCGTCGCCGATGTCACCTCCCCGATGGACGAGTTTGTGTCACAGGACATAATCTACAGCGACTCCGAGGTTCAGCTCATGCAGTACACCCCGAGCTTTGTCCCAAAAGGTAGCAATATAACCGTTAAGACGGTGCTCACTCGCAACGAGCCGGGCACGGGGGAATACTCCTTCAGCTACACCCTCGCAACCCCGAGCTTTACCAACGGTGACGGTGAGGCATCGACCGAAATTTCCCTCAACAATAAAAAACTCTCGTTCGGCGAACAGTTCACCTTAGAGGTGGAGCTAACCCCCGACGCAAACCTTGCCACCATCGGCGGCACAGTAGGTTTTAAGGTGGAAAATTTCACCCTACAAAAAAATGATGAGGTTTTCAACCTTAAAAAAGAGATAGTTACCGAGCTTAAACCCATCGAGGTTAACCTGCGTGAGCACTACCTGCAAACCTATTATGAAAAATCGATGGATAAGGTATTGACCGAGAGTTTTGACGAGCGGTTATGGATAGCAAAAATTCGACTTATTCGCAAAAAATCGGCGGTTATAATCGACAACATTTCACCTGCACCGTACGACCAGTACAGCTACAACTCACAGCAGCTGATGACGTTGCAAAAACTCTCGGCATACTACCCCGAGGTGCGCGCCGTCACCTCCACCGTCTCGATAGCGTCCACTAAGGACAACGGCTCCTCCCTCACCACCGACAAGAGTGAGAACGCTCGATACAGCTCCTGCGGTTTTTATGATTTCCCCCTCGGTCTTAACTACGACACCAAAGAGGTTTTGTATTCCGACGAGATTATGCATGGTCTCGGCAAAGGCACCGTCTATGTCGACTTCGGTGTGGAGTTTGTCACCCTCGACGCCAAGACCGGCAACTCCAGTGAGATTATCACCGGCGATACCTACCTTTTTGAGGGAGACTCAGCACCGGGTGAGGAGAGGTTGTACGACATAGAAAAGGCGGTCAAAATCCTGCCGGAACGCGGCACATTTGTGCTGGCACTGCTCCCCGGCAAGACGAGCGGTCTTATCAGCATAAGAGTTCGTTGGTTTGCCTTTAAATCGTACGAGCTGACCAAGATGGCGGTCAAAAAGGAGACTGATGAGAAGATGATAGTCGTCAACCCCGACACCATTGTACTGCCACCCAAAGGCACCGCACATATTTCACCGATATTCCTCAACATGCCGAGCGAGCCTTGCACATTTACCCTGCTTGAGACGGACGGCGGTGAGATTGACAACAACGGTGTATACACCGCACCGTCGAAAGAGGGCGCATACGAGATAAGGGTGGAAGCGATAAGCGACCCGCAGATATTCACCCACGTATTTGCAATAGTAACGCAAAAAAAGAAAAAAGGGGAATAACACACTTAAGCTGAAAGGATAAACTTTATTTTGGATCTTTCAAACATGCAGCTCTTCACCGTGAGAACTGTCATTGTGAACGAGGTGAATGATATAACAGTATGCGAGGATAGGACGAGTGAATCCGGCGCATTTTATACCGTCATCTCTATAAAGAAGCCCGAAATAAAAAAAGAGGTTGCGCACATACTGGCTACCACCGGTCTTTTCGCCACCAACGTCGACTACCAAGGCTCCTACGTCTCGGAGGATAGACTCAACCTCGTTTTCAGCTACCGCGCGGAAAATCGGCTGGCGGTGCAGGAGATAATTCTTTGCACAAACGATGCAAAACGGCTTATTACCGCGGAAAATCTGCTTATAGCAGCGGCGGAAACACAGGTTACCGGCTCGATTGGGCTACTGCTCTTTCATGAGCGCAACATCAACATCACCGCAAACCTTGACATCTTTTTCAACTACTTTATCGATTTTTCAAGCTGGAACCCGTCGGCGAGTGACAACGATTTTTATAAGGCGGTTGCGACAAGGGTTTTCACCCTCCTTTCGGTGGAATATGAGGCAAAATATTCCGGTGCGGTGCATCGGTACCCGAGCGAACTTCAGGTGCTATACCGCAAGGCACGCAGTGGGGGGTACACCTCATTCAGTGGCATTATCGCCTTTGTAAAGATGCTCTCGGGCGGCTATAGCGAGCCGGCGATAGGGTGGAGATATCTCTGGTCCAGGATAAAACAGCTAATCGCATTTGTGCGTGCGAACTGGACGACGGTCATGGCGGTAGCACTTATCATAGTGACATTAATCTTTCTCATATATCAAATTTATGCACGGGTTCGTGCAAGTGCGCAGATGGAGGAAAATTTTGTATACATCGGACTTGAACAGATAGGGGATGTATTTCTCGGGGACGAAGATTTATAGTCAATTAACTTAACAGAGGTAAAGTGAACAACATTAAGAGAACCGGTTTTATAGTGCTATCCTGTATCGCCGTTGTGGTACTGCTTTTTGTCGAGCTGATTTTAAACGACAACTCCATAAAAAGCGTTGCCGAAATCTACCACTCAAACGAGGGCGGGAGTGTCGTTGCGACCTACGAGGATGGCGAGATTATTATCACACATTTGAATACTTCCGGCTCCGTTTCCACCTTTACCATACCGCGCACCGAGGATGGGGGATATGTCTCAATTCTTGACATGCTACTGGACGATGAGGGTTATCTCTATATTTTAAAGGAAATTCTCAACGAGGAGGAAAAACCAAAACAGAGCATCGAGGTCTACAACTTAGAAAATTTATTTTTCAAACACACCGCTACACACGAACTTTTAAGCGATGAAATATACTACAAATGGTTATCCCTTGATGGGTCGATATTTCTCAGCGGCACCACCGAGCAGGATTCTAAGGTAATTCGCAGTTCCTACGATGCCGGGCAACTCAGGGCGGACAACATAACCGAGCCAAAACATTCCAGAACCTATAATATCAGCAGTGAGGAGGGGATACACGAGCTTGCGCCATACGGCGATGATATTATCTTTATGGCAAAATCCGGCAAGCTGTTTATGGCGAGTGAGGGGGAGCCGGCACCGACCGAAATATATCCGGCGAGGAGCCTCGAAAGGGTTATGTACCCGATATTCTTCACCATACAGGACGATATAGTCCTCCTCGGCGAGCAGGAGAGTGGCGACATACTATCACTCATACCCTCAACCGGTGAGACCGATATTCTTAAAAGCGGCACCGAGCCTTTTTCCGGTGAGAGCAGCTATACACCGATAAATATCCTATCCATGTCGATGGTCGACACCGACAACTTTTTGGCGGTGACCAAGAATGAGGCGACACGCTCCTACGACCTGCTACATACCGTATCCGGTCAAACCACCGAAATAAACACACTTAGCAGAGGGTTTATCGCGACACTGCTCACCCTCGTGTTTAGAATATTGATTGCGGTGGGTATCATATTCGTCGCCATAAACGGTATCTCGGCCTATATCAACTATGTTAAAAACAACAAGTCGGTGCTCAACAAATTAACGCTGACCGTCCTGCCGGTATTGCTCGCGGCACTCATCCTCTTTGGCGTGTTTGCCTACTACTCCAACCGACTCACCGTCATACAAAACACCGAAAAGCAGATACAGGACGAGGGCAACCTCCTCGCGGCACTGTTCGGGGCGGAGGTGTTCGACGAGATGGAGTTCCCGTATGACTATGTCAGTGACAGCTATAAATACCTTTTAGCGCAGATAGGCACACGCGCAACCTACACAAGGACAGCCTATTTTGAGCGTGAAACACTCTACACAGGTGTCGACTTTGACGCACCGCTCTTTTATCCCTTTGAGATAGGGATGAGCATCGACTCGGCGGAACTCTATGCGAGGGCGGCAGGGACCGGCACGGCGCAGACCGGAATGATAAATGACAAGTACGGTATTCGCTTTTCCTGCGTGACACCGATAGGCGGTATATCCGGCGCGACCACCTACCTTATCGAGACCGGCGTACCCTACTCCGGCATCGACGAGAGCTCGCTTATCTTCCTTTTAATATATATAGGATTTGCGGCAGTGTTTGTGTTGGTAATGATGTTACTGCTTAACGCAACGTTTAAAAGGCTGATCAACCCGATAGGCAGGATAAAAAGCGGCCTTGAAGAGTTTTCCAAGGGCGATACCACGGTGAGAATAGAGTTTGACAGCAACGATGAGCTATCCGATATAGTCAAGGTGTTCAACAACATGGCGTCCGATATAGACCTGCGAATGTACGATCTGCAAAAGGCGAGCCAAACCTATTTCCGATTTATACCGCAAAAGGTGTTCGCACTGCTCGGCAAGGAGAGTCTCGCCGACATAAAGCTCGGCAACAGTGTCGAGGCTATCTACAATACACTTACAGTCAGTCTTTCGTTCAACAACTCCGCCTCCACCGCAACATTGCAGGAGATGACAAACCGTTGCTTTAACATCATTAACGAGACCTGCGATAAATATAATGCCACCCCCGTTGCGGACAGCGTCAACCTGCGTCGACTTCAGATAATATGCCCCGAGGGTGCAAACAGTGCGGTGGATGTCGCACTGGGCGCACTGTCTCGAATAGATGCACTCAACGCCGGAGTGCCGATGCAAAACAAGGTGAGCGCACTGTTTATCGTCCACAAGACGCGCGTGTTCTACGGCATCTGCGGCGACGAAAACCGATATGTCCCATCGATTATATCGAGTGAGCTGGATTTCATCGCCGAGAATGAGGAGCTTTTCCGGGAGTTTTCCACCCGATTGATAGTGACCTCCGCCTCGGTGGAGGAGATAGAGGAGGACAGCTACTTCTACCGCAACATAGGGCAGATATCAACCCGAGGCAACAGGCAGTATGAGCTTTACGACTTCTACGATGCCTCACCCGGCGCTCAAACCCAGCTTATAAATGAGACCAAGGCGACGTTTGACAAGGCGATGCAACTGTATAACGACAAACGCTACTATGAGGCGAAAAATCTTTTTGCAATAGTTTTGCGAGAGAACCAGTACGACAACGTCGCACGTTACTATATATTCAAGTGCGAGCGCAGTATTTAAAACCAATTAAATTTTAAGAGAGGAGGTTATAAAGAGTGAACTTTTTCACATCACTGTTTAAGCGGATAACAACCGCAATCACCAGCCCGTTTCGCAAGTTTATAACCACCGCCTCGCGAATGCTCAACGTCAACATCTGGACGGCGAAGATAGTCAAACCGCTGACCAAGTTTGTAAAACAGACGTTGACCCTCAAACCCAAGAGCAAGGACGAGTATTATACCGTCGGCAAATTTCTCATCTTCAAAAAGGTGTTTTTGGCGGTTGTGCTTATCATCTGCGCCGGCATCTTCCTCTACTTCACCATGTTCGCCGACCCTATCGAGACTTCACCGACGACACCGTCCGCCGCACTGACCGGCGAGAGTTTTGACTACGACGATATGGCGGTCAAGGATTTCACAGGCGTTGCAAATATCCACTCCTCCACCGGCGAGGTGGTTTACACCGGTGAGATATCGGCAGGGGTTGCCGAGGGGGTGGGGACACTCCTCGACCGTGACGGCAACAAGGTCTATGAGGGGGAGTTTGCCCAAAACGTCTATGAGGGCGAGGGCATTAAATTCTATGAAAACGGCGCTGTGCAGTATGTCGGCGAGTTTGCAGGCAACCTTTTTGAGGGTGATGGCAGTATGTACTATCCCGACGGCAATATCCAGTATTCCGGACAGTTTTCGGGCGGCGAGTTTAACGGCACCGGCGAGCTGTATAATCAAGAGGGGACATTGCTCTACACCGGCAACTTTCTCGACGGCGACTACCACGCCGAGGGTATATCCTACTTTGAGGACGGCACAAGGCGATATGAGGGCGAGTTTTTCGAGAGCAGACCGCAGGGCACCGGCTCACTCTACTCCTCCACCGGTATGCTTATCTACACCGGCGTGATGTATGACGGCAACATAGATTATCGCTCGTTGCTGAGTGCCGATCTCTCCCAGATTGAGGCGATGTTCAGCGAGACACCGCGGATAATGTATTCTAACACCGACACGGTTTATGTCTATGAGCTTGCAGGGGTGATATTGACGATAGATGCGAAAATTCAGCTTCACACCACCGTCAATCCGAATGAGGAACAGCAGTCCTCCGACCTGTTATACTTTATGCCGACCTCGAGTGGCGGTATTTCCGATACAATCGCAGGTTATACGACCCTCGAAAACACCGACAATTCCCTATCTCTTTTAAATATGAGCGACACCGACGACGACACACTCCCGAGCTTTGTCGGCTCAGAGCAGGAGCTGTACTTTCAGATAGCCGGCGATGTCTGGCAGAGTGAAAAAGACCTCGATAAGACCAAAATATCCGTCACCAAGGTAACAATTTTCGGCGACGACATGCCTAACATCGACGGTGTACGTGAGGAGCTGTTCGAGCACAACACCGTGACCTTTATCGACGACTGCGTCGCCATCGACTACTTAAGGCAAAATACCCCGACACTATTCTCCAACATCGTCTTTCGCACCGACACCTCCAACTCGGCGTATGTGCGCATATCCAACATCGACTACGCCGGCAAGATTGTCAAATATGCACGATATGTCGATGATTTGACCTACATCTACAGCTACCAGTTGAGCGACGACAACACCATGTACTACTACTCGGTAGAACGATAGAACTTTTGAAAGGAACACCCGATTATGGCTGAATTTTCCATCATCGCCGACGTGAGCAACGCTATATTAAAGCTACTTCGCGAGAGCCTTTGCCCCGAACCGGTGCAGGTGCCGGAGGCGGTGCTGTTGACCACCCCGTCCGATAAAAACAGCGACTTTCAGCTCGGTATATTCCTATACGACGTCAAGGACTTCTCGGAGTATCGCTCCTCCACCCCGACACGGAGCAAAAACACTCTCCAGATGCCGGACCGACCGCTTGCGCTCAGCTATATGCTCTTTTTAAACAGCAAGGCGCAGATGGCAATAGGCGCCGAGACGGAGCAACGTATACTCGGTCGCTCGCTCCAAACGCTGATGGATAACCCACAGATCAACATCTCGCTCGCCCACCCCTATCAAAACAGCGATGAGGCGGACGCCGGAATAACGCTACTCAACATGACTTTCGATGAAAAGAGCAAGATTTGGTCGTCGCTTTCCATGCCGTATCAGGTGGGGCTGTTCTTCCAGGTGGCGCCGGTCATGCTGTCCTCCCGCAACACCCGCGAGTTTGTCCGTGTCCGCTCGCTGGAGTTCGGCACCGAAATAAACACCGATTAGTCCACAACAATACATTAGAAAGAGAGGTTAAGCCATGGTTAAGATAAACGTCTGCTTTGTGGTTCGGCTGATTGATGACTACACTGCAAAGAACATAACCGGCTCGGTCGTAGGATTTACGGTGGCAGGCAAACGGCTTAAATACATTAAAAAACCGGAGGGGCACTACGTATTCACCGGCGACATCCCCCCCGAGGATCTACTGATAACAACTACCCATTACAAAGACAGGGTGCTACCCTACAGCATGATAGAAAATGGCGGTGAGGCACCGGTCATAGTGGTTCGATTGTTTCGCAAGGCAGGGATTTATTTCCTCGACTGTGACTGGATAACCGGTGAGGGCACCGCAAAACGACTTGCCTATATCCCTACAAAAGAGGTCGCAGGGCTGTCCTTTAAAAAAAGCGAGCAAATCGATGGGAAAACGATAATCCACCTCGGCGGATACAGCACCGAGCAACTCATAGGCAACTGCTACTGCATAGGGGAAGAAAAGGAGCGTAGCATCTTCTATATAATAGGGCGTGACCCCGGCGGAGGATACGAGATAACCTCGCCGACATTTCAATCACAACAGAGTGGCGGACGGCTGAACAGGGTTCACTCTGATATAAGTGATATAAACGGTAAGTTCACAATACCGGTCTTAAAGGCAGAAAATGAGGACTTAGCACTCACCCTTGAAAGCGAGGTGAAAGAATGGGGGTGCTACTATGAAGTTTAGGCGCATACAGCGCCGCAAGTATCGCAAAAAAGCGAGAGGGAAACAGAAAGGAGGCAAGGAAAGCGGATGGGATTATTCGTTTGTACCGGTGCCCAGCTGATGTGCAGTTTCGGAGTTGCACCCTCACCGATGTTGGTGCTTCCGAAGTCTAAGGTCATGACAACCATGCCGGCGGCAAACATTATGGATAACGTTCCGATGCTTAACATAATGCCTTTCGGCATCTGCAAATCGCCTGCAAACCCTCCAACGCTCGGTGGCATAATCCCCATACCCTGCGTTCCGGTAACCGTGGCGCCATGGATACCGGGCAAACCGACCATACTGGTTGGCGGACTTCCGGCGATAGATAATACCTGCAAACTAATGTGCGCATATGCCGGTATTATTCAGGTAATTAACCCCGGGCAAACAAAGACAATTTGTGGCTAATAAAATCTTTTTAAAATTATTTAGAGAAGGAGGAGTGGTCGAATTAAATTTCGATCCAAAGAAAAAATGGCAGAATACTTATCACCAGGTGTATACGTTGAAGAATTTGAGTCCGGCATGAAAGCGATGGAGGGTGTAAGCACCTCAACCGCAGGCTTTGTCGGCATGGCGGAAAAGGGCGGCGTGAGCGGCACTCCCGAGTTCGTATCGAGCTTTGGTGACTTCACACGTAAGTTCGGTTCCTACCTCGCCGAGAATGTGTACGGTCAAAACCGTTTCCTCGCATACTCGGTAGAGCAGTTCTTCGCAAACGGCGGCTCGCGCGCTTATATCATGCGTGTGGCTCCCGGCGATGCAAAATGCGCCAGCGCCGCAATGAGCAGCGTTGCAATCAGCGCGAAAAATCCCGGCAAATGGGGTAACAACATCAAGGTTACCGTCACCACCGCATCCGTCTCCAAGACTCAACTCGTTGAGGCTGTCGAGGACGTTGCGACCGCAACCAAGAGCTATGTTGCAAAGAACGCCTCCTCGTTCAGCGTGGGCGACGTTGTTGCTCTCGTAGAAAAGGACGTCGCTGTTGCCTACAACAGAATTTCCAAAATTCAGGGCAACTCCATCCACTTTGAGAACGAGTTCGAGCAGGACGTTGTCGACAAAAACCTGCTCCCGAAAAAGGTTATCGTCTCCTGTGAGCTGAACCTCGATGTCAGCTGTGGCGATGCCAATGAGATGTATGAAGGACTTACCTTTAATCAGGCAAAGCCGGAGTACATCGAGAACAAACTATCAAAATCCGAGCTTATCAGCTGCAAGGTCAACGCCGTTGACGACATCTTCCCGCCCATGCTCGCCATCTCCGGCGATGCCGCGGCAACAAAGGCAACCTTCCTTTTGAGCGGCGGCACCGACGGCGACTGCAAAACCAACGATGCCTCCATGTTTATCGGCGTCGACGGCGGCCCCGGAAAACGCACCGGTCTCATGGCTTTTGAGGAGCTGTCCAACGTCAGCATCATGGCTATCCCCGGTATAACAGCACCGGCTGTACAGCTTGCACTCGTAACCCATTGCCAAAACCTTGCAAGCCGTTTTGCAGTGCTTGACATGCCGATGGACTCCACCAAACCAAGCGAGCTGTTAGAGCACCGTGAGATCGTGGACTCGGACTACGCCGCAATGTATCATCCCTGGTTGCAGGTCTATGACAACGCCGCTAAAAAAGCGAGCTACATACCGCCCTCCGGCGCAGTCTGCGGCGTATATGCCCGTAGCGACGCGACAAGAGGTGTGCACAAAGCACCGGCAAACGAGGTTATCAACAATTGTATCGGACTTTCCTGCCTGTACAACAAGGCAGAGCAGGACATACTCAATCCGCGTGGTGTCAACCTTATCAGAGCACTGCCGGGTCAGGGCATACGCATCTGGGGTGGCAGAACCTGCTCCAGCAACGCACTTTGGAAGTATGTCAATGTCCGTCGCCTGTTCATCTACCTTGAGGAGACCATCAAATCCCAAACCAACTGGGCGGTCTTTGAGCCCAACGATGAGGTGTTGTGGCTGAGAGTTCAAAGGACAATAGCATCGTTCCTGCGTGACATGTACCGCACCGGCGCGCTGGTCGGCTCGTCCGAGGATGAGGCATTCTTCGTCAACATCGGTCGTGACACCATGACCCAGCAGGACATTCAAAACGGTCGCTTAATCTGCGTTATCGGCGTTGCACCGTCCCGTCCGGCAGAGTTTGTCATCTTCCGCATCACCCAGTTCATGAAAGACTAAGTTTTAGTCGTGACAAGAAAGAATAACAATATATAATACCGAAAGGAAGGTTTATTAAATGGCTATAAATGTTTATCCATACAAAAAGTATAACTATCGTGTGGAGATAGAGGGTATAGATGTCGCGGCTTTTTCAGAGGTCAGCGGATTTGACGCCACCATCGACGTTGTCGAGTACCGCGAGGGTACCGACCCAATCAACTCCCCGCGCAAGATGCCGGGTCTGACCAAGTACGGCAATGTCACACTCAAGTGGGGCATGACCGACAACATGAGCTTTTATGACTGGGTTGCCGGCATTTCCAGCGGCACCAAGTCCGCCGCAGAGGACCGCGTGGTTGACGTGGTTATCTACCTGCAGGACGACGCTCACACCGACCTTGCAAGCTGGACGCTTATCAACGCCTGGCCGTGCAAATACACCGCTCCCGACTTTAATGCGACGAGCAGTGAGGTTGCATTCGAGAGCGTAGAGCTCGCATTTGAAGAGATGCGTCGCGAGCAGTAAGCTGATTAATGGGCAGTTTCCCGAGGGGGTGACGCAGGTCGCCTCCTCGGGGGAACCCCCTACCACCATCAAAAAAACGGAGAAAATAAATGGACGAGCAATTTCTGACCGAGTTTGAGTTTGATCTACCCAAAGGATATGTCGACAACGACGGTGTTGTGCACAAAAGGGGCGTCATGCGCCTTGCCACCGCCGCCGATGAAATATTGCCACTGCGCGACCCACGTGTCGTCTCAAACCCCGGATATCTCACTATTATTCTGTTGTCGAGGGTGATAAAATCGCTTGGCACCGTCCCAAGGATTGACCCGCGCATTGTGGAAAAGTTCTACTCCTCTGACCTTGCGTTTTTGCAGAGTATGTACCAGCAAATCAATGCTATTGAGCCAATTATGGACAGCTGTGTCTGCCCCGAATGTGGGCACAAATTTGAGCAGACGGTAAATTTTACACGAGCGGAATAGCGGTCTATCCGGAGCAGGAGCTGTATAAGGAGATGTCCTTTATCAGCTACTACTACCACTGGGAGCACTCCACCGTTATGACGCTGGACCACAAAACACGGCGCAGATACTGTGCCGAAATATCAAAAATCCACAAGGAGGTCAACAAGACCCCCAAAAACGTCTTTGAAATATAATCCCATGAAAGGACGCAAAGTCTATGATACCGGATATACCGCTTATCCTCTCAAATCACCCCGAACCGATGCCGGGATACAAGTTCACCGCAATCGTCAACAACGTCCCGATGGGGTTTTCTAAGATAACCAACATCGAGTCCAGCATCGCTTTGGAGACTTTTCAGGAGGGGGGAGTTAATCATAAGGTTCACCTTATGGCAGCGCCGGACACCGCCGAGAAAACTCTTGTCATGGAGCGTGGGGTCGCGAACCGCGGTCTTGCATTCACCCTCATGACCGAGATGATACCGGGTCAACGGCTGATGGGGGACATCATCCTGCTTTCTTTTGACCGCAACGGAATGATTTCCAAGGTCTATTTTGCCACCGACCCCATATTAAAAAAGTGGAGTTGCTCCGACTTCGACGCCTCGAGTGGGGAGCTGGTGATAGAGAAGTTTGAGGTCGCGTACGAGACGTTCGAGCGCAACACCGCCGCAAACGCAGGGCTTGGCGCGGTGGGCGAGTTTATATAAAGGGATATAGGTTTTGATAGGGAACAACAATCAGGGTTTGAGCGAGGATATCGCGGCGCGCCACACAAACTTTGTCTCCTCGGTATCACAGGAGGCTCAGATGGTATGGCTGGAGCCGACCGTCGCCGACCTGTCCGCCCCAGTCACCAACCGTTTCATCACCCATGTCGAGGATATCTACTATATAAACAACAATATCCACAACACCAACATTCAAAATGTATCGCTCGGCATGTCCTTTTTGAACGACATTATGCTAAAGACGGCGGATGTCTATGCCGGAGTGTACAATCAGCGACTTTCCATGATGGAAAAATCCATTACCACCGCGAACAACCACCGCACAGAAAACGTCGACAACAGCAACACCACCGTGCAGAGTGCATACATTCACCGCAACACGGTGAGCACCGTCAACAACCTCACCGAACTTCAAAACGTATCTGCCGGCGATATAATTAAACTGTCGAAAGAGACGATAAACAGCCTGAAAAACACCGACATAACGAGCAATAACGCCATCAATATCAGCTCGAGTGAATTTGTACATCAGCAAAATAACGAGGTGGAAAACCTCACCGAGACGATAGAGAAAAACGAGCAACATATAACCGCGCTGGAAAACCGCCTGCAAAATATGACGACGGTTGAGAAAGACAACACCACCGAGAAAAAAAACGAGAGCGCGCAGAGCGCCGATACCCCGACCACGACCGAGCAAACAACAATCGAGGTGCAAAAAGGGGCGAACACACAGCGCACCGAGCAAGTTTTCAACAGCAAAACGCTGACAAACCGCGAACAGAGCACCCAAGAGAATACAAATATCATCGATAGGACGACCCGTCCGACTCGACACTACCAAAACAGCAACGTATATAACAACCGTGACATAACGTCGGCGAGCGTTATCTACGATGAGAACGGCAGGCGAGAGACTCCGGCTGAAAACACCGTCGAGACGACAAAAGAAATTGTCAAAGAGGCACTTCGCACCGCCGATAAAGCATCTTCGACACCGCCCGACACACAGGTGATAACGAGCGAATCGAGCGAAAACAAGGTCATCACATCGACAGATATAAACATAAATAAGACGCAAAACACCGCCGAGAGTTCGGTGTCAAATATAGATATCCACCACACCGAGGCGCCGCTGACCTACAATTTGCAGGGGGGCGAGAGCGAGGTATCACAGTCTAAAACCGAACTAATTAAGACGGTGAGTGAGACGGTGGAAAACCGTATAAAAAGCGAGAAAACCACCCAAACCACCGACAAAACCACCGAGCGCACCACCCAAAGCCGCACGACAGGGGAGGTGATAAACGTCAAAAACCTCGCCACCTTGCAGGAGAATGCGACCCTCATCAAAAACAGCCTGCAAAATGTCGACCGACGGCTCACCCAAATCAGCCTCAATACCGAGACGTTGACCGAGAACGGCGTTTACAACACCCAAAGCTACCTCAAACGTGAGACATTGTTGCACAACCTCACAAAAACCGAAAATAATCGCGAGGGGGACATTTCAAATGTGACAAATGCGACCCACCCGAGTGCAACTTTTATAGAAAATATACACCTCAACAGCGAGAGCACCGCGAATAACACCACTCTGTCGCCGCTGTCGGCGATCAGCAACATCCTAAAAAGCTCGAGGTTTAACATATCAAACAGCGCACTCACATCGCAGAGTATCACCGTGACGAGCAACCCGTCCGGCTCGGTCAGCTACAGCATAACAAACGGCGCACCGACCGTGCATAACAACCAATTAACCACTCAAAACGAGATCACTCAAAACAACAACCTCCAAAACATTGCGGTGCAAAGCCTTGCCGAGGTGAGCATCGTCCATAAACAGGAGGTTGCCCCCACCGCCGAGCAGACAAGGCAGGAGGAGGACGAGATTGTCACCATCAAAAAGACCAAAAAGATAGAAAATACCGAGACGACCGAGACGGTGAACCACATTAACAATAAAAAAAACATCGTGGTATCGGGTGGCAACACCGGTGCGGTGCAGATGGACAAGGCGCAGATAAACAAGCTCGCGGAAAAGGTCTATCGACAGCTCGAAACCCGTCTTAGGACGGAGCGCAACAGGAGAGGGATGAAGTAATGCTACTATCGGAAAAAGACGGCTCAAAAAAGGAAAAAGCACGGCTGAAAAAGATGGCGAAAAGTGCCAAGGATAAGTACAAACCGCTATTTTCCGGCATGTCGCTCAAAAAGGCGAAGATATATATTCTTGACAATAACGACAAGACGCTCAACACCATCGAGGTGCAGTTCAACCCGTCGGAATACAGCATAAGCCGCGGCGTCGCACTGGAAAAAAGCTCAAAACTCGGCAAGGACACCGACGGCGAGTCCCAGGCGATAAAGGGCTCGGCGACGACGCTCAGCCTGTCGCTCTACTTTGATAATATCAGCAAACAAAGCCAGATGGGGCTACTTGAAAAGGCATTCAAAGACGTCAAAAAGAGCGTCAAGAGCAGCTCCAAAAAGGTGGACGGCGGCGCGGTGCCGAGCAAGGCGGCGGCGAACATAATCGATCTTACCACCTTTCACAACGATCTGCATTCACCGCCAAAAGTTCGTTTTGTGTGGGGCACACTCAGCTTCACCGGCAAGGTGTCGTCGCTGTCGGCGCAGTACACCATGTTCCTGCCGAGCGGTGACCCCTGTAAGGCAAAACTGGATCTCTCGATAGAGGGGGAGGAGACGGCGAAGCTCCTGCAATCGCAGGCAAGCCCCTACCAATCGCCGGACAGGACAAAAAGTCGCACCCTTGTGCAGGGCGATCAACTCTGGATGATGGCACATGAGGAGTATGACGACCCGGAAAAGTGGAAGATTATTGCAAAATCTAACGGCATACTCAACCCACGCTCGGTCGAGATTGCCACCAACATAAAGGTACCCTCTATAAAATAACAAGACGGGGAGAAGATGGATTTAATGACAAACGTGACGGATTATGCGTCGCTGAATAAAAAATATCGCGGTTTCACCACCCCGTCCTATCGGATTTTAATCGACGGAACGGACATAAAGGAGAAACTCGGTGCCGGCATCAACTCGCTGGAGGTGGAGCTTACAAACGGATATGAGGCATCCGGCGCGTCGTTCACGGTGGTGGAGCAGTACGAGCAGATCAACACCAACTTTGATACCAAAGGTGCTTTCAAACAACTGCAACTCGGCGCAAAGGTGGTCATCGAATTGGGATATTTCACCAACATACCGGTTTTCGAGGGTATTATCACCGAGGTATCCTACGATTTTGATGAAGATTCCTCCCCTACAATCTCGGTCGGTTGCATGGACGCGAAATGCCTATTGATGAAGGTTCAACGCCTTGAAATTCGAAAAGAGAAGAAAATGTCGCAGGTCATCACCGCAATCTTCGGTGAGCAACCTATCAGCGGATACCTCTCCGGCAAGGAGATAAATTTGACCTCCCCTGACCAGAGTGTA
The DNA here is from genome assembly GCA_964369965.1 of uncultured Oscillospiraceae bacterium. GTDB lineage: Bacteria > Bacillota > Clostridia > Oscillospirales > Ruminococcaceae > CAYJBH01. Next base: position 46,422 of record CAYJGF010000002.1, read on the forward strand.
ATCCAGATGAACATGGAGAGCGACTATAACTTTATCGTCAAACAGGCGCAGTATTATGGGTGTGAGTTCTTTATTATCGCCGGCAAGGCATATTTTCGCAGTACCGTGACGGTGAGCGCCCCCATCATGACATTGCAACCGGGGGACGGGCTACGACAGGCACGGCTGTCCTTTCAAGGCTCGGGGCTTGTGAACGAGCTGGAGGTGGTCGGCATAAATCCGCAAAACGATCAGTCGGTGAGCGGCAAGAGCAAACTCGCCGGCAAGTTTAGTGCCGGCAGTACCGCGAAAAAGATGCTATCCGGCACAAAACGGACATATTTTGACTCCGGCGTCACCAGTGTTGCCGATGCGAAAAAACGTGCCGACATTCTCGCCGACAGCATAGTCAAGGACTTTGGTCTGCTCGAGGCAACCTCGGTCGGCAATCCCGAGATTGTACCGGGGCGATTTATCAAGATAGACGGTCTCATGGACGACGCGAAGAAGAATTTTTACATCGGCAAGGTGCGGCACAGATACAACGCCTCTGTCGGATATATCACAGAGTTTGAGGGGGGCATTAAGTCGCTATGAGTTCAATAACCGATATTTTAACCGGTGGGCAGTATAACAAATCCCCCGAGTTTAACGACCTCGGCGGTTTTGTGCAGGGCGTTGTCACCGACAATAACAATAAAGAATTCGCCGGCATGGTCAAGGTGCAGCTTACCTCCTGGAAAGAGGGCAACAACATCGGCGAGTGGATACCGGTTCTGCAACCCTACGCCGGCAAGACCTATGGGAATTATCTTCTGCCGGAGATTGACGACATTGTGGTGGTCGCTTTTATGGGCACCGACCGCAAACGCCCCTTTGTTATCGGGAGCCTATACCCTGCAAATGCCGGCATGTTGAGCGAGAGTTTTGTCGAGAAAAACGCGAACAAAAAGTTCAAATCCAAAGGCGAGGTGGAGCTGCTGCTCTCGGACGAGGAGAACAAGCAGTCGGTCACCATAAAGACCCCAAAGGGCTTGACCATAACCATCGGCGATGAAAACGAGCTCATTTCCATATCGGACAAGGATAAAAAGAATGTCGTCGACATTGATGCCAAGGGTGGCGCGATAAACATCACTGCCGACAAAAAGATGACACTCACCGCCGGCAAGTGCGAGATAATCATGGACGGCGCGTCCGGCAAGATGGACATAAAATGCGACATGCTCAACGTAAGCGCCGGTAAGACCGCGACCATTTCGGGCGGTCAAAAGATGGCGGTGGAGGGCGGTATGCTCAACCTCAACGGCAAGCAGATGGCGGAGCTGAAAGGCGGAGCAATGACCACCATCTCGGGCGGAATGGTGAAGATAAATTAGTGACACGGCACCACTGTAGGGTAGGGATTCCCCCTCCCGCAATACCGTATCAATAAAACAAACAAAATTGAGGGCACAAAATGGCTGATGGGAATAACTTTTTAGGGCGTGGGTGGAGCTTCCCACCGCGTGTGGACGCTGCTACCGGCAGATTTATCATGTGCGAGGGCGAAGATGATATAAGGGAGGCGATATACATCATCGTCATGACACGGTTGTCGGAGCGTGCGATGATGCCGGAGTTTGGGTGCGATGTGCACAGCTATGTTTTTGACCTGCCGGACAGCGACACCACCACCATGATGGAGACCGAGATTTTAAAGGCGCTCTCCTACTGGGAGCCGAGGGTCGTCGATGTATCGGTCGAGGTGGACGACGAGGAGCTTTATAAAGGCAAGGTCATCATCGAGATTAACTATGTCGTGCGCGCGACCAACAACCCGAACAATCTTGTGTTCCCGTACTATCTGTATGAGGGTGTCGGGTTAGAATAAAACTACTTAAACATGAATGGAGAAGGACATTGAGCAGCGAGAAGAATTTGTCGACAAGACATGATAAGATAAAAAGGCTTGCAAAATCCTATGTTCCGGAGTGGAGGTTTGACGAACAAAACCCCGACGCTGGTTCAACTGTGGCATTGCTCGTCGATGATATGCTCTGCCACACCGAGGAGAATTTTGCTCGGGTGATGGATAAGCATAAAATTCAATATCTCAATCTGTTTGACATGCTTAAAGAGGAGCCTATCACATCGGCAAAAAGCTATGTCAAGATTACTCCGGTTGCCGGTGCCCCCGAGCCGGTGGTGGTGCCCAGAGCGACAACCTTGCTCGCCGATGACGGCAGTGACAACCCCATCGCGTTTGAGACGGATTATGCCATCACCACCACCGAGGCAAACGTCCGCGCGATTTATGCGGCAGGAAAAGACTCCGATCGTTTGACCTGCCTTTACAGTGGTACCAACACTAACGACCTAAAAGACGGTGTAAAGCTCTTTGACTTGACAGGTGACAATCAGTCTGAACATCGGCTTTTGCTAGGCTTTGAACAAATTTTCGACGACCTGACCGACGTGAAACTCGGACTCAAATTCACCACTTTGGAAGAGCTGTTACTCCCCGAAGTGCTGGAGTTTTTGAGCGGTGAGGATGTTCGGTACAGTTTTTTAAAGCCGGAGGGTGAGTGGGATTTACCTCGTGCAACGCTCAAAGATGAGTTTATCTGGTTGGATGTGAGCGGATATCAGCCGGGGCTTGTGACCATCGACGAAAAGGAATATTATGTCCTTTGTGTCTCCTCCTCCAAAATTTGCGATGTGCATATCAGCGGTGTAGGTCTTGTCTTTTCTGAAAAGAGCATACCGCCAAAGCGTGTTATGACCGCCGGAATTGAACAGAACATTTCCCGTTTTGCGCCCTTTCAAACGCCCCTTGCGATATACTCGGAGTGCGGTATTGAGAGCGGTTCGGTGCTCTCCCGTCGTGGGGCATCGGTGGAGATGAAATTCAATCTCGACTTTGAGATTATAGAGCAGGACCTACCGAGCTATGATGTGGACGACGAGCTTAAAGTAATTATGAAACGTGAGGGCACCGCCCCGACGTTGCAAAAGATGGACGTGCGAGCCGATTATGTCCTTATAGAGTATCTAAGCACCACAGGGTGGAAACGCCTTTTGCATGAGGAGCATATCACCGGTCTTTTCAACGGCAGTGTTGTGGGCGCGGTCAACATTAACTTCACCTGCCCTGCCGACATGGCGAGTGTTGAGGAGGCAACCGACGGCTATCGCCTGCGCCTGCGACTGATGAGGGCGGACAATCTTTACAGCATCCCGAACCGCGTCTTTTGCCCCATTATTTCGGAGCTGAATTTTGCCTATTCCTATGACAACGCCGCCGTCACACCGGACATAGCACAGACAAAAAACAACTTTGAGATAAAAAATGTCACCGGCTTGCTCGGCAGAAAGCGCAGTATCGAGCTATTTTATACCCGTGAGTCGGAGCGACTTTGCATGTATTTCGGGTTTGATTTAAATCCGACAGGCAGCCCGACCAGCCTGTATTTTGAGGTGGAAAACAGCGAAGATATACCGGTCAACTATATGGTGCAGTACCTCGGACGGGATGGATTTAGCCCAATTCAGACGGTGGACTATACCGGAGGGTTTCTCTACACCGGCAATATATTGATGCTGATACCGGACGATATCCGCCGCAAAGAGATGTTTGCAAACAACCTATATTGGTTGCGGATAGTCTCGCTTGATATTAACCCGAGCGACAATCCGCCGAGGATAAAGTCCATAATACCGAACATGGTGCGCGCGCATAACCACCGCACCAGAACACAGGAGTTCTATCTTGAGGAGGAGCAGGGCAACATCCGTCTGCAATTGCCCGGCACCAACCTCATCAAGGTGGAGGTCTATGTCAACGAACACAACGAGCATAACCCGACTGTCGACAACTGGGTGCTTTGGACAAAACGCTCCCACTTTTCCGAGCGCGCACGGCACTACCTTTTGGACCTCGCGCAGGGTACGGTGGAGTTTGATAAAAACATCTTTGCCGCGTATCCCCTGTCTTCGAGCGGTGCGTCGGTTCGAATAGTCTATCAATCTTATGAGGGCTCGCGCGCCAATGTCAGGGCAGGCGCTATCAACCAGACGGAGCAATCGCTGAAATATATCAGCATGGTATCAAACCCCGTGCCGGCATACGGTGGATACGACGGCTATAACGTTGAAAGCTCGGCAAAGCATATATCCAACATATTAAAGACGAGAAATCGCGCCGTGACCGCCGCCGACTATTTTGACATCATCTCCCAGATATCCTACTGCGTCAAACGAATCAAATGCGTGAGCGGTATAAACAAGCTCGGCGAAAAGGATGAGGATCTGCTGACCATCGCACTGCTAATAGAGGAGTTTGAAAAGGGCAACCACATCTTTTCATCGGTCAAGGATGAGATATACAAAAAACTCTGCAAAACCGGCAACATAATTCCGATGGGTAAAAAATTGATGTTGACACAGCCCCACTTTGTGCCTTTTTCCATCCGAATTTGGGTACTTTGCAGTGAATATGATGATGTGTATGAACTGCAAAACAACACAAAGGAGCTGATAAGGGAGTTTATCGACCCGTTAAACGGTGGTTTTGACGGCTCCGGCTGGAGTATTGGCACCCTCCCGACGGTCAAACAGCTCTCGGCATATCTTAAGATGAAATGCCACAATATTTCCATCGTACGGATATCCGCCGCCGCCACAACCGGCGGTCGTGAGATAGCGGTCGGGGAGGATGTCGGTGACATTATCACAAACCCTTTTGCGATGGCGGTCAACGGAAGTCATACCGTATATGTAGAGGTTAAGTAGTTCCGATTGGAAAGGATATAATTTATGTTACACGTTCCACAGCTGGACGATATGAACTATAGCGGCATGTTCGAGCGGGCACGCCGTATGATACCGCGCCTTAATTCGGAATGGACCGACCTCAACCACCATGACCCCGGCATCACGACGTTGCAGATGTTCTACTGGTTGATAGACTCGCTCAACTACTACCTCGACGCAACGGGGGAGCAACACCGCTTGAAGTATCTCAAACTGCTCGGGATAGAGTCCGCTTCAACACCGTCACGTTGCTATGTGGCTATCGCGGACGAAAAGGTGAAGTTGTTGCAATCGACGAGATTTTATGCCGGTGATACCGTATTTGAGACGATGAAACCCTTTGTGGGCAGTAACAATCCGGTGAGCGCTATCTATAACGAGGTGGACGGCGAATTAAGGGATTTGAGCCTTTTTGCCGGTGTGGACGGCAGTTTTGCCGAGATTTTTTCCACCGATGCCGAGGAGGAGTGCAACCTTTATATCGGTTTTAATAACCCAATAAAGGGTGATACCGAGCTATATTTTGAGGTCAAACCCACCACTCGTAACGACTTTGGTGATGATTTCTCACTTTCAAACATTGAGTTTGATTATTATGACGGCAAAAACTTTGTTCCCTGCACCGTCGTCTATGATGACACCTGCGGATTTTTGCGCACCGGTTTTGTGCGCGTTTTCGCCAAGACCGCCACGAAAAAATTGGGGAAAGAGGGGATGACAACGGCGCACTACCTGCGCTGTCGCCTGACCCATAACGAGTACGATGTCCTGCCGGCGATCGGGCGCATACTGACCGCCTGCGTCGAGGTGGTGCAGACCGAGAGCCACGCCGTCACATATCTTGTGGAGTATAAGGGTGATAAAAAAGTGCCACTCGAATTTTGCATACGCGAGAATGACAGCGTAACAATCGCCAAAAAACAGGGCGAGGAGTATGTGGTATGGTACGACTCAAAATCGGATGAAAACCTATGTGCTTTAGTCGATAGCGATACTCTAAATGAGAAATATATCCTATTCGACAGTGATGTCCCGACAGAGGGGGAGGGGTTCGCGGTTTTTGTTGCTAACAGTGATATTGAGGATGCGTTGAGCTTGGGTTTTACCGACGGCACTGCCGGTCAACGACTGCATTTTAACGCCGATCCGGAAAAAATTTGTGAGCTTAAGGTTGCCCTGTGCTCGGAAAAAGAGGGCATGAAAACCTATCAACTCTGGGACTACAGCGAAGACCTCGGCTCGGAGGGTTACGACAGTCGCAGTTTTGGGTTTGACCGTGAGAGTAGCTGTGTCTATTTCGGTGATGGCATAAACGGTATGCAACCGGATCAGGGTCAAAAGGTCGTGGTCGTGACGGTTAAAACCTCCTCTTTCGAGGATGGGAATGTCCTCAAAGGGCGCATCGATCGCTCTGAATTCAGCTTTGAGAAATCGGTGTCAAACCTTGAGAATGCCGTCGGTGGTTCCCGTCGCAAAAACAGCGACACCTTGGAGGCGGAGATAGAGAAAAAACTTTCCGGTGTGACAAGGGCGGTCACCGCCGAAGATTATAAACACATAGTCATGAACACCCCCGGGCTGATGATTGACGGCATGAGCGTTATCCCTATAAAGGATTATTGCGATGCCTATAATGAGCCCTATCTCTCCAACACGGTGGTGCTCGCGGTCAAGCCAAAACACGGCGGACCTCTGCCGCTTTTATCACAGTCCTATATAAAAAACATACATTCAAATCTGCGAGGATATCGCCTTTTGACCACCGATATTCGTGTCGTGTCGGCGAGATATGTCGGGATTAGTGTATATGGACGAATAGTCCTATCGGAAAATACCGAGCCGGGGCGTGAAAAGGTGAGCGAATTTATATCCTCGGTAGTGGACTGTGTCGACGAGGGGGCGTTCGGGAAAAATGTCGACTACGGCAGGCTTTTCTCCGCGCTGGAACTCCACCCGAATGTCAAGCAGATAGGCGATTTTTCACTGGAATACAGTGGCAACGGCGGATATAAGAACGAACAGGGTGACATAGTTATTTATCCGGATAGCCTCAGCTACCTCAAAGAGATAGGCATCGAGTTTGTTTAATATATAGAAAGGAACGGCACAACCCATGAAAACGCAGTTGAAATATGTAAATTTTTATAAGCGTTCACTTCAAAAAGGTTACCTTGACGGCTTTGTTGCGGATGAGGAGCTTAATATAACTCTGTCCATCGACCGTGACGTCGCCTGTTATGTCACGCCGTTTTTTGACACCTATGACGAGGATATGACCTACAACCGACTTGTGATAGAGGGGGAGTTTGAAAACTTGCGTTTGGAGGTGGTGGTTGCCGCGACCGACGAGTTGCAACATTATCACAACAACAAACTCTACAATCTCGACGAGCTGTTGCGAGGTGACGAGGTCTCGGCATATGAAAAAGGGCAGATATTATGCGCCCTGCCCCATGTGCGCCGTGTGGACACCACCGACATTATCCTGCACTCGCTCAAAGGGCGGTACGTTTTCGTCTATGTCGCCGCCGTGCTTAAAAGCGACGCTTTTGCGCTGATAAAGGGGCTGCGCCTTGAATTCCCGAAGTACACATTCAGCGACTATCTGCCGGAAATATATCAAGGGGACGACTTTTTCGACCGTTATCTCGCGGTGATGCAGTCCAAATACCTTGACATTGAGCGTGAGATTGATCGCCTGCCGGACGCTCTTGACTATGAAAAAGCGGACAGGGAGAGTGTTTTGCGACTCGCCTCCTGGCTTGGGGTGGAGGAGTATGCGAAATATCTCAACACCGAACAGATGCGATACATGATAAAAAATATCGACCTTTTTCAAGGCGGTAAGGGCACGCGAAAGACGTTGGAGGAGCTTATCTTCCTCGTGTGTGGGATAAGACCGCATATTGTCGAGAACTTCCAGTGGAGCAGATATCCGACAAATGCCGCCACAAAAAAGCTCAACATGGAGTTATACGGTGACACACGCAATCACTTTGCGGTGATACTCAACCTGTCACAGCGCACCGAGCCACTGCCCATTTCGGAGCGGGAGCTGGAAAAACTTATCGAAAATTACAGCGGAATCGGCACACGGTTTAAGCTGGTCTGCCTGCGCAAGGCGTATCATACCGACACATATTGCTATACCGATGTCAACTGTTTTTTATCCACACCGCAAACGGCGGCGGTGGACAATATCAGCCTCGGCGGATATGTTGTAGTGGGATAAAAATTTTTCAAAACCCCTTTTCTTTACCGCTCAAATTATGTATAATAGAGATAGGTATCTGCCTCGGTACGGCTGTGGGCAGATACCATTTACCCGTATCAACATAAATTGTCGGAGGTGTTTTTTGGAAAAACCGGATAAAGCAATGAAAATGTTGCTTGATATTGCCGACAAATATAAAGTCGATGTCAGCTGTGAGGCAAATGAGCTAATTAAAATACTTACACAAAACGTAACGGTTCCGATGGTAGGGGGATTTAATACCGGCAAAAGTTCCGCGCTCAACGCCATATTAGAGCAGGAGTTGTTGCCGACCGGCAACCTGCCGGAGGAGTGCCCGCCGGTCGAGATATCCTATGGTGAAAATGAGCTTTTGCTCTGCCGACACGACACCATGCAACGGGTTGACCTGTGCGCACTGCGTGACCGGAGTGTCCCACTGGGTGGGATTAACGCCATAAAACTCAAGGTCAAAAACGATTTTTTAAAAAGCGTCGATAATATAGTGCTTGTCGACCTGCCCGGTTATGACTCCGGCACCGAGCTACATGACAGATGGATACAAAACTATCTTTTAAGATGCTATGCCTATATCTTAGTGGTGGCGGCGGACGAGCCGGTGGTCAAACACTCCATTGTCGAACTGCTCCTCGGATACACCACACCGAACAAACCCATCTTTGTTGTTTTGACCAAATGTGACAAGATACCGCCGACGGAGCTGCGCCGCTGTAACGAGTATATTGAGAATACCATAAAAACCTATCTGCCGGTCAATAAGATATACATAGCAAATGCCGAGGTTGGAGTCGGTCGCTCCACCGATAGGGTCAAATCCCTCATCTCGCAGATAAATTCGCTTATTCGTCTGGAACAGGTGCAGGTGTTGCGGCGTTATTGCCTTGGTATCAGCTATCTTTTAAAGACGGTGGTGGAGAATGAACTGCTCACCGTTGACCTGCCCGTGCCGGAGCGACAGCGCCTGACCGAGAAGCAAAACGTACGGTTTTTTAAACTCAAACAGGGGTGTGAGAGCACTCTTGACGAGCTGGAGGACAATGTCGACAAGGTTCTGTCCAAGGTGCGAATAAACATTAAAAGTTTGACAGCGCAGTTGCAAGACCCGATTATTTCACTTATAATCAGCTCTCAGGATGTAAATGCGTTCCTTGCCGGCATCATACCGGCATATATTAATAAAGAGGTGTATTCCACCGTCAATCCGGCGTTTTTAGCCAGTGAGCGCAGTATAAACGCGCATCTTCACCTTAGCGGATTGAGTGAGAGGTTTATAGAATTTGATGAAAATGACATTTCGCCGAGGGTGCTGGTTGAGGCGATGTCTCGCGAGGAGGGGTTCATGTCAAATGTGGGCACCTATGCCGCGAGGATTAACCGAAAGATTAAAAAAGAGGACGGTATAAGGATAGTGAGCGAGCTGATACTCCCTGAAATAGAACAGCACATCATCGGCTGTATTGAGCGCGTGAGTGCCAGATTTTTACAGGACTATATCCAGTCGGTACGAGAGCATGTCGAGCATGTGAGTGAGACGAAAGACCGCATCATAAATGCCATCTCAAAGCCAAAATCCACCGATACAGTGGTTGATATTGAGGGCATAAAGCAGGATTTAAAAAGCCTCAACGACTATATCGATAATATTCAAACAAAGGGGGAGTACCCCACCGATTAGTATTATACACGAAAGGACACCACCTCGACATGATTTATGAAAAGACAATAGCTCAGGAGGAACAGCATCGGCGTTTTACCGAGCTGTTGAGCGAGGTGCAGGTGTCCCTATCCCCATACAGCGAGTTTATCGACACAGACGAGATACTGCAACTGAAGAAAAATTTCGAGAAAAAACTTTTCGACTTTTTCAGTGCCGAGCGCAAGTTCAACATTGCGGTTATCGGGCAGGTCAAGTCCGGCAAATCCTCCTTTATCAACGCATTAATATTCAAGGGTGAGCAGATACTCCCACAGGCGAGGACACCGAAAACATGCGTTCTCACCATGGTGGAGCACTCGGACGAGCAAAAATTATGCATCGAGTTTTATGACGTGTTTGAATGGACCGAGCTTAAAAAGCTGGCACGACTTTCCATCGATACCATTCAGGTGCACGCCGCGCGCGACATTATCACCATGGCGCAAAACAGTGATGTGAGCATGAATGCCTGCTTTGAGGAGCAGATACGCACCATCGATATTAACGAGCGCAGTGAGCTCAACGCTATATTAGAGGATTATGTCGGTGAGAGTGGGCGATATACCCCGTTTGTCAAGGCGGTGACTTTAAAGATGAACCTGCCGGAGCTGGAAAATATATCGTTGGTCGACACCCCCGGGCTCAACGACCCTGTGCCGTCGCGTCGTGTCATGACACAGCGTTTTTTAGAGCACTGTGATGCGGCATTTTTTCTAAGCCCTGCCGCATACTTTTTAGACAGCAACGACATAGCGCTGGTCAGCTCTCAACTGCCTCAAAAGGGCACAAAGCGGCTGTTGCTCATCGCCAGTCAATTCGACAATGCGTTGATGGACACGCTCAAAGAGGGGGAGGATATCGAGCAAGCCGAGGAGCGGCTTAAAAATGCACTGGAGGACCGCGCGAGAAAATGCGTCGGCATTATGGCGAAAAACCTCGCTTCGTTTGACTGCTCAAAACAGATTATCGATGTTGTAAATCAGTGTCAACAACCGTATTTTGTATCGGTGGTTGCCCATCATATGTCGTTGACGCTCAAAAAAAACTACAACGAGCTGGAAAAGTTGGTGGACGAGCGCCTGTCGCGACACGTCAAGCTGACTAAAAAGAAACTCGCGCAGATATCCGGTTTTGAGAGCGTGAGTGATGTATTCGACAGCATGACACAGCAAAAGCAGGAGCTGTTGATGAGCAAAGCCGCGTCCTTTGCGGTGGTCGCGAGCAGTGAATTGAAGCAACTTTTGCATAAAAAAAGTATGGAGATACAGGGCGATATAGCGCGCACTAACAGCGAAATGATGCCGCAGTACGAACAAAAAAACAACGAAATAAAGACAAAGATAGTGTCGGTGCGCTCGGCGGTGGACGAGGTTTTTGATGAGTGTTATAATCACATCGAGCAAGGTGCATATGATAGATTTGTGGAGATGTATAACCGCCGCAAAAAGATAAAGCCGGGGGTGAAAACCGAGGTGAAAGTGGTTCACATCGACATTGATGTGAGCGATAGCGTCTGGTACAACCCCTTTACCTGGAATAAAAAACACAGAGAATATATCACCCAACAAAAGAGGGTAAAATACGCCGACACCAACGATGTTTTGCAGGAGCTATCCTTTGCCGAGCAAAATGTACGGGAGATGTATGCCGAGTTGCGCGAGGAGTTGATGAGCTTTAACACCCTGCAACAAAAATTGCAAAACGCCCTGTTGCCCATATCCGGCAAGGAGCAGGGGGAGCTGTGCGGCATGATAGAGATGTCGTTGCGAAAGATAAACATGCCACAGTTGATGTTCGATTTTAAGGAGATTAAGGACAAGTTGCACGGGCGGTTTGACGGCAAAATAAGTGACGAGACAAGGGCGCATGAGCTGATAAGCTACTCCGATGAGCTGATGAAAAACTCACTCGACCTCATAAGTGTGAAACTGCAAAAAAATGTGAACGCGTTTGAAACATCACTGCGCCGTGCGAGTGAACAGCTGTGCACATTGATTTTAAAGTCCGATTATGAGCGGCAGGCGCAATTTTCAAGAGAGTTGGATAGGGACAAACGTGCTCTCTTTTTGCGCACCGAGGCGGTGGAAACGCTCTCAAAGTATATTTAAAAAGGGTGAAAGTTGGATAAAAACAGTGCGATAACAGTAAAAAGAGGTTGGCGCAAAAAACTGCCGACCCTGCTGTTTTGCACCGTTTTTTCTTTTGTTTTCATTTTGTTTATCACCTACAAATCACCGGTATCAGCCACCACCGTTCTCACCGCCACAGCCGAGGATGCCTACTACGGTACGGGGGTGACGATATCGGTCAACGGGAAACTCTCTGTGCTCGGTATCGATTTCCCACTCGCCAACAGTGAAATCACCGTCTTTCAGGTGGTAAACGGCACCGAGGTGGAGTTGGAGGGGGTGAGCGACACCACCGACAGTGCGGGCGATGCCACCATAGTTCTGGGCGGCACGCTCGGCGACCTGACGGTGGGGGTGAAGACCTTTAGACTCAAATCGTCGGTCGGCGGCTATGAAACGGACGTGGCGGTGAATATCCTGCCCTACGATGCCGACAACAAGGTCGGGTTTTTAAGCGGTGGGGCGGAGCACGACAACAAGATTTGGTATAAAGCAGGCGAAGATGTGGTGATAAACGCGCCGTCCGGCTTTTCGCTCAGCAACAGTTTTGCACTTGTATCCAACGAATGGAAAGATAGTATCTCGGTGCCGGCGTTCGGCACAGAGGGGGAGGTGGCGGAGTATACCTACTACCTCAAAAATAACGAGAGTGGCGCTATTTCGACGGCAAAGACCGCCAAGTTTTATACCGATCTCATGGCACCGACCGGTAAAATAACTGTTAATGATATTGATTTCACCTTTCTTTCCACCACCGTCAACCTCGGCTTTTTTTATAACGAGGCGCCGACGGTGGAGATTGAGGGTGCGGACGGCAAAGGCTCCGGCATTGCCTCAATAGAGTTTTTTGTGGACGATGAGGCAAAGAGCAAATCCGCAATGCCGTCGGTCGAGGACATGAGATGGGAGATGTATCGCGCCTTTGGCGTGGATTTTGAGCAAAGGACCGTCTCGGTCGTATATGCTCGAATTACCGACCGAGTGGGGAATGTCGCATATCTGTCCACCGACGCGGTGGTGCTGTATGACAACAGTGCCTCCACCGCAAAGGATGTCGAGTTTGAAAAGACCGACAGTGCGGACCTGCGCCTTAGCCTTAATTCGTCCGGCAATACGATGGACGAGGTGAGTGTCAACGGCTCGTCCGTCTCGGTAGAGGATTTCACCGCCAAGACGAGCGGCAATACCACGACGCTTACTCTTACCGCGGAATATTTAAACACGCTCAAACAGGGCTTGTATGAGGTGGTTGTGAGCTATAACCCCCTCGGTGAGGAGTTTTTTGAGATGGACGGTTATGAGAATAACTTGCCAAAAAAGACCGAGTTTGAGCTGTCAATCCTCGGCGCAGAGCCGAAAGCCTCATGGAAACCGACCGACCAGACCTCCACCTTCACCGATGAGCCGATAACCTACACAGGGGAGGGGAATATCGACAAGGGCGCAGCGACCGGTTCGGTGTCCTATCGATATTACACAACGAAAAATGGTGGCAAGCCGCTCTCTGTCGCTCCCTCAAAGGTGGGCAAATACTATGTCGAGGCGGTTATCGCCGCCGACGATAACTACGCGGAATACGCACTTTCCCCCCGAGCGGAGTTATCCATTGTGGATGAGAGCTCAAACTCGAGTGGTAGCAACTCCGGCACAGGTACCGGCGGCAGCGGCACGAGCGGCAGCGGTTCAGGTAGCACCGGCAGTTCCGGCTCGAACGACTCCGGCGGTTCCGGCAGTGGTTCGGGGGGAGATACGGGCGAGTTAAACGGCGGCTCGGGCGATAATTCAAGCGGTGGGTTGTCCGAGTCAGAGGGTCTGTTTTTCCTGTTTTCGACAGACGATTTAACCGGCGATGTCATCCCACCGAGCGATGAAGGGCCCTCGGCAGAGGACAAATACACCGCCTTTGTGGGCAAGGAGATATCTCGGGACGGCATAACATGGCTGAATGTCGGCGACCTTGCGACGGTCGGTGTCGACAACACAAACGGCGATATACCGGACGGTGCGCAGTTTTGGGTCAAGGTGGTCGACGGCGCCGGGCTTACCGCCGATTGGAACGACTACTATAGCGAAATAGATCCCGAGTATCGTGACGGGATTGACACCGGCAGTGCGATAATTATGCATATGGGCATTCTTTTGCAGGACGGCAGGGCGTATAACGAGATGGAAAGGCTGTCTGTCTTCGTTCAAAATGATGGCGCATCGGATACCGAGAGTTTGAACGCACTCTACATAAATTCCGGTCAAGAGGAGCCGTTATCCTTAATTTCGGCAGAGGATAGCCTTGCAGGGCAGGGGGCTTATGGTATAGAGCTAACTAAATTCACCCCCATCATCATATATGAACAAAAGGGCGAGACGGTGATAAGCGAGGTCGCGCAAAACATCGGCGGTTTGATCAACACCGCCAATCAGGCGATATCGGGCGAATTGTCCGGGAGTTTAAAAGTTTTTTCTTATGTTGTGCAAAGGGTCTTTCTTGCGCTGTTGTGCATAACTATAGCGTTTGGCTTAATATTCGGGCTTTCAAGGGTGGTGAAAAAATCAAGCTGATAATAATCAAACCTATACCAAAGTACAGTAGATAACTACCGCTCAATCGTTTATAATTATAATAGATAGATATAACATAAACAACACAGAGTGAATAATGTTTTTAGATAAACTTATAAAAAAATCCGCGGCATACGTCTGTCGATATGCCGAGCAGATAGGGAAAAGCTCGGCGATTGATCTGGTGGAATCTATGCTCGGTTATAGACCTACATACGATATGATTGAGCAGGTCGACGGGGTGCTGTTACAGCTAAATGAGGACGACGATCTTTACGACGATTATATGCGCCACAGCGTCATAGCTTTGCGCAACGGTCTGTCGGAGTTCGGCAGGGCGGTATGTGAGTTTGCGCTGTTTTTCGCGCTCTATCCTGAGGTTCTGCGCGCCATCGGCAACGCGCGCACCACGCTCACGGTGGAAAATGCACTCAAATTCCTTGACATACAACGCAATGTCACCGACGATTATCTCGGCTATCTTGAACAGTATGAGCGCTTGACTCGACTGCTTATCACCGACCCGCGTGAAAAAAACTTCCCCTTTTTCAAACGTGGTCTTTCGATGGACGCGCGCTATGTCGACCTCATCTGCGCCGGTGTTGACACCAAAAAAGGTGGTGGCATCTACCGCCTTTCTACCGATGTTGAGATTAAGCGTCAGGGCGACGTCCACTCCGCTTTTATTGAGCAGATGGAGGAGGCATTGTCCGCTCCGAACGGTTTTTTTCACCTCATAGGGCAGGATAATGAGGAAATGCTGTACATAGTCACCCTCGCAGGGCTTAAAAATGAGCTGGACTTTCTCACGGTAGATTTTGACCGACTTTATAAAGAATACACTAAGGATGAGGCCGTTCTATGGTCGGTGAAAAGGGAGCTGATTTTCAATGAGGTCGCCCTTGTCATACACAATATTACCGCCCCCGTAGAGGAGGATGAGGAGCGCGCCGCGTTTTGTTTAAAAACGGTAAAGGAGTTCAGCCGTCTATACGGCGCTCCCATCTGCCTTATCAGCGACAAAACGGTCAGTCTGACCCCTTATATCGAACGGGTGTTAACTGTTTTAAATCTGCCGGACTACTCGCGCAGTGAGAGAATAGAGCTTTTTTCCTACTATGCAAAGCGTGCCGGTGTTGAAAAGGATATAGACTGCACCGACCTTGCGAGCAAATACAAGTTAAGCCGTGAGCAGACCAAAAAGGCGATAGCGATAATTGCCGCCTCAAAAGACAGGGGCGAGCGTTTTATCGCCGAGGCATGCAACTGCGTTATCCCCTCACCTCGTCAGGGCAATATAACCAAGATAAACGCGACCTACACCCTCGACCAGCTCAAACTGCACCCCCGTCAACGCACCGCAATCGAGAATATTATCGATCATGTGCGCTATCGCTATAAGGTGTATGACGGTTGGGGGATGGAGAAAAAGTATGCCTACGGCAAAAATGTCGCGGCACTGCTGGTCGGCCCCCCCGGCACCGGCAAGACGATGGCGGTGCACGTCATGAGCAATATGTTAAACCTGCCGTTATATTCCATCAACCTATCGCAGGTGGTGGATAAGTATATAGGTGAGACGGAAAAACGTCTGGAGGAGATTTTTGAGACGGCGGAGAAGAGCAACGTCATCCTCTTTTTTGACGAGGCGGACTCCATCTTCGGCAAACGCGGTGAGGTGAACGACTCCAAAGACCGCTATGCGAACACCGAGGTGTCCTATATACTACAACGCCTTGAACAGTATGAGGGGATTGTCATTCTCGCCACCAACCTTAAAAAGAATATCGACGATGCGTTTATGCGCCGTATGCGATATATTGTGGAATTTCCACAGCCCACGCAGGAGTTGCGCCTTGAAATTTGGCGCTCCGTTTTTGCGCCGGAGGTGCCGCTTGGCAACGTCGACCTCGAATTCCTTGCCGAGCAGTTTGAGCTAACCGGCGGTTCCATCAAGAACATTGCGCTCAATGCGACATTCCTTGCCGCGTCGGATAACCGACCGGTCGGGATAAAGGATATACTGCTCAGCATTCGCAACGAGAATTCAAAACTGGGGAAAACGATGCTACTGCACGATTTTGATAAATACGCGGTATTGATGGCGGATGTGATATAATTATAATAAGGAGTGGACATGATAACCAAACTGCTGTTCGGTAAAAAGAACAAGGGTAAAGGTAAAAATAAGAAGAAAAAAGTCACCCCTAAAAAGGTGACCGAGTCTAAAACTCTGCCGATAAAAAACACAAATGAGGGGGAGAGTGTCGACCTTTTAAAAAAGGACGGCGAGACGGGCGAGGATTTAGTGCCGGAACTGTCAGAAAAGGAACTACTGTTCATAGCGAGAGCCGAAAAACTAAAAGAGCGCCGCAAAGGTGCAAAGGACGGCGGCAACGAGCAGATACAAAAACTTATCGACGGGGCTTTGATAAAGCGCAATATAGCCAAGGCGCAGCTTGATCGCATGACCATGAAGTCCGGCATAATGTCCGCCAAAAGCGCGAGGAAGCAAAAACAGGCGGAAATTGACAAGATGGACGAGGGGATAAACCGCCTTTTGGATATATCCGCCTCGATTATGAATAAGGATAAGAATAAGCTCAGCGACGGTAATATCACCCGTCTGCTATCGCTCGCAACCTCGTTTAGCAGCGTTAAAAAGAACAAAGGCGCTATCGACGAGATTATTGACCGTGCCCTCATGAAAGAATTGGAAATACAAGGGGGTAAAAACCTACCGGATGATGAGGCGAAGGAGGAGCTGAAAAAGCTCAAAGAGGAGAACAAAGACCCTGTTGAAAGGGAACCGCTCGAGGAGCTGGAGACCTCGATACTTAAAAAGTTGAGCGAGTTTGACGGCGACCCGAGCGTCGCACCGCTCATAGCGGAGCGCAACAGGATGCAGCGCGAGCACGACCAAATGAAGTATGTCGGCTATACCTACCACAAGCGCAAAGACATGTTGGAGAAGATCGCCAAGATGGAAAAACGTGTCGAGGCGGCACGGCAGGAGGCTTTTATATTAAAATATGCGTTCCCCGATGTCAAGGAGGGGGAGGTCAACGAGGATAGGGATAAACACGTCGCCGAGCTGTCGCGCATAACCGACTATCACAAACGCAAGGACGACGAGGTCAAGCAAAAAGCGGAGAATAAAAAGCTAAAGGAAGAAGAAAACAAGAAAAAAGAGGAAGAGAAAAAGAAAAAGGACGAGGAGAAGAAGAAAAAAACCGGCGAAAAGACCGATAAAAAAGTGGAAAAATCCAACGAGAAAAAAGAGGACAACAAAAAAGAGCCGGAGAAGAAAAAAGATAAAAAGGTAAAAAAGGAAGATACCAAGGAGAAAAAGGAAGAAAAAAAGGAAGAGAAAACAGCGGAAAAAAAGGTCACGGAAAAGCTGGATTCCAAGGAGGATATCGGCGTTATCTCCAAGGCGCATGAGAAAAAGTTCCGCCACACCCTCGCGGTGCAAATGGGCTTTTTAAAGGCGTCCGACAGCTTAGAATCGCTGGATAAGGACACTAAAGAAAAGCTGGAACTGCTCGTTGACAAGATAGTCTCCCGCCCCGGTAAGCGCAAACAGGCACAAATTTCACCCCAAAAGATAACCGAGAAAATAGAGGACCTTGATGTCCTGCGTGAAAAAGCGGTAGAGGGCGGCGGATATAAGGACGAAATTGAGCGGCTGACCACAAAACTGCGCATAGAGCAGACCGAGTTTGATAAGATGAACACGGGCGGCAACTGGAAAGCGTTTAAAAAATCCGGCCCCAAGGACACCAAAAGACGCAGAATAGAGTGGCTACAAAGCCGCCTGAACGCGCTAATCAACGCGTCCATGGTCATCACCAACAAGGACGCGCATGAGGACGACGTCAAAAAGGTCAAGAAAAAGGCGGACAACATCGTCAAAAAGCGATTCGGGCATCAGGGCAAATCGATAGAAAGGCTCAACAAGACGGCGCGATACAACACGGCGGTGCAGCTCGGCTTTATCAAGCAGGGGGAGCCACTCGGTGAAAAAACCAAGCTAAAGGTCAAAAAGGTCATCGGTCTCCAGCTGGAAAAATCGCCCAGTCAGGGCGTGGAACTCCTCGCGAAGAATGTCCAGGAGGGCATCGGCAAGGTGGAGGACACCGACGAAATTAAGGCACTGCTCAAAAAATATCACGACCTGCACGCAAAGCGCGAGAACAAGAAAAAGGAATATTTTGAAATTCACACGCGCGCGTCCATCAACACTGAGGCGGAGGAGCTGGGTAAAAAAATCCAGATGCTGCGCCGTGCTCAGTATGCAAAGAACCTCGACAGCGCCGGCAAGGACGATAAGTTCGATGAAATACAGAAAAAGCGCGACGAATACATCAAGAAAAAGCCGAGCGATACCGACACAAAACAGAATATAAAGGCATTCGACACCGAGCTCGCCAAGATAGACGAGGAGCGCGATAAGGAGGTCACCAAGCGCCTCGCCGTCAAGATGGGCGTGGTCAAGCCGGATCAAAAGGAGCTGAAAAAGGACACCATCAAGCGATTCGACAAGGTGGTAGCCTTTGGGTACAAGCACGCCGACCTCAACATCAAGTCCGACATCAACATGAAGGCCATCAAGGAAAAGGCGGCACAGCACCTCAAGGACCGTGAGGAGACGCTAAAGAAGATAGAGGCAGGCGAGCATGGCGACGACCCACTGCTCAAACGCATTTTCGACAAGTATCGCAGGGCACTTGTCCGCCGCCGCTCGGCACAGCTCAACCTCGACCGACTAAAACAGGAGCTGGACCCGATAGAGGCGAAAAAGCTGTCCGGTCCAAAACACCATTATAAAAGCAGGGTCAAGGACATGGATCTGCGCCTGCGCCACCTCATTGACTGCGCCACCACCGTCATGCGCACAAGGGCGATAGAGGCAAAACAGGCACAGGAACAAAAGGACAAACCGGAACTGCCCACCAACACGGTCAACCCCAACATAGAGCAGGTTAAAAAGGAGGAGGATCACACCCCGGTGATGACCCTGGCTCTGCTCAACAAGGAAAAGACCGGCGAAAAACTCATATTCCACAGCATGGCGGTCAACATGGGCTATATCAAGCACAACGAAAAACTGCCCGCCCACGTCGAAAAGCAGATGAAACTCATCACAAAACAGGCGAAACTCGCCGTCGTCGACAGTGAAACCATCCAGACGATGGGTTCCAAGATGGCGGATAAATATGAGGGAGTAGGCGAGGGGGACGAGATACTCACCGCACTCCTCGCCGAGAAAAAGAAGTGTTTTGACAAACAGGTCGAGCTGGAGGAAAAGGAGGGCAAACACGACAAGGAGATATCCCGTCTGGAGAACAAGGGCAAGGATTTGGAAAAGCAAATCCGAGAACGTCGCCGAATTTTAGCGGTGGAGAAGTACGGCTTTGAGGGGGACGATGAGGGTCGCGAGCAGTTCTCCAAGATGATAAAAAACCGCGACAAGACGCAAAAGGAGAAGGACGACAACGTCAAGAGTGGCAAGACGGACGAAAAGACGATTAAACCGCTCAACAAAAACCTGAAAACTCTCGACAAGGATATCGAGGCGGTGGTGCTCAAAAAGACGGCGAAGATGCTCGGTCTGGACGTCGGCGACACGGTGTTGGAGGATGGCGACCGCGACCGCATCAAAGAGGCTATCAAGATGGCGGACCATCAGGCATACATCGAGATTGAGACCAAAAAATTTAAAAAAACCAAGGCATACAAGCGCGTTGTTGAAAAGTACAACAAAGGTGTCTACAGCGAGGTGCTCCAAAAAAGGATTAAAAACGACGAGTTAGAGCACGACACCGAGGTGGTCGGGCTGGAACTGTCGGAGGACATTAAAAAGGCACTGAGCGGACTGAAAATTTCCCAAACCGTGACCAAAACCGGCACCAAGGGGCTAAAGACCTTTGCGCCGAAAAATGAGCCCAAGCCGGTCGGCACCGTCTCCAAGGCGAGCGGCACCGACATTGCAGGCGGTGCCCTGCACGGCGTGTCCGGTCTGCTCGGCGCTGTCGTCAAGGGCATGAAACTCTATGAGTCGGTCAAGCTCAACTCGGGGCGCAACACCGACATGGCGATTGATATTTTAAAGGCGATCTCCGGCTTCTCCGGCACTATTAAAAGGCTACTTCGCACCACCTCGACCGGCTTTGGCGACGGCACCGAGGGGGTCAGCCAGAACTTTCTGGAGTTAGGTGTGCCCATTGTTGCCCTTGTCCAGAACGTTGCCAAGATAACCGGCGGAATTGTGCAGATGGGTCAGTCTTACAAGGCGTTCTGCAAGACCAAGGCAGATCTTAAAAACTATCAGGAGGGTTATAACGCCGGCGACTCGGAAAATGTCGACGCCTTTGAGATGCTTACTCTTTTAAAAGCATCCTCCAAAAAGACCGGTATCGGGGCGGTGTTTGATACCTCGGCAGGATTTTTTGCCGGTGCGGCATACGGTTTTGCGCTATCCGGTGTTGCGACCGCCGGTGTCGGAGCCGCGATTGCCGGCATGTGCAAAACGCTGTCTCGATTTATCCGATACTCCAAAAAAGCCTATATGATACTTCTTAAGAAAAAGCAGGACGAGAAGTTTATCGAGGGGGTACTCACCGAGGACGAGGCGCAGGAGTATATGCAGACCGACGGCTTCCGCTCCCTCAAACCGGAGGATCAGGACGTCGTCATAATGCAGAGCTACGGCGCCGGCAAGAAAAAGCACTTTGTCAACATGATGCGCATACTCCACGCTCAGGAGATAAAGGAGCGCATAGACAACGGCACCATGCGCGAGATTGACAAACGGATAATGCGCACCATCGGCTTTAAATTCGACGCGGACGATACCCACACCTTGAAAGAGGCGTCGGTGCACGAGATTGCCTTTAAGCTCGGATTTAGCGGCACCAACTGGCTTGATGCCCTGCGCAACGTCGAGGAGATGAAACAGGCAAAACGCGAGAAAAAGGGTGCGAAAAAGACTAAAGAGGTCAAAAAGATTGGTCGCAAGCAGGCTAAAAAAGGCTTTGACTACAGCGTATCTCCGATGAACGATGCCGTATAAAAAAGAGGGCTATGATGGATAACAACAGATTTATTTTAGAGCAATTTAAAGAAAAATTGAATGAGTACGGCATGGAGGCTCGTTTGGACAACGACGAGGATATCTGCGTGTTAAAGGCGGAGCTAAACGACCTCGGCAGGGCGAGCAACAAGGCTTTGATGGAGGTTATGGCACTGCCGTACGAGGTGGAAGAAGGGCAGGTTATCGTCCAATTTTATACCACTATCGCCATCAATATGCGCGACGACAACATCGCGCCGGCACTGCGAGAGCTCAACACCATGAACGTCACCGTCCCGGTCGGCGCGGTGCATATCTTTGAGGAGTTTAAGCAGATGTATCACAAGCACTCGGTAGTGTTAAAGGAGGAGTGGAGCGACGAGACAAAGCTTGAGGTGGCGACCGCCGCACTGCTCAACTGCCTGAATGTGGTAGATTTTATCTATGATGAGGCGCTGATAATCTCCGACGATGTCGCGAACTTGTCTGAATTTCGCCGACTGGTGGATAAAGAGGCCGAGGCGCGTGAAGAACTCGTGGTGTCGAGTGACATCGGTGAGATGGACGGCGAGGAAATAGCGGAACTTTTGGGTGAGGATATGGAAACGTTGATGAACTTCGTCGAGGCACTGGAGGAGGGTAGCGAGGACGAATAACAGTTTTGTTTGACATTTTCTCTCGATTTTGGTATAATATTTATATTATATAATAAAAAGGAGGGGCAATGGAACATATTATATCTCAGATAACGACCGACATTCTCGAACACACCAAAATCGCTGAAAAAAATAATGTCATAGCGCCGGAGCTGTTCAAGGAGCATGAGGTCATGCAGGGGCTAAGGGATAAAAACGGCAAGGGTGTTTTGACCGGCCTCACCAACATTTCCGACGTTGTCTCCTTCAAAAAGGTGGACGGTGAGATGGTGCCGTGTGAGGGTGAACTATATTATCGCGGCATAAACGTGACCGATATCGTGGACAACTGCATCGAGGAAAATCGCCACGGATTTGAGGAGATTTCGTATCTCTTGCTTTTCGGTGAGCAGCCAAACGCGGAGAATTGCGAGTGGATGAAGCAGGTATTAAACAAATACCGCTCACTGCCGGCTCACTTTGTGCGCGATATTATAATGAAGTCGCCCAGCTCCAACATTATGATCAGCCTTGCGCGCGCGGTGCTCAACCTCTATAGCTATGACGACAAGGCGGAGGATATATCGCTGTCCAACATTCTGCGCCAGTCCATCGAACTTATAGCGGTGTTCCCCATGATGGCAATCTATAGCTATCAGGCTTATTGCTACTACCATCGCAACGAGCTTTTCTTTATCCGCCCGCCCAAAGCGGAGCTATCCACCGCCGAGAATATTCTACAGATGTTGCGCCCCGACGGGGTTTATACCGCTTTAGAGGCACAGGTACTGGACGTTGCGTTGATACTCCATGCCGAACACGGTGGCGGTAACAACTCCACCTTTACCACACGCGTTGTATCCACCGCCGGCACCGATACATATTCCGCCATAGCGGCAGGTCTATCCTCACTCAAAGGCCCAAAACACGGCGGCGCGAATATCAAGGTGGTCGCCATGTTCGAGGATATGAAACAGCACCTTGAGGATTGGGAAGACGACGCGCAAATCTCGGCATATCTCGAGAAATTGCTCGACAAACAGGGTTTTGATAAAAGTGGTCTTATATATGGCATGGGGCACGCGGTCTATTCACTGTCCGACCCGAGAACCGAGATTTTTAAACGCTTTGTAAAGAGCCTGTCCGCCAGCAAAGGTCGGGAAAAGGAGTATAATTTATATAGCAAAGTCGCGACACTCGCACCGAAGATCATCGGCGACCGTCGCAAGATATATAAAGGTGTCGCCGCGAATATCGATTTTTACAGCGGCTTTGTCTATGACATGTTGGATCTGCCAAAAGAGCTTTTTACACCGCTTTTTGCCATCTCCCGCGTGGTCGGTTGGTCGGCACACCGCATGGAGGAGCTGGAGAGCGCCGGCAAGATAATTCGCCCGGCATACAAACCGGTCACACCGCATAAAGAATATGTTAAGTTGAGCGATAGATAGAAATTATAAAAGCACCACCGTGGCGAGCTTGCCACGGTGGTGTTTGCTATATATGTATTCCCGGTGACTTCATTATCCCTTGCGGCCAAAATTGATACTCATATGAGAAGTCCGCCCCTTTGCATCGCCAGGAATCAGGTCCCCACCACCTTGTTGCGTGGTTGTTATAATGCAGCTGACCAAAGGTATTTATCCGATTGCCATAAAAGGTCACATCGAGCCGATGTTGCCCCGTCTCAATCGGTGGCAGGTTGTGTCGATATGGCGAAAATACAATATTCCCGAGCGCCTTATCATCGAGTGTGAGGGAGAGCATTTGACCGCGATAGGCGTTAATTTCGACAAAACTGCCCCTCTCGACCTTTGAATTGAAAGGGAGGTGATAGGTAATGTTGCCACCGTAAAAGGGGAGCCCCTGCCGAGTGATGTCACCGAAAGAAAGTGCCCTTATCGGTCGTGTCAAAAGATGTGTACAGCCACTTACCTTTACACCGAAATCACCCAGTAAATAACAGGCTTCGAGGTTCGTTTTCCTGCCAAATGGGAGTGAAATATCGATGTAGTTCTCCCCCTTTTTGACAGCCGATAGCGCAACTTTTTTTATGGCTTTGTCGACATAATACCCCACGATTTCCGATTTTATCGGCAGACCGTTAAACATGATTTTTACGTTTTCGGCGTCCTCCAACGCAAGTTCCACATTCGTCAAATCCACTTCCGATACAACGGTATACCTAATGTGCAATGTGTGCGGTGTGAGGGTATCCTTTTCCACCCATGGTTGAGCGACGGTGTGGTTGCGTGGGCTGTAGCCGAGCTCGGCACGCACCGTGTCGTCTATGCGCAAAACCTCCTCGGTTGGGCGGTACTCCCCGTCATTAAGGGCATACTGTGCCATGTCCAATAACAGCACATTTTGCTCCGACAACGAGACCTTTACCGGATCGAGATATCGTAACGCGGTTTCAGTCGGTGCACTTGGCAGTTCACAAAAGGTCTCAAAAAGACGCACATACTGCGGAGGATTTAGCTTTAAAAGCAGGCTGTCATGTGCGTACATGATTTTTGAAAAAACGGTTTTGCTGTCAGCAAACTCGTTTTTCAGCGTGTAAATTTCACCGCTGAGCGTATCATACAACTCGACACTGTACTCCCCGTCGAGTGAAAAGGTGTATTGTTCACCCTTGATGCTGTCGATATTTTCCGGCGTGCCTGCGTTTGCTATGAACAGCCAGTCGTTTTGTTTTTCACGGCGCATATTATAGATAAAACAATCACTGCGAACGCCGGCGCTATCCCGAATTTCCAGCACCCGATTTTCCTCTAAAGCGTGAAGTATTGCGGTGCGCTCGAACATCACACGTTCACAATCACCGAAAAGGTCGCTGAATTCGTCCGACGGTGCGGCATCGACCATGAACGGTGGCTCACCGACAATCACAATCCTGCCACCCTGCTCCGCAAACCATTCTAACCGTTGCAATGTGCTACTGCGTAACGTTTTACAGCCGGCGACGACCACACAGCTATACCGCGCACTCCCGACAGGGAAAAACTCGCCGGTAATCTCGCCTTTAATGCAATTTTCCGGCAAAAGCGATTCACATATAAAGTCAAAGTCCAACGTTCCTTTTAAAAGCCAGTCGGTTAAATTGTTGAAGCACTCGTCCAACCCGTCGCGGATATCGGCGGTTTGACGCTCGTTGCCCCAGTATAGCCAGTAGCTCTCCACTGGGTGGATAACCCCAATCTTTACTATCGGCTCGCCGCGTGTCATGACACTCGCGATGCGAGCATAGTGATCCTCTATATAACTGTATTTTTCATGCCAAGGGGATTGATAGTTGAAACTGGAGGGGTAGTCGCGCTTTGCCTCACCTGCCATCGAGACCCAAGATAGGTGGGGGACACGCACGCTCACGCCCAGCGCCGCCTGCCAGTCCCCTTGAAGCTTGTGACCGCGAAAGTCAAAGTCCCAGTTGGTCACGCCGTACAGCTCCGACAGCACTCCTTCGCGCCCGTACTGGTGGGCAATGGACTGCGCCTGTTTTGCGGTGGTGAACTCACGATAGTCGCACAGCATATCAATACCGGGGAGCTGAAAATACCGCAGTGAGCGCATAGCCTCACCGAGCGCCGCAGTCTGTGATTTGAGTGTCGGCTCCTCCATCATATGACCGGTCAGCATTAGATTGTTTGTCTCACACCATGCACTGCATTGTTTTGCAAAAGCATCACAAAATCGCTGTGCTATGTGATCATGGTATCGGTAGCGTGTCAACGATACTGCACCGTCTGAAAGCTCAAACAGCAATTCCGGCAGATGTTCAATCAGCGAGGAGGAATATTTTTCGCGGAATGTAGTCTCGATATCATCTGTCCACGGGAGGATTATCTCGATAGGTCGCTCGGTCGGGGAGCCAAGGCGGTTTTTATGTGCAAATTGTGGCTCGTCGGTGAAGATTGCCGGTATAACGCTGCCGAAATCACGCGCAAGATGCCGTTTGTATCTCTCATGTGTAACCTCGATAAATCGCGCAATTGCCTCGGGGTTGAGCGTGTCGACGTATGTCTCGTTATTGAACCAAGGGGAGGGGGCGGCGCTCTCGACATAGGCGTAGAGCTTTATTTTTTTTGTATTTTCAGATGGGTCAATCTGATCATATTCCGATAAAAACCCCTTCTCATCCAACTCCACTTCAAAACAGGTCAAAAGCCGCCCGTTTTGGGTGCGCTTTGACACACCGGAGCTATTGAATTGTTCGCACGCCTTAAAATCGTCATAGTAAGCACGATCGGTCAACAGCAGTTGGGTGAGGCGATATTTAGGGTTTTGTGTCACAAAGCCACCTGCTGCGCCGGACGGCCAGCGATCCTCGTCATACAGCCAGGCGAGCATGTCCTGTTCTTTCGCCTTTTCGGTGCAAATTTCGACCAATTGCATAAATTCGTTACCGAGATATTCGGTGTCCATACCGGTTCGCACATGCATATGAAAGCCACCAAAGCCCATTTTTTTAAAGATTTCTATCTGGCGCATCAGCTCGCTCGGTTCCGGTGCGCAGTTCCATGCCCAAAAGGGTGTAGCTCGATACTCCGACGTCGGATATTTGAACATATTCGCGGTATACTCTTTTTCTTTTTGATAATACAACATACTAACCTCACTATACAATTAATTCGTAGACTGTCACACTGTTGTTGCCAAAAATCTGCCGATAAATTGCGCCGGTATTCGGGTGAACTATTTCATCAACACTGCCGGAAAATATCACGATATATCCGATGTTTTTTGATATCTGGAAGTTGTATTTTTCCTCCAAAGTCCAATCGGTTGAAAACATATAGCCAAGCTCGTCTATCCTCACATCACTCTCACTAAACCCAAGGTTGCGCTCGGCATACAAAAAACCCTCAAAATAACACTTTTTTTCGGAAAAAGCCGATATGTTATGATATACCGCATCGTTGTCGCCCGGCTCGGCAACCCTTGTGGATAAAATCAGCCTATCGTCGACGATATAATCCTTTAAAAATTCGAACGCGTCATGTTCTTCATTGACAGTGGTGCTATAATTTTCCTCGACGTTCAAAAAATAATTCTTCGCGGCGGTTATGCTGAAATCGGATAGATTAGGTATGACACCGCTGTAAAAACTGTTCAGTGAAAAAAGTGAAAGGATTATCAGTGATATGTATTTTGTTTTTGGGGTTTTAAGCTCGTTGAACTTCACCGCCAAAATGTAGAACACAAACGGCAAGGCACAGTATAAAAAATATAATTGGCTTGTCCCCTCGATAAAAAAGGTGTAGTAGGCGGCGATGCCGACATAGCTGATAAGGCAGGAGATTTTATACGCCGGCGTTAAATCCTTTTTGCCTGCAAAATACATGATCATGTCAACAATCGACATCAAAAGCGGTATTGTAGCTATGGTTATGGTCATGAACAGTGAGGGCAACAGCAGGAGAAGCCTTGCAAAAAGCCCCTCGCCGATAATGGAGGTAAAGGATGAAAAATACCCCGTCCTGTTCACGGTGAGCAGAAATTTGTCAAAAAAATCGGCATTGAAATATCCCGAGCTACCACTGGAAAGCAGGGTGGTAAAGAGCGCAATAAACGTTATCGTCATAAATGCAACCAATAATCCCAATGCAGGGTTTGCACTGCGGTTTTTGATGACATCAATTAAATAGTATGCGATAAAAGCGGTGGCAAAAACAATCGCAAAAGGTCCTTTGACACCGCAAAGAAGGAAAAACAAAACGAGCGACAAAGCGATGTGCGCAACAACATGTCTATCGAGCCTTGCGTTTTTTTGCATAACAGGCATGACGGTGAAGAAAAGCGCCACCGATATTATGACCGCGAGACCACTCGCGTTGGCGTTGCTCGCCCATTGATAGGTGAAGTCGGAAAAACTGTAGGACACAGAAAATCCCGACAGCATAAAAAGTGATAAGACAAGGGCAAAGGTGCGATTTTTCACAACGACGTTTGCAAGGGGGTACACGCTAAGGCAGAGCAAAAACGGTATATACATTATCTGGTACTGGGTGAGGAAAATCCAGCCGTCGCCGCCAAAGATAAATTTTGCAATTGCAAGAAAAAGGGTGTTGAAAAAATGGTAGGTGAAACGCACACCGGTCACGCGAATGTCGTCAAAAGGGTGGTTGGAGGCAAGTTGATTGATGTTGCCTATCTGCCATGTATAGTCGGCATAGTTAACGTCGCGAATATCCGGCATGAAAAAATTCATGGTGAGGGCACAGATATAAACACCAATTATAACGAGCAAAATTAGGTGAAGATTATTTGATAAAAAGGAGGATAATTTGAAAATACTCGGTGCCTGACGGCGGTATTTTATTATTAACATCACGAGCGAAAGTGCGCTCAAGACAGGGTTTATATAGGTTAAAAGAGATGACAGACCCAAAAAATACAGCAAAAAGAACTCGAAAAACAGAATGAAAATACCGAGCAAAAAGGTGAGGACGGCAAAAATCCCTTTCGGGATTTCAAGCCTGATCTTTAGCACCTGCTTTATAAAAATGAGTGGCAACAACCCCGGTAGTACAACCCAAAATAAAAGATAGCACAAGAAATACAGTCCGTCATAGCGAGACAACACCACCGAGATGGGCAAAAAAATCAAGACACACAACAGTGTTGTGAAGATGTATTTAATGCTGCATTTCATCTAATCAATCAACCTCACCGCTTCATACACTTCAAAATCCTCGCTCAACCCCTTTATCGCAAAATCGTTGCCGAGATAGATAAATTCAACCCTGCCTTTCAAACTGTTGGCAAGTGTTTTGTTGACATACACCTTGCCGGAGCCGGCGAGACCCTCCAAACGGGAGGCGGTGTTGACCGTGTCACCGATGACGGTGTAGTCCATGCGTGAGGACGAGCCAATGTTGCCGACTACGGCGGTGCCGCTGCAAACCCCGATGCCACAGCCGAGGCTGTGACCATACTCCTCCTCCAACTCTTTGGAAAGTGAGGCGATTTCCCTCGTTATCTGGAGTGCGGTTTTAACGGCGTTGTATTGATGCTCCCTTTGAGCGAGAGGGGCGCCCCAAAATGCCATGGTGCAGTCCCCAATGTATTTGTCGAGTGTGCCACGATTATGTAGCACCGCATCGCTCGACACGCTCAATATTCGGTTGAGTATCTCCACAACCTTGGGCGCAGGCAGTGCCGACGACAGCGTGGTGAACCCCCTTATATCCGCGAACAACACCGATATCTGTGCGGTGCGACCGCCGAGGGCAAGTTTTCTCGGGTTGTCCTTTAACAGCTCCGACACAATCTCCGGCGCGACATAGCGACGAAAGGTAAAGGAGACGCGCTGACGCTCCGACAGTTCACGAAAATAGTTGAGAATAACAGCGAGAAAATAGGGGACGGTGAGGGCGAGGATACCATAGAGTATGTGTATGATATAGTCAAGTCGGAACATCAACTCACAGGCAAGCAACCACAGGACTATGCCGACCAGCCAAAAGACGGTGGCACGGAAAAATTTTTGCCGATACATGAGGAAAAAGCATACAAACGCGAACAGAAATACAAAGGTGTTTTGTGCCGCTATCGGCTCTGTCTTGGTGTCGTTTGCCAGCAGTGCGCCGATAGCATTCGCCTGATATTCCACCCCGTACATCGTCTTTGCAGGAGCTATAGGGGTTTGGTATTCGTCCTGCAGACCGGTTGCGTATGGACCTATCAACACGATTTTATCGTCAAAAAATTGTGTTGGCACCAATCCGTTTACAAGGTCGCTGACCGACACGCCGTCACTGTATGCTCCCGGTAACGACTGTTGCACCACATACCAACGTCCGCGCGAGTCGGTCGGTGGTTTTTCCGGTAAGGGTGTGCCTGTTATCTCGGAGTATTCCTCCGCAATGACGCGATAAAATGCAGGCACAATCGTGCCGTCTGGCAGTTTCAACTCCCATATTGCGTGGCGCAAAACGCCGTCACTGTCAAGCATTGCGTTGACATGACCCTGTTTCACCGACGTTTTCAACTCGTCATAGGACTGCGCATAGTCCAAAACGGCATAGTCGTCGATATAAAAACTGCCGTCCTCGTTCGTGATAAGGGTACTGCCAAAAACGGCGAAAGTCCCGACCACCACATTGCCCTCTTTGCCTAATGTCTCGGCGAACAAGGTGTCCACTTCGGGGGTTGTGGTCGCATCAAAAACCACGTCTATGCCGATAATCGCAGGTTTAGACTCGCTGTTTGAGTTAAGATATGCGACCGCCTCGGCGATGATCTCACGACTCCACGGCCACTGCCCAAACTCTTCCAGCGCCCGATCATCAATTCCGATGATAACAATGTCCTCATTCGGGGTAACTTCACGTTGATAGATCGCGTCGTTGATTGCGTTTGAAAAGTCGAGCAGGAGATTATAGGAGCATAAAAACCAGATAATTGCCGCCCCGACCGCGCTTATGACAATCCTGCCGAGTATATTTTTCATCTACTGTTTTCCTTTGGTGAAGGATTTTTTCAAATGAGGCTCAATCGTCGCCATCATCAAGATCATCATCGTCATCGTCGTCATCATCGTCATCGTCATCATCTACGGGTGCCGGAGCCGGGGCCGGTGCAGGAGCCGGTGCAGGAGCCGGAGCCGGAGCCGGTGCAGGAGCAGGAGCCGGAGTCGGTGTCGGTGTCGGTTCAGGACTCGGAGTCGGTGAAGTTTGTGTTTGTGTTGCTGTCGAGGTCGAGGTCGAGGTATTATTAACCTGCTCTACAGCACCTGCGTTGCCGGATTGACCCGTGGCACCCTCCTCAATTTCCTCGTCAACATTTTCATCGAGCTCGTCAATGTCATTTATCTCGTCCGTCTCGTCCTCGATGTCGTCATTATCTTCTTCTTCAATAATTTCCTCTTCACGTTCGCTCAAAGGACTTAGATGTCCCGGCTCGGCAACGTCCTCTATGAAGTCCGGCAGGTCGTCAACGTAGAGCGGTTGAACCTCAACATTTGCGCCTGCGTTCTGTGGGATTTCGGTGATGGTGACCGCCTCACCGGCTTTGAGCGTTAGCTCACGAATGTCGCCGGCGATGGAATTGGCAATCATTATCTCAACAGAGCCCTCCAACAGGGCATAGGTTGTCGCATTGTCGGTCACTGTTATGTATCCACTGGTGCCGCGTATGCTGGAGACCATGGTCGAGGTCTCTATCTGCAACGTTTCCTCCTCGGCGAGGGGGGCGGTGACGTTGAAAAACAGGTTGCCCTCGTTCAATACAAGCTCTAATTGGTTGTTGTCCTTTTTAAAAACACAGCTGGAAAGCTCGTCCAGTTTGACCGATTTCGTATCGTCTAAACTGATATAGGCAAAGCTGGAATCCATCGTTTCAAGCCGGTTGCCGCTTGAAAGGCGCATCCCCTCCAATACCTCCAACACGGCATCTTCATTATCGGTCAAGACGACATCGCCGTCCACCTCGGTAAGGCGCATGACGGCGGCGGTGGTTGATGGCGCAGTGACAAAAAGCACCACCGCAACAATGATAGCGACGAGAATTGCAGCTGAAATAATTATGTTGCGTCGGTTGACAAACTTGGGAAAATCAAAAAACATCGAAATACCTCTTATAATGTAAAAATTTGTAATACGCTATAGTATGCCATCCCATGCTCGGCTGTTAATAAAAAGTTCTAAAAGGTCGCTGTCCAACTTGCCCTCGCCTGCCATACTGCGCAGTATAGAGAGTGCACGATCCAGTTCAATATGGGGTTTATAGGGTCGATCCTTTGCGGCAAGCCCGTCGAAAATGTCGATAATTGTTAGAATTCGTGTCTCGGTGCAAAGCTCGTCCCCTTTAAGCCCTTTGGGGTAGCCGGAGCCGTCCAGCAATTCATGGTGCTCGCTCGCCCATTTTTTGACCATGCCGTATCCCGAGCCGAAGCTGACCTGACCGAGAATATTTTCGGTCATGACCACATGGCTTTGCATGATACTGCGCTCCTCGGCGGTCAGTGTCCCTGTGAGTATACAAAGTGCGGTAAGCTCATATTTACAGAGCCAGCGGTTTTCATTGCCATGGCGGTCGATGTATGTATAGTTTGCAATCTCCTTTATTTCAGCTAAAAGCTCGTCCGACATCCTGCCGACCGTGTTTGCTCGCGTGATTATGTCGCGCGCTTTTTCCAGTCGCTCGGAGATCGGCTGAAAGGGGGTGCCGTTTTTTGCCTCATCCAATCGGGCGATAAGCTCGATTATCTCTAAACGGGTGAAAACCTTTTCCATCGCATCCCCAAGGCGGCTGGATTTGTTCATGACCTCGATGGGGACGGTCAACTTGCCGACATCGTGAAGCCAGACGCTCATAATAAATTGTCGCTTGTTATCTTCGGAAAAGGCGAGAGACGGCTCGTGCTCGTCCAACCAGTTTAAAAACCGCTCGGCGTATTTGGTCATGTTGATGGTGTGATGGACGTTGTAGGGGGTGCGCTCGTATATTGCGGTGGAAAGTGCGCGCACCAACGAGTTTAAAAGACCTTTGATCTCCTGCGCCTGCTCCATCTTGACAAGACCGGTCGCGGCGAGGGAGGAAAGTGCCGAAATATATATTTCATGCTCGGTGGAAAAAGGGATGATATTACCGTTTTTATCCTTTGCATTGATAAGTTGAACGACGCCTATCTCGTGATTGTCCTTGTCTATCATCGGCACGACCAACATGGATACCGTATTATATCCGGTCATGGCATCATATTTTTTGGGACCCTCATGTCCCTTGTAGTCGTCCGCTTGAACGTTCGGCACATTTATCATGCTCTTTTGAAGCAACGCCCTCGCGCAGATGTTGCGCGCGTCTATCTCAACCGGCGGCAGATTTTCAGCGCTCTGCCGACCGCCCATGCTGTGGGTGATCATGGTTTTAAAATAGAGTTTATTATCCTGTTTTATGTATAGGGTGCCGGCGTCGCAACCGGCAATGTCCATTGCGGAGGTCAATATAAGCTCCAATAAGGTCTCGTCATCCTTTTCCGAGCTGAGCGCGAGGCTAACGCTCAGTATTTTTTGGGAAATTAAGTCTATCAAAAATGTATCTCCTCTCCTCTATGGGCGAAAAATGCGTTTTTTATCTTTGTTTTAAGTTCCTTTTGCATCTCGTCCAGCGCGATGTCGGTGCGATAGGGGTCATGGTGTATGATACCGAGGCGCTTCACATCGCTTTGCAGTGCCACAAGGGCGGCGTCCTGCCAAGCGGAATGACCGTAACCTCTTTTACTATCCATCTCGTCGGTTGTATACTGACCGTCACAGAGCAAAAGATCGCAACCTTTTGCAAAATCTATGAGCGAAGCGATCGTTTTTTCCTCTATCTCGTAGTCGGTGGCATAGACAAGGCTTTTTTCGCAACATTCAAGGCGATATACCGTAGAGCCGCCGGGGTGTGCACCGTCAAGACAGCGCACGCGAAGATTGCCGATATAAAAATCCTCCTCACAGGTGATAAAATTGACGTTTGCCGAGAAAGCATCGGAGTTCACCGGCCAAAGTGGGGGGGACATGGCGCACTCCAGCTGTTCTTTCACATCGCGGCCGTGTCTTTTGACGGCATAGATGTTAATGGTGAAATTAGGGTCGAAAAATATAGGACATGCCATAACCCCTTTTATATGATCGATGTGCATGTGGGAGATGAGCAGGTGCACCGTCTTGGTGTCGTCGATAACCTCCGGCAATGATAGTATGCCGCTGCCGCCATCTAACACTATAGTCTGCGCGTCAACCTTGACATAGACACAGGAGGTGGCACCCCCGTATAATGCATACCTTGCCCCGTCGCTCGCAATGGTGCCGCGAGTGCCCAAAAATTTTATATTAAAACTACTCAATATGCCCCTTGTTTAAATTATCTATTATTATATATAGTATATCATTTTTGCCGAAATATGTAAACTACTATTGACAACAAAAACTAAATAAAATATAATAAAGATACCAATCTGATGATAAGGTTTTTGCCTGAAAGCAAGAGAAATGTTTTTCGCCGAGTATTCGGCTTGTTCTCTCATGCTTTTTGGGTGCATGGGAGGTTTTTTTATGCATAGAATTGCGGTGCTAAGTATAATTGCGGAGGATAAAAGGAGCAGTGAGGCAATTAACAAGCTGCTCCACCAATACGGCGAGTTTATCGTCGGCAGAATGGGTATACCATATAAAAGACGATCGGTGAATATCATCAGCGTCGTGTTGGACGCACCGCAAGAAGTGGTGAGTGCCCTGTCGGGGAAGCTCGGTGCACTTGCCGGTGTCACAGTCAAGGCAAGTTACTCTAAGGAAACATATGTTGATGAATAAAGACGAGATTGTAAAGGCGTTAGCCTTGGCAGACTTCAAGCCGCTCTACGACAAGGCTCACGAGGTCAAGAGGTCGATTTATGGCGATGATATTTATGTTCGCGCCATTGTTGAGTTTTCAAATTATTGCCGTATGGATTGCTCTTACTGCGGACTTTTTTGCCACAATAAAAAGATAAAAAGATACCGTATGACACCGAGCGAAATTATAGACACCGCAATAAATGCACATAATGCTGGGTATAAAACTCTCGTCATGCAGTCGGGGGAGGACGCGTTTTTCACCCCAAAACTTCTCGGCGAGATTGTTGGCGAAATAAAAAAGACCGGCATTATCATAACCCTGAGTTGCGGTGAGAAAAGCCGTGAGGACTATGGATATTTAAAAAAATGCGGTGCCGACCGTTATCTTTTAAAGCATGAATGCTCTGACGAGGGGATATACAGCACTTTGCACACAAAAAGCACCCTGCAAAACCGCCTGCGCTGTCTTTATGACCTCAAATCCCTCGGCTACGAGACGGGGAGCGGATTTATGATAGGACTGCCAAATCAGACACTCACGAGCGTTGCAAACGACATACAGACGCTTGTCGACATCCCCTGCGACATGGCAGGTATCGGACCGTTTATCCCTCACCCCGACACCCCACTGCACGACATTCCGGCAGGCAGTGCCGAGCTGACAAAACGTGCGGTCGCGCTCACAAGAATAATTATGGGTAGAATAAACCTGCCGGCGACCACCTCACTCGGGGTGCTCGACACCGGCGAGAGGGATGACATTTTCGCGTGTGGTGCGAATGTCATCATGAAAAAGGTGACGCCGCAACCCTATCGCTCATGGTATGAAATATACCCGAGCGCGAACGTTGACACCGACGTCTTTGCCGAGCGAGAAAGGTTAGAGCAAGATATAAAAGCCCTTGGTTACAACCCCGTATAGAAAGGAATAAAATGTACAACCCATGTTCAGCAAAAGCGAGTGAGTTTATCGACGATGCCGAGATAAACGATACTCTAAAGTATGCAGATACGACAAAAAATGACAATGATGCAATAGAGCTGATCCTAAAAAAAGCGGAGGAGAGAAAAGGTCTTTCCCACCGTGAGGCGGCGGTGTTGCTCCTCAACGAGGACAGCGAGGTCACAGAGAAAATATTTTCCCTCGCACGGGAGATTAAAAAGGAGTTTTATGGCAACCGAATAGTGCTTTTTGCACCGCTCTACCTCTCCAACTACTGTGTCAACGGTTGTGTTTACTGTCCGTACAATCACGCAAACAAGACCATCTCGCGCAAAAAACTTACCCGTGAGGAGATTGAAAAAGAGGTCATCGCCCTGCAGGACATGGGGCACAAACGCCTTGCCATCGAGAGTGGTGAGGACCCGATCAATCTGCCCCTTGATTATATCATAGACTCCATAAAAACCATCTACGGCGTGAAGCATAAGAACGGAGCTATAAGGCGCGTCAACGTCAATATCGCCGCCACCACCGTGGAGGACTACCGCCGTTTGAGGGAGGCGGAGATAGGCACATATATCCTTTTTCAGGAGACCTATCACAAGCGCACCTACCTTGAACTGCACCCAAAAGGACCAAAACATAACTATGACTATCACACCGAGGCGATGGACCGCGCTATGGAGGGTGGCATCGACGATGTCGGGCTGGGAGTTTTGTTCGGTCTGAACCTATATAAATACGACCTCGTGGGGCTTTTAATGCACGCCGAGCATTTAGAGGCGCGGTTTGGTGTCGGCCCTCACACCATCAGTGTGCCGAGAATTTGCCCTGCCGACGGTGTTGATGTGGATGATTTTGACAACTCCATCTCCGATGAAATTTTTGAGAAGATTGTTGCGATACTGCGCATCAGCGTGCCCTATACCGGCATTATTATGTCGAC
Organism: uncultured Oscillospiraceae bacterium; assembly: GCA_964369965.1. Taxonomy (GTDB): domain Bacteria; phylum Bacillota; class Clostridia; order Oscillospirales; family Ruminococcaceae; genus CAYJBH01. The sequence goes on from CAYJGF010000002.1 coordinate 82,754, forward strand.
GAGGGAGTCACAGGCGATGAGGGCGCGCGCCGTCGATATCGGTGTGTCCCAGATAAGCGGCGCGTCCAAGACCTCGGTGGGCGGTTATGCCGAGCCGGAGCCGGAGGAGGACAACTCACGACAGTTTGACATCTCCGACAATCGCACCCTCGATGAGGTGGTCGCATGGCTTGTATCCACGGGACATATCCCGAGTTTTTGCACCGCATGTTATAAACTCGGCAGAACCGGCGACCGATTTATGGAACTGGTGAAAAAAGGGCAGATAAAAAACGTATGTCATCCCAACGCACTTATGACACTCAAAGAGTACGGCGAGGACTACGCATCCCCCGACACACGGGAGTTAATAGACAGGTTGATAGACAGTCAAATTGAAAACGTGCCGAGCGATAAGGCACGTCGCGTGACCATGGACTATCTGTGTGATATTAAAAACGGCAAACGGGATTTTAGATTTTAATAAGGAAAGGTAAAATGATGAGCTTAAACAACACGCCGTCTGCAAACAGATTGCACATTGCAATTTTCGGCAGGCAGAACAGCGGCAAATCAACACTGTTAAATGCGATAACCAATCAGGATTTAGCTATTGTGTCACAGCACAAGGGCGCGACCACCGATCCGGTGTATAAAGCGATGGAGATAGCGAGAGTGGGTCCATGTATGCTGATAGACACCGCCGGCTTTGACGACAGCGGTGAGCTCGGTGAGCTACGAGTGCAAAAGACAAGGGCGGTGCTGGATAAGGCGGACATTGCGATAATCCTCGTCTCGGGCGAGGAGCTAACCCATGAAAAGGAGTGGCTGGGCGAAATAATAGACCGCAAAATAGCCCCTATTGTTGTCATCAACGACTTTGGCGACGGGCGCGAGTTGTCCGAGCTGTGCGAAAAGGAGCTATGTCAAAAGGCGATAACCGTCAATGCCAAAACCCGAGAGGGAATAGACGGTCTTTTGGACGAGATACTTGCCGTCATGCCGGAAAAATTTGACGAGCTGAGCATAACCGCCGAACATGTGAGCGAGGGGGATGTCGTCCTGTTGGTCATGCCGCAGGACATCGGTGCGCCGAAAGGTCGCCTCATCCTGCCACAGGTTCAGACGACGCGCGACCTGCTTGACAACGGCTGTATCGTCCTGTCGGTGACCCACGACAAGATGGAGGCGGCGATATTAAAACTCGCCGCGCCGCCCGATCTTATCATCACCGACTCGCAGGTTTTCCCCTATGTCTATGAGCGCAAGCCGCAGGGCTCGCGCCTGACCTCGTTCTCGGTGTTGTTCGCCGCCTATAAAGGGGATAAAGAGGTATTTTTAGAGGGGCTTAAAAACTTTGGCATGTTGCCGAGTGATAAAAAACTCAAAGTTTTAATTGCCGAGGCGTGCACCCACGCACCGCAGACGGAGGATATCGGTCGGGTAAAGATACCGAATATGCTTAAAAAGCGATTTGGTGAGAGAATCGCTATCGAGGTATGTTCCGGCACCGATTTCCCCCATGATTTGTCGGAGTATGACCTTGTTATCCACTGTGGTGGGTGCATGTTCAACCGCCGCGTCATGTTGTCGAGAATAGGCAGAATAAAGCGGCAGGGCGTGAACATAACCAACTACGGTATGTTCCTCGCCGATGCCGCCGGGATACTTGATAAGATTGATCTGTAATTAGCTACCCATTCTGCTTAATAACCCCGTCACGATACGCTTTCAACAGCTCTTTAAGGTCGTATATCTTGTCCGAGATTATATCACCCTTGTCGGTTTTTGCGATGGTCAATCGCTCGGCGTACTGCTCCACCGGGATGCTTTTGGAGTGCATGTCATCGTCCGTCTCGATGACCTCTTTTATGGTTTTAAAGGGCTGATGCTCCGATAAAAGCAGTTGGTAACTGTTGGAAATCAGCGTATAGCCGGAAATGCCGGTCACCTTTTGGTACGCCTTGGAGATGCCGCCGTCGATAATCAGTAGTTTGCCCCCTGCCTTTATCGGCGACTCCCCTTTGGAAATTTTAATGGGGACATGACCGTTCACTATGTGGGAACTGCGCGCCGTGATGCCAAACTCGCGCAGTATCATCTCGGCGGTGGTGCGGTTTTTTATGTTGTCGTAATAAAAGTCTTTCGGTTCATGCCAGATACTCTCGTCCGAGATAAAAGCGCGCTCGAATGTGGTCATCTTCGCCTTGCCGTTGAGCGGTGAGGAGTTGCCACACCATAAAAACCACATGAAATCAAGCCCGAACGCCTTTTCACCCCCTTTGCCAAAACCGCCCTGACGGCAGAGTTTGTCGCAAAGGTCGAGGTAGCTCTTGCCGCTGTATTCCTCGCTCGCGAGTTTAAATATTGCAAAGGAGCCGTCCTCATTCATCGGTATACAGCCGTGATAGAGCAGGTTGTCGTTATATATACGATACATGCCACCCTTTTTAAACAAAAAGTTGACGTGCTTTGAGAGCAGTTTATTTTGGGTGAATGACGCCTGCAACTGCTCCACGACCAGCTGTTCCTCGGCGGTAAGTTTATAGGGGTTTTCGGGGTCGACGGTGGGGAAGTGCCGATCATTCAGCTCATACTCGTTATCGTCGATGACAATACTGCCTTTGTCGAAATCAATCATGCCGAGTTGCAACCGTTTATTCATCTTAAACTCGGGGCGGTTTTTTATTATTTGCCCCTCTAATTTAAGTTGAATAATGGTTATCGCCTTGTGGACTTTGGTGGCAATCTCGATGTTGCTAAGCTCGACACGGTCGGACAGTGCGGATTTTTCGTATTTCGGCACAAAGCCGAGGCAGGCATCGTCACGGTACTGCTTTTGCGCAAAGACGGCGAGGGGGCGAATGTTGAGACCGTACCCCTCCTCCAAACAGCTGAAATTGTTGTACCGAATACTGTTGCGAATGACGTTTGCGATGGAGGCAGGGTGCCCAAGCGCCGCCGCCATCCAGACTATGTCGTGGTTGCCCCACTGGATATCCACCTTGTCACTGCCGCAAAGGTGCTCCATCACAAGGTGTGCACCACTGCCGCGGTCGAAGATATCGCCGATGATGTGCAGGCGGTCGATTATCATGTTCATTATGAGGGAGGATAGCTCGACGATAAAGTTGTCGGCGCGCTCCGTTTCGATAATGCTGGTTAAAATATTGTCAAAATACTCCTGCTTGTTCATCTCGTAGTTGTCGGTGTACATAAGCTCGTCGATGATGTACCGAAAATCCTCCGGCAACGACTTTCGCACCTTGGAGCGGGTGTATTTTGAGGTCACAACGCGGCAGACCATCACCATGCGAATGAGCACGGTGCGATACCAAGCGTCGTCACAAAGTCCCTTTGCCGACTGCTCGGCAAGTTTTTCGGTGGGGTAGTATATTATGGTGGCGAGGGTGTTTTTCTCCTTTTGGGTGATACTGTCGCCGAAACAGCTCTCTATCTTGCGCTTTATCGAGCCGGAGGCGTTTTTGATTATATGCAAAAAAACGTCATATTCACCGTGAATATCGCTGATAAAATGCTCGGTGCCTTTGGGCAGGTTGAGTATCGCCGACAGGTTGATAATCTCGGTCGACGCGGTCTGTATGGTTGGGTAGCTCTGGGACAGAAGTTTTAAATATTTAACATGGTTGTCGTAGTCATTATAAGTTTTCAACATTTCACCTACTGTTATATAATTATTTATTATTATAACAGTAGGTGAGGGGGAAGTCAAATGTTTTTAGTGAATAGTGAATAGTGAATAGTGAATAGTTGTGGAAAACGCCTGCGGCGTCCTTTTATTTATATAAAAAAGGCGAAGCCGTTTCAATCACTATTCACTATTAGCTATTAGTTATTAGCTATTCACTAAAACTCATACCGGCAACGCGAATATCTCGTTCCAGGTGTCCCTTGTCACGATGCCGGTTATCTTTAGACCAAGTTGTTCCTGAAATTGTTTTACCGCCTCAAGGGTGCTCTCGCGGAACATGCCGTCGGTCGGCACAAAGAACGGTGTGCCGTAACGGCTTGCTATCCTATCCATGCGTTGTTGCAACGAGAGAACGGCGGGGCCGAGTGAGCCGAGTGTCAGCACATAACCGGGGTAGTCATAAGGGCAGGTATACTCACCGCTCTCGAATTTCGCCTTTTGATATACCGAAATAAGTGAGGAATAGGAGTATAAAAAAGCCTCCCATGTCACATCGTTTACAACGCCGGTTGCCTCTATTCCGACAACGCGCTGGAATCCCTTGACTGCCTCGGCGGTGGCAAGGTCATATACTCCGCTCGTGATGGGCGGCACAACACTGTCAATGTACAGCGAAATGTAGTTTAGCCAGTACTGAATAAGTGAGACCCACGAGCCGTCCGATCCCTCGAGCAGCATAAAGCCGGGATATTCCGCGAGAAAGAAAGCACGAACATTGCCGTCGTCGGCGCGCAATGTGGTGTACTGTTCGTACAGTTCATTCCAGGTTAACCTGCCGATTACACCGTCGTCGTTCAGGTCAAAAAGTCGCTGGAATTCGCGTACCGCCGCGGTTGTCAGTGCGCCGAAAAGCCCGTCATACTCAATAGGTTCAATCTCGCTGTAGTATGCCGAGAGTATAAATAGGTAGAACTGCGCCTCCTTGACCTGCTGACCCTTCGAACCCTGTCGGAGTGATGTTCCTTCGAACGTGCCGGGGCGCTGATCCGGGTCTAAAAGATAGTTATCGGTCGCGGCATACGCCTCAAACATCTTGTCCCATGTCTCCTTTCCGACGATGCCGTCACTTATGCTAAGACCGAAGTAGTTTTGAAAATCTATCACCGCCGCCTCGGTGGCAGTGCCGAAGATGCCGTCCGCCGTCACGCTCGGTATGTCGGTGAAGTTGTAGCTGATTATGGTCAGCCAGAACTGCACACGGCGCACGTTGTCGCCGACGGAGCCTAATCTTATCAGTGTGCCGGGGTAGACGTTCGGGCCGAGTTGCTCCGGCGGTAGGGTGTCGATGTTGAGGTTTTCATACAGCTCCTCGATGGAATTCCATGTCGCTTCGCCGACGATGCCGTCCACCTTGAGGGAATAAAAATTCTGATATGCGCGCACCGCCGCCTCGGTCGCAGGGCCGAACTGCCCATCCTCGGTGAGGCTCGGGATACTGTCGTTATACTGTCCGATATAGTTTAGATACATCTGTAGCTGGGCGACCTTACTGCCGGAACTGCCGAGCTTTAATATCTCGCCGTCGTATCCTCCGGTCGGGGGCTCGCCGGTCGGTTTTTCCCCCTCACTGGTGAGTTGTGCGAGTTTTTTGACCGAGACATAGATATAGCTTATACTGTACCAGGTGGAGGAGCCGACGATCCCGTCGTCCACTAAACCGAACTGGTTTTGGAATCTCTTGACCACCGTCTCGGTGCCGGTGCCGAAAACGCCGTCCGCCGTGAGTGAGCCGAAAAAGGGGAAGTCGTCCGCAATCCTGTCGAGCTGACGCTGTATCGTTTTGACATCGTCGCCGGTGGAACCGACCTTTAACGGTGTGCCGGGGTAGCTCTCCTCGACATCTTCAATATTGTTGTTCTCGTATATCGCAACGCCGTTGCCGTAGTAGTAGCGCAGTATCTGGAGCGCACTATAGCCGTCCTCGGCGAGATCCTTGCTACCCCACTGTTTCATGCCGTCACAGCTGACAATCTCGCCGTCGCAGTAGGAGGAGAAGTACGGCTCGATATTGCCGTTGTTGCGGATATAGCTGTTAAAAACACTGTCCACCAGTTGGGCGACGTTTTCAAAAACGCTGGCGTTGTGGACATATTTTTGGTCATAGCTCGGCGAGTTGGTTATCTGGAAGCTAAAGCCTCTGCTACGATACCACTCGGTGTAGACGCGATTGAGCGCAACCGACATCTGGGCGTAGATATTGGCGAGCAGTGCCTCCTCCGGCCAGGAGGGGTAGACCTCAAAAGAGGCGACGTTCTTAATATAGTCCCTAAAAGGCACGCGGACGTTGCTTGCGCTCTGGTTGGGTATGCCGAGGTGGACAACAATGTCGGTCGGGATGACCGGCTCGCTCAAAACTCGCGGTATACTGCTGATTGAAAGCGGTGATTGCCCACTGCCGCCGTCCTTTGCATAAAGGGTGTGCGGTTCTATTACAATTGTGTTTAATGAGCGATCGTAGGTCACGCCGTCGGCGATGCTCACCATTTTGACGTTCATCAATGTCGTGACCTGTGCAAATATCTGTATGCCGGTCACGCTCACCGGCTCATAACCGTCGGCTGTGACATATATGTCGTAGGTGGAATAGGGGCGCTCGGTATTGGTGACCGAGAGGGAAAGCTCACGCTCCGGCGCTTCGAGCGAGACCGCCTCGCCGAGACCGTCGGCGTTGGTGGTGTATGTATATTCATAGACTGTAGAACAATCGTTGGATTGAGTAAGGTGCACCGTCGCCGCCGACACGGGGGAGATGCCGTTCGCGGTGGTGGAGGTTACCTTTAAATAACCGGTTGCCATAAATTCTCCTTATGGGTAAATGTCTTACACTATATTATGTTTTAAAATGCATTTTTGATATTGACAATTTTTTTTGAAATGTTACAATGAAAATGGAATGACAAACATGCAGGGAGTCCATGGACAACATTTTCTCGCGCACTATACCCATTTTTGGTAAAAAAGGGCTTGAAAAGCTCTCTTACAGCGTCGTTGCGGTGTTTGGACTCGGCGGTGTCGGTGGCTATGCGGCGGAGGCGCTCGCGAGGTGCGGTGTCGGTCGCCTGATTATCGTCGACGGAGACAGTTTTGATTACAGCAACCTCAATCGTCAGATTTTTGCCCTGCACTCCACCATAGGGCGACGCAAAACGCAGGTTGCAAACGAGCGACTGACCGACATCAACCCGAATATCGATATAACGGAGGTAGACAAATTTATCACGGCAGATAATTTTGACGAGCTTGATTTTAGTGAGGTGGACTATGTAATCGACGCGATAGACACACTTAGCACAAAACTTTTGATAATCGAGCGATGTATAAATGATAACATTGGCATAATCAGCTCGATGGGAACCGGCGGCAAGGTTGATATCACTGCTCTAAAGGTTGACAAAATCGAAAGGACCTCCGTTTGCCCACTCGCACGGGTGATGAGGAGGGAGCTGAAAAAGCGCGGCATATCGGGTGTCGAGTGTGTATATTCCACCGAGCAAAGCGGTGCTTGCACCGACCAAAGTCATAAAGATGGCACAAGACCGGCACCGTCAAGCGCCATATTCGTACCGGCTGCGGCAGGGCTGATGCTCGCACAGCATGTGGTTACAAATATTGTTGATAAGGAGATAATATGAAAATAATAAAGAACGGTAAGGTGTTTTTTCGCGGCAATTTTACTAATGTGGACATCGGGATTGATGAGGGGCGCATTTCGGCAATTTCCCCCTCACTTGACGGCGATCTGCTTTTTGATGCTGAGGGCTGTTTAGTCCTGCCTGGGCTGGTGGATATCCACACCCACGGCTGTGACGGCGTCGACTTTTGTGACGGGAATGACGGCGACCTGGAGCGCATGGCGACCTTCCTCGCCAAAAACGGCACCACCTCATTTTTAGGCACCTCCATGTCCTTTTCGGAGGAGATTTTGACACCTCTTTTTGAGCGTGCAGGGCGATTTGTCCATCTTCCACAGGACGGCATGGCGGTCATGTGGGGGATAAATATGGAGGGGCCGTATATCAACACAAAGAAAAAGGGCGCACAGAGCGACAAACATATCACAAAACCGGATGTTGAGGCTTTTAACCGCCTGTATGATGTCGGTTTTGGCACCATCCGCCTTGTTGACCTCGCGCCGGAGTGTGAGGGGGCGACGGATTTTATTTCGGAAATAAGCGGAATGTGCACCGTCTCGCTCGCGCACACCGATGCGGATTATGACACCGCGGCGGCGGCTTTTTTCGCCGGTGCAAAGCATGTCACACACCTTTTTAACGCGATGCGACCCTATCATCACCGTGAGCCGGCACTCATCGGCGCGGCAGGGGATTTTGCAAGCTCGGTCGAGATTATTTCGGACGGCATACATCTCGATGCCTCGGTGGTGCGAAATACCTTCCGGCAGTTTGAGGGCAGGGTTTGCCTTGTCAGCGACTCCATGTCCGCCACCGGTCTTGAAAATGGGGAGTATACCCTCGGCGGTCAAAAGGTCGTTATGGAGGACGGACGTTGCACCCTCGAGGACGGCACCATCGCCGGCAGTGCAAACACGCTTTCAAAATATCTGCAATGCGCAATATCGTTCGGTGTGCCGGAGCGCGAGGCAATACTCGCCGCAACACAAAATCCGGCAAAGGCGGTAGGCATCGACGACGAGGTTGGCAGTATAGAGGTAGGCAAAAGAGCAGATTTTTATATCACCGATGGAGGGTATAATAAGGAAGTGGTTGTTTTGAACGGCGAAAAGATATAAAAATCTTTACAACAAAAAACATATATAGTATAATGTAAAAGCAGTCGCCGTTTTAAGCGACATTAAAAAGGGTGAAAGGAACAACAAACTATGTCAAGATTGATAGGTACCGTATCCCGTGGCGTTCGTGCGCCGATAATCCGTGAGGGAGATGACATCAAAAAGATTGTCGTCACAAGCGTTTTAGAGGCGGTGCGCTCCGCCGATATCGAGCTTGCCGATAAGGACGTCGTCGGCATAACCGAGGCTGTCGTCGCACGTGCTCAGGGCAACTATGCCACCACCGAAAATATAGCGAGCGATGTCGCCGCCAAGTTTAAATCCGATCACATCGGCGTCATCTTCCCGATACTTAGCCGCAACCGCTTTGCAATCTGCCTGCGCGGCATTGCCAAGGGTGTGAAAAAAATCACCCTGATGATGAGCTACCCCTCTGATGAGGTCGGCAACCACCTTGTCGATATGGACGACCTCGATGAAAAGGGTGTTAACCCCTGGACCGACGTTCTAAACGAGCAGAAATATCGCGAGCTGTTTGGCTATAAAAAACACACCTTTACCGGTGTTGACTATGTGCAGTATTATTCCGACCTTATCCGTGAGGAGGGTGCCGAGGCAGAGGTTATCTTTGCCAACGACTGCCGTAAGATTTTGGACTATACAAAGGATGTGCTCTGCTGTGATATCCACACTCGTGAGCGCTCAAAACGACTGCTCAAAGCGGCAGGGGCAAACATCGTCCTTGGTCTTGACGACATCATGACCGCGCCGATAGGCGGCAGTGGTTGCAACCCGACATATGGTCTGCTCGGTTCCAACAAGGCGACGGAGGGCACTGTCAAGCTGTTCCCGACCGGTTGTGAGCAACTGGTGATGGATATACAGGCGGAGTTCTACGCCAAGACCGGCAGTAAAATTGAGGTGCTTGTCTACGGCGACGGCGCTTTTAAAGACCCTGTAGGCAAAATTTGGGAGCTTGCCGACCCGGTCGTCTCTCCCGGTCATACACCGGGACTTGACGGCACGCCGAACGAGCTGAAACTCAAATACCTCGCCGACAACGACTTCGCCGACCTCAAAGGTGAGGAACTTAAAGAGGCTATATCCAAAACCATCATAGAAAAGGACAAACAGAATAAAAGCCTTGTCGGACAGATGGCAACGCAGGGCACAACACCGAGGCGCCTCACCGACCTCATAGGCTCACTGTGCGACCTCACCTCCGGCAGTGGAGACAAAGGCACCCCGATAATATTGATACAGGGGTATTTTGATAATTATACGGACTGAATTTTCAGTTGTGTTGTAGGGGCGACCTTTGGTCGTCCGACATCACCGATGGACGACCGAAGGTCGCCCCTACAATCACACAAACTTCTCCGCTAAACTCGCAAGCTTCTGCGATGCGGTTATCGTCCCTCCCGTTATCGCGTCGGCGAGCTCACGGTTGGGGCGCACCAACCAGTGCTCTGTGCCCTTGGTCATGCGAACCGTCACCTCATTTGTCACCGTGTTCTCGGCGAGCGCCTCTATGTCGGACAGCATAATGAGGGCGACCTCCTCCACCGTGTCCTGCACTAAAACCTCGTCCGAGAACAGATTTTTAGCGTATACCACGGCAAATTCCTCTATAAACCGCTCCACAATAGCCTCCCCATCGGGGGTGGTGAGCGAGATGGTGAGGAGTGCCTCGTCGTCTACGATATTACTGCTTAAAATCTGATAGTCAAGGTGAGTGTACAGCTCTGACATTATGGTGGTCAACGAATCGGATACCGTGTCAGCGTCGATGTTATACTGTTCCAAAAAATCGGTATTTGTCATATTCTCCGCCGTTATTTCGCTGTCCTCGTCGAAAAAGATGTATTGTTGCAAAACGTCCGCCTCTGCCGATTTTAACGCCTGTAAAGCGAGGTTCAGGCTCTCCTGAGGTGTCGGGAACGTCGGCTCGCTCGGCGGCAATTCCGGCTGTGGCACCGGCGGTAATTGATAGCAACTTGTAAAAAAAAAGACGGCGAGCAATAAAAACGCGAAGGAGGATATTTTTATCCCGAGTAAAAAATTCTTCATTTTCAATTTCCTTTTGTAAATAATTTGTAACCTTTAATTTTTATTATTTCCCATTATCGGCTATTATACATCAATCTCGAGCAAAATTTTGTCATTTTCTGAAAGGGTCAACTATCAATGGCGGACAAACTCCATCTTTACGGTTTTAACAACCTCACAAAGTCGCTTAGCTTCAATATCTATGACATATGTTACGCCAAGACCGAGAGGGAACAGCGGGACTATATTAAATATATCAACAAGCAGTATAACTCCGACCGCCTGACCGATATTTTAACCAAGCTCACCAACATGATCGGTGCGACGGTGCTCAACATCTCAAAGCAGGACTACGAGCCGCAGGGCGCGTCGGTCACCTTTTTGATTGCGGAGGAGAGCATGTATAAAAAGCGCAGTGGTGAGACACAGGTGGCGCACCTTGACAAGAGCCATGTGACGGTGCACACCTACCCCGAGTACCACCCCGAGAGTTCCATAGCGACCTTTAGGGTGGATATCGACGTTGCGACCTGTGGTGAGATTACGCCGCTGTCCACGCTTGACTTCCTTGTCAACAGCTTTGAGTCCGATATTATTACGCTTGACTACCGTGTGCGTGGCTTCACCCGTGAGATGAACGGCAACAAGCTCTTTATCGACCACGAGATAACCTCCATTCAGGACTATATCGATGAGGAAACTCTGCGCAGATACGACGCTATAGATATCAACGTCTACCAGTCCAACATCTTCCACACCAAGATGTTGATTAAAGATATCGTACTTCAAAACTATCTCTTCAACGCCGACACTTATGAAATTTCACCTAAAATTCGTCTCGACATCACCAACGCACTGCGCCGTGAGATGATTGAGATTTTCAGCGGAACAAATATATATCGCTAATAAAGGAAGATATTAAGATATTGAACAACCAGAAAAAAGCACCGATTTTAAAGGCTTTAACCGAGCTTAAAAATAATAAAACAGTCCCGTTCGATGTTCCGGGGCACAAACGCGGTCGTGGCAACCCGGAACTGCGCGAGTTTTTGGGCGAACAGTGCATGAGCGTCGATGTCAACTCCATGCAATGTCTTGACAACCTGTGCCACCCTACCGGCGTTATAATGGAGGCGGAGATGCTCTGTGCCGAGGCATTCGGTGCGGCGCACGCGTTTTTTATGGTGGGGGGGACGACCTCGTCGGTGCAGGCGATGATACTCGCCTCGGTAAAACGTGACGAGAAGATTATACTGCCACGCAACGTCCACCAGAGTGTCATCAATTCGTTGATACTCACCGGAGCGGTGCCGGTCTACATCAACCCGAGCATCGACAAAACTCTCGGCATTACGCTCGGCATGTCACTTCTCGACGTGAAAAATGCGATAGAACAAAACCCCGATGCCAAGGCGGTGCTTATCAACAACCCGACCTACTACGGCATATGCTCCGACCTATCCTCCATTACAAAGCTCGCCCATGATAACGACATGCTTGTCTTGGTGGACGAGGCGCACGGCACCCACTTTTATTTCGGCGACGACCTGCCGGTATCCGCCATGAGTGTCGGTGCCGACATGGCGAGCGTGAGTATGCACAAATCCGGTGGTTCACTTACCCAAAGCTCGGTTTTGCTGTGCGGTGAGCAGGTCAACGAGCATTATATCCGTCAGATAATCAACCTCACCCAGACGACCAGTGCCAGCTATCTCCTGCTCTCCAGCCTTGACATCTCGCGGCGCAACCTTGCCCTTGACGGCAAGCGCATCTTTGAAAAGGTCATGAACATGGCGCAATACGCAAGGGGGGAGATTAACGAGATAGGGGATTATTACGCCTATTCTCGTGAGCTGATAAACGGCGACAGTATATTTGATTTTGATGCGACAAAACTCTCGGTCAACACGTTGGCTCTCGGGCTTGCCGGTGTGGAGGTATACGACATTCTGCGTGACGAGTATGACATTCAGGTGGAGTTCGGCGATGTTGGCAATATTTTAGCCTACATCTCGGTCGGCGATAAGAAAAAGAGCATCGAGCGCTTCATTAGCGCGCTTGCCCAGATAAAACGGCACTACAAGCGAGAGCGCCGCGGCATGATTGAGAGCGAGTATATCAGCCCCAACGTCGTTATCAGCCCTCAAAGTGCATTTTATGCCGATAAAAAGAGCGTCCCCCTTGATGAGTGTGTCGGGGCGGTGTCGGGCGAATTTGTAATCTGCTATCCACCCGGCATACCGGTTTTAGCCCCGGGGGAGAGGATAACGGCGCAGATTGTGGACTATATCCACTACACCAAGGATAAAGGGAGCAAACTCACCGGACCGCAGAGCCTCGATATTTCCGAGCTTAAAGTTTTAAAAGAGGTTTAAAATGGACAATCTATGGTACAGCGAATATCACAGCGAGAATGTCAAGCTGTCAATCAAGGTCAAAAGGCAACTGCATTTTGAGCAGAGCGACTATCAGGCAATTTCCGTCTTTGACAGCAAGGACTATGGGCGTTTTTTGACGCTGGACGGCGTGATGATGTTGACCGAAAAGGATGAGTTTATCTATCATGAGATGATGACCCACGTGCCTATGGCGATAAACCCCGACATTGAAAATGTCCTCGTTATCGGTGCCGGTGACGGCGGTGTTGCGAGGGAGCTGGTCAAATATGACAGCGTTAAAAATATCGACGTGGTGGAGATAGATGAGCGCGTAATTGCGGTCTGCCGTGAGTATTTGCAAAAGACCGCCTGCGGATTTGACAGCGAAAAGGTCAAAATCCACATACAGGACGGCATACGCTTTATCCGTAAGATAGAAAATATATACGACCTTATAATTGTGGACTCCACCGACCCATCCGGCCCCGGTGAGGTGCTGTTCACCAAGGAGTTTTACAGCAACTGTTACAGCGCGCTGACCAAAAACGGCATAATGGTCAACCAGAACGAGAGCCCCTTTTATAAAGAGGACGCGAGGGAGATGCAACAGGCGCACAAGCGGATAGTGAAGTGCTTTGACCTCTCAAAACTCTATCAGGCGCACATACCGACCTACCCGTCGGGGCATTGGATGTTCGGCTTTGCCTCCAAAGGTCTGCACCCCCTGCGTGACCTCGATGCCGACCGCTGGAACGCCCTCGATATCAAGACAAAATACTACACCACCAACCTGCACAAAGGTGCTTTTTATCTGCCGAAATATGTGGAGGAGATGCTGAAAAAGTATGAATAGGAATATACAGACCTTTATCGGGTGCGAGCGAGAATATTCCGACGCCGATATTGTCCTTTTCGGTGTGCCTTTCGATGGGACAACCTCCTTTCGTCCCGGCACGCGCTTTGGGCCGTCGGCGATACGCAGTGAGAGCTTTGGTATCGAGACCTACTCCCCCTACTGCGACAGGGATTTGTCCGACATAAATATCTTTGATGCCGGCGATCTCGACCTGCCTTTCGGCAACCCCGAGAGAATGCTTGAAATGGTGGAGGAGTTCTGCGACAAAATTTTATCGGTCGGCAAACTGCCGGTAATGCTCGGCGGTGAGCACCTTATAACGCTCGGTGCAGTCCGCGCGGTGCACAAAAAACACCCCGATTTGCAGGTCATACACCTCGACGCACACACCGACCTACGCGATGAATATATAGGGGAGGCGCTCACCCACTCCGGCGTAATTAAACAGGTTTACAACCTGCTTGGCGACGATAGAATATATCAGTTCGGCATACGCAGTGGTGAGCGGTACGAATTTGAGTTTGCAAAAGAGCATCTCATCACCCGACTTTTTGACCTCGAGGGGTTTGAGCGCGCGGTGGAAAGGATAGGGGAGCGACCGGTATATTTCACTCTCGACCTCGATGTGCTGGACCCGTCCTGCTTTCCCGGCACCGGCACACCGGAGGCAGGCGGAGTTAGCTTTAAAGAGTTGATGGGCGCTATATTGCAGCTCGAAAAGCTCAATATAGTCGGTGTTGACATCAACGAGCTGTCCCCACACTATGACCAAAGCGGCGCGTCGACGGCGCTCGCCTGTAAGATAACACGAGAGATACTTTTACAACTATAAAGGAGAACAAGATGGGAAAATGCTTAATAGTCGGTTGTGGCGGTGTCGCCGGTGTGGCGATACACAAATGCTGTCAGAACAGCGAGGTTTTTGAGGAGATAATGATTGCCAGTCGCACCGTCTCCAAATGCGAGAAGATTAAAGCGGAGCTACAGGGCAAGACCAAAACGATAATCCACACCGCACAGGTGGACGCCGACAAGGTGGATGAGCTTGTTGCGCTTATTGAATCATTCAAGCCGGATGTGGTGCTCAATCTCGCACTGCCCTATCAAGATTTGAGCATAATGGATGCCTGTCTTGCCACCAAGACCCACTATATCGACACCGCGAACTATGAGCCGCTGGACACCGCAAAGTTTGAATACAGCTGGCAGTGGGCGTATCGTGAGCGGTTTGAAAAGGCAGGGATATGCGCCCTGCTCGGCAGTGGATTCGACCCCGGTGTGACCGGTGTATTCTCGGCATACGCACTCAAACACCACTTTGATGAGATTAACTATATCGATATACTGGACTGTAATGGCGGCGACCATGGCTACCCCTTTGCCACCAACTTCAATCCGGAAATTAACATTCGTGAGGTCGCGGCGAACGGCAGCTATTGGGAGAATGGCGAATGGGTTCACACAAAGCCGATGGAGATAAAGCGCGTCTACAACTTCAAAGAGGTGGGCGAAAAGGACATGTACCTTTTGCACCATGAGGAGATAGAGAGCCTCGCGCTCAATATGCCGGGCATTAAACGCATCCGCTTTTTCATGACCTTTGGGCAGAGCTACCTCACCCATCTGAAATGCCTTGAAAATGTCGGCATGACCTCCATCGAACCGATAATGTATGAGGGCAAAGAAATTGTGCCGCTCCAGTTTTTAAAGGCGCTGCTGCCGGACCCTGCGAGCCTCGGCCCGCGCACCGTCGGCAAGACAAACATCGGCTGTATCTTTTACGGCAAAAAGGACGGCAAGGAAAAAAGCTACTATCTATATAACATATGTGACCATCAGGAGTGCTATAAGGAGGTCGGCTCACAGGCGATATCCTACACCACCGGTGTGCCGGCGATGATTGGTGCGATGATGGTGATGACCGGCAAATGGAACAAACCGGGCGTTTATAATATTGAGGAGTTTGATCCCGACCCGTTTATGGACGAACTCAACAGATGGGGACTGCCGTGGCAGGAGGATTTCAACCCCACACCGGTGGACTGATGCTCCGTTGGATAAACGACATAAGGACCCCTTCGTACGTGATAGACGAGGGGGCACTTGAGCGCAACTTGACGGTTTTAAAGCAGGTCGCCGAGCGCGCTGACTGCAAGATATTGCTCGCGCAAAAGGCCTTTTCTGCCTACGCCTGCTATCCTTTAATCGGGCGGTATCTCGACGGCACGACGGCGAGCGGATTATATGAAGCAAAGCTCGGTCATGAGGAGATGGGGAAGGAAAACCACGTCTTTTCGGCGGCGTACCTCGACCACGAGTTTGACGAAATACTAAAAATATGCGACCATATCGTCTTTAACTCCTTTGCTGAGTGGGGGCGGTACCGTGAGAGGGCGATATCGTCCGGCAGGAGTTGTGGAATACGCGTCAATCCGGAGCACTCCACCCAACAACACGGGATATACGACCCCTGCGCCGTCGGCTCACGGCTCGGGGTTATTCGCAGTGAATTTCGCCCCGAAATGCTTGACGGCATAGACGGACTGCACTTTCACACTCTTTGTGAGCAGAACAGCGATGATTTTATCACGACTCTCGCGGCATTTGAGGAGAAGTTCGGCGAATTTATCGGCAGGATGAAATGGATAAACTTCGGCGGTGGTCACCACATCACCCGAGAGGATTATGATATAGAGGCGCTAATCACTGCGATTATCGGCTTTAAAAATCGCTATGATGTTGAGGTCTATCTCGAACCGGGGGAGGCTATCGCGCTGAATGCCGGCTACCTTGTGACAACCGTGTTGGACGTGGTAAAAAACGGCATGAATATCTGCATACTTGATGCTTCGGCGGCGTGCCACATGCCGGACGTCATCGAGATGCCCTATCGACCGCCACTCTATGGCAGCGGTGAGACGGGTGAAAAGGCGCATGACTATCGCCTTGCAGGACCGACCTGCCTATCCGGTGATGTCATCGGGGAGTATTCCTTTGATACACCGCTCAAAAGAGGGGATCGCCTTGTCTTTGAGGACATGGCAATCTATTCTATGGTGAAAAACAACACCTTTAACGGCATGGCATTGCCCGATATATGTTTACTTAAAAAGAACGGCGAGATTGAGGTTGTTAAGTCGTTCGGTTATGACGATTTTAAGGGGAGGTTATAGAGAATGTTTAACGCAGAAAAAACTGCCGAGCGGCTCATCGCATGGATTGCGGACTATTTTGAGGAAAACGGGCGCGGTGCAAAGGCGGTGGTCGGCATATCAGGCGGCAAGGACAGCTCGGTGGTGGCGACTCTTTGTGTCAAAGCACTCGGGAAAGAGCGCGTAATCGGCGTTTTAATGCCACAGGGGGAGCAGTTTGATATCGACTACAGCCTTGATTTGTGCCGTCACCTCGACATTGCTCACGTCGTGATAAACATAGGTGAGGCGGCAAAAAATATCCTCTCGGCGGTGTCGGGCGGTCTCAAGGAGCTGGGATGCCGCGAGATGTCCACCATCACCACCTTTAATACGCCGGCGCGTGTTCGCATGACGACGCTCTACGCCGTGTCCGGCACGGTGGGTGGGCGTGTCGCCAACACCTGCAACCTGTCGGAGGATTGGGTCGGCTATGCCACCAAATACGGCGATGGGGCAGGGGATTTCTCACCGCTGATGAACCTGACCGTCACCGAGGTCAAGGCGGTTGGAAGAGCACTCGGTCTGCCGGAAAAATTTGTGGAAAAAACCCCAATAGACGGGCTTTGCGGCATGTCGGACGAGGAAAACCTCGGCTTTAGTTACGCCACCCTCGACCGTTATATCCGCGAGGGCGTCTGCGACGATGCGCAAATAAAGGCGAAAATTGACCATCTGTACAGGATAAATCTGCACAAGTTGCAACCGATGGCACGATTTGAGTTGAATTAATTTAAGGTGCTGTAGATGGTGCCGTCCTCCATTATAAAGGTCGCGCTCGCAGAGTCCACCACATTGCCACTGCTGTCATGCATCTCAAAGGTATAGGTGAAGTTGCCATCGTCGAGATCGGTCTCGTAAAAAGAGGTGTTTTCATCGACGGTGATTGAGCCGACGGTTATTTCCAGTATATTTTCGAGGTTGTCCTCCAACGTTGTCGCATAGTGGATAGGCTCGATAATGTCGCCGACCTGTAGCTGATACAGCTCCTTAGACGCGCCGCCCGACGATGAATAGGGGCGCGAGCCGAG
The DNA here is from genome assembly GCA_964369965.1 of uncultured Oscillospiraceae bacterium. GTDB lineage: Bacteria > Bacillota > Clostridia > Oscillospirales > Ruminococcaceae > CAYJBH01. The sequence goes on from CAYJGF010000002.1 coordinate 100,700, forward strand.
TATGGTCCACTCCTCATCAATAAAATCATATATGACCGACATGCTGTACTTTTCACCGTTTATCATCACCGGCACGGAGTAGGTGTTATAGTCCTCACCGACATAGGAGAGATCGAGATAGCAAAGCGCGCCGTCGATACTGCCCCACACGCCGCGGAAGTTGTCGATAAAAATGCCGTTATCCCAGTCGATTATTATGTCGTTGTCCCGACCGAGGTCGACGATAATATTCTCATCATCACTGTAATAGTAAAGACGGAACAAAACCTCGTCCAGTATATCATATGCCTCCGGCCCGAGATCCAACACCGCAAATCCGTCGTCGTCAAGGTAGAGCGGATGATTTTCCCACCCCATGTCAAGGACGGTGGTGAGATGTGGTATTTCCTGCTCCGACTCGTAGTCATAGCCGAGATCGGAGATATAGTCAAGACCTGTCTCGTCAAGGTCGTCCGCCACCGTGTACCGATAAAGGTAGGAAAAAGCGGGGCTTGCCGCTATCGTTTCATACTGATAAATCTCGGAAATATAGTGGTCAAAGGAATAAAAACAGGAAAGACCGGTTGCCTCCTCCCGATATTCGCCGTTGTCCTCGTAGACGACACATTGTTCGAGCGCATTTAAGACCGCCTCGGCAGAGTCGTATTGATCCCGTGTCTTTCGGGCGAGATGTCCGAGGTCAATCATGTTATAAAAACCGTCCGACTCCGTGTTGCCACCGTAGTTTTCCACCGTCTCGGCGGCACTGGAAAAACGGGTGTAGGAGTTTGGATTGTCCAACATGTCGGAGAAAACCTCCTTTCCGTAGTTGTCATATGCAACTATCAAATCCGGTACCTTTGAGATATTCACCGACGAGATGGTGACCTCACCGCTTATCCACAGGTTGGAGCACTCCTCGATATAGGTCTTGCAGATGGCTATCGAGAGATCTTCCGGCGACATGCCGGGGTTGTAGGCGAGCTGTTCTAAAAAACCGGTATAATAAAGACCCTCACCCGGCGCATACTCCTGCGAGGCGACGAGGTAGTCCGACAATCCAACGAGGGAATTTGCGACGTCCACAGTAGCCATCAGGCAGGCATCAAAAGTCACTATTTGAAGGGGCGGATCCTCGCTGTTGATGGGGAAAACCTCGCTTAAAGCATAATAATACTCGTCGATGGTCAGTGCATCCTCGTCATAAACCTCGTCAAAACAAACACCGTATACACTACCCGCACCGTGATTCCAGAAGTTGAGCATGACATTGTCGGCAGGATAATTTTGGTTTGCGAACTGCAAAAAATCGGCGAGAGTGTCCGCCTCACCCATGTTGGCGAGCGGCAACTCCTCCACCAATCGCATCCCGTCGCTGTCGTAGACAAATCGCTGGGTATAGTTCGCATCGACAAGGTTGCTATGCCAACGCTTGGCACCGCCGGTCTGTATCACCACCGTGACATTATCCGGCAGGCTCACCGACATTATCTCTTTAAGGTCATCGCTGGCATATCCACCGTCCGACTCGAGGTCACTGCCGCACAGATAGAGGTATATTGCCCAACTCTGATCAGGGTCGAAGACGGAGTCAGGGTCGGAGTCAGGCTCGGAGTCAGGCTCGGAGTTTATAAGCGACATAATCTCACTGCTGGTGGGCACCGAAACACTCGCGAGGTCACCATCCTCCTCCATCATCACCTCATAAAGCAGGCAGGAGGTGAGCATCGAGAGCAAAAGTGCCGACAATGCAATTGTTTTTATAAACTTTGTTGTTTTCACGACTTTCATTTCCAAAAATAATATGTTATTATTATAGCATAGATTTTATTTTTTTGCAAAGAAAAACTGCTGTTATACAAATAACAACAGTTGGTTGCCGAACTAGGATTTGAACCCAGACAAACAGAGTCAGAGTCTGTCGTGCTACCATTACACAATTCGGCAGTTTTTCTACTCGATTATTTTATCATATCAGATAGGATTTGTCAATCGTTCAATCAACTTTTTTTATCATTTATCATATTATACAGAAGATTGGGTTTTTATATAGGGTCATTTTTATGAATGAGATTGTTTTTGCCTTTTGTTTAACACTCTTTGCCGGGCTTGCAACCGGTGTCGGCAGTTTAATAGCCTTTTTTACCGGTTCCGGCAACAGGTCGTTTTTATCGATAAGCCTCGGATTTTCCGCAGGTATTATGATCTACGTCTCCATGATTGAGATTTTTGTCAAGGCGCGCGACTCCCTCACCGTTGAGTTTGGGGATAAAATGGGTTATCTTGCAACCGTTTTAGCATTTTTCGGTGGCATGTTCTTTATCGCAATAATAGACAAGTTAATACCGGAGGACAAGAACCCTCACGAAATAAAGTCGATGGACAGCACCGAGGGTGATAAATTAAAACAGAAAAAGCTCATGCGCATGGGTGTATTCACCGCACTCGCCATCGCGATACATAACTTCCCAGAGGGGCTCGCGACCTTTGTGTCGGCTTTGCAGGAGCCGAGCGTTGCCGTGCCCATCGTCATAGCGATTGCCATGCACAACATTCCGGAGGGGATAGCGGTGTCGGTGCCGATATATCAGGCGACCGGCTCCAAGAAAAAAGCGTTTCTCTACTCCTTTTTGTCCGGTCTTGCCGAGCCGGTCGGTGCACTGGTCGGCTGGCTTATCCTCATGCCTATCATGAGCGACTCGGTATTTGGAATAATCTTCGCCGGTGTCGCCGGAATAATGGTCTTTATATCTATTGATGAACTGCTCCCCACCTCGCGCGAGTACGGCAACCACCATCAATCTGTCTATGGTCTCATCGCCGGTATGGCGGTGATGGCGGCGAGCTTGTTGCTGTTCGCGTAGTACTTATTTCAACCCCCAGGCGGCGAGAGATTGAAGTGTCGGCAGTAATTCCACCGACTTCTCGGTGATAAAATATTCAACGCGTATTGGCATCTCATTATACTGCACACGCCGCACAAGCCGGTCTTTTTCCAACTCTTTGAGGGAGGAGGCGAGCATGGTGTTGGTTATGCCGGTGACCTTTTTCATAAGCTCACTGTATCGCACCCCCTCGCCGTTTGAGAGAACGCATATTATCGGTATTTTCCATTTGCCGCCGATGCGTTTGAGTGCGCTCTGTAGCGGACATTCCTCACGGCAGGGGCAGTGCTGTGCCTTGCACTCACTCATATATTTCGTACCTCCTCATATTATTTTGCGTTATTGACAATTTTTTTATTTGTGTTATTATTATACCAGCTCAGAAAAACAAAGTCAATCACAAAAAAGGAGAAATGTTATGAAAAATTTAGAACAGGTTAGCAATCTATTTCGCGACAGCGAGAGTGTTAAGGTGGTAAGTTCCGTGTCGAGCGACGGTGAACTCCACTCCATAGTCGCCGGCAGTGTGATGGTGGTGGACGATGACACCATGGCGGTTGCAGAGGTGATGATGCAGACCACAAGCGCGAACCTTGAAGCAAACAATAAGGTCGCAATACTCGGTGTAAAAGGCATGGAGTCCTACTTATTGACCGGCACGGTGCAAAAACGCAGCACCGACGGTGACCTGTACAACGCCCTCGCCGAGAGATTTGCGGCAATGAAGATGCAAATCAAAGGTGTTTGGACATTCAATGTAGAAAAAATCTACAACGAAAGCGCAGGACCGGACGCAGGCAAGCAGATTTATTAACGATAAATTAAGAGGTGCGACAACATTCGTCGCACCTCTTTAAAAGTATCAAAAAGATACACCCCAAAAAATAGTGCACAAAAACTTCGTTTGAACAAAGCACAAACTAAATTCAAAAACTAACACAGCTTTAGAAAACGCAGTCAAACAAAATTTGTGTTTGAACAAAAACAAGTCCCGAGCAGGGACTTATTTTTGTGAGTTAAATTTTGTTTGCAACTGCGTTCTATAATGCGTAAATCCGAGCATACGCTGGGGTTCGGGGCATATTCGAACTCGTCAAGAGTTCGAGAGCCCACGACAGTTTTTGTTATTTTTTGCTGTCAAAAACTAAATAACCCCTTGTGCCTTCATCGCGTCCGCTACCTTCATAAATCCGGCTACGTTTGCGCCGACAACGAGGTTGCCTTCACAGCCGCAGGTCTTGGAGGCCTCAAACGAATTCTTGAAGATATTGACCATGATGTCTTTAAGGCGCTTGTCCACCTCCTCAAAAGTCCAGGACAGGCGCAGGGAGTTCTGGCTCATCTCAAGACCACTGGTGGCAACACCGCCGGCGTTTGCCGCCTTGGCAGGGCCGAACATCATCTTGTTTGCAAGGAAAACCTCGACCGCCTCCGGTGTGCAGGGCATGTTCGCGCCCTCCGCAACCGCTATACAGCCGTTTGCCTGCAATGTTTTTGCGGCGGCACCGTCCAGTTCGTTCTGGGTGGCGCAGGGCAGTGCGATGTCACACTTAGTGCTCCAGATGCCGGCGCAACCCTCGGTGTAGGTGGCGTTGGTACGTGTTTTCACATATTCGCTGATCCTTGCGCGATCCTCCAACTTGATCTTCATGACCAATGCGAGGTCGATGCCGTCATTGTCGACGATGTAGCCGCCGCTGTCCGACAGGGCGATGACCTTAGCGCCGAGTGCGGTCGCCTTTTCCGTCGCATAAATAGCAACGTTGCCGCTGCCGCTGATGACAACTGTTTTATCCTTGAAAGAGGTGTTCGCCTGAACGTTCAACATCTCCTCGGTGAAGTAGCAAAGACCGTAGCCGGTTGCCTCGGGACGGGCAAGACTGCCGCCGTAGGACAGACCTTTGCCGGTCAAAACGCCGATCGACTCGTTGGTGATCTTTTTGTATTGACCGTACATAAAACCGATTTCACGACCGCCGACGCCGATATCACCGGCAGGTACGTCGGTGAACTGACCGATGTGACGATAAAGCTCCGACATGAAACTCTGGCAAAAACGCATGACCTCGGCGTCGGACTTGCCCTTGGGGTCAAAGTCACTGCCGCCCTTGCCGCCGCCCATAGGCAGACCGGTCAGGCTGTTTTTAAATAGTTGCTCAAAACCGAGGAACTTGATAACCGATGCGGTGACGGTCGGGTGAAAGCGCAAACCGCCCTTATAAGGACCGATTGCCGAGTTGAACTGGCAACGAAAACCACGATTGACCTGCATGTTGCCGGCATCATCGACCCACGGCACACGAAACATAATAAAACGCTCCGGCTCGACCAATCGCTCCACAATGCCGCATTTTTCGATGGAGGGATCCTTTTCAACGAGGGCATCCAGCGACTCCAGCACCTCGGTGACCGCCTGCAAAAACTCCGGCTCGCCGGCATTGCGTTTTTTGACCTGTTCAAATACATCGTTCAGATAGGTAGACTTCATGATAATTCCTTTCAATATATAATTTCCTTACATATTATACAGTAATTTTTCTTTTTTTTCAAGCAAAAATTTTTTATATATTGAAAAAAAATTAAATATGATATATAATATATTATAGAGTAGGCGATGCGACTGCTGACATACGGCTAAAGCTGTTTGTTAGAGGAAAGTCCGGGCATCACAGGACGAGGGTAGCTGTTAACGACAGCCGAGGGTGACCTTAGGGATAGTGCAACAGAGATATACCGCCGATTTTTTCGGCAAGGGTGGAAAGGCGAGGTAAGAGCTCACCGGTTTGACCGAGAGGTCAAAGCCATGTAAACCCTACCCGATGCAACACGAAATAGGGGTGTTTAACCATATCGGTTAATTAAGGTGGTCCGCTGCCCCAAAGTGGCTTTAGCCGCACCGGCGACGGGCGGCACAGATAGATGGTCGCATACTACAAAACCCGGCTTATTGCCTACTCTAATTTACTGCGTTTATTAAAGAAAGGAAATTATTATGACTCATGTTATCACAATTAACGGCGCTACCTTGACAAACAGCGTAGAAAACGGCGGATGCGGCGAGTGTCAAACCTCTTGCCAATCGGCTTGCAAAACCTCCTGCACAGTTGCGAACCAGATGTGCGAAAATGCTAACAACACACAAGAGCAAGAAGGCACACATTAGATGGTACATACATTTGAGCGAGGCGGTCTGTATTTAGTGCTGGATACCGAGAGCGGTGCGGTGCATGTGGTTGATCGGCTTGCTTTTTTGTTACTTTTAGACGATATCAAGACGGCAAAGGATGAATTCTCCCTTGCTGAAATTGAACATGCAGACAAAGAGTTAAAGCAACTGCGGCGAGCAGGTCAACTTTATACCGATGAAAATAGTGATGCAAAACAAAAAGCCGAGCAGGCAAAGCCGATTTTAAAGGCGATGTGCCTGCATATGGCTCATGCCTGCAACATGGAGTGTCGCTACTGCTTTGCAAAGGGCGGTCTTTTTGGTGGGAAATGGGAGCTGATGTCCCTCGAAGTTGCAAAAAAGTCGATAGACATGCTGTGCGAGAAATCCGCAGGGCGCAGAAATTTGGAGGTCGATTTTTTCGGCGGTGAACCGCTTTTAAACTTTGATGTGATAAAAAAAACGGTTGCCTACGCAAGGACGCTGGAAAAACCTCATAATAAACGCTTTCGGTTTACTCTCACCACCAACGGTCTGCTTTTAAACGATGAAATGTCCGACTTTATCAATGCCGAGATGGATAATATCGTCCTCTCCCACGACGGCAGGAAGAACATTAACGATCAAAATCGCAAAACGCTCGGGGGGGAGGGGACACATGACCTTATCACCGACCGATATAAAACACTTTTGTCGAAACGCGGCAAAAAAAGCTACTATGTGAGGGGGACGTTTACGAGGGACAACCTCGACTTTCACAGCGACGTCTTTTATCTTGCAAAACAGGGGTTTGAGAACCTGTCGATAGAGCCGGTATCGTCCGATAATGAGCACTTTTCGCTCGGCGAGGAGCATCTGCCCAAAATTGCAAAGGCATATGAGCGAATTTTTGACAGAATGTGTGAGGGTGACAGCTTTCTTTTTTTTCACCTTATGGCGGATCTGACGGGCGGTCCCTGTGCGATAAAAAGGATACGCGGTTGCGGTGCCGGCTGTGAGTATTTGGCGGTCACCCCGACCGGCGAACTCTACCCTTGCCACCAGTTTGTGGGTAATGAAGGGTATCGCCTCGGAAATATCGATGAGGGTGTCACAAACGTGCAGATAGGAGAAGTGTTTTTTAACACGACCCTTTTGACAAAATCGGAGTGTCAAGAGTGTTTCGCAAAATATTTTTGCAGTGGAGGTTGCGCCGCGGCGAGCTTTAATGCGACCGGCGATATAAAGGGGCAGGATAGGATGTATTGCGAGCTTATGAGGATGCGCACCGAGTTTGCCATTGCACTCAGCGCAAAAAAAGCACTTTTGTGATTAAACCCCTTTACAGCAAAGTTAAATTATTGTAAAATATAGATGATATATTATTTCTGAGGATGAATTTGATGAACAACAAAAAAAGGCGCGTTCTTTTAAAGCTGTCGGGGGAGGGGCTTGCCGGTGATAGCGGTTTTTCCATCGACCCGGTATGCCTTGAGTCGACTGCCAAGGCGATAGCTCACGCGGTGAGTGACGAGGTTCAGCTCGGCATTGTGGTCGGCGGCGGCAACTTCTGGCGTGGTCGCACAAGCGGCGACATGACACGGCAGGTTGCGGACGATATCGGGATGCTTGCCACCGTCATGAACGCCCTCGCAGTGTCGGACGCACTGCAAAAAAAGGGACTTAAATCGGTGGTGCTCAGCTCACAGGAAATGCCACAGCTATGTGAGGTATATAAAAGGGAGACCGCGATATCCTACCTTGAAAAGGGCTACATAGTGTTTTTTGCAGGCGGTACCGGCAACGGATTTTTCTCTACCGACTCGGCGGCGGCACTTCGCGCATTGCAAATTGACGCCGATATTGTCCTCAAATCCACCATGGTGGACGGCGTGTATGACAAAGACCCGAAAAAACACCCCGATGCGAAAAAATATGATACAATCACATTCAGTGAGGTTTTGGCGAAAAACCTTTCAGTGATGGATGCGACCGGCGCATCGCTGTGTCGAGATTACGGCATGTCCATGATGGTTTTTGACGGCAGTGCCGAGCAAAATATAATCGACGCTGTCCGCGGCAAAGCGGTTGGCACGTTGGTTAAGGAATAAATTCAATTTAAAAGGAGAGGTGATTTATATGAGTGAGATGACCCAAAAATACGAAAAAAAGATGGACGAAGTTTTAGATAGGCTGTTAAAGGAGTTGACCAACATCCGTGCAGGTCGTGCAAATCCATCCATTCTTGACAAAATTTCCATCGACTATTACGGCACCGACACGCCGATAAATCAGGTCGCCGCCGTCGCAACGCCGGAGGCAAGATTGTTGACCATATCGCCGTGGGACCCCTCGCTGATTTCGGTCATCGAAAAGGCGATACTAAAATCGGACCTCGGGCTTAACCCGACCAACGACGGCAAGGTCATGCGCCTTAACTTCCCCGCGCCGACCGAGGAGCGCAGAAAGGCGCTTTCAAAAGAGGTTCACACCTACTGTGAGGAGGCTAAGGTTGCGGTGCGTAACGTGCGCCGTGATGCGATAGACAAGTTTAAGGCGATGAAAAAAGCGTCGGAAATTACCGAGGATGACCTCAAAGACCTCGAGAACGAGACCCAAAAAATCACCGACAAAAAAATAAAAGCTCTTGATGAGATTTACAACAACAAACATAAAGAGATAATGGAGATATGACCGACGCTTTTTTAGGCTTAAACATCGGTATTATAATGGACGGCAACGGCAGATGGGCAAAAAAGAACCATCTGCCACGCTATGTAGGGCACCGAAAGGGTGCCGAGGTATTTACAGATATAGTTAAATACTGCAACCAAAGAAAAGTTAATTCCGTTGTGTTTTATGCTTTTTCTACCGAGAACTGGAAGCGATCGACCGAGGAGGTCAATAACCTTATGCAACTCTTTAAAGAGTATCTGATTAAGGCGTTTGACCATGAAAAAGACAACAACCGCGTCATATTTATCGGTGAACGAAATGGGCTGTCGACCGACCTGGTCAATCTGATGGAAAGGATAGAAAAAGGCAGTGCCGACAAAACCGGCATGACACTATATGTAGCGGTCAACTACGGTGGGCGTGCGGAGCTAACGTCTGCGATGAAAAAAATCTCCCAAAGCGTGAAAGACGGTGAGTTTAACCCCGACGATATAACCGAACAGACTATATCCGACAGTATCTACACTCCTGACATGCCGAACGTTGACCTAATTATACGACCATCGGGGGAACAACGCCTATCCAACTTTTTGATTTGGCAGGCGGCTTATGCCGAGTTTGTCTACATGGATGTGCTCTGGCCGGATTTCACCTCTGCCGATTTAGATAATGCGGTCTCGCAATATGCTGATAGAAACCGACGTTTCGGTGGCAGATAGAGTCATATATAACGGAGATTTTTGCATGAAAAAAAGACTGTTCTCGGCGGCTTTCGGTCTCACACTCCTTGCGGTGGTGACCGTGTTATTTTTCACGCCGATTTTTAATATCATCGCGGTCATTATACTTGCCGCGGCTTTATATGAGATTTACCGCTCGTTCGGTGGTGTGGGTCTACCCATCCTTATCGGCGAGTGGATTTTGTGTTTTTTCATACTTTTTTCAAACGAAAAGATTATAATTGAGAATATCTTCATCGCTTTCTTTGCCTTTGCGATTTTGGTCATAATCTGTATACTGCGCGACCCGGAGCGATATCATATCAAGGAGATTGGCGGTCAATTGACCTACAGCGCGATGGTGATATTCTGCTTTTATTCCTTTTTATTCTTCAAATTCGAACTTGCCGACCTTCCGAGCCGATACGACGCGGTCTATCTCATGTACATGGTCATGTGGGTGGCATGGGGCGCCGACATCTTCGCCTTTTTGGTCGGCTCCAAGCTCGGTCGTCGCAAACTTGCCCCTAATATCAGCCCGAACAAGACGGTGGAGGGCGCAATGGGGGCATTTGTCGGTGCATTTTTCTTCGCGATTGTGGTGACGCTGTTGCATCTCGGCGCGATGAGCATTACCGGCTTTGAAACGTCTGTTACACTAGACCTCCCCTATGTTTTGATCTTGTTAGTCGTCTCGATCATAGGCACAATATTGTCAATCATGGGCGATTTGTTCGCCTCGGTGGTCAAAAGGCAGTGCCACATTAAGGATTTCGGCAAGCTCATACCCGGACACGGCGGCATAATGGATAGGTTTGACAGTCTTTTGCTCGTTGCACCGCTGTTTGTCATTATTTTAAAACTGCCGATATATAATTTAATGTAGAGGTTTCACAGGTGAAAAATCTTGTCCTTTTGGGTTCGACCGGCTCTATCGGTCGACAGACACTAAAAATTCTGCCAAAACTTGACTACAAAGTCTTGGCAATGTCCTGCCATAAAAATACCGAGCTTTTTTCGCATCAAATGGAGCTTTTTCGGCCGAAATACATCGCAGTGACCGACAAAGAGGCGGCGAAAAAAATAAAAATCAGCAAAAATGTTAAAGAGTTTTTTATAGGGGATAACGCCGCAGAGCGTCTTTGTGAGCTGCCTGAGATGAAAAAAGGCGATGTCGTTCTCAATGCTATTGTCGGTATTGCCGGTTTAAAAGCGACCCTTACCTCGCTGAATAACGGTATAAATGTTGCACTTGCAAACAAAGAAAGTCTCGTTGTAGGTGGACGGCTTGTCACCACTGCCGCAAAAAAATTTGGCGCAAAATTAATCCCTGTCGACAGTGAGCACAGCGCAATTTTTCAATGCTTACAGGGAAAAGGGGACAGGAGCAATTTAAAAAAAATATGGCTAACCGCGAGCGGAGGGCCTTTTTTTGGCAAGACTAAGGAGGAACTCTCGGCAATGAGGGCGTCCGACGCGCTCAAACACCCCAACTGGAACATGGGTCAAAAAATAACCATCGACAGTGCTACACTCATGAACAAAGGGCTGGAGGTTATCGAGGCGGCATTCCTCTTTGATCTGATGCCGAGTGAAATATCAGTGGTGGTTCACCGACAGAGCATTGTGCATTCCATGGTGGAATTTTGCGACGGCGCACTGCTCGCCCAGCTCGGCACACCGGACATGGCGGTGCCGATAGGATATGCGCTCTCCTATCCAAAACGCGCAAACGGCATTGCGAGCGTACCGGACATCATGTCCATGTCACTCACATTTGACCCACCGGACGAAGTGGCTTTCCCTTGCCTTGCGGCGGCAAAAAAAGCGCTCGAAATCGGAGGGCTTGCACCCTGTATTGTCAACGGCGCGAACGAAGCGGCGGTGGAGTTGTTTTTGGAAGATAAGATAGGGTTTAACGATATAGGTCGTTTGGTAATCAGCTCACTTTCCACTATTGACCGGAATGGTCAATCGAACGAATACACTCTTGAAGATATTATGAATGCCGATAGATTGGCGAGAGATTTTGTATTTAACAACATTTAGGTGGTATTTAATTTGTCTGTTTTTTTGACAGGATTAGCGACTTTGCTAATATTTGGACTGGTAATATTTATTCATGAGCTCGGGCATTTTTTGACCGCAAAAAAATTCGGTGTTAAGGTTAACGAGTTTGCACTCGGGATGGGTCCTGCCATCCTTTCATTTAAACGTGGCGATACACTTTATCGGTTGCGATTGCTCCCTATCGGTGGTTTTGTGGCGATGGAGGGTGAGGATGAAGTGAGTGAGGAAGACGGCTCTTTTTCAGGGCTCCCCAAGATTAAAAAGGCAGTTATACTCGTAGCCGGTGCATTTATGAATTTAGTGCTGGGATTTATCGTGTTGACCATAGTGGTCAGTAACACCGAGCTCATTGCAACACGCACCATAAGCAGTTTCACCGAAGGGAATGGCTCTCTCGAGGAGAGTGGTCTCATGGTGGGTGACACAATTGTCGGGGTCAACGGCCGGCGAGTTTTTATCGCTAATGACATAATGTACGAGCTTGCAAGAACGGAGGAAAACTCGGCACAACTCACGGTACAGCGTGACGGTGAGACTGTGGACATTGAAAATGTCACCTTTGAGACCATCGAGCATGAGGACGGCTATATCCAGTTTATCCCCGGATTTACCGTCTACGGTGCCGAAAAAACGGTGTTGAACGTTCTACAGGAGGCAGGAAATTACACCCTATCGCTTGCACGTGTTATCTTCCTCTCGCTCATTGACCTTGTCACCGGTCGTGTGCCGATTAACAACCTGTCCGGCCCTGTGGGCATAATCACCGTCATTAACGATGCCGTCTTAATGGGCATGGAACAACTGTTGTTAATACTTGCGCTTTTGACGGTAAACCTCGGTATATTCAATCTGTTACCCATGCCGGCACTGGACGGTGGGCGGTTGTTCTTCCTGCTTATTGAAGCTATTATCCGTCGACCGATACCGCAAAAATATGAGATTGCGATAAACGGAGCCGGTTTTATACTATTGATGGGACTTATGTTGTTCGTTACCTTTAACGACGTGTCTCGACTGCTTGATTTTTAATATTGACCATATCGGTCAACAAGGATAAGGATATTTGTTTTGGCTACAAAAATTGTTAAAGTCGGTAATATTATTATAGGGGGCGGTGCCGATATTTCGGTGCAGTCCATGCTCTCAATACCTTTTGATGATATCGAGGGTAATATTAATCAAGCAAAGGAGTTATGCGAGGTAGGGTGTGATATAATACGCATTGCCGTGCCGAACGAGACCGCGGTGAATACCTTAAAAGCTGTTAAAAATGCGGTTGATTGCCCTATAGTTGCGGACATCCATTTTGATTATCGGCTCGCCATAGCCTCGGTCAAAGCCGGCGCGGATAAAATCAGGATAAACCCCGGAAATATCGGCGATAGTGAAAAGGTTAAGGCGGTTGTAGATTGTTGTGGTACAGCGGGAGTGCCGATAAGAATTGGGGTTAACAGTGGCAGTATTGAGCAAAAAATTGCCGAGAAATTTAAAGATGATAAAGCCGGTGCACTAATGGAGAGTGCCTTATCTCATGTGAGGATACTTGAAAAGGAGGGTTTTTATAACACCGTTATATCGGTCAAATGTAGCTCTGTACCATTGATGATTGAGAGTTATCGCCGATTGTCCGGGGTGGTCAATTACCCTTTGCACCTCGGCGTTACCGAGGCGGGGACGATGATGCAATCGCTCTGCAAATCATCCCTCGGTATCGGCACTCTGCTGATGGAGGGTATCGGAGATACTCTCAGAGTTTCGTTGACCGGCTCGGTCAACGACGAGGTGAGGGCGGCCCGTCACATACTGCGCGCATGTGGTCGGGTTACCGAGGGTGTGGAGATTATAAGTTGCCCAACCTGCGGGAGAACGCAGATACCCCTTGAAAAAATCGCTAAAACCGTTGAGGAGCGATTAATACATATAAAAAAACCGATAAAGGTCGCTGTGATGGGATGTATCGTAAACGGACCGGGTGAGGCAAAGGACGCCGACATAGGTATTGCCGGCGGCAAGGATAGTGCCATACTATTTAAAAAAGGAGCGCGTGTTCGCACGCTAAAGGGTGATTTCACCGAGGAATTTATTGCGGAGGTTTTAAGATTTGCAGGGGTATCATAAGTTTTTTTGTGATGTTTTCGATGACTATTTGGACGAAAGATTGTCGGAGCAACTAAGGCATGGGATCCTCAACCGTGTATCGGTCGACAACAAGACCGGCACCGTTAACCTACATATTTTCACCCCCGACCCTATGACCGTCGGTCTGATTTCTGCCACCAAAAAGGCGTTGGAGCCTGCCTTTAACGGGCTGAAACTCAATGTTAGCAACACCCTCCCGAAGGAGGCAGTCACACCACAGGCGGTATTGATATTCTGTGAGGAGTTGGCGGCGGCAGGTGTTGCTATAAACGGGTTTTTATCTGCAAAACTACCACACTTAGAGGGTGATAGCATCACCGTTTTCAGCGCCACCGAGACTCGATTGCTCCACAATCAAAACCTTTGTGAGCGACTTGCCGAACTTATCGAGGGCAAAACCTCGTGGCTGCCAACCGTCAATTTGGAGGTTGATGGTGCCACTAAACGACATCTTGTCAGTGATAGTTTTAATCCTCAAAAGAGATCCCAAGCCCCAATAAATATAAAACCCTCCACCGACGATCCCCCTCCATGGGGTGATCCACCCCCTGAAAAGTCACCGACACCACCTTTGACCGATGCGGTCAAAAAGCCTATGCCGCCTAAACGCAGAAATTCCAAAAGCATTAAACTGCCCGAGATAGAGGGTCTTCTACTTGAATCACCGGAGTGTGAGGTATTATTGGGTCGTATGTTCGATCCGAAAAATATCCTCCCCCTCGCAAAAGTCGGTGAGCAGATAGGCAAGATGATGGTGTACGGCGACGTGTTTGAGATTGACCTACGTGAGGGCTTTAAAACCATCATGTCGATATACATCACCGACGGCAGTGGAAGTTGTAAGCTCAAAATTATCGCCAACAACAACAAAACCCTCCCAAATATCTCGATAGGGGACACCGTGTTTGTCAAGGGGGATTGCAGTTTTGATGAGCGGTATGAAAAGGATTACATCCTTTTTCCGCTTGATATCGTAAAGGTAAAGCGAAAAAAGCGCATCGACACAGCGGAAAAAAAACGTGTTGAACTGCATCTGCATACCAAAATGAGCTCTCTTGACGCGCTGATTTCCCCCAAAGATTTAATCAAACTTGCCTCATCCATAGGGCATACCGCCGTTGCCATCACCGACCACGGTAACTGTCAGGCATTCCCACAGGCGATGACCGAGGTGGACAAGCTGAAAAAATCCGGAGTCGATTTTAAGCTGATATACGGAATAGAGGGGTATTTTATCCCGAGTGAGCTCACAAGGGAGCAGTCCGAGACCCCGACCGACAAACCAAGGCATATCATTTTGATTGCTAAGACAAAAGCAGGGCTTAAAAACCTCTACAAAATTGTATCGAGAAGTCATCTCGACCATTTTCACAAGCGCCCGAGGATACCGAAATGGCTGTTAGACCAGCACCGAGAGGGGCTTATAGTCGGCTCCGCCTGTGAGGCAGGGGAGCTTTATCGCGCGATTTTAGACGGCGTTCCCTACTCAAAACTGCTTGAAGTTGCCTCCTACTATGATTTTTTGGAGGTGCAACCACTGATGAACAACGAGTTCATGCTCCGAAACGGAACCATTGAAAGCGTCGATATATTAAAGGAGCATGTGAGGACAATAATAAGCCTCGGCAAAGAATTGACCATACCGGTCATTGCGACAGGTGACGTGCATTTCGCCACAAAACAGGATTCCATCTATCGCACAGTTCTGACTGCGGCTATGTATAAAGACGCGGACATGCAACCGCCGCTCTACTACCGCACCACCGATGAGATGCTCGCCGAATTTGACTTTTTAGATGATGAGACGGCGTTTGAAATTGTCGTGGAAAACCCGAACAGATTGGTGGAGTCCACCGAGGAGCTGCGCGCTATACCCAAAGGCACATATACCCCGGTGGTCGAGGGTGCGCAGGAGGACATCGTCCGTCTGACCATGGACGGTGCAACGGCAATTTATGGCGACCCGTTGCCGGAAAATATAAAGGAGCGCATCGACCGTGAGCTGGACAGCATAATAAAGCACGGTTTTGCCGGACTGTATGTAATATCTCAAAAGTTAGTCAAAAACTCGGTCGACAATGGATATCTTGTCGGCTCGCGTGGCTCTGTCGGATCGTCGGCAGTCGCCTTTTTCTCCGGCATATCGGAAGTTAATCCGCTCACACCCCACTATATCTGCCGAAAATGCTACTATTATGAGCTCGATAACGAGGCACATTCCGGTTTTGACCTGCCGTCAAAAAAATGCCCAAACTGTGACAGTGAGCTATATGGCGACGGTCATGAGATACCTTTTGAGACTTTTTTAGGCTTTGATGGAGATAAGGCACCGGATATTGACCTCAATTTTTCCGGTGAATATCAAGAGTTTGCCCACAAATACACCGAGGAACTTTTTGGTAGCAAGTATGTTTTTAAAGCCGGTACCATATCTATGTTGCAGGAAAAAACGGCGTTCGGCTATGTTAAAAAATATTTGGAGGAGCGCAGTCTTGTGGTCAGTAAGGCGGAGGAATTGCGCCTTTGCAAAGGGTGTGTCGATGTTAAAAAAACAACGGGACAGCACCCCGGTGGCATGGTTGTGGTGCCGAGTGAGTTCGAGGTGGAGGATTTTACGCCGGTCCAATACCCATCCGACAGCAAGGCAAAGGGCGTTATTACCACCCATTTTGAGTTTAAATACCTGCATGACACCATATTGAAACTGGACATTCTCGGCCATGACATGCCGACCATCTTCAAGCACCTCGGCGACATGACCGGAATTGCCATCGAGGATGTGCCGATGAACGACCCACGCGTTATTTCGCTGTTATTGTCACCGAGCGAGCTCGGGGTAAAGGAAAAGGAGATCGATAGCAAAACCGGAACATTCGGCATACCGGAGCTTGGTACAAATTTTGTGCGCAACATGCTGATTGATGCCCAGCCGATGAGTTTTAGCGACCTTATACAGATATCGGGATTATCACACGGTACCGATGTTTGGAACGGCAACGCGGAGGATTTGATAAAAAATAACGTCTGCACCATTTCGGATGTTATCGGGACGCGTGACAGCATTATGACCGAACTTATCCGTAAAGGTGTCGACAAGGCGATGGCGTTCAAAATAATGGAGTGGACGCGAAAGGGCAACGCTAAAAAGTTTTTCACACCCGAAATAGAGAGCATGATGCGCTCTTGTGGTGTTGAGGATTGGTATATTGAAAGTTGTAAAAAAATTCAGTACATGTTCCCTAAAGCCCACGCGGTGGCGTATCTCATAGCCGCGGTGCGGTTGATGTGGTTTAAAATTTATCATCCACTGGAGTATTATTCGGTGAGTTTCACCGTCAAGGCGGCGGAAATTTTTGACTATGAATCGGCGGTCGGCGGAAAAGAGGTCACACTGCGCCGATATGAAGAACTGCGCCGAAAGATTGAGCAGGAGCGCAAGGCAAAGGACGCGGAGCTGTTCACCATGTTGCAGAGCATACGTGAAATGTTATTTCGAGGTTTTGAGTTTTTGCCGATAGAATTGCATAAAAGTCATGCGACAAGATACTCTATCGAGGAGGGGAAAATTCGCCTGCCCTACATCGCTTTAAACGGTGTCGGTGCCACCGCCGCAAGCGAGCTATATCGTGTATGTGCCGAGCGCGACAACTTTTTGTCGGTGGAAGAGCTTGCAAACGAGGCAAAACTCTCGTCGACGGTGGTGAGCGCCCTTGACGAGGTCGGCGCGCTCTCACACCTGCCAAAATCAAGCCAACTTAGCCTATTTGATTAAAAAATTTTAAAGGCGAACAATTTAAAGCGGTGAATTTTTTGCCTGCAATTCCACATAATATGTCGGGATACTCCCCGATGAATTCAAGACTATATGCACATAAAAGTTGATTTTTTATCCCGTTGACCATACCGGTCGACGATGAGTATTTTCGATCACCTACAATATGTGCACCCTTGGAGGCGAGCTGTGCCCTTATCTGGTGTGTTTTGCCGGTATGCAGTATCACCTCCAAAAGATGATATTCACCTTTCGAGGATAAAACCTTATATTCACTTATCATATCATCACCCTTGACCACCTCGGTCAATTTGTTGTTTCGCCTGTACCCTGTTTTGATCACGCCATTGACCGCAGCGGTCGATACGGTCAAATATTGCTTTATTATCCGGCGCTCCCTCATACACTCCGACAGATATTCCGCGGCATCATGCGTCCTTGCGATAACTACCAGCCCCTCGGTGCCACGGTCCAACCGATTGATAAGACAGGGGCGAAATGTGCCGCTGCCGTATTTATTGATAAATCCGTCCAAAAGGTTTGCGTCACCGGTTTCGTCACTGTGGCAGAGCACCCCTGCCTCTTTTTCCACTATGGCGACACAGTCATCTATATGTATTATCTTAAATCCACTCGCACCGTTTGCCATATGATACTTTTGACCCTCAAAAAATTCATCGTTTATATAGAGTGAAATAACCTCGCCGGTGGTGACTCGATAGTCCTCTTTTTGTTTTTTATCATTGACCTTTACACGACCGGTGCGAAAACTTTTATATAACAGTGATTTTGGCATGTTAAAGGTGAGCAACTGCACTAATCGTAGCAGGCGCATCCCATTTTCGGTATTGGATATTACAAATTTTTTCATTTTCCTCTTTTCTTTTACATAAATATATTATATAATAAAGTAAATGATATGTAAAGTAATGAAATGGGAAAGGAAGTATAAACATGAAATGTCCTTTTTGTACAGCGGATGACACAAAAGTTCTGGACAGTCGCCCTGCGGACGGTGGTGTGCGAATTCGCCGACGTCGTGAATGTACCGAGTGTGAAAAGCGATTCACAACATACGAGATAGTTGAGACCGTGCCGGTTATGATAGAGAAAAAGGACGGCTCGCGTGAGGCTTTTAATCGCCAAAAGGTTTTGAACGGTCTGCTCAGGGCGTGTGAAAAGCGCCCCGTATCGCTGGATCAGCTGGAGCAGGCGGTAGATAGAATAGAGCAAAATATTAACAATTCATTAAAACGTGAGATCACATCACTGTATATCGGGGAGCTTTGCATGGAGCAACTGCGTGGTATCGATGAGGTTGCATATGTGCGCTTTGCATCGGTTTATCGCCAGTTTGGCGACCTTGACAGTTTTATGCAGGAGTTGACCGACCTGCTCGGGGAGCGATCAAAAAGGGGCAAAAAGTAACGACATACTGCGCTCTATCTCCGCTTTTGCGTGCCTTGAATGTAGATAAATGTCGTTTGGGTCCGCCTCGATATCAATAATTGAAATGGAGACTCCAATCGGCAAAATCACATTATTATCCACAATCAGCAATAACCATCTCTGCCGCTCGGCATAGGTGGTTATTAATTTTTGTGCATTTTCACGGATATCACCGACGTCATTTTCCATCATAACTATCGGCTCCATCATCATGGTTAGCGATTGATAGATATAAAGCTGTGATAGCCCTACTACTAACAGTGTGATTGCAACCAAAAATGAGGCAAAATATATTCTTTTCATCTATTAAATCTCTTTTTTTTGTTGTCATATTTTTCAATCCGCACCCGTCCGTCATTGTAAACAAGCATCAGCATCACCTCCTTAATACCTATAGAATAGACTTTTAAATAATCCAAAAGCCAATCTTTTGATTTGTGGCAGATTTTAAGGGCATCCTCAATAATAATTCCGTCCACAACGACCGTTGCCGGCGGTGGGTCGCTCGGGGAATCAGGCCCGTGCTCCAAAGAATACGCCGAGAGATTGCCGTTTGGCTCAATGAATGCGAGGGAGACGACGCTCGGGTCAAAGATGTTTTTATCGCGTAGCGCACAGAGCACCTCGGTGACGGTGAAACGCAACAGTGACAGTGTGGACTGGACAAACCGACCGTTATGAATTACAATTTTAGGTTGCCCTTCGATAAAACGCTCAAATTTAGCATTTTTGACCGTAATGCCGGAAATAATAATCTCCAGTGAGGCAATAAGCACCACCGGTATTATTCCGACAAGAATAGGTATGCTCTGTTGTTCGATAGATACGGAGGCTAAGTTAGATATAATCATGGTGCTGACAAGTTCTGACGCCTGCAATTCACCGAGCTGACGTTTGCCCATAAATCGCATTATAAACAGAACAAAAACATAGATAATAGTCGTGCGAACAACCATTAACAGCATATCGCTTCAATCTCCTCAATTTATTGTGTATTAATTATTGGTAAATATGCGATACTATATACAAGGGGATGCCCCAAAAGTCGATTTTACAAAAGGCGTCGGCAGAATTTCCGTCATATGTCACAAAATCCTCGTTAATACACAAAGTATTGCCTGCGGTTTTTGTTTAATCTGACAAAAATTTTGCTTTAGCTTTTGCAAACTCTTTGTTTTCGGGCACCCCCCATCATATATTTACTTGTGACGGAGGCAAAGTCATGCATAAGACGGTGGAGCAGTTTCGGCAGGAGATGAGGGATAAATATTCACATAGTCGTGATATCTATGTGTTGCTTCAAAAGGTTGCGGGCGTTAATATCGCCATTGTCAAGGTGGATAATATAACAAGTGATGTTCAATTGTCGCTGATTTTGTTGTCTCGCCTTGCGGAGGTGGAAAAAAGTGACATGACCCCCGGGCAGTTGTTTGATTATATCAACAGTCTCAACTCAATCCCCATCTGCCAACTTGTCGCCAAAACGCCGGAGGAGGTTGACATCCTGATGCTCGCAGGTTTTGCAGTGATCTATGTCGAGGGGTGCGACATATTGCTCGGGGTCGGCATACAAGCACCGCCCGGCAATACCGTGACCGAGGTGTCGGGCGAGGGGAATATAAAGGGCTCTAAACTCGGCTTTTCTCAAAATTTGCGCGTTAATATGGCGTTGTTGCGGCAGTTTATCCGCTCACCGGAACTGACATTTGAAACCGGTTTTCTCGGCGGGGTGAACGACAATGAGTTCCTGCTCGGATATCATAAAGGGCAGGTCTCGCAGGAGCTTGTCGATGCCGTGCGCGAGAGGATAAAGTCGGTGGATCTCCCTATGGTGTTTGACTCCGGCTATATTGCGCCGTTTATACAAAAAAAACAGCTCTCACTTTTTTCCGCGACGGGGAGCACCGAGCGACCGGCGACGGCGGCGGCAAAACTATGCGAAGGTAAGATAATAGTCATGGTCACCGGCAGTCCGTTTGCACTTATATACCCCTATCTTTTTTCCGAGAACTTTCAAAGCCTTGATGATTATGCCTCACGCCCTTATTTTTCCAGCTTTATTCGACTATTAAAATTCCTGTCCTTTTTCCTTGCGGTATTGTTGCCGGGAATGTTTATAGCGATGGTCAACTATACGCCGGAGGTACTCCCGACGCAGCTGATGTACAAAATTGCATACGCGGAGCAGAGCACACCGCTCCCACTTTTTGCCGAGGCGGTCATCGTCACGCTATTGCTTGAGATAGTTCGTGAGGCAGGGCTTCGCCTGCCGAAACAGATAGGCAGCTCCGTCAGCCTTGTCTCGGCGCTTATTGTCGGTGATGCGGCGGTTCAGATGGGGATTTTGTCCGCACCTATATTGATTGTCATCGCTTTTTCGGCGCTTGCGGCGTTTGTTACCCCATCACTCTATGAGCCCATAATAATTTTCAGAATTATCTTTATCATTTCGGCAGGTATAGGTGGGGCGTTGCTTGTTGCCGGTGTTTTTGCGATAATGCTATTAAATATCAGCGGTGTGCGATCCTTCGGGATACCGTTCACACGTCCGTTATTGCCGGTGGGCGACGATGCGTTTGCCGATGGACTTGTCCGCACGCAAAGTAGAAAAGGTGATAAATTCAACATCAGTCGTTATATGGATGTTGACCCGAAAAATGAGGATAAATAAATAAGGAGAGTGAGATGCAGGCAACAAAAAGCGGATTTTACGGGCTGTTTTTCGTGGTATTGTTATCCGGGCAACTTATAAGGCCGCATGTCGGCAGTTCCACCATACAACTGTTGATTAATACAGCGCTACCGCTCGTTGTGGTGTTTTTACTGCTAATTCCGCTTGCAAAATTTGACTATCAAAACCCTACGGGGATTCGCAGGGTCATGTGGTGTATAATTTTCGGATTAGGTCTTGCGACAACGGTCATTGAGGCGGTTGAATTTTATAACACCGTCAGCAACGAGCGTATAAATATTTTGTTTTTTTCCGCAATTATGTTTGTTGTGGCGCTTTATGCCGGCATGTTGGACTGCAGTTCCGTCAAAACCGCCGGCATGTTTATTAGTTTCATGCTGATGTTTTTTATTATTACGGTGCTATTGTTCAATCTGCAAAGCATAGATATCGCAAACATTGATATTTTTACAAATATTGAAACCGACAATATGTTTTTGGACGCTATTTCAAGCATCGCGTTAGTACCGGCATTTGTGATGTTCAATCGTCAAAACGAGCTTAAAATTTCACGCGTTGCGGTATTATTATTATCGGTACTTGTGGTGGTGGTCCTCTGCGGTCTAGCGGTGGAGGCAATATTAAAAAGTGACTCCCCGTTTTTCACAATTCCGTTGCATACACTCGCGGTGGTCGCCGAATTTTCAATTTTCCGTCGATTAGATGTGGTAATAAGAATCATTTTGTTTCTTGCAGGAATGATAAAGATGTGCGTTTTTAGCACATCATTATCATTTATGCTTAAGCGAAAGGTGTTCTACGTAGTGATGGGTTTGAGCTTTCTTATAACAATTTTCTCATATAATAGCTCAAATGACAACATGATAACACTTTTTGCTATGATTTCATTGTTGCTTTTGCTAATATCATTATTTAAAAAGAGAACATCATTAGTGTCGGTGATAATATCATGTGTTATATTGACAGGCTGTTCCGGGCAGGAGCTAAGGGAACGTGCGGCGGTAACAATGACATACATTGACTGGGATGGTCAATACACGGTTTCGATATTGGTGGTGACAGAATACGGTAAGGATGAACCGGTAACATCCCTTATCAGTGGAGAGGGGGAGAGCATATCATCAGCACTTTTTGAGGCCTCAAAACAGGTCAACGGTGAGTTGTATATGGGGATCAATGAGGTCATATTATTGGGTGACAATCTATCAAATCAAAATTTTTCCGATATGTTAACCCAGATGTATGATGCGCGCCTATCCAGCGGAAAAAGTTATTTTTTTCTGAGTGAACACACCCCGGATGACATGATTGACCATGAGAATGAGCTTATGGATGCCGCAGATGCAGTGCTAAAACAGAGCAGAGATTCGCGAACGGTGACCAAAAGAGTCTATGATATAAACATCACAGGGGGTAAAGTTGAGGGCGTGTTCCCGATAATAGATCTCTTTGATGACAGCGGAATTGTCGCGGACTCCGCCGCACTTTATAAGGAGGGGGAGCGGATAAATACCCTTGACGATAAACAACTTGAGATGTATGCCGCACTGTCGGGCGATAGAAAAAGATTGGCTGTAGAGTACGATTATGATGGAGCGCAGTTTGTCTCGGAACTCTCCGGCGCAAACGGCAGTTTTGAACTTGACGGTGATAATTTAGTGGTAACGATAGCAGGGACAGCGGAGGGGAGACTGGATAAAGAAAAGTTAGAAGCGATGAAAAAAGAGCTGACAGACAGGATATGCGAGATATTGCTCATCAGTATTGAGCGAGAGGCCGATATATTTGGGCTACAAAAAGAAGTCTCGGTAAATTTGAGCGATATAAAATCCATCTCAGTTATTGCCGATATAGCTATAAGGTTGTAATATTATTGAAAAATAAGTGAAAAATGGTCGAATTGTTTGCATTTATTATTATAATATGATAAAATGTATAAATAATAGTGTTGGAGATAGATTGATGTTATGTGAAAAGTGCAACAAGGAGTTGCCGGACGATGCAGCCTTTTGCGGTTTTTGTGGAAATGCAACAAACACAAATGAGTTGTTGACCGGTGTGGTCAATCAAGAGGAAGAGAGTGACGATATATTGACCGAGGTGGTCAACGACAATTCAATCCTCTCCTTGCCGGTTGATGAATTAATAGAGCCGGAGGTTATTTTGCCACAGGAAGAAAAGGAGATAACCGCACAGGAGGATATATCAGACACAGATAAGGTTGATGAGGTTGTAAGCTATAGTCATTATTCCGGTGATTTAAATAAAGATATTTTATCCGCAAACCCTGAAAAGATAATAAAAACCTCCACATTTTTCTTTATGATACTCGCTATGTTAGTCCCGGGTTTAAATATAGTGATGCTGCTAAGCTGGAGCTTTTCCGAAAAGTTAAACCCCAACAGCCGAAACTTTGCGCGTGCGGCATTAATCTGGTTAAGCATTGGGATTGTGTTATGTATAATATCATTGGTTGTGTTCATCATTTCATTTTTGAGTTATAGTGCATACATGGACGTGCCCTATCTCTACTTTGGGTTTTAATGACCGCGGTGGTCATTCCGAACCTAAACGGAGAAAAATGGTTAGGTGACAGCATTCGCTCGGTACTCGAGGGGAGCTGTAAAGACATTGAAATTGTGGTGGTTGATAACGGCAGTATCGACAAAAGTCGTGAAATAATCGAGAGTTTTGCAGATGAGGGTGTCCGAGGGATATACCTCGATAAAAACACAGGTTTTTCTCGTGCGGTAAATCTCGGCATCATGCAGACAAAAGGGGAGTATGTTGCCCTCTTTAACAACGACGCATTCGCAAAAGAGCACTGGTTAAGTGAGCTTATAAAAACCATGGACACGTCGGAGGACATCTTTTCGGTGTCAAGCTTTATGTTGCAACACAAGGACAACAACCTGTGCGATGATGCCGGTGATTATGTTAATCTATTCGGTTGGGCGTGCAAAAGGGGCGACGGGCTGTTAGCCTCACGATACACAAAAGAGTGTGACGTGTTCACCGCGTGCGGCGGCGCCGCGCTATACAGACGCTCTATTTTAGAGGAAATAGGGCTGTTTGACGAAACTTTTTTTGCGTATCTTGAGGATGTAGATATCGGTTGGCGCGCCAGATGTGCCGGTTATAGAAATGTATTTTGCCCCACCGCTATCTGCTCCCACATCTGCAGTGCGACGACCGGTAGCAAATACAATGATTTTAAATCGGTTCAGAGCGGTCGCAATAATGTTTTATTACCATACAAAAATTTGCCGCTTTTCTTTTTATTAATCAATCTCCCTTATCTTATATTGGGATATCTTATCAAGGTGGTTTTTTTCCATATAAGGGGTTATGGCAGACCCTTTGTTCAGGGCATGAACGAGGGGTTATCGCTACTTAAAAGTACAAAAAAATATCCTTTTAAGGCGAAAAATTTACTCTGTTACATAAAAAATGAGTGGAGTATGTTCTGCGGAATTTTTGTTTACATAGACTACCGAATAAGGAGGTTTATCACCTCCAAAAATAACTAAACCACACGATTTTTAACCCCACCACCGAGTAAGGTGAGCAGTGAGGGTATGTCGGTTAAACTTTGTGATTTATAGATATATTCTATAGTTTTATCCTGATTGACCAGTATGGTCACCGGGAGTTGAACATTCTCTTTCAAGGAACGCTCGAACTTGATGGAGTGTTTTTTTGCACCCTCAATAATACGCAGTGCCTCAATGGACAGCAGTGAAAGTGCAAACATTGCCTTGGGCAGGTCAAAGGCACGGTACAAAACCGACTCCGCATCACAAATTAAGGGGAAATCAAAATGATTATAGCCACAAAATTCCTCCGGTTTTCCTTGCACTACACAGATAAGTTTTCGATTTCCACTTTTAAAATATCGATGATTTCGTCGCAGATGTTCAAGATGATAGGCGGTGAAAAGGCAATCGGAATCACGCAAAAACAGTATTGTGGCACACTGCGAGCCTATTGTTTCGTACAGCTCATTGTCGGCGGTGAGTGGTGTATCGTATCGGAAGTTAGGGAGCTTATCCCCGACCAAAAGTCGCATATATACCTCATAAAATAATATAGTTATACCTATATTATTGTACGAAATATGAAAAATAAACAAAAAACCGCTATGCCGTCTGCACCGACAGTTACAACCCGCATGTTGCAGGGTGGGTATGCCAGGCGATACATTTCGCGCTCCCTTCTTCCGCCGTAGCGGGAGGTCTGCAATCCGTGTAGCGACCAAAGCCCCCATTTAAATAACTTGTAGGATTATAATCGGTGCATCAATTCGTGCAAAGCAGTTTTATTTTTTGGGCTAAAAGTTCTTATTATTCCTCGGTATCATCGGCTATGTCATACTCCTCCGACAAAATGTTTTCAAACATTTCAACAAGGGTATTAAGCTCTCTTTCGTCCTCGACAAGATCCATAAATTCCTCACCATCGACGATGGTGGAGCGCATGATCATAAATGCAATCTCCTCGTCCTCCGGCTCGTCCTCCTCGTCAAAGGGGATAACCGCGACATAATCGTTGTCGTTGTGTTCAAGTTGGGCGATGATCTCAAATTCATACTCGTTCCCCTCATCGTCCATAAGGGTCACAAGATCGGGGGTGTACTCTTCACTCATAATTCGTTTCCATATTATTATTTTATCTTTTGATTATATAATACCTAAATTTTACTAAAATGTCAAGCCAACTGCTCAAGTTCATCGCGTAGATTTTTAATTATCTTTTTTTCAAGTCTTGAAATATAGCTTTGAGATATGCCAAGTTGGTCGGCGACCTCTTTTTGTGTTTTTTCCTCATGACCAAAAAGACCGAAACGCATTTCAATAATAGTACGCTCCTTTTCCGGCAATCTTTTGACAGCGAGTAGGAGTGTATTTTTTTCATCGGCGGTTTCCAGCTGCTTGCCCACAATGTCCTGTTCAGTGATAAGCACATCGGCGAGCCGCAGTTCATTACCGTCCGCATCGATGTTAAGCGCTTCATCTATGGAGGTTTCCAGCTTTCGGTTGCCGATTTTGCGCAGGTACATCAATATCTCATTTTCAATACAGCGCGTTGCATACGTTGCAAACTTAATGTTTTTATCCGGGTTAAAGCTCGATACCGCTTTGATAAGACCTATCGTTCCTATCGAGATGAGATCTTCCACTACATTTCCACTCTGATCGAATTTTTTCGAGATATAGACCACCAACCGCAGATTGTGGATAATTAATAGATCGCGGCAGGACGGCTCACCGCGTTTTAAACCGGCGAAAACAACGCGTTCCTCCTCCTTGCTCAGCGGTGGGAGCAATTTTTCCGGCCCGTTAATATAGTATATATACTGTTCTGCCTGCAATGTATAGACCGATTTTTTTACTATGTTTTTACTCAGTGACAACAGCTTTGTGAGCATGATTTAAAACCTCCATAAATTCCTTTGAGATAAGGCAGGACGCCCCTCCCAAGTTTATCGCATTTTTTGAAAAACAGAGCTTGACATTCTCTGTCTTTTTTTCGTTGACCACTACGGTCACCGGATATAACGTCGCTGTCAATTCCGACCCTCCGACCCCTGTGAGCGGCAAAACCGATAGTTTATTGCTCGGCATACCGGTTGTAAAATATGTCTCAAGTGACAGCACCAGCTCGTCCGGTAGATTTTGCTTATTGTTCCTATATCCCATCAATATCAGCGGTGCATTTTGAAGTATATCTCGTGCAGCAAAACCACTGTCATATCTGCCGTGAGCCTTAAAAATAAGCTCTTGATAACAAAACTGCATTTCCAGCACATCGGTGTCATGGGAGGAGAAAATTCTTTTTATAATATTGACGACAAGGTATAAAAATGCGGTCGTTGCAATCAACATAAAAGCCGATATATCGAAATATACCTGAAGGTTATTGTCGGTATATTCACCCCCTGCAAACCTAAATAACAGCAAAAGCCCAGCCAACAGGCAGTTAAAAAGTATGTACCACAAGAAAATTTTTAGATAACCTTTTCGATTTGATTTAAATGCGACAATGATAATAAGTGCGGTTATCGAAAATTTTATCAGCAGCTGCAATAATAAGGGGGGAGAGGGCAAAAATATCATGAATGAGGCAACACCGCCGAGCATCGCCGCTATTATCAATCTTCGACGTTTGAATTTAATTTCGGCTAACTGTGCGGTGCAAAGTAATAGAATATAGTTGATAATCACACCTTGCAAAAAAAGCATGTCTAAATATATAATTGTTTTCAATAGTTTTCCCTTGAGTTTTGGTACTGTAGCGTCGTTTTTGTCAACAGCACTTATAGATATAAAACAAGTATATCAAAGCAGAAATAAAAATCTTGTCAGTGTGTGTAATACATTCAATTAACTTAAAAAACACTACATCTTCCCGGCATGAATTCCGTCTATCTGCGTTGTCGTCAATCGGTGAACGTAGTTTCGCGCGGTTTTTTTGGTATCGGCTGTTCGCCGATTGTACTTTGATTGGTGTCGGTTCTGGGTGGCAAGTTCGCGCAATACTGTGATTAGGTTTGCAATATACCGACCGCGAGAGGCGCGCTCGGCAATCTTGTAGCATTTTTCAAATTAATTGACTATGGATGGGATAAATAAAAAAACGCAATCTAAAAAGACTGCGTTTAGAAAAACGTAATTTACAATAGATGCTTATTCAGTTTGTGTTAAAGAAAAACTTTATCCCAGACGCTCACCCCTAAGCTCCAGCCACATATGATTTGCAAGAGTTGCGACCATTTTCATGTTTGACGGGCGCTTTCTTGTAGTACGGTCGTAACCGAAATAATACATCTGATTTTTTAAAGATGCGTTATTCCATGCGGATTCAATGGCGTTTCGAACAATCTTTTCAATACAGGGTGCGCTGAGTTTAACCTCCTTTGCGATTTCGGGATATATCTCTTTTGTAATGGATATTTGAGATGTACCGCCACGAACATATATTAGAATTGCCTTTTTAAGACAGGAATAACCTTGATAATCCGGGGAGAAAGACAGCTCTTGCAGATATTTTGTGACCAACAATTCATCACGCAAAAGACGAATATTGTCAGTTCTAAAGCAGGAAGAAATCTCAAAAATAGAATTAAATATAACCTCCTCGTCCTTTGGTTTGACAAAATAGTGGTCAAAGTCGTTTCTAATCAGCGTAGCCTCGATATGAGGGTTAATCTCCGGAAGAATTCCGAAAAATTTAACATCGCTAAAACCTGACAATTCATATCGTCGTTTGAGCTCCACTGCGTCCATACCAGAGATAAAAACATCGGTTAGAACAGCATCATAAATCTCATTATGAAGGTGTTCAAGCAAAATAAAACCATCCGCTTCAACGGCATAGACGTCGATTTTTACCCTGTCAAACAACTTTATTATTGTTTCGACGCAAAGTGTGGCAGGTTTAGCCAACAATATTTTCTGTATCTTTTTCATGACCAACCTCATCTTTATTGTCTAAATTTTAACATATTATAATAGAAAATACAATACCTTCAATCAATATTTGTTAAACATTACCAGTATTTGCAATGAATTATGTGCAAAAGACAGAAATTTCGAAATTCTATGCATTAATATGTAGAAATTTGATGCAATTTATAATGCAATCATACAAAAATTCAGGAAAATGTACTTTAGTAATTGCAAAAAGCAAAGAATTGATTTATAATACTGTTACGACAAACAAGTGCATATTAGTTAAATTTTTAACTAACTATGAGTACTTTTTGTTAATAGTAGAACATATTTCATGATTATTGAGAGGAGTGATTGTACTATGAAGGTTTTACTGTATCTTTGTTTTCCATGTATTATTTTAATGGTTACCACCACCATTGTATCGGCTCAACAGGTGACGCCGGAGTATGATTACAGCGAATATTATATCACCGAGACAAAACTCACCGATAATTTAGAAATATATCAATATCTCCCTACCGACCCTCCGGAGTATTCACTCCCTAACGAGATAGTGGAGTTGACCAAAATTGAAAAAGGAGATAAATTTTATTTAAATATTGTTTTAATAGACAAACGTCAACTGCCGAGGGATATTTTGTCCTCTAAACCTAACTTAATGATAGAGGGAAATACCGATGAAAACGCCTTTACCATAGTAGGGGATGAGCAAATTGTCACCGGTGAATTTGGAATTTATGATAGGAATTTACACACCTGTATTGTATCTATTCCACTTGAATACAGCGGCTCCGGCAATACAATCAAACTTAAATATTATTATGTTTATGACGGTGGTATCCATATACAAGACATTGATGACATTATATTAGACTACACCCTCGACATAGCCGTGCCCTATGAAGAGCCGGATAATGATGATAATACCGACAACAACACCGACAATGACACAAACAACAACACCGACAACGACACCAACAATAATGCCGACAATGACACAGATAATAAAGACAATAGCACTGATGACATCGACGATAAAGATGACACCGCTGACAACGATGATACCAGTGATGATGACGACAATATCAACGTTGACGATGATAGCGACAATACTCCGATAGTTGAAGAGGTGTTGCCACAATCACCTCCAATAGTATTGTTGCAGAGCATCGATATGGGTGGGGAGAGCCTAATTGCAGGCGAGTCTTTCACCCTCAGTGTTGTATCAAAAAACCTAAGCACATATTTTGGGCTTGAAAATGTGACAATCACACTCGATCTGCCGGAAGAAATATCGCTCAATCCCGGCACTATGCCAAGCCAACATGTTGACGCGGTCGCAAAGGGTGGTGAAATAAACACCGTCTTTAACCTCAAGATAAGACCGGGGGAAAAACCGCAGACAGTGACCGTGAAAATTATTTATGAAGGTTATTATCGTGACGAGGAGGGCGACCTCGACGACGTCTCTCACACGCATGAGATAATGCTCTCAATCGTGGAACGAGAGCGGTTTTCTATCTCCGCCATCACTCTGCCGGAATTTATTGAGTTGGGTAACGATGGTGAAATGGTCGTATCGCTTTTAAATAAAAGCAATTCAAGCGTGAATAATGTAGCCATCACGGTTGATACTGGAAATTCGCAGGAAGATTTATTTATGTGGGTGGGAAATCTTGATGCCGGCACCGAGAAAAAAATTGAGATAAAGTTAACACCGGATAGTTTAGGGACGTTTGACGGTGTAATTACGGTTTCTTACGAGAACTCACAGACAAATAAGAAGAGTTTATCGGAGGAGTTTTCCATCAATGTTTTGCAGGCACAGAACAGCACAAGAGTTAAACTCGATGAGTCCGTCGCAGATGAAGTGGAGAACACCAGTTTGCTTTTAAGTGAGGAAACAAAACCGGAGGAGAGCGTTATATTCAGCTATATATCGATTGCAGCTTTTGCCGGCGGTTCAACCTATGCGGGTACGATGTTTTACAAAAAATTCTCTAAAACTCGGGCAGACAGTATAAAAGTTGACAAAACAAAACAAACGTAATATAATTATAGCGTTGGAATTTCCCTATTGAAAGGAATAAACACTATAATGCAATGGATTGGTTTAAATGAACTGCGTGAGCGGTTTTTAGGTTATTTTGAACAGCGCGGGCACCACCGTTTTAACAGTTTTTCTCTCGTCCCGGCGCAGGACAAAAGTTTGTTATTGATAAATTCCGGTATGGCTCCGCTAAAAAAGTACTTTCTCGGGCAGGAGCGGGTCCCGGGGGATGTAGCTACGTCCTGCCAAAAATGCATCCGCACTCCCGATATCGAGAGGGTGGGGATAACCTCGCGTCACGGCACTTTTTTTGAGATGCTCGGCAACTTTTCCTTTGCCTCATACTTTAAGAGGGAGGCGATGGGTTATGCTCTTGAATTTTTGACAAAGGAGCTTGAAATCCCCCTTGATTTGCTTTATTTTTCGGTCTATCTCGAAGATGATGAGGCATATGAAATCTGGACAACGGAGCTAAACATCCCCGAAAGTCACATGGTGCGTTTTGGTAAGGAGGATAATTTTTGGGAGATAGGCGCAGGTCCATGCGGTCCGTGTAGTGAGATTTATTTTGACAGGGGAGAAACATATGGCTGTGGCTCCCCCGACTGCAAGGTTGGGTGTGAATGTGATAGGTATATTGAAATTTGGAATCTTGTTTTCACCCAGTATATCTCGGACGGTAAGGGCAATTATGAGAAGATGGAGCATGGCAACATCGACACCGGCATGGGGTTGGAGCGTCTTGCCTGTGTAATTCAGGGCGTCGACAATCTTTTTGAGGTGGATACCGTTCGAGCAATCATCACAAAGATAGAGCAACTCTCGAATTATAAATACAAAAATGATACACAAAAGGATATTTCCGTTCGAGTGATAACCGATCATATTCGTAGTACCGTCTTTTTGGTGGGTGACGGTGTGCTCCCCGGCAATGAGGGGCGAGGTTATGTTTTGCGTCGCCTTTTGCGCCGTGCGGCTCGACACGGTCGATTGCTCGGTATAAAGGGAGCTTTTTTGCAACAGTTATGCGAACTTGTTATATCGCTCAACGCCGAAAGTTATCCCGAGCTTAATGAGAATGCGCAGTACATAAAAAAGGTAATATCTGTCGAGGAGGAGCGGTTTGCAAAGACAATCGACTCCGGCTCTTCACTGCTTTTTGCCGAGATTGAAAAGGTGATTAAATCCGGCGGTAATATCCTCGGTGGGGATGTGGCCTTTAAATTGAGCGACACCTTTGGGTTTCCCCTTGATCTCACAAAAGAAATATTGTCGGAGCAGGGTTTAAATGTCGATGAGGTGGAGTTTAAAAGGTTTTTGCAGGTTCAAAAGGATACGGCACGCAGCGCAAGGGCGAAACAGGGTGGTGTGAGTTGGTCGGATGAGATTTTTTCCGAGAAGAATTTGCCCTCAACCGAGTTTTGCGGTTACAGCGAGCTTACCGCCGAGGTGAAGATGCTTGCAATTGCATATGAGGGGCAGTTGACCGACATGGTCAGTGTCGATGATGAACCTAAAGAGGACATAGGTTTTATTCTCGACAAGACAACTTTTTATGCCGAGGGTGGCGGCGAAGTTGGTGATACAGGCATTTTGTACGGCTCCGGTGTAGAAGTTGAGGTAACAGATACCGTCAAGATTTCGGGTGGATTGTACCTACACAAAGCACGATTAATTGAGGGTCGGATATTTGAGGGGATGGCATTGACCGCATCGGTCAACAAGCGACGACGGGAGGCAATAAAACGCAATCACACCGCGGCACATCTTCTGCAAAAGGCACTTATCGAAACGCTCGGTGACCACGTGCATCAGGCAGGCTCGTTCGTGGACGATACACGGGTCAGATTTGATTTTACCCACTTTTCACAGATGACAGCCGATGAGATTAAAAAAGTCGAAGAGGATGTCAATCGTGCTATTTTTGATAATCTTGATGTCAAAGCAGATTTATTGCCCATTGAGGAGGCAAAAACCCTCGGTGCACAGGCACTTTTTGGCGAAAAATACGGCGATGTGGTGCGAGTGATCTCGGTGACGGGCAATTCCGTCGAATTTTGCGGTGGATGTCATGTAAATAATACCTCGCAGATAGGTTGTTTTAAAATTTTATCAGAGGGGTCGGTCGCCGCCGGAGTGCGTCGAATTGAGGGCACGACCGGCATAGGCGTTCTGACCCACCTTGGCGAGCGTGAAGAACTGCTGGGGCGTTGTCAAGGGCTTACTAAACTCAACAGTCCGATAGAACTACCGGCGAGAATTTCCTCCCTTATCAGCGAGAATAAGGAGAAAGAAGTTACCATTAATTCCCTAAAAAATGCCGCGGCGGAAATGCAATTGACCGCAGTAGTCAACAGTGCTTCGCATATAAAAGGAATAACCCTTTTTGCCGGACTGTTAAAGGATGTTGATGCAGGAACTTTACGAGAATGCAGTGCAAAACTTAAAAACAAATCCAACGATGCTGTGGTTCTTCTTATCGGACAAAACGACGATAAGATCTCTATCGTTGCGGCATGTTCAAAAGGTGCTGTTGACAACGGTTTTTCCGCCGGTACGATAATTAAGTCAATAACCGCAAAATATGGCGGAAGTGGTGGCGGTAAACCGGACTTTGCCATGGGCGGATTAAAAGACCCGTCCTGCACCCAAAATGTTATGGACAATATCAGCAGTTTTATCTAAGGAGAGGTGACATGAGCTGTCTTTTTTGTGAGATTATTAACGGCAACATTAACAGCGAAAAAATTTTTGAAGATGATCGATTTATTGTTATCAAGGACATTTCGCCCATAGCACCTATTCATTTTTTAATCATGCCTAAAGAGCATATGGACAATGCAGAGATGCTTGAAAACCAACCCGAGATCGCCGCCGGAATTTTTTCGGTAGCGAAACAGGTCGCAGATGCACAGGGTATGGAAAACGGTTATCGGTTAGTGACAAATAAAGGCGCCTACGGTGGGCAGTCGGTCGAGCATCTCCACTTTCATCTTTTAGGCGGGAAAAAGCTCGATTGGCAAAAGTTATAGAATTATCAAAAGTGAGGGATAAATGCAGTATTATGAGATTGAAATTGCCGGATTAAAGCGCCGACTACCCATTTGCAGAATTTCGCCCAACCTATCAATTGCCGGATTTATTATGTTTAATGATGTGGAATTAACGGTGGCGTCGGCAAAAGGGATAATTGAAAAATCCCCGGATTTTGATGTTATCATCACTCCGGAGGCAAAAAGTATTCCGCTCGCCTACGAGATGTCAAAACAATCAGGCAAACCATATCTTGTTGCAAGAAAAGGTCCCAAGCTGTATATGGTAGAGCCTAAGTCCTTTAAAGTTAAAAGCATAACCACCACCAAAGAACAAGAGCTTGTTATGGGGCAGGAGGAGTTCGCGCTTATTAAGGACAAACGTGTTCTTTTGGTGGATGACGTAATCAGCACCGGCAAAACATTTGACACGCTTGAAGAAATGGTTATATATGCCGGCGGAACGGTTTGCGGACGATGCGCTGTGCTGGCAGAGGGCGACGCTCAGGGACGTGATGATATAATCTATCTTCAAGATCTGCCGCTTATAATGGATTGATTTTATCCTAAATCAGGTAGGGAATACCATGCGCAGACCGCTTGCTTATATTGGGTTTAGTTTTCTTTTTTCGCTGATGATTGCCATCTTGACCGACATCGGCGTGTTTATCCTGTTTATGTTGATAGGTCTCTTGTTTGCAACCTCAGCTTTTTTGTATACCCGTAGACCGGTTACCTCGTTGACCATACTGGTCATTGCGATCTCTGCTTTGACCGCACAACTTTATCTTACGACATTTAATGCATTTATTGCTGATATTGACGATGTTCCGCTCGGCAACCATAGTCTTGTCGGAATTGTAAGAGATAAAGACACTTCCTATTCAACAAATGAAATTGAAGTGCGAATAACCTCCTGCGAATCATTGCAAAACAATAAAATTATCAAAATTTCAGGCTCGCCCACGGTTGAGATAGGGGATAAGATATCCTGCAATGTTCAGGTTGTGACCGATGTGGTCAATAGTACCGATGACTACCAAGACGGCGTTTTTATTAACGCAGTTTATATCGATGGGCTGAGGGTTCTATCGAGTGGTCACGGATTGGAAATATTTTTTATTCAGCTCCAATCGGAATTGACCAAAATAGTCAATGAATACCTTGAGCCGGATATTGCAGGGGTCGCGGCGGCACTTGTCTACGGTGATCGCAGTGGGTTGCAATACTCAATATTGAGCGATTTTTCCCGTTCCGGACTCTCACACATTTTGGTTGTGTCGGGTCTTCACCTATCCATTCTATCCGCGATATTACTCCCTGTATTTAAGAAATTGTTCCGTAAAAAGGTGTTGGTGTATTCTGCACTTATACTTTTTGTAATTTTTTATACTCTGCTCTGCGGTGTTAAATTGTCGGTTTTACGGGCGGCATTTGTGGTTATAATGATTGCGATATCGAATATTATATCACGACGCGCGGACACATACTCCTCACTCGGGCTCGGTGCCCTATTGATTACGCTATCTAATCCATACAGCAGTATCGACCTTTCGCTTTTGTTGTCGCTATTTGCCACCATCGGTATACTGTTTGGCAACGACCTATTTCAACCTATTTCATCGCGCATAAGAGCGTTCAACAGACAACTTGCATGGCTTGTATCCGCGACGCTCACCACCTGTCTCGCTATCGTCGCGACCATACCGATTTTTGCCGCTATTGAGGGTGGTTTTTCACTGCTCGCTGTGCCTGCAAATATACTCACCGCAACACTTATACCGTTTATTATTGCTTTGCTATTGGTTGGACTGTTGCTCGGCGGATTGGGTGTTACACCCCTTGCAGAGGTCGCTTTTACCTTTGCAGAAGCTCTTATAAACTTCATTTTGACCGTCGCGCACGCTATAGCCGATATTGATTGGCAATACATAAATTTTGTCGGGACTCATTCATTTGTTTTGCTAATAATTGCATTTTCGGTCGGATTTGTAACATTTTTAAATGACCGACCTTATTATGCAGTTATTTCCGGTGTAATAATCGTTTTATTTGGCGCTTTCTCCTACAGTTTATTAGATTATAATACTATATATCTCTCCATTGTAGGTGAAACGTTGAACCCTGTGGTTGTTGTGACGAAAAATGATGTTGCCGCAGTTATATATCATGCATCAAAGGGCAACAATGATTCTGTTTTAGATTATCTTAACACGCGAAATATTGACAATATTGAGAGCATAATTGATATCAGTCATACCGAATCAACACTTGCGATTGATGCAGACAATATATATAAATTTAATGAAAGTGATGATTATGTTAAATCATTGACCATACTGGACAACGTCAATGTTGAGCTACGTAAGCAGGATAATTCTAATGTGTGCCTGCTGAATGCTGGCGGTGTTAAGGTCTCTATAGGTAGCGGAGAGTGTGATTATAACGATTACCCGATACAAAATCTTGTGATTGCCGGCTCAGCTGATATACATTCCCCTCATTCGGAATACATTTTTGCGAGAAAACCATCGGTAATAAAATCACCGAAAGTTGAAAAATTGCTACCGCTTGAATTTAGTGGATTTTGGATCAGACCATATCATTCCTATATTTTATTGTGATTATAAAGGAGAAAGATGCCCCGACTTTTATCAAAGGAACACTCGGAAGATTTTATTTTATACACAGCGCAGGACTTAGCACTTTTGCGGTTGGCTCAAGCGGAGTTCATCAAACAATATCAGGGCATTGATATTGAACAGTTTGAACAGCAGGAGTTAGACCTCGGCGAGTTTTTCACCGCACTCGGCACGATAAATTTTTTTGCGGAAAAACGAATTATAACGCTGCGAATTGATGACATTGCAAAAATTAATGATCAGGATTTTAGCGAACTATGCTCCGCTATTGAGACTGCCGAGGGGTGTAGGGTTGTTGTCTTTTTATTTTTTGGTGACAAATATTCCTCCGAGGGGAAACAGGCGAAATCTCTCAAAAAATTGTTTTTGACCATAGGGGTAAATAAACACCTCGAGCCATTAAAAGGGGAGGGGATAAAAAAGTTTATCCGCTCAACGACCGAATCGCTCGGTTGTGAGATAGAGCCGCAGGCGATTGACCTGCTTATAACTAAATTTGACAGAGATATTATTCTTTTGGAAAAGGAGATAGAGAAGGTCGCGGCTTATTCCGATTATAGTAAAATCACGGTAGAGGACGTTGAGGCTATATCGACCACCGTTCTATCGGCAGATATCTTCTCGCTTGTCAATCTTTTGGTATCGGGTAACTCGCGTGAGTGTTTTTCTCGCCTTTCGATATTGCTTGAACAGGGCAATGAGCCGATTGCGATCCTCGCCGCAATAACGGGATCTTTTTTTGACATGTATTCTGTCGGTGTAGGGTATGCCGCAGGGAAGAAACACGGTGAAGTGTTTAAAGAGCTTGGCTATAAAGGCAACGACTATCGTTTAAAAAAGGCACTGGAGGTCAGCTCACGGCTCAAAAGAGGGAAATTGTCAAAAATATTGCGCCTTTTGCTGGAGGCAGACATCAAATTAAAATCCACTTCAGCAGAGCGTGACACAACCCTCTATCGTTATCTAATCGGTGTGAGTAATATCATAGAGGCGAGATGATGGAAAAAATATCAATCTCGGAGGCAATCGTGGTGGAAGGTCACTACGATGTCGTTGCGATGTCGGAAATTGCAGATACTCAAATTGTAGCGACAAACGGTTTTGGAGTATTTAAAGATAAAGAGTTGCAGACACTCATACGTGAGCTTGCGGCACGTCGGGGGGTAATTATTATGACCGACAGTGACACCGCCGGCTTTAAAATCCGTGCCTTTGTTGCGCAAATGTTGCCACCACAGCAGGTGAAACACATATATATTCCGGAAATTGACGGGAAAGAGCGACGCAAAGACACCCCCTCAAAATCACAATTATTGGGGGTTGAGGGGATGAATAGAGCGTTGTTGAAAAAATTGCTTCTGTCTACATCAACGGCGTGCGATAAAAAGGGTGAAAATTTTAACCACGCTCTTTTTTATTCCCTCGGATTAAGCGGCTCGCCGGATAGCGCCAAAAAACGCAGGGCAATTCTAACTCATCTCGGTCTCCCCACACGGCTATCCACCGGCGCGATGATTAAACTCCTCCCGGCGTTGATAACCTGCGAGGAGCTGGAGATTTTGTCGAAAGAAATATAGCTTACATCAATAAAAAAGCCGCTGATGATTTTCTCATTAGCGGCTTTTTATATAATTATTTAATTATACTATGCGGTTGCGTCACCGGCGTCGCCACCGCCTTCGGCGGGGGGATCAGTATCGGTATCCGGATCCGGAGTGGGATCGGGATCGGGATCGGGAGCAGGAGCAACGTATGTGCCCTCCGTTCTGCCGGCAATTGATGCTGAAGTCAACTTGCCTACCTCGGCATCAACCTGCGCTTGTGTTGCACTGGCGTTATTATAGACCGCCTGCGCAGCAGCAATTATACCTTTGTATGCATCTATATTTACTTGAGTTGCCCAAAATTGACCGGGTGGTATAGTCGCTCCGTCTGCTGAAGCAACAGTTGCACCTACAGTGCCGTTAGCGGCTGCAATAGCGTTGTTCAGGGCGTCTTTATTGACCGGTACGACAGTCTCCTTTTGACCGGTGATCTTATTCGTGTTGTAGTTATTCACCGCCGTGTCCACCGTCGATTTAGCGGCGTTTATCTGGTCGACCGTCGCGCCGTCGTTCGATACCACTGCATTCGCCTCGTTTATAGCTGTCTGTAGCGCGGTATAATATGTTGCGTTGACAAAAACCTTATCTTTGTCCAGCTGTGCAGGGTCGGTTACGGTAGTAGTGGTTGCCGATGCGAGTGTTGTGTTTGCTGTGTTTATCGAGTTTTGCAGTGCCTGTTTTGCAACCAGCTCCGCGCTCACCGTTGCCTCGGTCTTTTTGCTCTGTTGATAGACCGATATCTGGGAGTTGATGGTTGCCTCTGCGGTGATTACCGCCGTCGCTTGCGCTGTGGAGGAACTTGCTATCAACTGTTCACCCGAGGCTATTGCGGCGTTGAGCGCATCATATACCGACTGGGGAACCCATGACGCGGCTATGACCGCCGCCGCAAGATCGCTACCGTCGCCGGCAGGGCTTGGGGTGGACTCCGCAAGTTTTTTCTTACCGTTTGATACGGCGAGTTTTAAACGCTCAATCTCGCCTGCGGTGGCTATGCCGGGTTCGGTTGAGGAGCTTGTTGATTCCGATTCGTCGTCATCTTCTTCAACCACCGGTGCGGGGGGATTGCGACGGGTAGGTTGTGCTTGCAGGGGTTGCGGTCGCCTGTCCTCCGTCTCGTACACATGGGTATTTGCAAAATCAATTATTGCCTCATGTGCCGCCGCTACAAGATGATAGCCGTCCGAGGCGGCATACTGTGCCTTAAGAAATCCGTCCTCATCCTTAAGAAGAGTTGTGGTGTTAAGGAGCATCCAATCATTTGCCTCCACCATGTCGACCAGCGCTAAGTTAAATTGGTCGACTACCTTTTGGCTGACATTGGAGTTGGTATTATTTGCCTGCTCGGTCACCGGCGGTATTGTCGTTACTATTATATCGCAGTACTCCCATGCCTCAAGAATGGCGGCAATTGCCTTTTCATAGTTGGCGATAAACTGCTCCGTCGTAACACCGACAAGATTATTTGTGCCGAAATTAATAAATATTCGATGGGGTTGTTGCGCCGCAATGGCATATGGTATAGTCTGCGCCGTATCGGAGCCCATATAGTAGACACCACGGTGGGAGGGGACCGATTGAATACCCATGCCCTCAATACCGACGACATTTTCCAGCGGTAAAAATCCGTTTGATGCAAAACCTACCGTATTGGAGTCACCGATAAACATGCTGTTGAGCAGATAATCCTCGCCGGCAGGATCGGTTTCGGCAAGGATGTTGGGATTCTCCTGCTCAATGACGAACTCATCCGGGTCGTATGGAACCATCTCCGGCTCGGTTATGCCCTCGCTATCCTCCGAGCCCGGCGACTCACTTTCAACCGGAACACTATCGCCGGAAAAAACAGCGATAACAATTATTCCGCCGACTATAGATACCAATAAAATGCCGGAAACGGCAGATATAACAATCTTTTGTGCCGTACTTAACAGCAGAAATTCATTTTTTAAATTTGAAAAGAAACCTTTTATTTTTTTGCCTACTTCTTTTAATTTATTTAAAAAACCTAAGCTTGAATCTTTCTTCACAATACCTCCAACGGAAATTAATTTTTATTATTATACCATAGAAGTGTTTGCTTTTCAAGTAATATTTGCTTTTGTAAAAATTCTGTCAGATTATAGAGTATAGACAAAAAAATTGTAATCTTTTGTTAAAAAGTTCTAACTGCCGTTATCTTTGAAGTATATTTTTAAAAAACAATAATGATTTATAACAAAAAGGATACAATATGCAGGAGTATATGAACGTAATTGACAATCTGCCACCCATCATTTCAACCAGTCTTGCAAGTCTGCCGACGGTGTTGAAAGAGAGGGTGGTTGAAATACGTCTTAGGGTCGGCAAACCTTTGATGATAGCGACCTCGGATAAAAATTATTTTATTGACCGCACCGGTCAAGCGGTGAGTGACCCGTCCAGTGCAAAAAACATCAGCTTTGATATGTTGCGTGAGGTAGTGCTGTGCATATCGGGGCGTGCCATACATTCAAGGCAGAGCGAGCTTATAAAAGGGTACATAACCATGTCGGGCGGACATCGCGTCGGTGTTGCCGGTGTCGCGGTGGTGCAGGACGGTGTCGTGAGTGATATAAAGGAGATATCCTCCCTCAATATAAGGATAGCGAAACATCGCAACCTGCCATCGGTTGAAATTTTGAGGACCGTTTTATCACGACCGATGTTTTCTCTTTTAATTGTCGGTGTGCCGCGCAGTGGCAAAACCACAATCTTGAAAAGTATCGCCAAACACCTTTCCGACAACCAAAAACAGGTGAGCATTGTCGATACAAGGAGGGAAATTGCACCCAATCCCGAAAGTTTTTACAGCTGTTGTGACGTGCTCAGTGGATATCCGCGCGGTGAGGGGATGGTCAGCGCTATCAAAAGTCTTGCGCCGGATGTGATAATATGTGATGAGGTGGGGGACGACGACGATGTCCGTGCAATACGCTCGGCGAGCAATGCCGGTGTCAACCTTGCGCTCTCAGCACATGCGGACAGCATTGCCACCTTGAAAACTCGCAAGGTTCTCGCGACACTGTTGGAGGGCGGTGTTTTCACCGATATTGCGATACTGAACAGCGCAAAAAATCCCGGTGTAATAAAGGAGGTTGTTCGGTGGAATTGAGCATAAAATTATTAGGTGCAACGGCTATCATTCTTTGTGGATTTTTAGTTGCAAAGCATATTGTTGACCGTGGTGGTCGACAAAAAACATTATTGACCGAAGTGGTCGATTTATTGACATTTATAAACAACAACTTCTATTATCGCCGCAGCAATGTTACAGACATTTTTAAAGAGGCGCAAAAGATAGAGCGCACCTGCCTTGATCTTGAATTTGACAATCTCAACAACAAGGAGTATGAGAAAGAGCTGATTTATCGCATTAGTCAATCGGACGGTTTGAATAGATTGATGAGTGCAAGACAGCGTGAGATGTTTATAAAGGCGTTAAAAAACATCGGCGTCGGCAGTTTAGAGGAGGAGTGTTCACGCCTCGAATACTATATCAACTATTTTAAAGAGGAGTATGCAATCCTCGCCGAGCGTGATAGGAAAAACCGTCGGGTCTGCCTCGGCATGTGTATTTATGCCTCGGTCGTGGTCACGGTCATACTATTATAAGGAAGGGCAATATCGATGGACATAAATTTTATCTTTAGGATTGCGGCTATCGGCATTGTGGTGTCGGTTTTAAACCAACTGCTTATACGCAGTGGGCGCGAGGAGCAAGCGACTATGACGACGCTTGCCGGTCTGGTGGTAGTCTTGATGATGATCTTGACCGAAATTTCACTGCTCTTTGAGACAATTCAAGATCTGTTCGATCTTTGAATGATTTATAAATGAGTATGGAAAATATTTTTTCGATAGTACTTTTTTTGATTATCACTGCCGTTTTGTCCGTTGTTTTACGACGATATGACAGCGCGATAGCTTTGATGATGGTGATAGGGGCCGCGATTTTGTTATTACTGCTCATCGTCCCGATGCTCTCGCAGGTTATAGAATCGCTAAGTGAGGTCACCTCGCTCATCTCACAGGGTCCGTTTGATATAGTGATTAAGGCGGTTGGTATCTCGGTATTATCCGGTCTTGCGAGTGATTTGTGTCTTGATGCCGGGCAAAATGCCCTATCCTCCATCGCTATATTATCCGGTAAGGTGGCGATAGTTGTGAGTGCTCTGCCACTTCTCGGGGAGTTGATGCAGGAGGTGTTGAATATATTGCGATGAAAAAGATAGTTGTTATATTAATATTACTTTTATCTCTCACAAACGCCGTCACCGCAAGCGATTATGAAAACGAGGCGGCCACGCAAGGTCTGCGGGAGATAGAGGAGGAGATCGGCATTGAGGCAAACGACATCCTATCTATGTCACCCGACAACCTTTTTAATTCATTTATAGAGAATCTCGCCGAGCAGATGAGTGAGCCGATAGTTACCTTTGTGACGGTGATTGCGGTGTTGTTGGTATCCACCCTCGCGCAGAGTATGACACCGATTAACGATAAAAACGTCACCGGTACTTTTGCAGTGGTGGATACAGTTATCAACATAGTGGTTTTTTTAATACTTTTAACGCCGGTATTGTCGGTGCAAGGGGTGCTGTCGGAGGTAATATACGACTGCAAAAACATGATTGACAGCTTTTTGATGGTGTTTGTATCGCTCCTCGCCGCCGGCGGTCAGGTGGGCACTGCGGCGGCAACCGGGTTTTTCTCCGGCTCTGTCTTTGTGGTGAGTGAGCTGATTGTAAACGCGGTATTGCCGCTTGTTGCAATCTATCTGTCACTCAAAAGTTGTTCGCTATGCGTCAACACCGTCAATTTTTCCGGCATGGCTGAGATTGTCCGCAAGGGTGCAAGGTACATACTGCTCGGCACCGCAAGCGTTTTTACCGCCGTCATCGGTATGCAAAGCCTCATCGCCTCCGCCGCAGATAATCTTGCACTGCGAACCGGCAAGTTCATCGTTTCGGCTGGCGTCCCGATAATCGGCTCCGCTATACAGGAGGCAATAACGACGGTCATCGGTGGTGTGAACGCCGTCAAGACCACCGCCGGCATAACGGCGATTTTAGGCATTGTTATAATGTTTGCACCTCTTTTATTGCGATGTATTGCCTACCTTTTGGTTTTTTCGTTATGTGGTGTTGCCGCCGAGATTGCAAACTGCCAAAAGGTGAGTGAACTGCTAAAGGCGGCGGCCCACACCATGGAGATGTTTTTTTCCTGCATTGTTTTGTTCTGTTTGATGCTGACACTCTCCATCTTGACGTTTATGCTCTCGGGCGGCGTAGTTAATTAAGGAAGAGATATGATAGAATCGCTAAAAGAATTGACCGTAATAATGTGCGCGTTAATGCTCATCATCTCGGTGGTGGAGGCGCTTGTGCCGAGGAAGAACTTTGCTCCCGTGATAAGATGGGTGGTCCTTATCTTTGTAATAATCTCGGTTATTAATCCCATTCGAGAGATAGACACCTCCGACATGATGCAAAGTTTCACCCTGCCCGAGGTGGAGGCGGTGACGGTGGAGGACAACGTTTTAAA
The DNA here is from genome assembly GCA_964369965.1 of uncultured Oscillospiraceae bacterium. Lineage (GTDB taxonomy): Bacteria > Bacillota > Clostridia > Oscillospirales > Ruminococcaceae > CAYJBH01. Next base: position 144,573 of record CAYJGF010000002.1, read on the forward strand.
TGATGCACTTGGGCTGTTAAGCGACGATATTCGCAGTTCATTGTCCCTAAAAGGGATATCGATCGGAGCAATAAAAATAGAATTAAATGAGGGGGAGCAGGGGGTTGATATCGGCACTATATATATAGAAGACGTAAAGGCGCATCATCGTGAAACAGTGATGGAAACTGTTGCGTTGTTGACCGACGGTGTGGGTGAGGTAATATTTGAATAAGGGGGTAATATGTCAGAAAAAAAGACAAAAAAAACGTCGCTCGACCTATCAAAGATAATGGGGAAGGTGGACCTGAAAAAATACTATTGGTTGGTGGCGCTGTTACTTTTTGGGGTGATACTGCTTTTATTTGACGGATTTCCGACAACAACTGCGCCACAGCAGCCGGAGTATGATATTGACGAGTTAGAGAGGGACTATGAGACACGGCTCGTGGCACTCATCGAGCGAATAGAGGGCGCCGGCATGACCGAGGTTATGGTGACCATCGAGGGGACGGGTCAAAAGGTCTATGCCAAGGTCGAAAACAGCGATGAGGAGGTAAACAGCTCACAGCAGGACACCGACACAAAAAAAGGCTATTCCACCGACTATATAATAGTAGAGGACGAGAACGGCAACGACACCGCCCTTATTGAAAAGGAGTATGAGCCGGCGGTTTTAGGTGTGGCGGTGCTCTGCGAAGGGGGAGGTGATGTGGGAGTTATCACCGCCGTGACTGAACTTTGTGAGGTGGTGACCGGTGTATCCGGCAACAATGTGTTTGTCGGAAAACTGGCATGATTTGCAGTCATAACGCACGAAAAACATACATATAATGAAACAGAATATTAATAAGCAGATATCCTGCGAAATATCTGCAAAACAGCCGACAGGCAGAAAGGTATGGCCATACATGCTTAAAAAATTCAAACACTTTAAAATTAAAAAACAGGTGACCTTTTTATCCTTACTTTTGGCACTGGCGGTTGCGGTGTTCCTCAACTGGCAGTACGCCGAGAGTAACACCGACTACAGAATGTTGGAGGAGGAGGCGGTCATGACCGAGCTCACCGTCCTCTCAACGGAAAACGCCGACGAGATCACCGAGGACGAATTGCAGCGCAACTACGGCGACGCACAGCTCGTCAGCCTGACCCAGCAGGAGAGCCTTGAATATTTCGACGAGGCGAGACTCTCCCGTGACAAGTCGAGGGACGAGGCACTGGAAAAGATGCAAAAAACCCTGGAGGATGCCGAGCTCGGAGAGGAGGAAAAATCCACTTTGACCGCCACCCTTTCCGATACCATCAGCAGTATTACGGTGGAGGATGAGATTGAGAGCCTTGCAAAGGCAAAAGGTTTTGTGGAATGTGTGGTTTATATTGATGGTGAGAGCGCAAATATTGCCGTCATGACCAAAAGTTCTTCGCTGACCCAAGAGGAGGTTATGCAACTGCGCGATATGGTCATGAGCAAAACCGACATTGAGGCTAAAAATATTAAAATTGTAGAGGTTAAATAGTTGCTCTTTGCAAAAAGATGTGATATAATAAATATATATAACTACATCTTATAAATAAAGGAACTACAGCAATGGAAGTGAACAAAGCACAGCAGGACGGGGGTCGCGTTCAAGTCTCCACCGATGTTATATCGAATATAGCGAAAATTGCGGCGATGGAGGTGTCGGATGTCAAAGGGCTCTCAAAGGGCAACCTTGGCATAAAGTCACTTATCAACAAGGTGGCGTCCGTCAACCCGATATCGGTAACCGTAACCGCCGGTGTTGCGGTAATCGACGTGCACATCATTGTCGAGCTCGGCGCGAAAATTCGTGTCGTCGGCAGGGCGGTGCAGGACAGTGTGAAATCTGCGGTGCAGAACATGACCGGCATCACCGTCTCAAAGGTCAACGTCGTTATCAGTGGTATTTCACAGCAAGAGGAATTGTAGGCGTTTAATTTTTTCTTAATTTAAACGCTTAAAGGAATACTAATATAATGAACAGAAGAAAAGCGCGAGAAACCGCATTTATTGCAATATTTTCAGCCTCCTTCGGTCCGATTTCGGCCGAGGAGGCTATTGCCGGTTTGATAGAGTCGGACGATATCGAGCCGGATACTTTTTGCCGTCAACTTGTTACGGCATTTGATGAGAACAACGTTTATATCGATGAAAAGATAAGGGCAAACCTCAAAGGGTGGGAGTTTGAGCGCGTGTCGAGGGTGTCGATTGCCGCACTTCGCGTTGCGATAGCGGAGCTTTATTTCGCCGGTGATAACCCGAGCGGCGTCTCCATTAATGAGGCGGTGGAGCTTGCAAAGCGGTACGGTGAGGAGAGTGACTACCAGTTTGTCAACGGTGTTCTCTCCGCAATTTTTAAGGAGATGGGTGCTAAAGATGGAACCGATTAGCATATCGGCGTTAAACCGTTTTGTTAAAGACCTGCTTGACAATAATGAGGCGTTATCCGAGCTTGTCCTCACCGCCGAGCTTGCCTCCTTTCACCTGCACCGCAAGTCGGGTCATTGCTATTTTATCTTAAAGGACAGTGAGAGTAGCGTCAAGGCGGTCATGTTCGCACGGGATGCGGATCGCCTGTCCTTTGTGCCGGAGGACGGCATGCAACTGCTGGTGCGCGCGCGCGCGACGCTCTATCCCAAAGACGGCAGTTTTCAGCTATATGTCACCCACATGTTTTTGGACGGTGAGGGTGCGTTGAACGCCGCATTTTTAAAGACAAAAGAACGGTTACAAAAGCGAGGTTTTTTTGACCCCGAGCATAAAAAACCACTGCCGGACAGCCCGTCGTGTATCGGTCTTGTCACCTCCAAGGACGGTGCGGCACTCCATGATATTCTCGCGGTGGTGCGCAGACGAGCACTTAAAAACATTCGGTTTATCCTTTTTGATACGCCGGTGCAGGGCGCGGCGGCGGCAAACCCCATTGCACAGGGCATAAAAACCCTCGACCGACACCCCGATGTCGAGCTAATATTAATATCTCGCGGTGGCGGCAGTGCCGAGGACCTGTTTGTCTTTAACAGCGAAATAATTGCAGAGGCTATATACAATGCCGAAAAGCCGATAGTGTCCGCGATAGGTCATGAGGTGGACATACTTATCAGCGACCTTGTTGCAGATGTGCGCGCGGCGACACCCACCGCGGCGGCCGAGATTATTTTGATTGACCCCTCACAGATGCTCTATCGCTATAAGGTGGCATGTGATGCTATCGATAAAAAAAGGATACTTACCGCTGTCGAGCTATCAAGAAAAAAGTTGAACGATAACGGTGAAAAACTTGAAAAGGCTACCCGCGAGAGGGTGGAGCGAGCACGGCTTAGATTGAACATGTACAGCGAACGACTTATCGCATTTGACCCCGACAGGGTGCTTAAAAAGGGCTATGCGGTCATTCGCCGCGAACAAAAACCGCTCGGTGCTCACCTGCCAAATAAGGGCGAGCATATCGAGCTGGAGACAAGGGGCGCGTTTATCGAATGTTTGGTTGAAAACATCACCCCAAAAACTTTGTAGAGAGGTTGTTATGGAAAAAAGGACGTTTGAACAGGCTTTAGCCGAGCTGGAAAAGATAACGCTCAAGATTGCGGACGATGAGACCGGTATAGAAGAGCTTCTACCTCTTTTTAAAGAGGGGGAGAAACTGCGCCTTGAGTGCGAGCGGTTGTTAAACAGTGTCGAGGTCGAACTTGAGACGTATAGCAAATAGAACTTTATTTGTCGGCAAATTATACGCACAAAAAACCACATATTAAGTTTTTTATGCTATTCTTTGGACAAATATAAGTTAAGTTGCTATATAAATCGGAATAATATAATGTCGAGAAAGGATGTTGAGGTCATATGGATATAAATATGTATAATGAGAAGTTAAAAAACTATAAAAATGCGGTGGAACACCAATTGACCGAGGTGGTCAGCATGTTGCCCCACCGTGACAGTGAAGTTGCAAAGGCGGCGGAATACAGCCTTTTGTCCGGTGGCAAAAGGATACGCGGCGTGCTGGTTCTCGCGGTGTGTGACATGCTATGTCATAGTTATGAAAAAGCGCTTAGCCTCGCGGCAGCGGTGGAGATGGTGCACTGCTATACCTTGATACACGACGACCTGCCCTGCATGGACGATGATGACCTGCGCCGCGGTATGCCGGCGTGTCACGTCAAATTCGGGGAGGCGAGCGCCCTGCTCGCCGGCGACAGCCTGCTCACCCATGCGTTTGGTGTCGTTGCCTCGGCGCAGATACCGGCGGAGGCACTGTTGACCGCTGTTCAACTGCTATCCTATTCCGCAGGTCTCGGCGGTGTTATTTACGGTCAAGATCTGGATCTCAACAACTGTGACCGCACCATCACCGAGAGTATGCTCAACGAAATTCATCGCAACAAGACCGGTGCGCTTATATCAACGTCGGTTCAGCTCGGCGCCATTGCCGGCGGCTCTAACAGTCAGGAATTTTTGACGCTGCGTGATTTTGCTTTCACATTAGGTTTGACCTTTCAGATTATTGATGATATTTTGGATGTCACCTCCACCGAGGAGGAGCTTGGCAAACCTATCGGCAGTGATGTTGAGTGCGGCAAGACGACCTATGTGACGTTATACGGCAAAGAGAGGGCGCAAAAATATGCCGACCTGCTCGCCGAGGAGAATGCGCGCGAGCTGGAGGCAGTTTTTGGCGAAAAAGCAGCATTTCTATTAAATCTTCAAAATGAACTGCTGAAACGTAGAAGCTAATTCGAAACACACACAAGGATACAACGAGAATGTCGCTTATCGACACCATAAAAGAGCCGAAAGATCTGAAAAAATTGACGGCAGGTCAGCTTATCACGCTGTGCGGCGAGATACGCTCTTTTTTGGTGGACTCGGTAGGCAGTAGCGGTGGGCATATGGCGTCCAACCTCGGTGCGGTGGAGCTTATCGTCGCACTCAACCGCATATTTTGTGATAAAAACGACAGGATTGTCTACGATGTCGGTCACCAGTGTTATACCCAAAAAATATTAACGGGTCGCAAGGACGGTTTTGCACTACTGCGGCAAAAGGGCGGTCTGACCGGATTCCCCTGCCCGAAAGAGAGTGAGCACGACACATTTATTACCGGTCACGGCAACACGTCACTGTCCGCTGCAATCGGCATGGCGAGGGCGAAAAAACTCAAAGGGGAGGCCGGCAGCGTCATCGCGGTCATCGGCGACGGCAGTTTTGGCGGTGGCATGGTCTATGAGGGGATGAACAACACCGCAGGGCTTGACAACCTCGTCGTCATACTCAACGACAACAAGATGTCGATATCTAAAAATGTCGGCTCTTTTTCCGGCTATCTCAACAAACTGCGTATGTCAAAACAGTACACCGACGCGAAGCACGGCACCAGTGAGACACTGCACAAAATCCCCATGCTGGGCGACCTTTTCATTAAGGGGATCAGCGGTGCAAAAACGCTTGTTCGGCAGGCGGTCTATCACGACACCTTTTTTGAGATGATGGGATTTCAATATTTTGGGCTGTTAGATGGGCATAACGTGGCGGAGCTCTGCCGAATGTTCCACAATGTGCACCAGTTTGATACACCGGTATTTATTCATGTCATCACCCAAAAGGGCAAGGGCTACCGCGATGCCGAAAAAAACCCCAAGGCTTTTCACAGCATCTCACCGAGTATATCGGAAAAATGCTCTCAGGACTTTTCCTCTGTTTTCGGCTCGACGATCTGTGAATTTGCGAGGGAGGACGAGAGAATCATCGCCATAACTGCCGCCATGAAGGATGGTACCGGGCTGTCCGGCTTTGCCAAAGAGCATAAATCGCGGTTTTTTGATGTCGGCATGGCGGAGCAACACGCTGTAACCTTTGCCGCCGGTCTTGCAAAAGAGGGGATGAACCCCGTTGTTGCGATATACTCCACCTTCTTACAGCGCAGTTATGACCAAATTTTGAACGACGTCTATCTCAATGAAGTGGATCTGCTTTTTGCGGTGGACAGGGCGGGTCTCGTCCCTGCGGACGGTGAAACTCATCAGGGGATATATGATGTGAACTACCTCTGTCAGCCAATCGGATCGTTGGTGATAGCACCGTCTAATTTTGCGGAACTGCGACATTGGCTGAAAAAGTTGATAGATATGAAAGGCATTCGCGCGATAAGATACCCACGCGGAGGGGAGGACGCCTCGCTCGCCGAGCACCCCTGCACCGGCAATGCGTTTGATAGCTTTCGCCCGAGTGAACACAGCGCCTTTGCTATACTTAGCTACGGTGCAATGGTTGCCGAGGCGGTCAAGGCGGCGCACCTGCTCGCCGAGGCGGGTCAAGGTTGCGATGTTATAAAACTAATTCAGCTCAATCCTATACCGGAAGGGCTAATCAATGAACTGCTCAACTATAAAAAGATAGTCATTCTGCATGACGATGCATTGATAGGTGGTTTAGGTGAGCGTATATCCGGTTGGCTACAGGCGGCAGGGTACAGCGGAGTTATTTTTGATAAGGGCATAGAGACAGTGAGTGTGCCGAGCGCCTCCGTCGAGGAGTTGAGGCAGGAGCTGTCGCTGGATGCCGAGTCGGTGGCAGAGCTACTGCGTGTTCCGAAAGAGCAGGGGGTGTGATGACCAAAAGGCTGGATCAACTGGTGCAGGAACGCTTTGACCTACCCTCGCGTGAGCGCGCAAGGTCGCTGATAATGCAGGGTCGCTGTTTTGTCAACGGTCAACGCGCCGACAAGCCGGGATTGTCCGTTAAATCAGACGATGAAATTAAGCTAAATCTGCCGAGCGAGCAGTATGTAAGCCGAGGGGCATACAAGTTAAAACAGGCGAGCGAGCAATTTTCTATCGATTTTAAAGATAAAACGGTCATGGATATCGGCGCTTCCACCGGCGGATTTTGCGACTTTGCATTGCAAAACGGTGCCGAAAAAGTCTATGCGGTGGATGTCGGATACGGTCAGTTGGACTACCGACTGCGATGTGACGAGCGCGTCGTCTGCTTAGAGCGCACCAATGCAAGATATCTCGAGCCGGAAAAGGTGCACCATAAAATAGAGCTTTTCACGGTCGATGTCTCGTTTATATCGCTGTTTCACATATTCCCCCTCTTTAAAAAGTTTGCCGCCGAGGAATTTGTCGCCGTAGTACTTATAAAACCACAGTTTGAGGCAGGTCGTGAGCAGGTCGGCAAAAACGGAGTTGTCCGCGATGCCGCCGTTCACCGTGAGGTTATAGAAAAGGTGCTGTCCTTTGCAAAGCAAGATCAGCTCTACCCCTTTGGTCTATACCACTCGCCGATAAAGGGTCCTAAAGGCAACATCGAATTTCTACTCACACTGTCAAATCGACCGAGCGATTTTTCACCAAACGTGGAAGAGGTTGTCAAAACCGCACATATCGAGCTTTCTATGGAAGATAACAGATGAAAATTCTCGTCATAAAAAACCCAAACAGCGAGCCTGCAAAAAAAGTCGCCGAGGAGATAGAAAACCTCTTTAATGAAAGAGGGGTCAACTGCACTATCACCGACCGTGACGACCTGCCGAGAGAGCATTTCGATTTTGCTATCACCGTCGGTGGGGACGGGACGCTGTTGCACGCCGCCCACCTTTTGATGGGTAGAAAGATCCCGATAGTGGGGGTCAACGTCGGTCGACTCGGCTTTTTGACCGCCCTCACCGTCGATAATTTGACCAAATTGTCCGAGCTGATAGACGGCAGATATTATCGGGAGGAGCGCATTACCCTATGTGCGAAATACGGTGAAAAGAATCTTGTTGCGCTGAACGAATTTTTATTAGCCGGCAGTTCGGTGGGCAAAACGGCAGATGTCTCGGTGCTGTGTGACGGCATAAGAGTGCTTAGCTACCGTGGCGATGGTGTTATCATTTCCACCCCGACCGGCTCGACCGCATACTCACTCTCGGCAGGCGGACCTATAATTGACGCCAATCTTAAGGCAATAACGGTCACACCACTTTGTGCACACAGCCTTGGCACACCGCCGATGGTTTTTTCCGCCGAGCGGATGATAACGGTTTTGATTAGTTCCGGTTCAGCGTCGGTGGGGCTATGTGCCGACGGTCGCGACGAGATAATAATAGAAAACGAGGTGGAGATTTTTTGCAACAACGGCACTACACCACTGATATTTTTTAACGATACAGGGCAGTTCGCCGCCATCGATGAAAAATTGCGTCGAAAATAAATTGAAAGGATAAAATGAGCAGATGCTTTGTGAGCTGATTATTGAGAATATTGCCGTAATAAAACGGGCGAGCGTTAACTTTGAAAAGGGATTTAACGTCTTGACCGGTGAGACCGGTGCAGGCAAATCCATCGTTATCGACTCGGTGGGTGCACTGCTCGGGCATCGTCTGCCTAAAGATATTCTGCGAACCGGCGCACAAAAAGGGAACATATGCGCCGTCTTTGAACGGGTGCCAAAGCAGGTGGATGACACACTTGCCGGACTTGGGTTTGAACCGCAGGAGCAACTTATTATAACCCGTGAACTGACCGCCGACGGCAGGGGTACGGTGCGCATAAACGGGAAGCCGGCGCTCGTCTCAATGCTACGGGATTTTATGCCGTCGCTGTTGACCATTCATGGCCAGCAGGAGAACTATAATCTTTTGACCCCCGATACACAACTTAAACTGCTGGATCGATACGGCGGTGTGCAGGAACTTAAAAAGGAGTATAATAAGGTATACAAAACGCTCTGTGATCGGATAAAACAGCTCGACAACCTCACTAAAAATGAGGAGGAGAACGCGAAACGCGCCGAACTGTTGCGCTTTCAGATAGACGAGATTGAAAAAGCGGCTTTTAAAAAGGGGGAGCCGGAGGAGCTAAAACGCCGTCACAACCTCTTGACCAACCTTGAAAAGATAGTCAACGGCTATGTCGGCGCAAAAGAGGCACTGGGCGATGAACAATACGGGACGTTGACCTCGTTAAGTACGGTGGTAAACTCGCTCTCCGGTGTGACGGAGAGTCAGATTGAGGAATTTAAACAGCGTGCCGAGAACCTGTTTTTTGAATTGCAGGAACTTAATGTAGACATTTCCGGCGTACTGGAGCGGTGTGAGGCACAACCGGGCGAGCTGGAGACGGTGGAACATCGCCTCGACGAGCTGTACAAACTTCGTCAAAAGTATGGCGACGACCTCGAGGATATCGAGCGATATTATAGCGATGCTTCAAAAGAGCTGTCCATGATTGACAACAGCGAGCAGTCGATTGTTGCGTTGGAGCAGGATATTGACCGCCTCGGTCAACAGGCGAAACAGTTGTCTGCAAACCTCACAAAGGAGCGCAAAAAGGCGTTTTCTAAACTCCAAAAGGAGGTTGTGGAGTCGCTTAGCGAGCTCAACATGCCAAACATGCGGTTTGATTTGCACTGTGAACACCGCTCTCTTGCACGAGATGGCGCGGACAATGTTGAGTTTTTGATCGCCACCAACCCCGGAGATACGGCGAAATCACTCACCAAAATTGCCTCGGGCGGTGAGCTCGCTCGAATAATGCTCGCCATTAAAAACAGCCTTGCCGATGTGGACGACATGCCGACGGTCATATATGACGAGATTGACACCGGCGTGTCCGGCTCATCCTCCTTCAAAATTGGCAGGATGATGCGGCGCACCGCGAAAAATCGGCAGGTGCTCGCGGTGACCCATTCGGCACAGCTCGCCTGTTTTGCCGACAATCACCTTTTGATAGAAAAATCCACCGAACAAAACTCCGCCTCCACCCACATAACACCACTTGATATGGAGGGTAGGGTGATGGAAATTGCCCGAATAATGTCGGGCGACAGCATAACACAAACCGCCAAGGCAAACGCCGAGGAGTTGATAAATTCCGCTTTACAGGTATAGAAAGGAAAAGTTAAAACATGAAGATTTATGAGGAACTACAGGCGCGCGGTCTAATCGCACAGGTGACCGACGAGCCGGAGATAAAAGAGCTGGTCAACAACGGCAAGGCGGTGTTCTACATCGGCTTTGACCCGACGGCGGACAGCCTGCATGTCGGGCATTTTATGGCACTTTGTCTAATGAAGCGTCTACAGATGGCAGGCAATCGCCCCATTGCCCTGCTCGGCGGCGGCACCGGCATGGTGGGCGACCCCTCCGGCAGGACCGACATGCGTGACATGATGACCACCGACACCATCAACCACAACATAGCCTGTTTTCGCCGCCAGATGGAGCGTTTTATCGAGTTTGGCGACGGCAAAGCGATGATGGTTAACAATGCGGATTGGCTTTTAAAGCTCAACTATGTCGAACTTCTGCGTGAGGTGGGTGCGTGTTTTTCCGTCAACAGGATGCTCGCCGCCGAGTGCTATAAACAACGTATGGAAAAAGGACTATCCTTTTTTGAGTTTAACTACATGATTATGCAGTCCTACGACTTTTTGGAGCTTTTTCGCAAATACGGTTGCAACATGCAGTTTGGCGGTGACGACCAGTGGAGCAATATGCTTGGCGGCACCGACCTCATCCGTCGCAAGCTCGGCGAGGACGCATATGCCATGACCATAACCCTTTTGACCACCTCGGAGGGCACCAAGATGGGCAAGACCCAAAAGGGTGCTGTCTGGCTGGATGCCGAGAAAACGACGCCGTTCGAGTTTTTCCAGTACTGGCGCAATATCGACGACAGTGACGTCATAAAAGTCATGAAGATGTTGACCTTTATGACCCTTGATGAAATTGCGGAGTATGAGGGCTTAAAGGGCGCGGACATCAATAAAGCTAAGGAAAAACTTGCGTTTGAGTTGACCGAGCTCGTCCACGGCGAGGAGGAGGCACAAAAGGCAAAGATTGCCACCGCCGCACTCTTTGACGGCGCGGCAGGTGGTGAAGTCCCGACCCACAACCTTTCGAGCGACAAGCTGACAAACGGAGAGGTTGGCATTATCACCGTATTGGTTTCAAGTTCTCTTGCACCGTCGGCGAGTGAGGCGCGACGCCTTATCCAACAGGGTGGCATCTCGGCGGATGGCGAGCAGATAAAAACGCACACCCACATCTTCACCGCCGAGCAGTTAAAACAGGGTGTGCTGGTCAAAAAAGGCAAAAAACAGTTTTGCAAAATTATAGTCAATTAATTTTAAAAACGTTACAGATTGGCGAGCAGAAATTTCGCCTATCAAGGCGGAGGATACGTGCGCTACGCGCGGTTCCTTTAACAATCCACAGGATTGTTAATTTTGCCACTGGCAAAACCGAAACATACTTTCGTATTCCGATTGACGACAACGCAGATAGACGGAATTTATGCCGTCAAGATGTGGTGTATTTCAAGTTAATTGACTATCTTCTTCCATAAAATAGGTTGTTGTATTTCGATTGGACTGCGCACTGGAGTAGCAAAAACTGTCCATGTGATCCCCAAAATAGAAATAGTCTATCTCACGCTTCACCTCGGCATCCTCCAGCGAGCCTACAATGGACAGCTTGACCTTCATCTTTTCCGGTATGATATTTTTTATGTAGACGCTGACATTCTGCCCCGGGTGCAGTCCCTCGACCGGCTCGGCAAGCCCCGACAGATTTGGTGAAAGCTCGATAAATACACCGTAGTCCTCGATACTGCGCACAATACCAACCACCGTTTCACCGGCGGAAAATCGCTCGACATTCTCGTCCCAACTGCCGAGCAGTTCTTTAAGAGAGAGTAAAAAACGACCTCTTTCGTCCCGTGCCTTGATGACGGCGCGCAGTGTCTGCCCCTTATATATACGGTCGCTCGGCGTGCCTATGCGCGACACGGAGAGGCAGTCGATGTGCAAAAGCCCCGGGATACCGCAACCGATATCACAAAAAGCGCCGTACCGCTCGATATGTGTGACCCTACAATCTATGATATCGCCGATACTTTTCTGGTCGAGGTATTCCTCACTGCAACGCTGTTGTGCCTCCCTACGGGAGAGGATAAAGAGTGGTTTCGGGAGTGAAAAATCAATGCTTTTTATCACAAAGCACATTTTTTGACCTATTTTGGAGAGCACCGCGATGTCCTTGAGCGCCGAGTTGTCGCGATTGTATGCCGCGTCTTCAAACGGCATGACCGCCTCATATCCCGAGAACTCGAACTTTATCCGCCGATTGACATCAAAAAGCAGTGCGGTGGACTGTAATATAGTCCTTTTGCTCCTTGCCAAAACGAGCTGTTCGATGCTCAGTGTCGCCGCCTCCGGGAAGTCCCCCTCCAACCTATATTCCATATATACAACCATTCCTTTCTACAGTAGTTTGACATACCAAACTATATGCAACGGAATAATAAAATATTTACATTCACAAAAAAACAGACGAGGAATTATGTTCGACAAGCTAAAAGAAATTAAAAACAGATACGATTTTGTGGCGGATCAGCTTATTCGCCCCGAGGTCATATCCGACAACGAGCAATATCGAAAACTGATGAAAGAGCACAAGAACCTTACTCCGCTGATGGAAAAGTATGATGAGTACACCACCAGTTGTGACGAAATGGAGGAGGCAAAGAGTCTCTTGGACGAGGGAGGTCTGGAGCCGGATTTTAAAGAGATGGTCACCGCCGAGTTTTTGTCCGCCAAAGAGAGGTGTGAAGAAATCTCGGAGGAGATAAAGTTTCTGCTTATCCCCAAAGATGAAAATGACGACAACAACACCATCATCGAGATTCGCGGTGGTGCAGGTGGGGACGAGGCGGCGCTCTTTGCCGGCAGTCTATTCCGCATGTATTCCATGTATGCCGAGCGCTCTCGTTTAAAGGTTGAGGTGCTCAACGCAAACGAGACCGACCTGCAGGGCTATAAGGAAATAAGTTTTTTAATCTCCGGCGAGGGGGCATACGGGCGGCTCAAATTTGAGAGTGGCGTCCACCGCGTCCAGCGAGTGCCGGAGACCGAGACGCAGGGTCGTATCCACACCTCCACCGTAACGGTGGCGGTTCTGCCCGAGGTGGAGGAGATTGACTTTGAGATAAACACCGCCGATGTGCAGGTCGACACCTTTCGCGCCTCCGGTGCCGGCGGTCAGCATGTCAACAAGACGGAGAGTGCAATTCGCCTAACCTACCTGCCGACCGGTCTTGTGGTAGAGTGTCAGGATGAGCGCTCACAACACAAAAACCGCGACCGTGCCTTTAAAATCCTGCGCAGTAAACTGTATGAGGAAAAACAGCGTGAGCAGGCGGATGCCATCGCAAAGGAGCGCAAAAGTCAGGTCGGTACCGGCGACCGCAGTGAGCGTATTCGCACCTACAACTTCCCCCAAGGGCGCTTGACCGACCACCGTATCGGGCTGACGCTCTATAAATTGGAAGCTATTATGAACGGCGATCTGGACGAAGTTTTTGACTCGCTGATAACCGCCGACCGCGCCGAAAAGCTCAAGGCGAGCGAGGGCGATGAATAGTCACATGCACAAAACGACGGTTTTGCCTGCCGATAAATCGGGTGCGGCGAGGGCGGCGCAGCTCCTTGACGACGGTGAGGTGGTCGCACTGCCGAGTGAAACGGTCTACGGTCTTGCCGCGCGATGTGACCGTGAGCAAGGATTGGAAAAAATTTTCAAGGTGAAAAATCGCCCTGCCGACAATCCACTGATACTGCACTGCGATGGCACTTCGATGGCGCTGCGTTATGCAAAAAATCCGGATGAGCGGGTAAAAAAACTCGCCGATGCGTTCTGGCCGGGTCCGTTGACCATTGTGGTCAAACGAAACGATAATGTCCCGGACAGCGTGACCGCGGGTCAAGACACCGTTGCACTTCGTGTCCCCAAAAACGAGATTTTTCGCGATGTGATAACCCTTTGCGGTGTGCCTATTGCCGCGCCATCTGCGAACATATCAACCTCCCCCAGCCCGACCGACGCCGGCGAGGTGCTCCGACAACTCGACGGCAAAATACCGCTGATATTGGACGGTGGCAGTTGTGCGGTTGGGGTGGAGAGCACTATTGTTCTCCTCGATGAGGTGGTGAGCATACTTCGCCCCGGCGATATCAGCCGCTTGGCAATAGAAAAAGTCCTGAGGATAAATACCGTTGATAAAAAAAAGAGCACTCCCATCGCCCCCGGCATGAAATACCGACACTACGCCCCAAAATGCGAGGTGCTTTTGTACTGCGGCGATAATTTTGCCGATTTTATCAAAAGTTGCAAAGGGGAGTTCGGGGTCGTCTGCTTTGAGGAGGAGCAGGAGGATATTGTGGCGAAAGAGTGCATAATTATTGGTAGGGCTAACGATGAAAAAGGGCAACAGCGTCGGCTTTTTAAGATTCTCAACTCACTGGATGCTCACGATGTAGACAGGTGGTACATTCACACCGATAAAAGATTTGAGGCGGTGTATAATCGGCTTTTTAAGGCCGCGCAAGGTAAAATTTTTCAAGGATAATTGAGTTTAATGACAATAATCGGCATAACCGGACGCTCCGGCAGTGGCAAGTCGTCGCTATGTGAATACTATCGCTGTAAAGGCTTCACCGTCATAGATTGTGACGTTGAGGCAGGTGTGGTGTTGCAAAAAGGGTCGCCCTGCCTTAAAGAGCTTGCCGCCGCATTTGGAAATGATATTATTAATAAAGATGGTTCTCTCGACCGCCCAACCCTTGCCGACAGGGCATTTAAAGATAAAAAATCCCAAAAATTGCTCAATTCCATCACCCACCCCTATATAAACCGTCGAGTTTTGGATAGACTAAATGATGCGGCGAAGCGTGGTGAAGAGCTTGTTTTTATCGATGTCCCACTGCTTATAGACTATCCGTTGGAGCACTACTGTGACCGCGTGGTGGTTCTGCGCACCAAAGAGGAGGTTGCCCTCGAACGTCTGCAAAAAAGAGGGATGTCAAGGGAACAGGCAAAAAAACGCCTTTCAACCCAGCACTCTAATGCACGACTCGTTGCGGCGGCGGACTTTGTTATAACCAACAATTCAGGTCGGGAGGAGCTGGAGCAAAAGGCACGTCAACTGCTCACAAAATTAGTTTCACTCGGCAAAAAAAACTCCGCTAAACCAATCCGACGCAGACGTGTTCCACACAGGGTTAAGCGATGGTTGCCGCTGTTGTTCCTCCCGTTGATTATCGTCGCTGTACTGCTGATAACCGGCCAACTCAATATTATTGAGGAGGAGGTATATCAGCTCGGCTATGAGGACCGAGTGCTCGAGGTGTGTGAGATGTATGAACTTGACCCGTATATAATTTTCTCGGTGATAAAGACGGAGAGCAATTTTGTGCCGGACGCGGTGTCGAATGTAGGCGCGCGCGGTCTCATGCAGATTACCGAAATAACCTTTGACTGGATTCAGACCCAAATCGACCCGGAAAAACAGTATACCTACGATGACATGTTCGACCCTGAGGTCAACATACTTTTTGGCAGTTATTATATCAGCCGATGCCTTGAGCGCTATCACGGCGACCTCGACACCGCCGTTGCCTCCTATCACAGCGGTTGGGGGACGGTGGACGAGCTTTTGCAGGACGGTGAGTTCAGTGACGACGGTATGATCCTCGACGTTTTCCCCTATGAACAGATGAACCACTATGTTAATAAGATAAACGCAAACTATGAAAGTTATATAAATATTTACAAAGAAAGGGAAAATAATGTCTGAAAAAAAGGAAAATAAAGATAAAGGTCTTTTAATAGACAGGGATAGCTATCGCGCTTTTGCAGAAAAAAACGAAAAAAAAATAGCAAATTTCGCCTCAAAGTATACCGATTTTTTACTAAACGGTTACACCGAGCGCATGTGTGTTGCCACCGCCCAAAAAATGCTGATCGAAAAAGATTTTTCGCAGTATATACCGGGCGATAAATTAAAAACCGGTGACAAACGATATCTAAAATCGGGTGAGAGTGGTATTATCGCCTTTATTATGGGTGATAAAGAGCCAAAGGACGGTATGCATATAATTGCCGCGCACATCGACTCGCCACGACTTGATTTAAAGCCCATTCCGCTGATTGAACAGGATGGCACCGCCTTTTTAAAAACCCACTATTACGGCGGTGTGCGCAAATATCAGTGGGGGGCAATTCCGCTCGCACTGTGTGGAATTATCTATCGCAAGGACGGAACGTCGGTTGAGCTGAATATCGGCACAAAAGACGGCGATCCGGTATTTACCATCATGGATTTGTTGCCGCATCTCGCAGCCGAACAAAGCAAAAGGACGCTTAATGAGGGGCTAAAAGGGGAGGAGCTCAACGTCGTCGTCGGTGGTCTGCCGGATTTTGAGACGGATGAAAATGAGGCGGTCAAGCTCGCGGTGTTAAAGATTTTAAACCGCGAATACGACATAACGGAAAATGATTTTATCCGCGCCGAGCTGGAGATTGTGCCGGCATTCAAACCGAGCGATGTAGGTTTTGACCGCTCGATGGTGGGTGCTTATGGTCAGGACGACCGCTCTTGCAGTTACGCCGGTCTGCGCGCTCTACTGGAGCAAAAAACACCGGAGAAAACCGCGATGCTCGTGCTCGCCGACAAAGAGGAGATAGGCTCGGTCGGCCCTGCCGGTCTCGGTGGCGACTTTTTGAAAAACCTGCTGACCGTGCTCGCAGGTAAACCTGCTGATTATATGCTGCTGATTAAAAACAGCTTTGTATTCTCCGGCGATGTTGCGGCGGCATATGACGGGCGGTTTACGTCCGCGTTCGATAAAAATAATTCGGCATTTTTAGGTCATGGACTGGTGCTCACAAAATACACCGGTTCACGGGGCAAAGGTGGTTGCAACGATGCCAGCGCCGAGACGATGAATTTTGCCATGAAGGTCATTGAGGACAGCGGTGCCTCCTACCAACTATCGGAGCTTGGTGCGGTGGACGCCGGCGGTGGCGGCACCGTCGCGGCTTTCCTCGGTGATATGGGGCTTGCCACCGTCGACATCGGTGTTGCGGTCGCCTCCATGCATTCGCCGTTTGAAATAATATCAAAGGCGGATTTATACGCACTTTTTAAAGCTTATTGTGAATTTTTTGCCGTGAAACAGTGACAAAATAAAGCCGAACAGAATACACTGATTTAAAATCAAAAATAGGTGTATTATGGTTGGCATGCATATAATATTCAGCGCCGTATTCCTGTTCGGGATATGGTATATAGCGATCTTAATTGTCTCCTCGGTTGATGCGTACCGAGAGGACGCGAAAAAGCAAAGGGAGGAAAAAGACAACGAAGGTAGAGGGGACGATACAGAATATAATCTTCCAGAATGCTGACAACGGTTATACCATTGCGGAGATTGTACATGACGGCAAACAGCTGACGGTGGTTGGCAGTATGCCCTTGCTTTGTGTCGGCGAACTGCTCAGCGCTGAGGGGGCGTATATCAGCCATCCCACCTACGGCAAGCAGTTCTCGGTGACGGGCTACAGCACCGAACTGCCGACCGATGCAAATGGTATTCGTCTTTATCTCGGCGGTGGTATTCTCAAAGGCATCGGCATTGTTATTGCAAATCGAATAACCGAAAAGTTTGGCGAGCGCACCTTTGAGGTTCTTTGCACCGACCCCGACAGCCTTGCAAAGGTCAAGGGCATCAACCCCGAAAAGGCGAGGAAGATCTGCAAAGAGTTCAATCAAAAGTTTAGCCTGCGTGAGGCAATAGTCCAACTCACCGCCTACGGTTTGTCTGTTCAGGTCGCCATTTCGGCATACAATGCCTACGGCGCGTCGGTGACCGACATAATAAGGAGTAGCCCCTATCAACTGTGCAACTATCCTGTCCTGCTCGATTTTATGCTCGCCGACAAAATAGCTCGGCAGTTCGCGTTTGAGACCGACATGGAGGAGCGGATTGTGGCAGGGCTATTTCATGTTGTACGCCACAATAATAACAACGGTCACACCTGTATGCCACAACATCAGTTGCTACCGACCGTCTCAAACTTTTTAGGAGTGGAGCCACAGCGCGTCGAGGATGTTTTCGAGCGAGTTTGCTCCATTGAAAGGCTTAAATCTGTTGATGTTAACGAAAGGCGGTTTGTATTTCAACCGGATTTTTTGAGTGCCGAGAGGGAGATTGCCGCGCGGCTTTTAGGGCTTGTAGACAGAAAAGCTCCAAAAATATCCGACATCGAGAGCAGGATTTCAACGCTTGAAAATTTGAGTGGCATTACATATGAAACACTGCAAAAAAATGCAATAATTGAGGCGATGAACAACGGAGTTTTTGTTTTGACCGGCGGTCCCGGCACGGGAAAGACCACCGCGGTCAATGCAATCATCTCACTGCTTGAACAGTCGGCACAGCGCACCGCACTGGTCGCCCCGACCGGACGCGCCGCCAAGAGAATGACGGAGCTGTGCTCTCGTGAGGCGACAACAATTCACCGCCTGTTGGAGGTTAACTTTAATAATAAAGAGGAATTGACCTTTGTCCACAACGAGAAAAAACCGCTCAAGGTCGACGTAGTCGTCGTGGACGAGATGTCGATGGTGGACATCTTTTTGTTCGTGGCATTGTTGCGAGCGCTGCCAAAACATGCCCGACTGATAATTATAGGCGATAAAGATCAGTTGCCATCGGTCGGACCCGGCAATATCTTGCGCAGTATCATAATGTCGGGGAAGATACCGACCGTCTCACTTGTAGAGATTTTTCGCCAATCCGGTAGCAGTTTGATTGTGAGAAATGCCCATCGAATACTGCGCGGTGAACAGCCGACCTGCGACAATAAAACAGGGGATTACTACTTTTTAGAGCAGTCGGGGGAGCGAGCGCAGAGGACAGTTTTAGAGCTTGTCTCGGTACGCCTGCCAAAAAGTTACGGCTATAACAGTTTGACCGATATACAGGTGCTATGTGCCACAAAAGTAGGCCCGCTCGGCACCGTCGCATTAAATATTGCACTTCAAAACATTTTGAACCCACCTGCCGAGGAAAAGGCGCAGGTGAGTGTTGCCGATAGGGTATTTCGTGTCGGTGACAAGGTTATGCAGACGCGAAATAACTACGACCTCACATATCAGCGCGAAGATGGGCGAGAGGGGACAGGTGTTTTCAACGGCGATATAGGATATATTAAGAGTATAGACAAGCGTCGATCGGTGGTTGAGGTCACCATGGACGACCGCGTCTATAGATACAGCACCGAGCAATTGATAGAGTTGGAACACGCCTATGCAATAACGGTGCACAAGAGTCAGGGCAGTGAGTTTACGGCAGTGATTATGCCACTTTGCGACATTCCGCGCCGACTTTGTTATCGTAATCTGCTCTATACCGGTGTGACAAGGGCACGCGAACTGCTCGTCACGGTGGGGGAGCGCTCGGTCATATCGGATATGCTGGCAGATAATAAATCGTCACTTAGATACAGTCTTATCGGGGATTTTTTAAATGAAACCGATTAATTTTATTTTAAACCTCCTCTTCCCGAAACGGTGCATGTTCTGCAACGGTGTGATGGGTTTTATTAAGGAGTGTGATCGTTGTGACCATGCCGGTCAACGACTTGCGCGGGAGATGCTTAGAGTTGATAGCAACTATATAAAATCATTGGACGGTCTGACGAGTTTATATAGGTATGAAGGGATTATAAAGCAGTGTATAAGCCGAATTAAGTTCGCCGACGACCGTCTGTCCGGCAATGAGATTTCAAGGCATTTTGCTGAAAATTACCCGAGCGAACTATTCCCAAATGTTGATTTTGTGATGTGTGTGCCGGACTTTAAAACCAAGGAATATGCACTGTCTCACAACCTATTGACCGAGTTGGTCAATAGGTCGAACATACCTCTTTTCAACGGTGTTATTAAAACTCGTGAAACTCAAAAACAACACGACCTCAACAAGAGTGAGAGGCTTCAAAATCTAAAAAAGGCATTTTCCTGCAACCAAAAAGAGATTATAGTGGATAAAAATATATTGATAGTAGACGATGTGCTGACTACCGGTAGCACGGTGAATGAGATAGCCGCGTTATTAAAATGCTCCGGCGCAGTGAAAGTCTACGCCTACACATTTGCCGCAACGCCGGAAGTCAAATATTCCTCGCATGATAGAACATATATTGTTGGATAACGCCGGCAAAACCGGTATAAAGATGGTGGGGGAAGTTGCCGCCGTAGTACTTTTCCACCGTTTTTAATATCCAGACATCCTCCGGAAAGGCGGCGAGACGATGGTAGGCGAACAGCCGCACACAGTTCGCGACCTTGACGCCAACACCGTGGAATTCCAACAGCGCCTGCAAAAGTGTGTCGTCGTCCAGCGTTTTAAACTGTTCCAGCTCGACCTTGCCCTCGGCGATATCCCTTGCGGCAGATAGGATATACCGCGCCCGATAGCCGACCGAGCAGCTCAAAATTTGCTCCATACTGCACCCTGCCAAATTCTCGGGGGTGGGGAATGTGAAGATGCCGTCCTCAATCTCCTCACCGCACAGTCGACACAATGCCTCGATAGAGGTTTTTATCGCAGGGATTGACTTTCGCTGTGATATTATAAAGGAGATAAGTGTCTCAAACAATGGTTGATTTAAAATTCGAATGCCAAAACTGTCTTTGACCGCCTCGGTCAAAAAGATATCATCGGTCGGAACAGCGTCGGTAAAAACGGAATAATCGCAAGAAAGGTCAAAATAATGCGACCAAAACTCGTCTAAATCCTTTTGATCACAAAAAAATAATATACTGTCCTCACCTTGTTGTTTAAGTCGCAAAATTCGGTTTTCAACAATGGTTTGATAGATCCCATCTTTAATATGGTTAAAGCGAAAGCACTGACCGCTGTTTGCAATCTGTGCAACATTAAAATTTTTAGCTTTTATATCTACCATTACAGATGTTCCTTACAGGATATTTTTTTTATCTCTAACCTTAAAATACAGGTAATTTCCATCATTTTTTCATCAAATGACCAGTCGTTTTTGCCGGTGCATTGTCTCATAACCGACTGCATCCCCTTTGTTTTTTCCGCCTTGTCATCTACAAAATAAATATCGCCACAACCTATTAGACTTTGAAATGCGGCGGAATAATCACACGCTTTTTCACCGGTATTCAACCTATATCCGTTATCAAGCTCAAAACCTACACGGTTGTTTTTTGCAATTATATCTAATTTTCGACCCTCTTTTGCGCAGTGAAAATAAAATACTCTGCGCTCGCCTTGTTTTTCAAATCCGAAGTTCATCGGCACGATATACACCTCACTGCCGTCATAAAAACCTAAGCGACAATGCTCACTTTTGTTAATAATATCGTCAATTTGATCGTCTGATATAATCTCTCTATCCTTACGTCTCATCTCTATTCGTCCTTATCCTCAATTCTGCCGGTCGCGGTGACGGTTATCCTTGTGCCGAGTTCAATCTTCCCACCGTCTTTAGAAAAGCCTTCGTTTGTATTGACCATATAGGTCAACGACAGTTCTCCAAGTGCACCACGTTCCCTTGCTTTAACCTCAGCACAGGAAAAGGCGAGTTTTTTTGCGTATTCAACAGCCTCGTCAAGTTCCTCAAAAACAGTTGGCTCGCTATCCACCGAGTGAATTGCGTACCCATCTAACCAGCCGTCATTATAATTTGGCGTTATGTCGATGCTGACGGTGGCGGATATGTCGGCGATGATAGCACCGACTGCGTTCGCAACCTCGGCGTGTTGCGGTATTACACACTCTGCACCGAGTAGCTCGGCGACGGTTTTTAGGAATATATGGGTCGGTGCACCGATACCGACAAGGGTGGCAACGGTATTATAAGACAGTTCAAAAAAACTTTTCTCGCCGAGTCTTTTTGCCTTAAAATCGGCATCTATTGCTGACATAATTTCATCCGGAACCCCATTTTTAAAGGCGGTTGGGTAACTGAAACAGAGTAGAACCCTAACAATATTGCGATACAGCTTCAAACATACCGCATCATAGACCGTGTTGCAAAAATCTTCAAGTGCTTTTTCGTTGTCGTCAAACCCGAGTTTTTGCATAAAATACCTCGCGCCGAGGGTGGAGGCGGCAACATCGTGCTGTGTAAAATCCCCTTTAATATGCATTATGTCGGTCGGGGTGAGACCGCATCGCATAATTATCCCCTCGTCCTCCAATCGGGCGCTGACCTTGCCGTAGGGGTCGGCGTTATCAACCGATAGAATGCCCTGTTCGCGCAACCGCAGGATAAGCTCTTTTTCGTTGGAATAGTAACGTTGCAGGTCGTCGGGGGTCTTAATCAACACAAAAAATTCATGTTGCGGCAGATTATTTTCAACATAATCCTGTAAGAGTTCCTCCAGCCGATTTGCAATATAGGGGTAAGATTTTGCGGCTATGCAAAGAGGCTGAACGCGCCGCGGACTGAGCAGAAGTTCACCGCCCTGTGCAATAAGTCGAGAGTCACCGCCAAGGCCAAAGGTGTCGATATATACCCCCTTAACCTGAGTTAAAAAGCTCCCTATGCGTATGGTGTCGGTCATGACCGGCTCGCCGTTTCTTACTATAGAGATGTCGGTGGTTGTGCCACCCATGTCAATTATTAGGCTGTCGGGGCGGTTGCTTAACCCACACCCTCCGACGATGCTCGCAGCGGGGCCGCTCAAAATGGTCTTTACAGGGTGTTTGAGTGCGTGTGAGGACTGCATCAGGCTGCCGTCACTGCGCACAACCATAGTTTTCAGGTTTAAATCAAGTTCGTTGACCGCATTGGTCACCGCATCTGTAAACTCCTTGATCACCGGCAGAAGTTTGGCATTGAGTTGCGCCGTCACACCGCGTTCTAACGTGTTAAGCTCGCCGGCAAGCTCGCTCGCCATTACAAAAGGGAGATCAAACCTCTCACGGATATGCTCTTTTGCGACCTTTTCGCAGACAGCACCGTTCTGGGTTGCATATGTTGCCGAAACGGACAGTGCTTGTGCGTCGGCGAACCAATCGTCGTGTTCGCTCAACACGACGTGCCAGTCCGGGTGGTTTATCACCGAGCCGTCAAGACTGCAATAATTCTCAAGGCAAAGAACCTTGTCATATTCCAATCCATATTTTATGTCGGCACCAATCCACTCGAGCGAGCGCTTGTCGGAGCCTATCAATATAAGTTTAGCGCGACCCCCCTTATTTTCAACACATGCGTTTGTTGCAAGGGTGGTGGAAAGGGAGAGAATTTTTGCTTTTTTGCACAGCTCCCTTGGTAATAAGTTAAGAGAGTTTTTAATGCCTATACTAAGATTTTCCTTAGTGGTCAACGACTTGCCTTTGGCAATGACCGCACCGGTCAAAAAATCGTATACAACCGCATCGGTGTATGTACCGCCGGTGTCTATGCCTATTCCGTAATGCATCTATTGTCCTTTATTATTTTTATATATCATACTCTGTTCCACCGCGATAGTGTCACATCGCTCATTCATGGGGTGACCGGCGTGCCCTTTAATCCAGTGGAAATTGAGCTTATGTGTCTCACAAAGTTCCAAAAGTACACTCCAAAGGTCGGAGTTAAGTGCCGGTTTACCGTCCGACTTTTTCCACCCTTTTTTCTGCCAAGATTTTGCCCAACCTTTTTGCAGTGCATCCAAAACATATTTGGAGTCGCTATAAAGCTCCACGATGCAGGGTTCGTTAAGAGCCTGCAAGGCAGAGATAACCCCCATCATTTCCATTCTGTTGTTGGTGGTGTCCGCCGCGCCGCCTTTGACAACCTTTTCGTGCTCGTTGTATCGGATGATTGCGCAATAGCCGCCGGGACCCGGGTTGCCGCTACAAGCACCATCGGAATAGATGTTTACTGTTTTCATACATGTCCCTTTTCAATGAATAAAGGACATCATACACAATAGTTTTGTATGATGTCCTCGAAATGAAGTATTACAGCGATTGACCGTTCTTTTTCGCTTTTTCCATACGTGAACGGAGGTCATTCAGCATCTTTTGCTTTTCGTCGGCAAATTCAATTTCACCGCCTGACTCTGAATTTTTTTGACTTTTTTCTTCCTTTATATCTTCGACATCTTCATACTCATCCTCTTCCTGCTCTTGTTCTTCGATATCCTCTTCGGCACTTTCATCGTCCGTGGATATCTCCGGCTCGACTTTATCACTGCCGGCGGTGAAAAGGGGGCTGGGTGTGACCGGATCGACCGGATCGGAACTGCCCATATCATCGGGATTTCCGGCATCGGTCGGTATCTCAATGTCGGAGAAGCTGACAATATCCTCGATATTCTCGCCGACATGACCTGCCTTTTCCGTCAGTTTGATAATTTCGACAAAACCGATTATCTTTGCGCCGTCGTCGACGGTAATATTACAGGCGGAAAGGTTGCCCTGTATAACTGCATTTTCACGTATCACCGCATGACCGTCAATACGAACATTGCCTTTAATTTTGCCGTTTGATTCAAAGGAGGAGGCAAAAATATTGCCCACGACGACCGAACTGCCGGAAACAAGAACATTTTTGTTTGAAACAATATCCCCTTTAACAGCGCCGTCGGTGATAGTTATATCATTCGCCTTGATGTTGCCGTCCACTCTGCCCTGCAAATTCACCGAATGTTTGCTGAAAACATCGCCTTTAATGCCGCCGTTGATAACAATAGAGGTTTGCGCCGCAATACTGCCGACAATCACAGTATCTTCGGTGATAATCGTCTCATTAGAAGAGGGTTTTGAGGTGTTTGTGTCCGTGCCGGTTTGATTAAAAATATCTAACATTTTTATTACCATTCCTTTCTCGATGTTTTTTTCGGTTTCGTCACATTGTGTCGAAATTTAAATGTTTTACGTTTAAAAGAAACAAAACTCATAAGTTTGAAAATCTATTTTCAAACTTATCCTCCGATGTGTTGATAAATCATTTAACTGTGATTTTATATTTATTTTAACATAATTAGACGAATTTTGCAATATTTATTTCTTAAAATATATTAATAATACTGTTTGCATTTTATGGTGTTGATATGTTATAATATAATGTAAGAAATTTTCGGAGCATAACAATGCCACCTAAACTTTATCCCATAGACGCAGATTATATAATGCAAAAAAAGCGCTCTATACTGCGTGAGTTTAAAGATGTGGGCGATTTTATCCCCAAAAAAATCGTCATATTATCCGGCTCAACCGTTGGTGAGCTGGAGGCAATTTTGCGCATTTTTTTAATGGAAAAGGGAATAGAGCCGGAGTTTTTGATTGGAAATTATGGCAGATTTTATGAGGATATAGTTTTTGACGACGGCACTATAAAAGATTTTGCACCCGATATAATTTATATCCACACCTCCTATCGTAATTTGAACTTTCCACCTTTTTCGCTCGATGAAGATGAGTCGGAGGAGTTTGCAAAACGTGAATTTGAGCGGTTTTGCAGTGCTATTAATTCTGCGCTGTCTTACAACTGCCCGGTAATATGCAATAACTTTGAGCTGCCGTTATACCGACCTGCCGGCAACGCAGAGGTGCGATTTTGTGGTGGAAATGTGCGATTTGTGGGTCGAATGAACACAATGCTCTCGCAGCTTGCACAAAATTCAAACCTTCATATTAACGATATCAACTATCTTAGCAGTTATCACGGGCTTGCCGCGTGGCATGATGAAACCATGTGGTATGCCTATAAATATGCATTTTCCCTTCGTATGATACCATATGTTGCGCACAGCCTTGCATCTATAGTCGGTGCAATCTATGGTAAAAGCAAAAAATCACTGATTTTAGACCTCGACAACACCCTTTGGGGCGGTGTTATCGGCGATGACGGGGCAGACGGCATTGAGATAGGCAACGAGAGCTCTCTCGGCATGGCTCACCTTTCGCTGTGCGACTATGCTCTGCGGTTAAAGGAGCAGGGGGTTATGCTCGCCGTCTGTTCAAAAAATGAGGAGGAGATTGCCCTTTCCGGCTTTGAGCGGGACGAAATGCCGATGAATAAAGACGATTTTGTCAGCTTTAAGGCGAATTGGAGCCCCAAAGGGGACAATATAAAAGAGATACTTCGCGATATGAACATCATGTCCGATGCCGCCGTTTTTGTGGACGACAACCCTGCCGAGCGACTTATAGTTTCAGGGCAGGTCGACGGCATCTGTGTGCCGGAGCTCACCGAGGTGGACAGTTTTGTGTCGAGCGTCGATCGATATAATTTTTTTGAGGTTGTCACCCTTAGCGGCGACGATCAAAAACGCACTGAATTTTTACGGGCAAATATCGAACGCAATAAGGAGCAGACCGCCTTTGCGGATTACGGAGAGTATCTTAAAAGTCTTGACATGACTGCGAAAATCTCGGCGGTTAACGACGGTAATTTGGAGCGAGTGACCCAACTGGTCAACAAAACCAATCAGTTTAATATGACAACACGACGTTATACCGAGGGTGAGGTAGCACAATTGACCGATACGGTCAATTACATTACACTATCCGCCGCACTGTCCGACCGATTTGGAGATAATGGCATTGTCAGCGTGCTTTTTGCAAACATTGACCACAAGGTCAATGTTTGTGAAATTGAGCTTTTCATCATGAGTTGTCGTGTTTTTAAAAGGGAGCTTGAGTTTGCCATGCTTGACACCCTTACAGAGGAGCTTAAAAAACGCGGTGTAAGTGTATTGAGAGGGGTGTACCTGCCGACCAAAAAGAATAAACCATGCGCCGATTTTTATGAAAAAGCAGGATTGACTTTGGTGGAAAAAACCGATGAACGCTATATTTATGAATTAAAGCTCTCGGAATATAAACCACTGTCAAAACATATCACAGTTAATAAATTTTAAAAGATAGAAAGGGCATAAAATATGAACGAAACAGCTATTTTAGAGGCTATACAGCCTATTTTTCACGATGTTTTTGATGACGACAGCCTTGTTATCACCCGTGCCACCTCGGCGGCGGACATCGAGGACTGGGACAGTTTGGAGCAGATAAACCTGCTAAGTGCTATGGAGAAAAAGTTTGGCGTCAAGTTTAGTCTCGGTGATGTTCGTGGGCTTCAAAACGTCGGTGACCTCGTCGACCTACTTGTGAGACTTTGCGCATGAACGACTATACCATCGAGACGATAAAGGTGGGGGACAGCGCGCAGTTTGAGCGCGTGATCACCGCACAGATGATGCAAAATTTCCTTGATATTACCGGCGATAATAACCCACTTCACGTTGATGAGGAGTATGCACGCTCCAAAGGATTTAGCGGTAGGGTGTGTTATGGTGCACTCTGCTCCTCGCTGTTTTCCACCCTTGCCGGTGTTTATCTGCCGGGGAGAAGATGCCTGCTACATAGTATCGACAGCAAATATAAACAACCGGTTTTTATCGGCGACAGTTTAACTGTCAAAGGCACCGTCACCGAGGTGAGCGAGCTTTTTAACGTTATAATCGTTAAAGCGAGTATCATCAACCAACACGGCAAAAAAGTGACCGGGGCGGTCATTCAGGCAGGGATTCTCACTGATTAGAAAGGTCTAAGTTTGAAAATTAATTTTCAAACACCGAGAGAAAAGGAATGATCATAATGATGAAAAACTATCTTATAACCGGCGCGTCGTCCGACATCGGCATGTCGCTCTGTCGAGTGCTCGCACCAAATGCAAACCTCATTGTCGCAACCGCAAACAACGGCTCCGCTGCCCTGTCGTCGCTCGGGGAGGAGTTAACCTCCAAATACAGCGATTTGACATTTTTGACCATCACGGTCAATCTTTCGGTTGGCGAGAGTGTGGAGGAGATGTTGTCGGAATTTGCTGAAAAGGGTATCACCTTTACACATTTTATACACCTTCCATCACTTCGTCCTGTCAATGCAAAGCTCAAAAAGTTTGACATTGATCGTTTTTATACCGATTTTGAGTTGCAGGTCAGCTCGGCGATACGTATCAGCCGTGAAATTTTGCCGTCCATGGCAAAACAGCGATATGGTCGGGTGCTTTTTATGCTTACCTCCTACATCAATTCCCCTCCCAAAAACATGACCTCCTATGTCACGGTCAAATCGGCTCTCGCAGGACTGTGCAGGAGCCTTTCGGTCGACTTTGCCTCCTTTGGGGTGACGGTCAACGGGATACTGCCCTCCATGGTTGAGACGAAGTTTTTACAGGACACCAGCAATCTTATCGTTGAGGGCGCCGCCGAGGCTCACCCAATGGGGCGCAATGCGACGGTGGAGGACATAGTCCCTGCTATGGAGTTTTTGCTTTCGGACGATGCCGGATATATCACCGGTACTATGCTGTCGGTCAACGGAGGGGCATAAATTGACATACGGTTTTAGAACTGCACGGTATGACGAGCAGTCCGATATCACCGACTTTCTCAACAAGCACTGGGGCGAAAAACATCCTCTTTTAAATAACGAGCGTTTGAAGGAACATTATTTTTGTGACGACGGCAACTTTAATTTTGCTCTGTGCACCGCAGGGGAGGATATTGCCGCGGTTGCCGGGTTTATCTACTCCTCACGGGATAAAAAAAGCGCTTTTATCAGCATCTGGTGCGCCGATGCGACCTATAGCGGCGCAGGGCTGGAGCTTATGGATAGGATGAGGGATTTGATCGGCGTCGACATGATATGCTGTAATAATATCCGCCCGAAAACCATACCTTTTTATGAGTTTTTAGGATACTCGGCAGGCAAATTCACCCATGCATATATGCTCGCCGACCGTGATGATTACAAACTCGCGGTGGTTAAAAATAAAAAGGTATTACCCCCCTGCGAGAGTGATGCAAAACTTATCCCAATAGATTATATTGACGATAATACACTGAAAATGTTATGCAAAAACCTTGCGGTGAAAAAGGATGCGAAATATATAAAGCACCGATATATCGACTACCCTTTTGCAGAATACAAACTGTATGAGTTAAATGACGGATTGACCAGTGCGGTCATTGCATTCAGGTCTATATCGGCAAACGGTGTCATGGCGATAAAATTGGTCGACTTTATCGGAGAGCCGAAAGACGTTGTCCACCTTGGTCAACCGCTAAAAATATTGATGGAGGAGAGCGGTGCCGAATTTGTCGAGTTTTATAACGTCGGTATTTCCCGGGAAATATTAGAGCGTGCCGGTTTTGCGATACGAGACGAGCAGGACAATAACATTATCCCGACCTATCTCGTGCCACCCGACATTAAAAATGTAGATTTTTATTATTTTACCGACAGGGTTGACGGTTTTTCCATGTACAGAGCGGACGGTGACGGAGACCGCCCGATTGTAATATAATATCACAAGAAAGGAATACACTACCGATGCTATATAGCAAATTTACAAAACAACAACTGAATACAGAACTTGCACAATTAAAGGAAGATTTTACAAAAATAAAGGAGCTCGGGTTAAAGCTCGACATGTCGAGGGGCAAGCCGGAGGGAAAACAACTCGATCTCTCGATGGGTTTGCTTGAAATAAAGCAGACGCACTCACGTGATGGCATTGATGTGCGAAACTACGGCAACTTAGAGGGTTTGCCGGAGGCGCGTGAATTTTTTGCCGACCTTATGGACTGCGATAGTGAGGAGGTTATTGCCGGCGGAAACTCCAGCCTCAACCTTATGTATATTGCCTTTGAAATATGGTGGAGAAAGGGTTTTGGCGACGGTCCCGCCCTTTCCGGCCTTGATAAAGTCAAGGTTCTCTGCCCCTCACCCGGATACGATCGCCACTTCACAATTATGGAACATTTCGGGATCGAAATGATACCGGTTGCAATGACAAAAGACGGTCCCGACATGGACGAGGTGGAAAAGTTGGTCGCGAGCGACGAGTGCATCAAGGGGATTTGGTGCATACCGCAATACTCCAATCCGCAGGGTTATGTCTACAGCGACGAGACGGTGGAGCGCCTGTGTAAGATGACGACCGCCGCCGCCGATTTTAAAATATTGTGGGACAATGCCTATTGTGTGCATCATCTGACAGACAACCCGACCCTCATAAAACCGCTACTTGCCGAGGCAAAAAAAGCCGGCACGGCACAGCGTGTTTTGATGTTCTGCTCCACCAGCAAGATAACCTTTGCCGGCGCCGGCGTTGGAGCGATAGGAGCCTCCAAGGAGAACATATCCTACATATTAAAGAACATGAACCCCATGACCATCAGCTTTGATAAGGTCAATCAGCTCCGCCATGTACTATATTTAAAGGACAAAAAAACGGTGGTGGAGCATATGAAAAAACACGCCGAGCTTTTAAACCCGAAGTTTGATTTGTGTGAAAAACATTTCAACAGCGATCTTGCGGTTTGTGGCAAGCTAATCAGCTTTACAGTCCCTAAGGGCGGATATTTTATCAACTTTGAGGCAATGCTCGGCACCGCAAAGAGATGTGTCGCGCTTTGCAAAGAGGCAGGAGTTGTCTTAACACCTGCCGGTGCGTCCTATCCCTACGGCAAAGACCCCGAGGACAGACATATCCGCATTGCGCCGACCTTCCCACCGCTTTCCGAGCTGGAGCAGGCGTTGCAGGTGTTCACACTCGCGGTGAGGATAGCGACGGTGGAGGAATTAATTAAATAATTTCACAAAAATTTACCTCCATGGGATTGACTGATTGTCAATTATTCGCTATAATTAAAAAGTTAGATATTTGAGGAATTTTAAAAAGATATGAAAAAAACCGGAAGAATATGGTTTTTCGTTGTCGCGATCTTTATAATTGCTCTTGCATACACTGCGTTTTTCGGTGTTTCCACCTTTTACGGTGACACCGAGACTCAGTATATCAAGGGTGCAGATGACATACGATTCGGCATCGACATCAGGGGTGGTGTTGACGTGACATTTATGCCTGCTGATGGATATGATGCGACCGACGAACAGCTGGACAGTGCCGAGAGTGTTATAGAGACACGACTTGTGTCACTGAATATCACCGACTATGAGCTCTATCTTGACTATAATATGGATAGGATCATACTGCGTTTTCCCTGGCGCACCGACGAGACCGAGTTTAACCCCGAGGCCGCCATTGCGGAGCTTGGGGCGACTGCTGTGCTCACCTTCCGCGAGGGCACCGAGACGGACGAATTTGGTATGCCGAGCGGCGTCACTGCCGAGAATGTTATTCTTGACGGTGAGGATATAATCAGTGCTACTGCCGGTTATGACGAGACCGCCTCCACCGGTTCGGGGCAGTTCCTTGTAGAGCTTCGAATGAACGATGAGGGCGCTGTCTCCTTTGCCGAGGCTACCGAGCGACTTGCCGGCACCGGCTACATTTCCATATGGATGGACGACACCATCGTCTCCGCCCCGTTTGTTCAAAGTGCAATATCGGGCGGTGAGGCGATAATCACCGACATTGCCACCGCAGAGGAAGCGACCACCCTCGCGAACCAGATAAATTCCGGCTCGCTACCCTTTAAAATGTCGGCGGAGAGTTTTTCCACCATCAGCCCGACCCTCGGCGCATCGTCGTTGGAGGCTATGTTAATTGCGGCGGTTATCGCATTTATCCTTGTCGCTATCTACATTATTATATGGTATAAGATACCCGGCGTTGTTGCTACCATTGCTCTTTTAGGGCAGACGGCGGCGACCATCGCGCTTATCTCCGGTTATTTTGTGGTGTACAACAGCTTTACGCTGACCCTGCCCGGCATCGCCGGAATTATCCTCGCAATCGGTATGGGTGTGGACGCCAACATAATCACCGCCGAGCGCATTAAAGAGGAACTTCGCTCCGGCAAGAGTCTGGACGGTGCGATAACCGCCGGCTTTGAGCGCGGACTCTCTCCCATCATCGACAGTAACGTGACCGTCATCATTGTCAGCATTATTTTAATGGGTGCATTCGGTCCGACCAACGGGTTTTTCGCGACACTTCTCACCCCTATTTTCTTTGCGTTTGGTCCGTCCACCGCAGGAGTTATCTATTCGTTTGGCTATACGCTGTTAATCGGTGTACTGCTAAACTTCGTGATGGGTGTTTTTGCCTCCCGTATTATGCTGCGCAGTGCCTCTAAGATTAAGGCTTTGCGCAACCGCAAGTTTTTTGGCGGACTGAATAAGTAAATAGACCCACAGAAAGGGAATGACAAAACAAATGAAACTTGATGGACTTAATCTTGTTGCAAAACGACGCGGATTTTTTATAGTCTCCGCCGTTTTGATAGTATTGATAATCGGTTACTCCGCCATATTCGGCGTTCAGATGGACATAGAGTTTGAGGGTGGTGCACTGCTTAACTACAGCTATGTCGGTGATGTGAATGTCGAGGAGCTCACGGCGGACTTCTCCTCTTCGCTTGAGCGTGACGTCACGGTTCAGACCGGCTCTAACAGTGTGACCGGTGATAAAACGGCGGTGGTGGAACTGCCCGGCACCTCGGTGGTCTCACCCGAGACACTTACCGAGCTAAATGACATGCTCGCCGAGAAATATCCCGACAACAGCATAACCTCGCTTGAGATATCCAACGTCAACCCGACGCTCGGCGGTGAATTTTTTGCAAAGTGTTTGGTGGCGGTTGCGGCGGCTTTTGTGTTAATAATGATCTATATCGCGATACGATTTCGCAACATCGGCGGTATACCTGCCGGATTTATGGCAATCATAGCTTTAATTCACGACCTTATTATCGTGTTCGGTGTGTTCGTGATTATGGGCATACCGCTTGGCGGCAACTTTATCGCCGTCATGCTCACCATACTCGGCTACTCCATTAACGACACCGTTGTTGTCTATGACCGCATCCGCGAGAACGAGGGCATATACAAAAACAAGATGGATTTTGAGCCGCTGGTTAACCTCAGTATAAATCAATCGCTTGTTCGTAGCCTTAACACCACGGTATCGACCATCATTGCGCTTTCCTCCGTATCCATTGTAGCTGTTGTCTTTGGACTTGAAAGCATTTTCACCTTTTCGTTCCCACTTATCATCGGTATGCTTTCCGGTGTATACAGCACCATCTGCATAGCAGGTCCGCTGTTCGTGGAATGGGAAAATCGCAAATCCGCCAAGAAAAAAGCGGCAAAGGCATAGTTTGAGCCATGAAGATAGGAGTTTCCACCGCCTGTTTTTACCCCGAGAGGACGCATGACGCCCTCAATACACTTGTGAATAACGGGGTGAGGGATATTGAGGTTTTTTTTAATACCGACAGTGAAACCTCGGCGAGGAGCCTTGAAAATATCGCAAAGACAGTCTCGGTCGCCGGTTGCAATATTTGTGCCGTGCACCCCTATCACTGTGCTTTTGATTGGTTTTATCTTTTCACCGGTTATGAGGATAGGATATCCGACGGCATTGCGATGTATGAGCGATTTTTCGATGCGGTGCGCTTTTTGGGTGTCCCGATAATGACCTTTCACGGTGAGCATAAAAACAGCTCACTGCAAGCGGAAAAAAGCTTTGAAATAATCAAACGTCTCATCGATACCGCCGCGAAATATGATATAACCCTATGTATTGAGAATGTCGCACGCAATAAACTTCGCACCGTTCGGGATATCGTTAAGATGCGTGAGTATTTTAACGATGATATATCTTTTACTATAGATATCAAACAGGCGAGACGCTCCGGCGAGTCACCGCTCGAGTTGATAGATGCCGCCGGAGGATGTTTAAAACACCTGCATATTAGCGCAAAAGACGCGCACAATGATTGCATAGTACCGGATATTAACGACCCTGAAATTCTTGCAATCATCGACCGACTGAATGGTATAAACTATACCGGTCATATAATAATCGAGCTGTACAAGGACGGTTACCGCGAGACAAAGGATATTATAAGCTCCTATAACGCGCTCAAAAATTTTGTAGAAATTAGTCGAATTTGAACCCCTATCTTTTATCGACGTCACAGGTTATAATTAAACTGTAGAAATCGATTAAGAGGGGAAACCATGGAAAATTATCAACTGCTCGAACGCAACGAGATTATCGAAAACAACACCAAACTCTGTTACAGACTGCTTTTGGTTGATGCCGCATACTGTCTGTCAGTCTCTATAAACGATGTCAGTTATTATGTCGATAACTTCACCGTCAACCTTAATTTTGCTCTATATGTATACAATAAACTGGTTGATGGCAGAGTCCATCCCTGCCACCTGCGTGATGTCATTGCTGACTTTCTGGCGGAGTATGACCCCAATATGAGCTACCCTGTCACGAATGACAAAATTATACAGTTTCAATGATGCCTGAAATTTAAGCGAGTTATATTTTAGGCAGATTGATATCGGGAGTTTGCCTATGAATATACACCAAGGACATCGTAAAAGAATGCGAGAACTATACCATAATGCAGGTCTTGACTCTCTGCCGGAGCACACCGTTCTCGAAATTATGCTCTATTATGCAATACCGCAGGGGAACACCAACGAACTTGCACATGAGCTTATAAATCATTTTGGCAGTATACAGGGTGTGTTCGATGCGAGCTATGATGAGCTTTTGAATTTTAAGGGTCTCGGCGAGGTCTCCGCCACCATGTTCAAGTTTGTGCCGGAGGTGACATCGTATGTGTTAAGTCGAAAGGCTTTACAGCGCGGCAAGGTCTCGTCCGGTGTTGAGGCAGGGGAGTATTTTACCGCCCGCCTTTTAAATGCCAAGGTGGAAGAGCTTCATATGATGAGTCTCGACGCTCGCGGCAATATTATTAAATGCACCAAAATGCATGAGGGCACCGTCAATGTGGTGCAGATAGTGACGAGGAAAATCATGGCGGAGGCATTGTCCACCAACGCCTCGGCGATCATACTCGCGCACAATCACCCGTCCGGTGTGACCATCCCCTCCACCAACGATGTCTTTGTGACCAAAACGCTCTACAATGTGCTGTACCAATCAGATATATTTATGATGGATCATATGATAGTGTCCGGGAACAACTTCTCCTCCATGAGGGAGCTGGGGTGGTTTGACGGACTTCCTGTTTTTAGTGATGATATATTATGACGGATAATCAGATTTTCAAACTCACCTCCGAGTATAAACCCACCGGCGACCAGCCGCAGGCTATTGACGCGTTGGTCGAGGGGTTATCGCTCGGATACGATAGGCAGACACTCCTCGGCGTGACCGGCAGTGGCAAGACTTTCACCGTTGCCAACGTCATCGCGAGGGTGAACCGCCCGACGCTGGTGCTTGCCCACAACAAGATACTGGCGGCGCAGCTATGCACCGAACTGCGTGAGCTTTTCCCCGACAATGCGGTGGAATATTTCGTCTCCTATTACGACTACTATCAGCCGGAGGCCTATATTCCCTCCACCGATACCTATATCGAAAAGGACAGCTCCATAAATGACGAGATAGATAAGCTGCGCCACAGTGCAACCGCCTCACTTTCCGAGCGTCGGGACGTTATTATTGTTGCGAGTGTATCCTGTATCTATTCTCTCGGCGATCCCATCGACTATCGCAGTATGGTCATCTCACTGCGCACCGGTTCTAACATAGGTCGGGACGGTTTGACACGGCGGCTTGTGGATCTGCAATATGAGCGCAACGATATTAATTTCAGCCGCAACAAGTTCCGCGTGCGCGGCGATGTTGTGGAGATATACCCTGCCTACGCCGCCGAGGTGGCGATAAGGGTGGAGTTTTTCGGAGACGATGTGGAGCGGATAAGTGAGATAACGCCGCTGACCGGTGAGCGCAAATGCGAGGTTTCCCACGTATGTATCTATCCTGCCTCCCACTACATTGTCCCGAGGGAAAAGATGAACGAGGCGATAAGGGAAATTCGAGAGGAGACTGATGTACAGGTTAAATCCTTTACAGAAGATGGCAAGCTGATAGAGGCACAGCGCATTGCACAACGGGTCAACTATGATATAGAAATGCTCACCGAAATCGGGATATGCAAGGGCATCGAGAACTATTCGAGGGTGCTGTCCCGTCGAGCGCCGGGGAGTATCCCCTCGACGCTGCTCGACTATTTTCCGGATGATTATCTTGTAATAATCGACGAATCACATGTTATGTTGCCGCAACTTCACGCCATGTACGGCGGTGATTATGCTCGAAAGAAAAACCTTGTGGAATTCGGCTTCCGCCTCCCCTCCGCCTTTGACAATCGACCGCTTAAATATGAGGAGATTGACGAGCGGTTCGGGCAGACTATATACGTCAGCGCCACCCCAGCGCCGTATGAGCGTGAGCGCTCAAAGCGCATAGCGGAGCAGATTATCCGCCCGACCGGACTTATCGACCCGGAAATTTCGGTGCGACCGACAAGCGGGCAGATAGATGACCTTTTATCCGAGATTAACGAGACCATCGAGAAAGGTCAACGGATACTGGTCACCACCCTCACCAAAAAGATGGCGGAGGATTTGACCGACTTTTTGATAGGGCACGACATCAAGGCGAAGTATATGCACCACGAAATAGACACCTTTGAGCGCATCAACCTTATTCGTGACCTGCGCGGTGGCGGTATCGATGTTATCGTCGGTATCAACCTACTTCGTGAGGGGCTCGATCTGCCGGAGGTCTCGCTGATAGCGATACTGGACGCCGATAAGGAGGGGTTCTTGCGCAGTGAATCGTCGCTCATTCAGACGATAGGGCGCGCCGCGAGGAACGCCGAGGGACGTGTCATAATGTACGGCGATTCGCTCACCGGCTCGATGGAACGGGCAATAACCGAGACGGAGCGCCGACGCAATATCCAAAAAGAGTACAACGACCGACACGGGATCACCCCCAAAACGATAATCAAGAGCCTTTCCGATAATACTATAAGCATATCAAGCGATGCGAAGGAGACGTTTGAGGGTCGCCGTCTGTCGCGCGCCGAGCGGGAAAAGGCGATAGACCAGCTCACCCGTGAGATGAAAGAGGCGGCGAGGATGTTGGAGTTTGAGCACGCGGCATTCCTGCGCGATCGGATAGAGGCACTTCGCAAGGGCGAAAAGATAGACTAAAAGAGGGGAAAAACTTGAAAAACAGCAACATTGTAATCAAAGGCGCACGCGAACACAACCTTAAAAATGTGGATATTACACTACCACGCGATGCACTTATCGTCATGACCGGTCTGTCCGGCAGCGGCAAATCATCGCTTGCTTTTGACACTATTTATGCGGACGGTCAACGCCGCTATGTCGAGAGCCTGTCCTCCTACGCGCGCCAGTTTTTGGGGCAGATGGAAAAGCCGGAGGTGGACAGCATCGAGGGGCTCTCACCTGCGATATCCATCGATCAAAAGACCACCTCGCGCAACCCACGCTCCACCGTCGGCACCGTAACCGAGATATACGACTATCTGCGCCTGCTCTATGCGCGCATCGGCGTGCCACACTGTCCGCTTTGCGGTCGTGTCATCGCACAGCAGACGGTGGATCAGATGGTGGACGCCGTTTTAAAGCTGGAGACCGGCACCAAATTTCAGGTGCTCGCCCCCATAGTTCGCGGTCGAAAGGGCAGCTACCAAAAGGAGTTGGAGGCGGCACAGCGCAGCGGTTATGTCCGCGCGCGTATCGACGGCAGTATCTACGACCTGTCGGAGCATATCGAGCTGGATAAAAACTACAAACACTCCATCGAAATTGTGGTGGACAGGCTGGTCATTAACGATGATGTTCGAACACGCCTTGCTGATTCCGTTGAGACGGCGCTCAACCTAACCGGCTCCAACGTCATTGTCGACGTGATTGACGGGGAGGAGATGACCTTTTCCGGCAGTTATGCCTGCCCTGTGCACGGCATCGGCATGGAGGAGCTGACCCCACGCATGTTCTCGTTCAACAACCCCTACGGCGCGTGTGAAAAGTGCACCGGTCTTGGCACCTTTTTGAGTGTCGACCCCGAGCTTATCTTCCCGAACAAAAACCTCTCCATAGCGGAGGGCGCGGTCAAGGCGAGCGGTTGGGGCTTCGGTGAGGGGACTATCGCCGAGATGTACTTTAAGGCACTGTCCCAAAAATATGAATTTTCGCTCACGACACCGGTCAAAAAACTGCCCAAAAAGATAATTGATATTATTCTCTATGGCACCGGCGGTGAAAAACTGTTGTTAAAACGCCAGAGTGAGTACGCAAAAGGGGAGTATCTCAGCAGTTTTGAGGGGATAGTCAACAACCTCGAGCGACGTTTTCGTGAGACCGGAAGTGAGTGGATGCGGGATGAGATATCCTCCATGATGACCGATACCCAGTGCCCCAAATGCAAAGGGGAAAGGCTAAAACCTATCAGCCTAGCGGTGACGGTCGGGGATATAAATATCAGCAAGATGACCTCCATGTCGGTGTCGGAGGCGGTCAATTTCATCAACGAACTAAAGCTCGGTGAGCGCGACAACATGATAGGCGAGCGAATACTCAAGGAAATACTGGAACGGCTGTCCTTTTTGCAAAGTGTCGGTCTGCAATATCTCACCTTATCGCGCTCGGCGGCGACATTGTCGGGCGGTGAGAGCCAGCGTATTCGCCTCGCGACCCAGATAGGCTCGTCGTTGATGGGTGTGCTCTATATTTTAGATGAACCGAGCATCGGTCTGCACCAGCGCGACAACGAGAAGCTCATAGCGACGCTCAAACGACTTCGCGACCTCGGCAACACGCTCATTGTGGTGGAGCATGACGACGACACCATGCACAGCGCCGACTATATCGTCGACATCGGCCCCGGTGCCGGCAAGCACGGCGGCGAGATTGTAGCCTGTGGCTCTATCGATGACATCATTGCGGTCAAACGCTCTATAACGGGGCAGTACCTGTCCGGCAAAAAATATATTCCCGTCCCCAAAAAGCGACAAAAGGGGAGTGGGAAGTCACTCAAAATAAAGGGCGCGACCCAGAATAACCTCAAAAATATCGATGTTGCGATACCACTCGGTGTGCTGACCTGCGTGACGGGGGTCAGCGGCAGCGGCAAATCATCGCTTATCAACGAAATACTGTATAAACGCCTTGCCGCCGAGCTGAACGGTGCCCGTATGCACGCCGGCGCACACGGCGACATGACCGGTCTTGAATATCTTGACAAGGTCATCGGCATCGACCAGTCGCCGATAGGCAGAACACCGCGCTCCAACCCTGCCACCTATACCGGACTTTTCACCGATATACGTGAGGTGTTCGCCATGACACCGGAGGCAAAGATGCGCGGATACTCCACCGGTAGATTTTCCTTCAACGTGCGTGGCGGTCGATGTGAGTCCTGTGAGGGGGACGGTATTATCCGTATTGAAATGCACTTTTTGCCGGACATATATGTCCCGTGTGAGGTCTGCAAAGGCAAACGATACAATCGTGAGACGTTGGAGGTGCATTATAAGGGCAAAACCATCTCCGACGTGCTCGGCATGACGGTGGAGGAGGCCGGGGAGTTCTTTGAACATATCCCCAAGATAAAGCGCAAGCTAAACACCCTCGCCGACGTCGGTCTCGGATATATCACGCTCGGGCAGTCGGCGACCACCCTCTCGGGAGGTGAAGCACAGCGCGTCAAACTTGCCCTCGAGCTTGCCAAGCGAGCGACCGGCAACACAATCTATATATTGGATGAGCCGACCACCGGTCTGCATGTGGCGGACGTTCATAAATTGGTCACCGTCCTGCAAAAACTGGTGGAAAAGGGAAATAGTGTCGTTGTTATTGAACATAACCTTGACATTATTAAGACGGCGGATTATATTATAGATATGGGGCCGGAGGGTGGCGGTGACGGCGGTGAGATAGTCGCGCACGGCACACCGGAAAAGGTCGCGAAGAACGAGCGGTCCTACACCGGCAGGTATCTAAAAAAACATCTGAAATAAAGGAGTTATTATGCCATATCCAACGAGTGATGAATTTAAGTATATAAAGGAGATGAGCGAGGACTTTTTTGGGAAAAATGAGTTCACATATTATATCGACACCTACGGATGTCAGCAGAACGTCAGTGACAGCGAGCACATCGGCGGTCTTTTGGAGCAGATGGGCTATACAAAGGTTGGTTATAAAACCAAAGCGGATGTTATTTTGATGAACAGTTGCGCCGTGCGCGACCATGCCGAGATAAAGTTTTTAGGGCATGTCGGTGAGCTCAAACCGTTAAAAATCGTCAACCCAAAGCGGATAATCATCCTTTTTGGATGTATGTTTTCAAACGGTCGTAACGCCGCCACCATCAAAGAGTCCTACCCCTTTGTTGATATAGTCGCCGACACCACCTTTACCGAAAATCTGTATGACACGCTCGCTGACTTTTTTGAAAGCCCAAAGCAAAAAATCTTCCCCGAGAGCGAACTGCCGGAAAAGGAGATAATCGAGGGGATAGCGGTCAGCCACACCAGTCGATTTAACGTCTCGGTGCCTATCATGTACGGCTGTGATAACCGTTGCAACTACTGCATAGTGCCATATGTGCGCGGTGAGGAAATTAACCGTGAGCCGGACGATATTATTGAGGAGATAAAAGCTCTTGTCCAAAACGGTGCACGGCATATAACCCTGCTCGGGCAGAATGTCAACGCCTACGGTCGAAAGCTCGCCGAGGATATCGACTTTGTCGGGCTGTTAAAGCGTATCTGCGCCATAGAGGGGGATTATATAGTCAGCTTTTTGTCCTCCCACCCGAAATTTTTTACAAAGGAGCTGATTGACTTTATCGCCGCCGAGCCGAAGATGTGTCGCATGTTACATATCCCGGCGCAGGCAGGCAGTGACAACGTCCTCGCGGCAATGGGCAGGGGATATACCTTTGATGATTATATGAAGCTTATCACCTACGCAAAAAATACCATCAAGGGGGTCGGGTTCACCGGCGACATTATGATAGCCTACCCCGGTGAGACGGAGGTGGATTTTGATGCAACACTGGAGCTGGTGCGCCGTGTGGGATATTTTCAGCTGTTCACCTTTATCTTTTCAAAACGTCCCGGCACACCGGCGGCAAGCCTTACGGACAATCTGATACAGGCGAAAAAGACCGATCGAATGGACCGATTGCTCACCAACCACAAAGCGATTGCCTCCGAGGTGCTCACCGGCTTTAAAGACACCAAATTGAGGGTGCTTGTCGAGCAGGAGGAGAATGACATGTATATCGGCAAATATGGCAACTTTTTGTTAATCCGTTTCAGCAGTCCGCACAGGCAGATAAGAATGGGGGAGCTCTGTAACGTATTTATCACCGGTAGTAGTGCAACGGCACTGACCGGAATATTAGAAGAGTAAAAACAAACAATGAAAGGAATTAATATGACAACATTAGAGATGTTTATCGAGGCGGCAAAAGCACTGCAAAAAGACCCTCTTTACACCGAGGTGGAGCGCCTGCAGACCGAGAATGACAACGACACCGAGCTGGTCAAAAAGATTGAGGAGTTCAACATTGCGAGAGAAGATCTCACCACCATGATGACCAAGGAGGGGGAGCCCAATCCAACACAGGTCGCCGAGCTTAACAACAAGGTGCGAGAGATGTATACCGACATCATGGGCACAAAAGGGATGCTCGCATATAGTGAGGCAAAAACCGACCTCGACGCCCTCGTCTCCCACATCCAAGCGGTTTTAGACGCGGCACTGAACGGTGAGGACCCCACCACCGCCGAGCCGAGACAGCAGAGCTGTGGAGGTGGGAGTTGCTCCAGCTGTGCAGGATGCGGTTGATATTTAGTGAATAGTGAAGAGTGAATAGTGAATAGTTATGGAAGCGGCTTCGCTTTTTTGGTTTTATAAAGGAGTAACAATGCCCGGATTATCCCCGATGATGCAACAGTACATGCAGATAAAGGAGCAACACAAGGACAAGGTGTTGTTCTTTCGTCTCGGTGATTTTTACGAGATGTTTTTTGACGATGCTGTCGAAATATCAAAGGCGTTGGAGCTGACCCTCACCGCGAGGGATTGCGGTCTCGCCGAAAAGGCGCCCATGTGCGGTGTGCCCTATCACAGCGCCGAGAGCTATATCGCGCGGCTGTTGGAGATGGGCTATAAGGTCGCCATCTGTGAGCAGACCACCACCCCGGCGCAGTCCAAAGGGCTGGTGGAGCGTGAGGTGGTGCGCGTCATCACCCGTGGCACCGCGAGTGAGAGCTCCATGCTCGCCGACGATCGCAACAACTTTTTGTGCAGTATATTTATTGAGGACGAGAATAACGCCGGCATCTGTTTTTCCGACGTGTCCTGCGGTATTATTTACCTCTGTGAGATTACCTCCGAGCGACTTATTCGGGATTTGAGCGGTGAGCTTGCGAAGTTCTCACCGACCGAGATAATAGCAAACCCCGATATCCTTAAAAATACGGAGCTTACCGAATTTATAAAGCAATACATAGCCTGTAGCGTTGAGTTAATGGACGACAATATCTATGACGACAGCGTCTCAAAGGAGGTTATAGAAAAACAGTTCCAAGACGAGACGTCACAGCAATTGATTGGCGGTAAAAAGGGCGCACGGGGCTCGGTCGCGGCACTTGTGCACTATCTGAAATTGACCCGAAAGACAGGTCTGTCGGGTCTTCGGCATATCGAGGTCTACAATCTTGACTCCTTTATGCGCATTTCGGCACTGACAAGGCGACACCTTGAAATAACCGAGACGATGCGTTCCGGTGAGCGAAAGGGCAGTCTTTTACATACCGTTGATGCCTCGAAAACCTCGATGGGTCGGCGACTTTTGCGCCTTTGGTTTGAGCAACCGCTCGTCTCCTCCACCCTTATAAACAGGCGGCTTGACAGCGTCGAGGAGCTTTTCACCGACACCCTCGGTCGCGAAAAACTGCGTGAGCATCTCGCCAAAATTACCGATATGGAGCGAATACTCGGCAGGATTTTGTACAAGAGCACCTCGCCGAGGGAGCTGTATTCCTTTATGCAGACCTTAACGCTATTGCCGGACCTGAAGATGGATATCGCGAAATATTCATCACCCGAGCTTATATTAATTTATAAGTGCCTTGACACTTTAAAAGACATTTGCGAGCTTATCAACATGACGATGGGTGACAAACCGCCGGTAAATGTCCGCGACGGCGAGCTGGTACGAGTTGGCTATAATGCGGAGGTGGATCGCCTGCGTGACCTCGCCGGTGGCGCCAAAAAAAGGCTGGAAGAGCTGGAAAACAGATACCGTGAGGAGTATGGGCTAAAAAAAATTAAGATCAGTTACAACCGCGTTTTTGGCTATTATATTGAGGTGCCAAACAGCTTCACCTCCTGCGTGCCGGAGCATTTTATCCGCCGTCAGACCCTCGCCGGTTGCGAGCGGTATGTCACGGAGGAGCTTAAAACGCTGGAAAATGACATAATGGGTGCGCAGGAAAAACTGCTCACCCTCGAGAGCGATATCTATGATAAACTGCTCGCAGAGGTGGCAGGGGCGAGCGGTAGGATAAGCACCACCGCGAACGCTATCGCAAAAATCGACCTGCTCGCGACCTTTGCCGAGGTCTCGGTGCAGTACGATTATCGCCGACCAACGGTGGACGACTCATCGGTCATACTGATAAAAGCAGGTCGTCACCCGGTGGTGGAGCGTCAATTGCGCCGCTCGTCGTTCGTCGCGAACGATGTCACCGCCGACAACGTGCACAATCGCGTCCTGTTGATAACGGGACCGAATATGGCAGGCAAGAGCACCTATATGCGACAGACCGCCCTCATCGTCCTGCTCGCTCAGGTGGGCTGTTTTGTGCCGGCGGAGTCGGCGCAGATAGGCGTATGCGACGGCATATACACAAGGGTCGGTGCGTCGGACGACCTCGCCCAGGGGCAGT
Source organism: uncultured Oscillospiraceae bacterium (assembly GCA_964369965.1). Taxonomy (GTDB): domain Bacteria; phylum Bacillota; class Clostridia; order Oscillospirales; family Ruminococcaceae; genus CAYJBH01. Next base: position 188,187 of record CAYJGF010000002.1, read on the forward strand.
CGACCTTTATGGTTGAGATGAACGAGATGGCGCAGATACTCAAAAACGCCACCTCCAAGAGCCTGCTTATTTTAGACGAAATAGGTCGTGGTACCTCCACCTTTGACGGGCTTGCAATTGCGCGCGCAATTGTGGAGCACCTCGCCGAGAATAATATCGAATTTTACCCCAAAACCATGTTCGCCACCCACTACCACGAGTTGTGTATACTGGAAAGCCTTTACAGCAGTGTGAAGAACTACAGCATCATTGCGAAAAAACGCGGTGGTGAACTTATCTTCCTACGCAAGATTGTTCAGCGCGCGGCGGACGACAGCTATGGTATTGAGGTGGCAAAACTTGCCGGGATATCCTCCAGCATTACCGAGCGCGCCGGTGAGATACTCACGGAACTGGAGCAACATTCCGACGCTCTGTCCGGTGCGGCGGTTCAACTCGGGTTTGGTGATATCGGCGATTCGCCCAAAAAGCCACAGGACGACAGGGTGATGAAAAAACTTAAAAATATTGTCCCCGATGCACTGTCACCGCTCGAGGCATGGCAGATATTATCGGAGCTAAAATCATTATCACTTGAGGTGAGCGGCGATGAATAAGGTTATACGTGAACTCCCACAACTGCTACGTGACAAGATTGCCGCCGGTGAGGTGGTGGAGCGACCTGCCTCGGTGGTAAAAGAGCTGGTAGAAAACTCGATAGACGCCGGTGCAACCTCCATAACGGTGGAAATTGTGCAGGGCGGTCGGGAGCTAATCAGCGTCGCCGACAACGGCGATGGCATCGAGCCGGAGTATATCAAGACCGCCTTTTTGCCCCATGCGACCAGTAAAATTTCTAACGATGACGATCTTGAAAGCATCACCACCAAGGGCTTTAGGGGGGAGGCGCTCGCCTCTATAGCCGCCGTTTCCGACATGGAGGTTGTCTCCAAGACGCAAAATAGCGAGTTTGCGACAAGCTATCGAGTTATCGGCGGTGTCGGCGGTGAGGTTCTGCCTGCCGCGCGCGATACCGGCACAACCTTCACCGTATCGCGACTTTTTTATAATACGCCTGCTCGGCTGAAATTTTTGAAAAAGGACGTTGCCGAAGGCACGGCGGTGACCGACATACTCTGTAAAATCGCGCTCGCTCATCCCGAGATATCCTTTACCTTTATAAAGGACGGGCAACGTGTTTTGCACTGCCGAGCAAACGGTGACCTCTTGACCGCAATAAATTCGGTGGTTGCAAAGGATATACATCGGCTATTGCGCCCACTTCACTATAATGAAAACGGCTATACCGTCACCGGATATGTCGGCACACCGGAGGGTGCAAAGGCGACAAGGGCGATGCAGTATTTTTATGTCAACGGTCGATATATCAAAAATAAATCGTTCAACGCCGCCGTCGACAATGCCATCAGCGGTCTATTTATGCACGGCAAGCACCCGATGGTTTTCTTATTTTTAACACTTTCTCCCACTATGGTAGATGTTAACGTCCACCCTGCAAAGATTGAGGTTCGCTTTGCGGAGGAGCGCGCGGTTTTCTCCGCTGTTTATCACGCCGTCAAATCGGCGCTTACAACGCGTGTGCAGGAGGATTTAATTATCCCGTCGCAGGTGGACGAGATCAAAGACACGCAACAGGTTGAAGAGAAATTCGATATCTTTGAGGACAAGCCTTTTATAGCAAACACCATAACCCCCGGTGTCATGACCCTCGCCTCGCCGGTCATGACCTACAGCGCCCCACCGAGGATGCGCCCCCACACCAATATCGACATAGAATATATTGAGTATGAGCAGAGCAAAAACGAGCCGGAGCCGACGGTGGAGATATCAGCGCCGTCGATCGAGGCGGTGATAAGCCCCTCGTTAACTCTCGTCGGCGAGATTTTTTCCACCTATATCATACTTCAAAGCGACGATGAAATGATATTGATGGACAAACACGCCGCACATGAGCGCATAATTTATGAGCGATTAATTTCGACTCGACCCGATGAGATTGACGAGCAGATGTTGTTGACACCGCTTGCGGTCGATATCGACAACGAGAGCAAGACTGTACTGCTCCAAAATGCCGACCTGTTGAAAAGCCTCGGCATCGAGATTGAGGACTTCGGTCACGGTTCGGTGCGCCTTTATTCTCTGCCGGCGGATATTGACGGATACAATGCGGAAAAACTGTTGCATGAACTGGCACACGGTTTGATGATAGGGGATATGCCGACCGACGAGCGCACAAAATGGGTATATCACTCGCTCGCCTGCCGCTCCGCGATAAAGGCAGGGGATGAGCTTAAACCGTCCGAAATGATAAGGCTCGCCGAGGATATCCTCTCGGGTGAAATGCCGATGAGTTGCCCCCACGGTCGACCGGTGTTTGTACGGTTTACAAAAAAGGAGTTTGAGGGACGTTTTGGGCGAATTTGAGCGCAGGATAATAGTGATTTGCGGTGCGACCGCGACCGGCAAAACAGGGCTTTCGGTTGAGCTTGCAAAGCGGTTTGACGGCGAGGTTGTCTCGGCGGACTCCATGCAGATATACAAAAACCTCGATATCGGCACCGCCAAAATAACGCAGACGCAGGCGCAGGGTGTGCCCCACCACATGATAGACGTTGCCGAGCCGCATGTGCGATTCAGCGTCGCAAATTATGCAAAACTTGCACGCCCGATCATTGATAATATATTGCAAAGGGGCAGAAATGCAATCCTATGTGGCGGCACTGGGCTATACCTCGACAGCATCTGTGACGGACGGGAGTTTTTGGATATTGAGGATGACCCCGACCTGCTCACAAGCCTTAATAATTCCCCTACTTCGGAGTTATATGACCGCCTTGTGGATTTAGACCCGGAATCGGCGCAGAATATCCACCCTAACAACAAAAAAAGGTTGGTGCGTGCGCTCTATCTGACACTGCTCACCGAAAAGCCATTCTCGGCGATAGGCAGGGAGGCACTGCCGCAAAACCCACCATTTGAAATGTTGAAACTCCACTGCCATTTTCAAGACCGCGAACTGCTCTACCAAAATATAAACCGTCGTGTGGACGAGATGATAGAGCAGGGGCTTATCGAGGAGGCAAGATATGTCTACGAAAACAGAGGGAGTTTTATCACCGCCGCCGCCGCGATAGGATACAAGGAGCTATTTCCCTATTTTGAGGGGGTATACGGGCTTGAAACAGCGGTGGAGGAAATAAAAAAGGCGACGCGCCACTATGCAAAACGCCAGCTCACATGGTTTTCACGATATAACGCCGAACTGCAAGACCCCACAAGCGACGACTTTATAAAAAAAGCGATAGAACTCACCGAGGAATTTTTAGTTTGAAACTTTTCAGGGTACGACTTTTTAAATATTTAAAAAGAGGGCTGTTGCTCCTCTTTATAATACCGCTTGTCTACCTCGGATTTCAGGTATATTTCGCTTTGCAGTCGGGATATATAACCCAGGTGGCGATAAAACATGATTTGAGTGAGAGTATCCCGAGCATCGGCATCGCGGTGCGAGACGAGATGGTGGTACAGCTTGCCCATAACGGTTTTTTGCACTATCTGCCCACCGAGGGGGAGCGCGTGACCAAGGATAGCGTTATCGCCTATGTTTTTAATGATATCGAGATGGCACAGAACAATGTTCAAATTCTGCGTTTGCAAGAGGAGCTTGCCACCCTCACCGCCTCGGTCGACCTGCCGGACAATGTGACGAGTGACATAGCGAACATATCAAAACAACAGACCGAAGCATATTATGAGCTTTTAGACGTCGTCTATTCCGAGGATTATTCTAACCTACATCAGCCGAGTAACGAGCTCAGCGCCAATTTCAACAGATTGCAACTCGCGATGGAACAACCCTGCGATGTAAGCGGTGAAATAGACCGATTGAACGCGAGTATAGCTACACTTACGGCAAACAGCGTCCCTTCCGCCACCATCACCTCACCGGAGGTAGGGTATTTTGTGCGGGACCTCGATGGCGGTGAGGATATTTATAATATAGAAACCGCGACATCATGGAACTCGACCACCCTCGCCACCGCGATAGAGAATGCAAAAAGTCTCACCGCCACCGAGCAGGTGACCGGCAAGTTAGTGCTGGACTATCAGTGGGATTTCTACTGCCTTTTGCCGGAGCTTGAGAGCGGGGCGCTACGGGAGGGGGCGAGCTATGAAATCGCTTTTTCCGAGGCAAACTCTCAGGTGATACCGGTGGAATTAGAGCGCGTTGACCCACCGGACGAGGACGGCATGGTATTGTTGCAGTTCACCTGCAAAACACTCACCCCCGAGGTCGCGAAGATGCGATATACCGCCGCCGAGATTATAATAACAAATTTTGAGGGGATAAGAGTTCCGCGCGAGGCACTGCGGATAGTGGACGGTGAAAAGGGTGTGTATGTACAGTTTGGCAACCTTATCCAGTTTAAAAAGATAGTGCCTATATTTGAAAATGAGGAGTATATGTTGTTGCCGCTTGAAAGTGATGCGGAAAATGAAGTGCAACTATACGACGTAATTGTAGTGGAGGGGCGTGACCTTTATGACGGAAAATTCTTATAGCCATATCTCGGAAAATTTAAAGCGTATTGAGGAGAATATCTCCCGTGCCGCCGAACAAAGCGGTCGAAAAAGGGGGGATATAACCCTGCTTGCGGTGACCAAGACGGTGCCGGTTGAGGCTATTTCGGTCGCCATGGATTGCGGTGTCAAAACTTTTGGTGAAAACTATGTCAGTGAGCTTGCCACCAAGGCGATGCGACTTCCCCGAGCCGATTTACATATGATTGGGCATCTGCAAACCAACAAGATAAGGCAAATGCTACCGCATATTTCCATGTTGCAATCGCTGGACAGCATACGCCTTGCAAGCGCCCTCGAAAAACAGCTTGCAAAGACAAACAGCCGACTTGACGTGCTAATCGAGGTAAATATCGGTGGGGAGGAGAGCAAATCAGGCATATCACCACAACAGGTGGACGAGCTTGCCCATTTTGTGTCGCAAACCCAATTTTTGCGGTTAAGAGGGTTGATGTGCATCCCTCCTTTTGGCGAAAATGATAAAATAAAAAAATATTTTGAAGATATGTTCAATCTATATATTGACATTAGAGGAAAAAAGAGGCATAATATAGATAATATTGATATTTTATCCATGGGCATGTCGGACGATTACGGGTTAGCGATAGAAAACGGCGCCAACCTCGTGAGAGTCGGCAGTGCCATATTCGGCAAAAGAGAAAAGGTATAACTACAAATTATATAGTTGAAAGGGATATAATAATGGGATTGCTCGATAAGTTTAAGGACATGATGGGTGTGCCCATCGACGATGAGTATAACGACGACATGGAGTTTGTCGCGAATCATTCCGGCTCAAACGGTGAGGAGGAAAAATCGGATACCTCCAAACGCAACAAGGTGGTCAACATTAATGCGACCACCCAGCTTCAGGTGGTGCTCGCAAAACCGGAGAAGTTTGACGATGCTCCGGCGGTCGCCGACCATCTCAATGCAAAGCGGACCGTCGTGCTCAATTTAGAGACCGCCCCGAAAGAGGTCAGCCGTCGTCTTATCGACTTTTTGACCGGCGTTGCCTATGCCAACCGCGGCAACATCCAATTGGTGGCGAACTCCACCTTTATAATCACGCCCTACAACGTCGACCTGATGGATAATAACATCCTCGGCGAGCTGGAAAATAACGGACTGTACTTTAATTAACAGTACTTATTATGAGAAAGGAATGCCAACAAAATGCTCAGTTTAGAACAGATTAAGTCGGTCACCTTTGACAGAATTGTGAGGGGATACAGGCCGGAGGATGTCGACGATTTCATCGCTCAGGTTGCCGAGCAACTTGAAAAGCTGATGGCGGATAACAAGGAACTGGAGAATAAACTCTATATCCTTGCCGACAGCGTTGAGGGCTATCGCAACGATGAGGAGGCACTAAAAGCCGCCTTAATTAATGCTCAACGCCTTGGGGAGAGCGTTATACGTGAGGCAAATCAAAAGGCAGAGCATATACTTAAAGAGGCTAAGGTCAAGGCGGACCGTGATTTTGACATAGCGATGGAAAAGGTGCACGCCGAGCAAATTCACCTTGCGAGAATGCAACAGGAGGTTGCACGTTTCCGAGGTGATGTCATTGAGGCATACAAACAACATATCCATCAACTGAGCAACCTGCCAATCGACGATAAGGAGGATCCGATACCGGTCAACTATTTTGACAAGGCGGATAAGGCGTTCTCCGATCGTCAATATGCCGACCGTCAGGCGGCGCAGCCCATCTCCACCGTTCCGGAGGCACACCAGTTTGAACCACCGGTAGTAGATTCTTTGACACCTAATTCTGCGCCCCCTTTGCAGTCTGTGACACAGACCATATCACTGCCGTTACAACAATCTCAATCGGTCACCCCGACCCCTGAACCGGAAGCCCCGACGCCACAGGAGGTGGAAAGCCCTTCGCCAATAGACACCAACCTGTTTGCAGATAACACCGAGCCGGAATTTACAGAACAGCCGGAGCCTACTCCCGAGCCACAACCGGAAATGACCTCCTCTTTTTTCAACCCCTCCGACAGTGACAACCTTCTGACCACCGAGGGTTTTGAGCAGTCATTCCTACCGCGTGAAAATAATCCGGCACTCACCGAGGAGCAGATACGCATGGCTCAGGCAAAACGTAACGCCGCCAATGCCACCAGCGAGTTTAGCCCCATAATCCCCCTGATGTCGATGGAGGAGGAAAAACCACAGGAGCAAACGCCGGAACCGGCACAGTCCGCTCCGAGCGGTCGGGTATCACTCTTTGATCATTATAGTGAATTTAAGTTAGATTAGCGATAAAAGGAGCAAAATTGTCAGCAGATTATAATAACACCATATTGTTGCCTAAAACCGAGTTTTCCATGAAAGCCGGTCTTACCAAAAAAGAGCCGGAAGCATGTAAAAAATGGGAGGATACAAAACTTTACGAGCGCATACAGGAGATGGGAAAAGGTCGAGAGCAGTATATTCTGCACGACGGCCCACCCTATGCGAACGGCGATATCCATATGGGTACCGCCCTTAACAAGGTTTTGAAAGATATTATTGTCCGCTACAAGACGATGAAAGGGTTCAACAGCCCCTATGTTCCGGGCTGGGACACCCATGGTCTGCCCATCGAGTTGAAGGCAATCGACGGCATGAAAAAAAAGGGCAAGCTCAGCACCGATATCACAAAACTCGAACTGCGGGAGCTTTGCCGTGACTTTGCCATGCGCTATGTCAACAGCCAGCGTGAGCAGTTCAAGCGTTTGGGTGTACTCGGCGACTTTGACAATGCATACATGACGTTGACCCCCGATTTTGAGGCTCGCCAGATAAAGGTTTTTGGCGAGATGGTCAAGAAAGGGTATATTTATAAGGGCAAAAAGGCGGTCTACTGGTGCCCGAATGATAAAACAGCACTTGCCGAGGCGGAGATTGAGTATAATGAGGAGCCCTGCACCTCTATCTATGTAGCGTTTGAGGTCGCGGATGATAACGGCGCCCTCGCCGCCGCCGGTGTCGAGCCGAGTGATGTCAGCTTTGTAATATGGACGACCACCGCCTGGACACTGCCCGGCAACGTCGCTATCTGTCTCGGTGCGGACTTTGACTATGCGCTTGTTCGCTGTGACGGCAAGGTGCTTGTAATTGCCGAGGCTCTGGTCGACGACGCTATGAAGTCGGCAGGCATTGAGGAATATGAGATAATAACAACCCTCGCCGGCGATAAATTCGAAAAAATAGAGTGTAAACACCCTTTCCTCGAGCGAAAATCGCGTGTAATCCTCGGTGACCATGTCACGTTGGAGAGCGGCACCGGCTGTGTTCACACCGCCCCCGGTCACGGCGTGGAGGACTTTGAGGTCTGTACAAAATTCTATCCCGATATTCCGGTCATAGTGCCGGTCAATGCCTCCGGTGTTTTAACCGAGGAGGCAGGTCCTTTTGCCGGCATGTTCACCACAAAGGGGAGTAAAGCGATAATAGAACATCTTGACCACACCGGTCATCTGTTTGCTAAGAGAGAATTGCTCCACCAATATCCACATTGTTGGCGGTGTAAAAACCCAATCCTTTTCCGCACGACAGAGCAGTGGTTTTGCTCCGTTGAAGCGTACAAAGATGAGGTTTACAAGGCTATTGAGCAGGTGGAGTTCACTCCGAGTTGGGGTAAAGATCGGTTGACCGGCATGGTCAAAGATCGCAACGACTGGTGTATAAGCCGCCAGCGGACATGGGGTGTGCCGATACCGGCGTTCTACTGTGAGGGCTGTGGTAAATATCACATCGATGATGCCTCCATCGAGGCGGTGAGCAACCTTTTTGCAAAAGAGGGTAGCGACGCTTGGTATAAATATGGGGCTCATGAAATACTTCCGACCGGCACAAAATGTGAAAAATGCGGATGCGATAAATTTACGCAAGAGACCGATATCATGGATGTTTGGTTTGACAGCGGCACCACCCACACCATGTTGACCGAGATGGTCAATCACCGCTGGCCTGCCGACCTATATCTTGAGGGTGGCGACCAGTATCGCGGTTGGTTCCAATCCTCGCTACTCACCGCCGTCCCTTTTTACGGCAGTGCACCCTACAAAGCTGTTCTTACCAACGGTTGGGTAGTGGACGGTGAGGGTCGCAAGATGTCCAAATCACTCGGCAACGGCATACTTGCACAGGAGGTTGTGGAGCAATACGGCGCCGACATTCTCCGACTTTGGGTTGCCGCGAGCGATTATCAGGTTGATATTCGTGTCTCCAAAGACATATTAAAGCAGTTGACCGAGACCTATCGCAAAATCCGCAACACGGCGCGCTTTATTCTCGGCAATCTTAGCGATTATAATCCTTTGACCGATCGGGTCAACGTCTCTGATATGCAGGATATTGATAGATATATCCTCTCCCGACTCAACAACCTTGTTAAACTTTGCAACGATGCCTACGACCGTTTTGAATTTCACACCGCGACCCATGCCATACACCAGTTTTGCGTGGTGGAGCTATCCAACTTTTATCTTGATATCATCAAGGATAGGCTCTATTGCGATGATGCAAAAGGTGTCTCCCGTCGTGCGGCACAATCTGTTATGGAGACGTTGCTCTCCAATATAACGAGGATGTTATCGCCGACATTATGCTTTACTTCCGATGAGATATGGAGTCATCTCGGGGCGATTACCGGCGATAAAACTGACCTTGCCATGACCGAATTCCCAACTCCTTGTGATGAGTTTAACATCTCGCAGGAGGAGAGTGCAAGGTGGAAAACTATTGTGGATATTCGTGACGCAGTCTCAAAATCGTTAGAAAACGCGAGGGGTGAAAAGATTATCGGCTCTTCTCTCGAGGCGGCGGTGGAGCTTAGCGTCTCCACCGAGGTATATAACAAGATGTCCGGCAGTTTACCACTGCTTAAAGAGATACTCATCGTCTCAAAGCTCGGCATGTCCGATGCCGGTGAGGGGGCTACCGCTATCATCGCCGTCGGCAAGGCGCCGGGCGAGAAGTGTATGCGTTGTTGGTGTTATACCCAAAATCCTATAACGGACGGCGAGGGTATCCTCTGTGAGCGTTGCAACGGTTTGGTAAATGCGTAGATGAAAAAAAAGTATATACTCTATCTTGCAATTATTATAGCTTTGGTTGGTCTTGATCAGTATACAAAGTATCTTGCCACGACCTACCTTGAGCCGGTCGGGACTATGCCATTTATACCGGGGCTTGAATTGACCTATGTGGTCAACGATGGTGTTGCGTTCAGCCTTTTTTCCGGCTCATCCCTCTTTGTTATAATTATTCCATCAATAACTCTTGTAATTCTGCTTGTGCTACTGTTTTTGAACAAGCTCGGCGGTGGTATGTTCGATATATGTTTTGTGATAATTATAGCAGGTGGTATAGGCAATATAATCGACCGTCTTTTATATGGCCATGTGGTCGACTTTTTTAATTTTACCTTTATAGATTTTGCGGTATTTAACGTTGCAGATACCTTTATAACGGTCGGAGTTGCCCTTTATGCGGTAATATTTGTGCTGAGTGAGATTAAGGCAAAAAAAATATCAAAGCATGGGGCTGAAAATAAAGACGAGGATATCGTTGAAAACGATTGAGGTTATAGTTAGTGAACAATTTTCCGGACAGCGACTGGATGTTTTTGTGTCCGGAGTTTGTCCGGATATTTCACGCTCGGCGGCGGCACGACTTATAGAACAGGGCGATGTATTGCTGTCAAATAGTCATGCAAAAAAAAATACCATCATAGCGATCGGGGATAAAATAAGCATTAATCTGCCACCTCCCACATCGATGGAGGCCATGCCGCAGGCTATACCGATAGAGATTGTCTATGAGGACTCCGACCTCGTGATTGTGAATAAACAAAAAGGTATGGTTGTCCACCCGGCACCGGGAAACCCGGACAATACTCTTGTCAACGCGCTTTTATACCACTGCCGTCACAGCCTTTCCGGCATAGGGGGGGTCGAGCGCCCCGGCATAGTGCATCGAATAGACAAGGACACGAGCGGTCTGCTCGTTGTCGCAAAGAACGACAAAGCTCATTTAGGGCTTGCCGAGCAGCTGTCAAGGCACGATATAAAACGATGTTATCACGCTGTTGCAAAGGGCAATTTTAAAGATTTGACCGGAACGGTCAATGCACCGATAGCACGGGACAAAAACAACCGTTTAAGAATGACTGTTGACCACTACGGTCGACAAGCCATGACCGACTATGAGGTCATAACACAATACCGTGATTACTGCCATCTACAGCTCAAACTGCACACCGGTCGCACTCATCAGATACGCGTACATATGCGTAGTATCGGGCACCCACTTGCCGGTGATACGCTTTATGGTGAACCTAACAACCCTAAACTAAACGGGCAGTGTCTACACGCTAAATCACTGGAATTTGTTCATCCGATAACCGGCAAAAATCTTATTTTTGAAACGGAACTCCCCGACTATTTTACAAACTTTTTAAATAAAATAAAACCTCTTGCGAAAGGATAGTAGAGTTGACTACAAAAAAACGGTTAAAGGAGCTTTTGGTGGTATCGGATATCGACGGTACCCTTGTTCCGCACGGCGGAGATGTTGTCAACTACAGCGGTGATGTAGTCAAACTTTTTAATATGCTCGGAGGTTGTTTTACCGTCGCGACCGGCCGTAACGTGGAATCTACACGCAGTTTTATCGAAGGGTTGGAGCTTACATACCCCGCAATTGTATATAACGGTGCCGCCATATACGACTATAAAGAGGATAGAACTCTTTACAGCAGGTTTTTACCGAAAGGGGAGATTGTGAGGGCGCTGGGTGAAATTCGCGCCCACTTTCCACATGTCGGGGCGCTGATAATGGCGGAAAATCACAGGGCATATCTAACCCATGCGAGCGAGTCCATCTATAAGCACCTTGACGATGAGAAATATGGGTTTGTCCTCGCCGATGAGGGAATGCTCAGCATGAGATGGTATAAAAGCCTGCTTGTATGCCCCGATAACGACACCTTGAAAGACGTGATCGAATATGCCAAAAATCGCCTGTATATAGGTTTTGAGATAGTCGCCTCCAGCAATCTGAATATCGAATTTATACCGGACGGGGTCTCAAAAGGGGAGGCACTCAAAGAATTATCCCGAATTTTGCAAAAAAAGATGGAAGATACCGTCATGATTGGGGACTACTATAACGATATACCTGCATTCCAGGTCGCCGGTTATGCGGTTGTGCCGTGTGATGCGCCGATAGAAATACAAAAATATGCCGACCGAATAGTGCTCTCCAGTACCGAGGGGGGCGTTGCGGAGTATCTGTATGATGTCATCAGGGACTACACCTAAAAGGGGAAAAAAGCCGGACCTATTTACCGTCACAGTGTTGCTTCTCGGTCTTGTGTCGGTTGTAATTTACCTGTACAACACTACACCGACCGGTATGGTCAATATTCATGAAGATGATACAATATTGACCGATACGGTCAAAACCTCCGATAAAATCAATATTAACACCGCTACCAAGGCGGAGCTTATGATACTTGACGGGATAGGGGAGGTCAAGGCGACGGCTATAATAACCCATCGTGAAAAGTATGGAGCATTTACCGAAATAGATGAGATAAAAGAGGTAGAGGGCATCAGCACCAATCTTTATGAGGAAATAGCAGATGATATTACAATATAATAAGTCGGAGCGGCTTGCAGATGAACTAAATTATACCAACCGAGAGTTAAGTTGGTTAGAATTTAATAAAAGGGTGTTGGAACTTGCACACACTAAAAATTCTCCCCTCGGTGAACGACTGAAATTTTCCGCTATATTTGCGAGCAACCTTGATGAATTTTTCATGGTAAGGGTTGGCTCGCTTTTTGATCAAACACTCTTGAAGGTCCAACCGGTCGAGAATAAGACGGGGCTACGTCCGGCGCAGCAGCTTGAAATTATAATGCCAAAGGTTGCAGATCTTATAAAATACAAGGATAGAGTGACATCCTCACTGCTCAAAAAGTTGAAAAAATCTGATCTGTATTTTGTCAACTTTTCCGAGTTGTCAGCGACAGAGGTGGATTTTTGGCAGGAATATTTTTTGAATGAGATTGCACCATTGCTATCTCCTCAAATAATCGATAAACGCCACCCGTTCCCATTTTTACGCAACCTTGAAAGTTATGCCGCCGTCACCATTAAGACAAAATCAGCGGAAAAATATAAATTTGGCATTATCCCGATAGGGCAACAACTCCCGAGGGTGGTATCAATACGCTATGGAGCTCGCACCCTTTTCGCCTTTACCGAGGAGTTAATACTGCATTTTGTGGAACATAGCTTTAACGGCATGGGCGTTGTCAACAAATGCGTGTTTCGTGTGACGCGAAATGCCGATCTTTCCATGACCGAGTCCATGCTGGAGCACGATATAGATTATCGGCTTGTCATGTCGGAGCTGCTTAAAAAACGTCGCAAACTTGCCGCCGTGCGCCTTGAAACCTCACCAAATGCACCTTTAGAGATTGTAAACTACCTACTTTCTAAATTGGAATTATCGCAAAACCATGTTTTTGAACAGAACCTACCTCTTTGCATGTCGGCGTATTTTGACCTTGTTAAACAGGTCAAGTCCCATCCTAACAGCACCGCTTTTTTCTATCCTCATCGATATCCGAAAAACGCAAACAGTCGATATCGACTTTTGGATGCCACTATCGGGCGAAACGTTCTCGCATGTTATCCTTTTCATTCCATGCGCCCGTTCATCAATATGCTCTACAATGCGGCGGTCGACCCGGATGTAGTATCGATAAAAATGACACTTTATCGACTTGCCGACGACTCCAAGGTCATTGACGCGCTCACCATGGCGTCGGAGCACGGCAAGGAGGTCGTTGCTATTGTGGAACTGCGTGCGAGGTTTGACGAGCAGAACAACATCGATCTTTCTAACCGTTTGGAGGATGCGGGTTGCACCGTGCTCTATGGTTTTGAGGATTACAAAGTCCACTCTAAACTCTGTTTGATAACGAGGGTGAGGGACGGCAAAACGGGATATTTATCCACAATCGGCACCGGCAATTTTAATGAAAACACAGCGGAGCTATACACCGACATCAGCTATATAACGCAGAACGAGGAGATTGGCGCGGATATAGCGACTCTTTTCAACGACCTTTCACTCGGTCGCAACAGTAAAAAGATGCGGCACCTGCTTGTCGCGCCGAACTATTTTAAATCGGAGATTATACGGCAGATTGAAGTTGAGATGTCCAATCATCGCGCCGGACTTCCATCGAGAATATTAATAAAATGCAACTCCATCAGTGATAAAGAGCTTATCGATAAACTGTATGAGGCCTCGGGTCGCGGTATAAAGATTGACCTTATTGTGCGTGGAATTTGCTGTCTTAAGATCGGTCTTGCAAACAGGAGCGAGAATATCACGGTGCGCAGTATCGTGGGACGATATCTTGAACACTCGCGTATTTATTCGTTCGGGGTGGGGGAGAGCGAGCGATTTTTCATCGCCTCCGGTGACCTTTTGACCCGAAACACCGAGCGCAGGATTGAGGTCGGTGTTGAAATAATTGACCAAAAAAGTAAAAAACATCTCGCGAAATTGCTCGAATTTCAACTGCTGGACAACTGCAACAGTTGGATTTTACAGCCGGACGGCTCGTACAAAAAGGTAGAGGTGCCCGATGGTGAGCAGTTTTTTGATTCTCACACGCTGTCACATGAATACTTCTTTGAATATGACGAGGGCTATAACTGCGAAGAAAAACCGGCTCTGAAAACCGGTTTTTCCCTAATAAAGTATTTAAAAAAGTTGTTCTTTCGAACTTAACCTACGGTGCTTTCTTCCACCGGGGGAGCCTCCTGCGCAGACGGTGCATCAATAAATCCCTCCCCCGACATTTCGGGGTTTTTCATGGTGCATGAGCCTTTAAAATAAACATTTTCCGGCATTATGAGATTTTGGGTCAAAATATTGCCGATAAGTGCACCGCCGCTTATGAACTCGGCGGTCTCCTTTATGTCTATGTCCCCTTGGATTTTGCCGGCGCACATCATGCCACTCGCCTTAATATTGCCGAAAACTTTTCCGGTCTCACCGATGATTAGCATATCCGCCACAATTATATCACCCTTGACAAATCCATCAAGACGTATTGATTGGGTCGAGGAAAGAATTCCCTCAAAACGCACATTTTCCCCTATGACCGTTTCAAGCTCCATCTTTTTCGGTGCACTGCTGTTTTTTTGTTTAAACATATAATTTACCATTCCTTTCAAAATAATTATAACAATATCTGCAACACAATCAGCATAACTACACCGGGTAGCGATAGCACCGCCGCCATAAAACAGGTAATGTAGTTAACGGCGAGGGAAATGCCGGTAACCGCACTTGTTATGTTGACGACCCCAAGGGCGCATATGCCGTAGGTCGCTGATAATACCGTTCGCCTTAGCGTGTGTTTGCCTCTCGCGAGGAATATAACCACCGAAACAGTGCTTATCGCCAACACCGCATAGAATAAAATTTCCACAAAATCCATATCCGTTCCTTTTCACTATATAGTCTATTTTAGATTATATGCCGGTGTGAAAGGAAATATGACTCGGGGTTTATTGCTCCCACAATTAAATCTTGGACAAAAGATTGGCGAGGGATTTTGTCCGCAGTTCAAGGAAAAGGCTCTTTGACACAGAAATACGGTAAAATCACCGCCAAGATTGTTCACAGTTTAGTTGGGGGAGCAATAAGTTATTGGTGCATTTTCCGCCGGTACAAGGTCGACGGTGCCACCGAATACATTTGCGGACACAATCCTAACGGAAATTTTATCCCCCATACAAAACTGTTTTTTCTCATCGATGGTATATAAACGATAATTTTCCTCAAAAAGCAGATAATCATCACACAACTCGTCGATTGTTATACGCCCCTCGGCGGTGTTCGGGAGCTTGACAAATATTGCATATTCGGTCACACCGCTGATTATCCCCTCGAACTCATCGCCGATATGCGAGCGCATCGCCTCGGCGCGAAAACAGTCATTTATCATGCGCTCTGATTTTAAAAACAGCTGTTCAACTGCGTTTGACTGCGCCACCGTCTGCAACGAGCGCGAGATGTACTTTTTCAATATCTCACCGGTTGGAATTTTTTTAACAAAATCCGACAGGATATGATGGTTGACAAGATCGGTATATCGGCGGATGGGGGAGGTGAAGTGCGCATAGTTTGACATAGCAAGCCCAAAATGCCCGACAGGGCGAATGGAGTACTCCGCCTTTGACATGCTGCGAAGTACAGCGCCGTCGACAAAATCGTGTAAAGGTGTTTGGCTATACACCTGCAAAAGCTCCGAAATATCAAGGCTTTTGACCTTTTCCGGGTCAATTGGAATGTTGTCTTTGGTAATTCGCGTAAGTGTTGATAGAAATAGTTTCAACCTATCGACGTTCGGTGGTTCATGCACACGGTAGATGATGGGCAGACCGATTTCTTTCGCGAGTGAGGCGGTGACCGTGTTGGCAAGGAGCATAAATTCCTCGATAATCATCTCGGAAACACCGCGTTTTTTTGCCGAGATGTCGGTGACATTTTCCTCTTCATCAAGAGTAAAACACGTCTCCGGAAGGTCAAAGTCGATACTGCCGTCCGTCTTCCTCTTTTCATGAAGAATGGTGGCGAGTTTTTGCATGTTTTTAAGGGTGGTGACGTTGCCACGGTATTTTGCCTTAATCCGCTTGTCCTCACTGCCGCCCAGCAGCTCGTTAACCTCACTATAAACTCCCTGAAAACGCGAGCGGATGATCGATTTGACAAAACTCTCGGCGATTACTTCGCCCTTTTGTGAAAGCTCGATAATGCAGGAAAAGGCATAGCGGTCGACATTGGGGGATAAAGAGCAAATTCCGTTTGACAGCTCTGGTGGGAGCATGGGTATCACGTTAGCCGGATAATAAAAGGAGTATTGACGTTGAAATGCCTCCCGTTCGCAAGCACTGCCGAGGCGGACATAGTGGCTGACATCCGCTATATGCACACCGAGTGTCCAGCCGTTTTTGGAGCGCACGAGCGACACGGCATCATCAATATCCTTTGTGTCGGCACCGTCAATGGTGAATATAGGCACATCGCGCAGGTCAAGGCGCTCGCTATCCGCCACAATTTCCGTTACGATGGAGTTTGCGTCCTCCTTAACTGCTACGTTGAAATGGGTGTGCAGCCCTTGATTGTAAATTATGGATTTTGCCGCCGACATTGCGCTGTTTTCATCGCCGAAATGCCGTGTTATTTCACATACAATCTCGCTCTCTCGGGAGATAATCATCGCCGCGACACGCTCACCCGTTTCTATCTTGGTGAGTTTTGAAGTTTTAAGTTTGAAGATAAATTCACCGCCGTAGCCGTCCGCTAATAGTGCGGGTCCGTCGTCGGTCTCAACAATGCAACCGGTGAGCTTGTCGTTATATTTCGCAATACTGACTACCTTGCCGGAAATTCGCCCCTCTCTTTTAGAGGTTGTAAGCAAAACACCATCGCCGAGTAGAGCGCCTGCAAGATTGCTCGCCTTAATATACACATCCTCACCGCCGACGGACGGTGTTGCAAAGGCATATCGACCGGTATGTTTGACAATTGTCGCCTCGAGAGTCGGCTCAGAGGCTTTTTGAGGTGTGGAGAGTGTGTATCGACCCTGCTGTTTTTCGATTTTACCCTTGTTTTGCAGTTTAAACAGCGCCTTTGAAACCTTTTTATCCGCCTTGAAAAAAGCCTTCAGCTCGCTTGCGGTCTGAGGCTTTTTGGCTATGCGGTTGAGCAATTTGTCCTTAAAAGGCATCATCCATCCTTAGAGTTTATCTGAAATATATGCTAAATAGACTGACCAAAAGGGTGACTACAAACAGAATTATTGCCGCAAATTTAGTAAAACGAGCGAGAATACTGTCCCTTGAGGTGGGTCTGTTCGCCGCGTCCAGCATCTCACCGCCGCCTATAGCACCTGCAAGACCGTTGCCCTTAGACTCCTGCATGAGCACCAGCGCTATAATGACGATACAGCTCAGTATGAGGATAACTCCGCTAATAATTTCCAGTGCCGTTATCATTTATAATCCTTTCCGAAACATGAGTTTTAACAGTAATGTATATTTTAACACATATTGCAATAAAAAGCAATCAATTAAACGATATTTTTGCAAAATTTCCATCTTCGGTGAATGTTGTGCTGTTGTAAAGTATCAAAACATCATCATAATTGTGCTCGTCAATCAGTGCTGATACACTGTGATTGTATATCCTAAAATCCACGACATCAATCCTATCATAACTCGCGCATAAAAACGGGATAAAGGCGTTTGCAT
This sequence comes from uncultured Oscillospiraceae bacterium, assembly GCA_964369965.1. Lineage (GTDB taxonomy): Bacteria > Bacillota > Clostridia > Oscillospirales > Ruminococcaceae > CAYJBH01. Next base: position 206,118 of record CAYJGF010000002.1, read on the forward strand.
AGCTGTCTTTTATAACTAAAACACTGCCCTCGCCGTCGCCGTCTATGGTGAAGTTTCCGTAGTTACCACGCAGGAACATCCCGTATTTGTCCACCGTATCGAGCTTAGACAGGTCGTAGATGGGCAGGGTTTCACCGTCCAAAACCATGGTGTTGGACATATCGTAGTAGGTGAGAGTGTCCGGCAGGGCGGCAAAATATTTGCTTTTGGAGTAGTGCGTGCCATAAAAATTTTCCACCGTCACAGCGCTCGCATCTGCTATGTCAAACACCGGCAATGCCTTTTGCTCGGCATACTCAAGGTATGCAAGATATGCGCCGTAGGTCGTCCAGTGGTGGTCGTTGCGGTAGTAGATATATTCGTTTTTGTGCGCCGATAAAATCTCACGCACGTCTATTATATCGGCGCCGTTCGCCGCTGAATAAATATCGTCAATAACCTGATTTTCGTCCACCATAGGGGGATTTGCCGGCAGGCTGTCCGAGAGGATATTGCTCGCAACCGGAGCTATAAGCACCGATGTTTTTTCCGGATACCTTGAAACAAAGTCGCTTAGCGCGGTGAGGTTGGTGGCAAACTGCTCCTCATCTACGGCAAAAAACTTTGCAAACAGCTGATCATCGTCGCCGTAGAGTATCCCGTTATTTTCCACCTTGGTCAACAGGAATTCAAGGCGGCTTTTAAGGTCAATCCAACTGTCACGAAAGACAAATTGATCGTTGACATACTCCTCAAACTTTGGGGTATACTCGTTGTTAATTAGCTCTTCGAGGGAAAAGCTCGGCATGGTGGCGAGCGGTTCGTTCTCCAGCTCGGAAAATTCCCTCTCGGGATAGACGCTGTCCAGTATAGAAAACACCAAAATAAACCCCATGAAGATGAGGGTGAGGGGATATTTCAGCAATTTTTTTATATGTGACATAACAAGCACCTAAAAACGGAAGTATAAAAACGGATTATAGGTCGCGTCCACAAGATATGCGATACTGGCGAGCAATAAAACCATCAGTATAATTATCTGTATAAACTTAAATTTATTCAGTTTTTCATATATATAGGTCGGGAATGCCGTCGAGCAGAGGACACCCACGAGGATAACAATCGCATAATTGCGCAGATAGTAGCCGGCGGAAATACCGCCCTGTGGCAGGAACATGGCGGACAAAAATGAGCCTAAATCGTCAAGACCGACGACGGCAAAGAGCGCCCAACCGATGATTATTGCAACAATAGCATAGAAATGACCGGTGATGCGGTGCTTTTCCAAAAAACGATGTAAAAAAAGTTTTTCTATGGTCAAAAGGATGAAGTAGTACAGCCCCCACAGGATAAAATTCCAGTCCGCGCCGTGCCAAAAGCCGGTGAGCGACCAGACAATAAATAGGTTTAATACCTGACGTGGCAGACCGAGGCGGTTGCCCCCGAGCGGAATGTATACATACTCTCGAAACCAGCCGGAGAGTGTCATGTGCCAACGCCGCCAAAACTCCGTGATGGAGCGGCTGATGTAGGGGAGGTTAAAGTTTTGAGGGAAGTCAAAGCCCATCATCTTGCCGAGACCTATCGCCATGAGCGAATAGCCGGAAAAATCGAAATATATCTGCAACGAATAGGCGATGATACCGAGCCACGCGAGCGGTGTCGAGACCTCGGAATAGCCGAGCTCACCAACCTCGGTCCAGAGCATACCGACACTGTTGGCTATAAGCACCTTTTTTGCAAGACCGAAGATGAAGAGTTTGCACCCCTCCTCAATACGGGGCAGGTCGACGCGCCCCTTTTTCATGTTAAGCCGCTCGGCAACGTCGGAATATTTGACGATGGGACCCGCGATAAGCTGTGGGAACATGGTGACATACGCACCAAAGTTGATAATATTTTTCTCGGGCGGCAGTTTGCGACGATAGACATCTATCGTATAGGACATGGTCTGGAAGGTATAAAAGCTGATACCAAGGGGCAAAGTCAGTTCCAAAAGAGGGAAGTTACTGCCTACAAGTGCGTTAATGTTGGACAGGAAAAAGTCGGTGTATTTGAAGAAAAAAAGCATACCGAGGTTAAAAACGATGGAGAGGACAAGCAAAAACTTGCGCACACCCTTACGCTTGTCATAGCGCTGCATTATGTTGGAAAGGGTGTAGTCCACCACCGTCGAGGCTATCATGATAGGGAAGTAGCGCACCTCACCCCAGGAGTAAAACACAAGGCTGACCACAAAAAGCCACGCATTTTTAAACCGATAGGGTAGAAGGAAGTATCCCCCCAGAGCTATCGGCAAAAATCTAAATAAAAATGTGAGGCTACTGAAAACCAAATTCCTTGTCCCTTATAAGTTTAATCGACCGGAATTTCCGCGACCGGTTGGTCACCGCCCTCCGGAATGACCGGCTCGCCGCCCTCACTACCCATGTCGTAGTTGTCGACGTTGCCGACAATGGTGAGGATAACGTCGTTGCCGTTGACAAATATTTTGCCGGTAACTGCTTTCTCATACTGATTTAGCAGATAATTTTCAAACGACTCGGCGCGGTCGGCGCGACGTTTGACTAAATGCTCGACAATCTCGTCCACCTTGCCGTCGACAGCGCGTATGACAATGACATCGTCCGCCGAGAGGTTCATGCCGGAAATTGCACCGGCATACTCCTCGATGCTCGTAAGGTCAAAACCGAGGAAGGTGAGGTACTGGTCGTCCAGAGTTATGGGTCCCTGCACCGGCATGACGGCAAGGATTGCGTCCACAACCTCCTGTGTTGTTGCCGGGGTGCCGGCGGAATATAACTCCTCCACCTTATCGATGACTATTTGGTACTCCGAATTAACGCCGGAATCACTGCTCTCGGTGTTGAGGTCGGCATATTCATCGCCACCCTCGCTACAACCCACGGCAGAAAAAGTTAATATAAGCGACATAGCGAGTGTTAAAAATTTTTTCATGAAATAAAATCCTTTCTATATATAGTATAGGCTATATATATATAATTAATCTTCGGGCGGTGACTCCACCACCGTCAGGGTCTCACCGGTGATAAATGCGTCAAGCAGGGCATCATAGAGAAGTGCATAGTTATTCGAGGTTATAGTTGCACCGGCGACCGCCTCAACACTGCCACCCTCCTCACGGCTTTGCGCCAACACGAGGTATCGCGCGTCCAGTGTGGAGTATACCTCATCCGGATAGGTGCCGCTTGCAAGCTCCATCGCGGTGCGATATTCCTCATTGCCGGTTTTGGTGACGCCGTTTCTATCCTCGGAACCGATGTTTATCGACACCACCTGACCGTCTTGAACGACCGCGTTTAGGTATTCTTTGAAGCCGAGGCTGTCATAGTCACTGACCTCGACCCGATAACTGCCGTCAACATAGCTCGGAGCACAACCTGTGAAGATTAGGGAGGATATAATTATAGATGCAAAAACGATCATGAATTTTGCAAAACTATACATAACCGCCCTCTTATACTATGCTCGATAATATATGAGATTATAGCACAGTTTATAGTATAAGTCAACCCTAAAACAGGGTGCATTTCCTGTCGAAATGTCAGCTTATTACCTCGCTTTAATCTTAATGCTGGACAACATCCATGATAAGCCGAACACGGCAAGATTCATTGTCACGATAGTACTGCCCACCGGTGAGCCGTAAAGGATGGAGATGACAATTCCGGTGAAAGCGCAGAACACCGATATTATGGAGGAGGATATTATGACGCTGCGAAAATTTTTGAAAATCCGCATGGAGGAAAGTGCGGGGAAGACAACCAAAGCGCTGATCAACAGCGAGCCTACAAGGTTCATCGCCACGACTATCACCGCCGATATTGTTATCGCTATTATTAAATTATATACATCCGCCTTGATGCCGGTCGCCTTTGCAAAGGTTTCATCAAAGGTGACGGAAAATATTTTGTTGTAAAAGAAAACAAAAATAAACACAACCGATACCGACAAAACAAGGCTGGTTATAACGTCGCCCTCGGTGAGGGTGAGTATCGACGTTGAGCCGAAAAGGGTGGTGCAAACATCGCCGGCAAGGTTGGTGGAGACGGAAAACACGTTCATCAGCAGATAGCCGACAGCGAGCGAGCCGACCGACATCATCGCTATGGCGGCATCGCCGTTTATTTTGGTGTTTTGCCCTATTCGAAGCAGGATTACCGCCGAAATGGCGGTGACGGGGAATACAAGTGCGTCCTGATTTGCAAGGTCCAACACCGCTGCAATCGCAATACCGCCGAAAGCGATATGTGAAAGCCCGTCGCCGATATAAGAGAGGCGTTTTAACACCAGTGTTGCGCCGAGCAACGAGGAGCAAAAGGCGATAAGTATACCCACGATAAAGGCGTAGATTACAAAATCATAGGACATGTATTCCAGTAGAGTGTTAATCATTGTTGTGACCCTCCTCATATGCCTGTGCCGTCATGCAGTTGACGCCGCAATTGTTTAAACACAGCACTAAATCGGCATCCGAAATCGCCTCATTGAGGTTGTGCGTGATCATTATGACGGTTATGCCCTCCTTGTTGAGCGATTTAATCAGCCTATAAAATTCCGACGTTGTCGCGACGTCAAGTCCGGCGGTCGGCTCGTCCAACAGCAAAACCTTGTTGGTGGCACACAGTGCCCGAGCAAGCAGAACACGCTGTTGTTGACCGCCCGAGAGTTCACTGTAACTCTTTTTTCTAAGTTCAGTTATATTTAGCTTTTCGAGCATGTTTTTTGCAAGCTCTTTTTCCTTTTTGTTATAAAAAGGGCGCAAACCCATTTTATTTAAACATCCGGATATCACAACCTCATATACCGAGGCAGGGAAGTCCTTTTGCACCTGCGTCTGTTGCGGCAGATATCCAATGTCGACAGCTGAAAGATTTTCACCCATGGTGATGTTGCCCTCGATAGGGGGGAGTAGCCCTAAAATTGTTTTAATCAAGGTGCTTTTTCCTGCGCCGTTCTCTCCGACAACACATACATAAGCACCTGCCGGTACGGTAAAGTTGATGTTACTGTGAAGTGCTGTGTTGTTATAACCCACCGAGAGGTTTTTGCAAACTATTTCCACTTTAAAACATCCTTTCAACTGTGATGATTGTAGAATAAAATCATAGGGCGAACAATGAGCCGCCCTATGATAATTATATCAAAAAAAGTATTATTCGGCAAGAGCAGTTTTCAATGTCTCTAAATTCTCCTGCATATATCCGTAATATGTTGCACCGGCATCAATATCCGCCCTTGAAACAGATTGCATGGAATTGAGGACAATGGCCTCGCTATCCTTATCTTCACTCTCGTTGTTTACCTTTTTGGCAAGTTCAATAAGTCCGTTGTCAATAATTAACAGTGTGTTTATATCAAGCTCATCCACCTTGTCGGTTAAGAATTTAACGGTCTCAAAGGTCGCCTCGGTCTCGGCGGAGCACCCCTGGAAAGCCGCAAAATAGTTGACATCATAATCGTTCATCATATAGATAAACGGGAATCTGTCGGCGAAAATCAAGGTGTCTCTGTCTGCCGCGGCGATTGCAGCCTCATACTCGGCATCAAGAGCCGCTAAAGTTGCGATATAAGCGTCGGCGTTTGCTTTATAGGTGTCGGCGTTTGCCGAGTCTATAGCACCGATTTCGCTTCCGATAGTCTCACAAACCATCATTGCATTGTTGAGTGACAACCAAACATGTTCATCATCGTGGGCGTGACCCTCTTCGCTATGGTCATGTCCTTCGTGTTCGTCCTCGTGGGAGTGCTCTTCTTCATGCTCATGTTCGTCCTCGTGGGCGTGCTCTTCCTCGTGCTCATGCTCGTCCTCGTGGGCGTGCTCTTCTTCGTGTTCGTCCTCTGCACCGTCGACCTGCATTCCCTCGACAAGTACTTCCGTCACCACAATATCCCCTAAACGCTCAACGACGTTGATTGCTTTAAAATTTTCATTTGTGGGCTTTGCAATTGCATCGGCAACCCATGCATGGGAGTGCCCTCCGTTGTAAATATAGAGATCTGCCGCCTGAATTATGGTGATATCCTCGACGGTTGGCTCATAGCTGTGAATATCCACGCCGGTATCCATCAACAGCGTTACCTCGAAATTATCGGTATTTTCGCCCAGAATTTCCATCACCCAGTCATACTCATGAAACGACGTGACAACAATGCTGTAGGTCTCGGCGGTTGCTTCGGCTACCGGCTCGCTGCTCGGTGCTGTGGGCTCTTGACTCGGCTCGGCATTGCAGGCCGACAAAATCATTGCGGCGGCAACAACTGATGATAATAATAGTTTTTTAAACATAATCCTCTCCTTAAATGTCTCTTTTATTATAAGCAACCTTAAATTTGCGAACAAATCTCACATTTCCCATATAAAAATGCGGACGCATTGTTTATTTTAAAGTTGTTTTCATCCTTTGCATAGTTGAAAATGAGTGCCGAAATATTGCGATCTAAATGATAGGTGTTGTCACAGCTATCACATTTAAGATGGATAACCCCGACACAGCTGTGTGGGTTGACATAGTGATAATGTGTCCCGGTGGTCTTACCGTCCGAAACTTTGCAGATGACACCGTCTTTTTCCATCGACTTAAGATTTCGGTAAATTGCACTCAGACTTATTTCCTCGTTATCAAAAAGGTCTAAAATATCATATGCCGAAAACGATTGATGTCCATTGTTTTTAAAAAGATCAAGCAACTTATTGCGTTGTTCCGTCTGATACCTACTCATAAACGACCTCCCGTAAATTTGCATATCATTTGCAAATTAATTATAACTAACTTATTGTGTTTTGTCAAGGCTTTATTTTTTATTTATGGCAAATATAGTCAATTAATTTGAAAAACGCTACAGATTGGCGAGCAGAAATTTCGCCTATCAAGGCGGAGGATTGAGTAATACTTTCGTATTGCGATTGACGACAACGCAGATAGACGGAATTTCTGCCGCCAAGATGTGGTGGATTTTATGTTAATTGACTATAAAACAAAGCCTACTGAATAGATTGTCATTCAGTAGGCTTCAGGTTGTATATCCCTTCACATCTTCTTCATTATTTTCATTGCCTCACTGTATAGCGAGGTGTTTCCGGTCAGGGTGGCGAGCATACATTGGTATAGCTCGTTGCCGTTGTTAAAAACTCTTTGCTCGATATATTGCGCGAGGTTTTCCTCATCCACCGTCATCATCAGGCTGAAAATCTCCACCTCACCGTCCAACAATTTGCAGGTCACGGCATAGTCGCCGTGTGGCGTTTTAGCGATGCTAACCCTTGTATATTCTGCGAGTTTTGTATACTCCATGCAGTTTATAGCGGCGTGATATGCCTGTTCACGCACCGTGAGCGGCACGTCGGTGTGCAGGGTCTGCGCCACCATATGCCCGTCATTTGTCACGGTATATCCACCTTTGTCATTCATTTTAATAAGGTCGCTTTTTTCAAGTCGCGACAGTGCATCACCAATCTCAAAATAGTTGACCAGCTCATTTTCCACCATGGCGCGCTCAATCTGATACTGCGTTATCGGCTCCTTCATAGAATCGATTATATAGCACATCAGTATTCTTATCGTTTTTTTTGAGTTAAGTCCGCCCGGCTTGACACCGCCGGTCATAGCGTCAAAATCAAGGTTAACCATATTGTTTCCCCTAAATATATTGTTTATATTATAACATATTTATGTTTTTTTTTCAATATTTTGTTGTGATATCTTGACTAACCTTTCATAAACATGCATAATAGAAAGTGATATATTAACATAAGGTGTTGACTATGCGTGATTTTAAGATGAGCACTCTGCCGTCCACCGACGGTGTGAATACACTTGCGGTCTATACCATGGAGCCGGACGGCGCCCCTTATAAAGGTATAGTACAGCTTGTTCACGGCATGACGGAGCATATCGCGAGGTATCGTCACTTTGCCGAGTTTTTGTGTGACAATGGCTATATCGTTGTCGGCAACGACCATTTAGGTCATGGCAAAACCTCCGACAATGGGGGAGAGGACGGCTATTTTGGAAAAAAGGGCTCACATATTTTCGTCCTGCGTGATGTGGCAAAATTGATGGAGAAAACGCGCGAGCGGTTCGGCAATCTGCCCTATTTTATATTTGGGCACAGTATGGGGAGCTTTTTCACCCGTGTTTTATGCTATACATATAAAAGCAAACTTCCAAACGGTGTTATCATCAGCGGCACGGGAGGACCCAACAAATCCATAAATTCCGCGCTGTTTTTTTCCGACCTTTTTAGGGTATTAAAGGGTGCGCACAGCCACTCCAAAATGCTCAACGACCTCGCATTTAAAGGCTTTAACCTTAAGATAAAGGAGCCGCGCACCGCCATGGATTGGTTGACAAGGGATGAGGCAGTGGTCGACATCTATGTTGAGGATAAAAAGTGCATGTTTAAATTCACCACCTCGGCACTGCACGAGCTTTTTTCCATACACCACAAGGCGAACAATAAAGACCTTGTCGCTAAAACTCCGAAAACACTTCCGATGCTCTTTATCAGTGGCAATGAGGACCCGGTTGGACTTTATGGGGTTGGCGTAGCCGAGGCATTTGAGATCTATAAACAGGCAGGGATAGAGGATTTGACGCTGCGCCTGTATCCCGACGCACGGCATGAACTTATAAACGAAACCAACAAGGATGAGGTATATGCACAGCTGCTCGACTGGCTGAATGCACACAACAAAAACAATAATGATACTACAACTGACCGAAATTAAAAAATATTATGGTGCGAACGAGATATTAAGCGGAGTTAATGCCACCATATCGGCAAACGATCGCATTGCAATAATAGGGGAGAACGGTGCAGGAAAAACCACCCTTTTGAAGATAATCGCCGGTGAAATCCACCACGATGACGGCGATTTGTTCGTCGCGCGCGGTCTGCGTCTGGGATATCTGTCGCAACACAATGATTTTGAGGCTGACAGCAGTATTTTTTTCGAGATGAAGTCCTGTTTTGCTGCGGCGAGGCAGGCGCTTGCACGTATGAGAGAGCTGGAGGCTCTGATGGTGCACAATCATGACGATGTAAACCTTATACATGAGCATGATGAGGCGGAGCGAGTGGTCCTCGCCTGTGACTATTACAATGCCGACACAAGGATAAATAAATTGCTTGCCGGATTTGGCTTTTCTAAAGAGATGCATGAGCGCAAAACCGACAGCCTATCGGGCGGTGAGGCTACAAGACTGCGCCTTGCAAAGCTCTTGCTTGGTGCGCCGGACGTACTTTTATTGGACGAGCCGACAAATCATCTCGATTTTGCAACCATCGGATTTTTAGAACAGGAGCTACGTGAGTTTCGCGGTGCGGTGATTGCAGTCACCCATGACCGTGCCTTTATCGACAACGTCTGCCACATGATTTGGGAGGTGGAGCGCGGTGTGCTTATCGAGTTTAAAGGTCGGTTCGAAAACTATTTTGAAGCCAAACTGGATGCGGCAACGGTACAGCAAAAAAAGCGCGATGCGGAGCTGAAAACGGTCAAGAAATTGGAGGAATACATCGCCAAAAACAAGGTGCGTGCCTCCACCGCCAAGATGGCAAAGAGCAGGGAAAAGCAGCTCGCCAAAATCACCGTAACCGACAAGCCGATCATCGCCAAAAATCGCTTGAAATTCACATTTCCGGTATCGAGTGAACCTTATAAGGACATATTGGTTTGCAACGACCTCACCGTCACCGCCGGCGATAAGCTATTGATGGAAAATGTCTCGCTCACCATGCTAAGGGGGGAGAAGATTATTATAGCCGGCGAGAACGGCTCCGGAAAATCCACGCTGTTAAAGGTGTTGACCCGTGAACACCGCGCCAAGGGGTTTATCCGATTCGGGCTCGGGGTGGAGTGCTCCGTCTTTAAACAGCATCAGGAGCGTCGATTTGGACGGGTAATAGATGCAATACGCGCCCTGCGACCCAAGTTCACCGAGCAGGAGGCACGGGATTTGCTCGCAAAATTTTTATTTCGCGGTGATGATGTCTTTGCCGAATGCGGCACGCTCTCGGGCGGTGAATCCTCACGGGTGCGCCTTGCCGAAATGACGCTGGAACGCTCCAACTTTTTGATGATGGATGAGCCTACAAACCACCTCGACCTTTTCACGCGCGACAGCCTGACAGGCGCACTGTGTGAATATGAGGGGACACTTCTCATAGTATCTCACGACCGATATTTAATGTCACAACTTGACTGCCCTATACTATATATAAAGGACAGGGCGGTTGTGCGATATGAAAACTACACCGAAATGATGGAAAAAATATCATCCGATTTAATGATGGATAAAGTCCAGTCTAAGGAGCGTTTAAATACCGGCAAAAACAAAACCGATCGACAAAAAAGGGCGTTCGTCCGCCAGCGTTTAAAGGAGCTTGAAAACGAGATTGAGCGGTGCGAAAACCTTATAACAGAGTTAACCGCCGAGCTTGCAAAGCCGGAGGTCTGCACCGACCATGAGCGGATAATAGAGATAACCGAACAGTTAGAAAACACCCATAAAGAGCACGATAGCGCCTATGATGAGTGGGAGAGTTTTTTTAGTGAAGAGTGAATAGTGGAGAGTGAATAGTTAAAGAAAACGCCTGACGTCGTCCTTTTATTTTTTTTTATTATGTTTGTGGAAGGTTTGTGACTCTGATATACAGACAAACCCTATAAATTCATCGCCGCAGGCGATACCACAACTTTTCGCTATTCACTTTTCACTATTCACTAATTTATTTTTCACCGGTGATGTCACTTCACCGAGCGGTGATGACATTGCGGCCTCCATCAACTTTTTTTGGGAGATGTGGGTATAAATCTCGGTGGTGGAAACGTGTTCATGCCCGAGAATTTCTTTGAGTGCGAGCATATCCGCCTTTCCGTATTGATAGAGCAGGGTGGCGGCTGTGTGGCGCAGTTTATGGGCGGAATATCCCATGCCGGACAGACCGGCGCGGTGCAAACACCCCTCCACAATCTGCTGAACACGGCGAGGGGAGAGTCGCCTTCGTGTTTTAGGGCCGATAAAAAGAGCTTTGTCGTCCACAATATTTTCAATTTTATTTCGGTCAATAATATAATCGTCAATCGACTTTATACACGCTTTATTTAGATAGACTATACGCTCCTTATTGCCTTTGCCGAGCACCCTGATGCTATTTTCACGTATGTCGGTGAGGTTGATTCCGCATAGTTCCGAAAGGCGCATCCCACAGTTTAAAAAAAGCATTAACATACAATATTCACGCGAGTCCAACACCGCCTCCTCCGAGAGGAGCTTTTTGCTGTCCTCCAACGTCAGATATTTGGGGAGAGACTTGCGAGGTGGCAAAGAGTCTATATCCTTTGCCGGATTTTCCTTTATAACACCCATGTCGACGGTGAGGAACTTCAAAAAGCCTTTTATTGCGGAGAGTTTGCGCGCCCGTGCGGTAACACCGACACCCACCGAACCGGAAACGGTGTTGTCGCGGCTGTCGGCAAGAAACTTGAGAAAAGTTAATATTTCTTTGCGGTTGATAGCCATGAAAAACTCATTATCAAGCTGACGGATATCGACATCATTTTCAACGACATTATCAAAACGATTTTCACGCGTTAATACAAGATAACGCAAAAAAATCTTAAGGTCGATGTAATACGCGTTGACGGTACGCTCGGAACGGTTTTTTATTATTCGAAGGTGGGTAAGATATTCGACCAGCAATTCCGGGCAGTCGTCGTGTGTTGTATTTTTAGAGTAGACATAGTTGCTCATCTGTATGTGTTCCTATTTTTATCAGTTTTATATTATCATAGTTTATTAGGGAAGTCAATAAAATTGGACAACTAATTTCGCTAAATAAAAATTTAGCGAAATTGGGGGGATACAATTTTACCACTCCACAGTTTGACTTTGCCCAATTTCGCTAAATTTCGTGTAGAAATTGAGGTGATACATCACACTACTCCACAGTTTGACTTTGCCCAATTTCGCTAAATTTCGTGTAGAAATTGAGGTG
>CAYJGF010000002.1:218220-223339 GCA_964369965.1 uncultured Oscillospiraceae bacterium
ATACATCACACTACTCCACAGTTTGACTTTGCCCAATTTCGCTAAATTTTCGTGTAGAAATTGAGGTGCAGCATAGCAGCAAAATAAAATATGGTATAGCTGCAAAATAAAGTGAGGTGACTTATCTGCCACCTCACATTTCATCGTCTCTCTATATTTTTGCAGATACCCCTTATGGTTGTCCGCTCTTGTTGTACACACTTATTAAACGATCCCCATGCACCACTCCACCGTTATTGCCACAATGACAACCAGTGCGGATATTATAAATCCGTGCAACATCGGCGCAGGTCCTGATTTTTTTATGTCCTTGATATCGGTGCTCATTCCGATAGCGGCAAGCGAGGCGACCATCAAAAATTTGCTGACATCTTTCGACAACATGGATATCTCTGCCGGAATAACTCCGACACTGTTAATTATTGAAAGCCCGACGAACCCTAAGATAAACCATGGGATAATAGAGATTATATTAACCTTGCCTATTGCTTTTTCTTTGTGGGGTTGCTCTTTATATTTAATCCTTATATTAATATAGGCAAACACCAACACAGTCGGGATAATTGAAAGCGTCCTTGTGAGCTTGACCATGGTGGCGAAGTCCCCTGCCGCCTCGCTGTAGGCATAGGACGCGGCGACCACGCTGGAGGTGTCGTTTACGGCAGTGCCTGCCCAAAGTCCGTATGCCATGTCGCTGAGTTCCAACATGTGCCCCATGAACGGAAATGCCAATATCATCAGCATGTCAAACAGGAATGTTGCCGACATTGCGTAGGCTATGTCCTTGTCCTCAGCGTCGATTACCGGCGCTATCGCGGCTATCGCAGACCCGCCGCAGATACCGGTGCCGGCCGAAATTAGGTTGGATAATTTCCAATCAAGACCGAGTGCTTTGCCGATAAAATATCCACCGCCAAAACAGGTCAACAAGGTAAAAAACATCACAGCGAGCGATAATGCACCGACATTTAATATGGTCTGTATGCTAAGAGACGTTCCCAAAAGAATAATGGCAAATTTGAGTATTTTTTTGGAGGTGAACTTTAAACCGGCTTTAAGAACGGTGGTATTAAAAAGTGTGTTGATTATCATTCCGATAAAAAGTGCTATGACGGAACCTCCGATGAGGTGTATCGGCAATAATCCCTCTATAATAACCGATATAACAGCTACTACAATCGCTGCCAATACTCCGGGGACGATGTTAGAGGCTTTTTTAATCATCATTTCACTCCTTTTTTTTACATCTTGATTTTAGCACACTTTCATGATAAAATATAATAATCATTTATTATTTGTTGATAAAATAATTTTATTAAAAGAGGGTTGAAAAGTGGTAGACAACAGAATATATACTTTTTTAGAGCTTTGCAATGTGATGAATTATCATAAAACTGCGGAAAATTTAAATATGACACAACCGGCTGTTACCCAACATATAAAATATTTGGAGGGGTTTTATGGTTGCAAACTGTTTGATTATTCCGCAAGGCAGCTTAAAAAAACAAAAAAATGCACCGAACTTGAAAAGTATGCTCGAAATATAATTTCACTCAGCGAGTCCGTTAAAGAGGAGCTTTTGCAAAACGATAGAATGCAAATTAACATAGGTGCCACCAAAACAATTGGCGAGTATACACTTGATACGGCTATATCAAGTGTAATTTTAGATGATGATTATGAGCTCAACTTTATTATTGACAACACCGAAAATCTTTTAAACAGGTTAAATCATTTTGAGTTGGATTTGATACTTGTCGAGGGATATGTTGACAAGGAAAAATATCTACACACCCAAATATCTACCCGTGAAGTGGTTGGAATATGTTCTTTGGAGCATAAATTTGCTTTTAATGAGGTAACGTTACAGGATATAATGCACGAAAAAATACTTCTGCGAGAAAAAGGCTCCGGCACAAGGAGCGTTTTTGAAAATTTTCTGTCAGCACAGGGGTATAAATTGGATAGTTTAAAAAATAAAGCCATTATAAGCAGCAACAAAATAATTGAGGAGACTGCTCAAAAAGGTCAAGCAATCTCCTTTGTATATGATGTTATGCAAAGACAAAATCCCAATATCGCCTATTTTAAAATTGCAGGCAACAGGATAATGCATGAATTCAACTATGTTTATCTAAATCGCACAAAAGCGCAAAAAATCATGGGGTTACTAAATTTATTTCTCCAGTGATGCCCTGTATTTTTCGCTCTCCCAATTTTTGATGAACTCTATGCCCTCTTCACAGAGTGTCTCAAGTGTCAGGTTAAGACGTTTAATCTCCGAAATAATATACGCGACACCGGTCATGACCTCCAGTGCGGTCTGTGCCTTTTTCTCGCTTGTTTTGAAAAATATCGTGTTATTATCGCCGTTTACAATGATGGTTTTTCCGATTTCAGCGCCAAGATAAACCATCTGGTCGGGGTAGAGTATCACATCATCAAAGTACCTCTCCCCTGCCGAAAATTCATCTACAAACTGCAGCAAAAATTTGTCTGTCGCGACATAGCCGCCCTCCGATTTTTTTAGTGTACAGGGTGGAAAGTCGGCGGCGTTAAAATAATTTTTTATCAGGTCATTCGCCCTGTCGTGTATCGCAATCGCCTCGTCGGCACTGTCCGAGTGCGCAATAATGCCGTGAGAATGCATAAAAATCAGCTCCGGCTGTTTGTCATTTTTCTTCTCATAATCGCGAACAGCGCCGGCAAGCTCCGCCGAGAGGGTAAATCCGGGGCTGATAAACGGGAGATAAACAAAACCGAGACTGCTGTCTTTGAAAATTTTATCGAGCAGTCCCCTACCCTCTTTAGAACAACACAAAATATTGGAATAAACGCTATGGGTATGTATCACCGCACGTTTTAAATAGGAATGAAAACCCACCTCCACCGACGGCCTTGTTCGCTCCATGCCGTCGATAGGTGTGATGCTGTCGAGGTTTATTTTAAGCGTCTCCGCCTCGATATCTACCCCTGTCTTTGTGGAAAGTGTACTATAATCGGATATAATTTTGGCGAAGTTAACAGTTACGTAGCCGCTTGTTTGCGTAATGTCGGTCATGGAGTAGCCGCTTGCCTTTATCGCCATAATACTCTCGTCAAATTTATAGGAGGAGTTTCCGCCGCCACCCTGCACAAAGTCAAGGCGCGCACCTGCGTAGTTTGAAATTTTTTGCATTTCGTTTTTCTGTTGTTCGTACATAAATATTCCTTTATAATTTTGTCGTCTCACCCTCTAACTGCCTGTTAAGGTCAAAAATCAGCTCCGCCTGTTCAAATCCGGTCGGCTCGAACCACGGCAAGGTCAGCTCGTCCCACCGTTTGCACACCTCGGTTGCTCGCAGTTTGGCATCACAGAGTTGGTGGTCCTCACAGTCGAGAATAATTATCGATTGATTGCGGTGAAAAAAGATAAATTCGTCCTTAATTCCGCTTTGCCTTATCGCCTCTAACATCTCGCGCCACGGCTCTTTGTGCAGTTTTATGTAATCCTCTATCCTATCCTGTTTGACCTCTACAACGATACAGTATCTGCCCATCTACACACCTCTTTTTAAAAGCACGTCTTTTTCATAGGTTTCAACCTCATTATACCAATCAAAATCGCACTTCACGCCCTGTCTGCGGCAGTATTCCTCCCAGACATCGCTGATGGGCATCATCTTTACATCCTCCATGACCATCATCTTTTTGGTAAAGTTGCCCTCATCCTGCAATGTTTTTATGCAATCATTTGGTTGCAACAGTGCAAAGAGCATCGCTTTTTGAAACGCTCTTGTGCCTATTGCCCACGCCGCGACACGGTTTATGGATGCATCAAAAAAGTCAAGACCGACCAAAACCTTGTCTAAAGCGTCACAGCGCACAATTTCTTTACAGATCTCCATTATCTCGTCGGTATAGTTGACGACATGGTCGCTGTCCCAGTTCATCGGTCGGGTAACATGCAACGGCACCT
Organism: uncultured Oscillospiraceae bacterium; assembly: GCA_964369965.1. Classification (GTDB taxonomy): domain Bacteria; phylum Bacillota; class Clostridia; order Oscillospirales; family Ruminococcaceae; genus CAYJBH01. The sequence goes on from CAYJGF010000002.1 coordinate 222,179, forward strand.
TGTCGAAGAAACACAGCAAGGAGGAGATTTTATCGCTTATCATTTCGCTCGGGTGAAAATGCCCGGCATCAAGCAGATAGTATACCCCCTCGTTTGCGGTGGCGTAACCCATATAAAACTCGTTAGAGCCGACGGTGTATGCCTCAACCCCGATGGCAAAAAACTTGCTCTCTACACAGTCGATAACACAGGGGAGTTTTTCCGCAAATATTTTATCCAGCGAGTCTTTAAGGCGCAGGCGCGGACCTTGCCTGTCGGCAGGGGTGTCCTTAAATCCGTCCGGTATCCAGATGTTGCACAGTACCGGTGAGCCGAGGCTCTCCCCTATCTCGTTTGCAATCTTTCGGGAGGCAATGCAGTGATCAATCCAAAACCGGCGCACATTCTCATCAGGACTGGACAGTGTCAATCCATCCTTGACCATCGGGTGGCTGAATAATGTCGGGTTAAAGTCAATCATTATGTCATTATTTTTCGCAAAATCCACCCACGCTGCAAAGTGTTTATACTTCTGCTTATCGCGGTCGACCCAGCCACCGTTTTGCTCGTTATATACGGCATAGCAGGCGTGCAAGTTTATTCTTTTTTTGCCGGGAATAAGCTCGGCAGCCTTTAAAAAGTCGGCGGTCAACTCGTCAAAATTTCGAGCCTTGCCGGGGTAGTTACCGGTGGTTTGTATGCCGTTGCCGGCGCCACCGTCCTTGTTGTCAAATCCAGTAACGTCATCCCCTTGCCAACAGTGGATGCTCACCGGCACATTCGAAAGGAGCGAGAGCGCCTTTTCGGTATCGACACCGATCGAATTATATCGTAATTTTGCTTTTTCATAACTCATAACAAAGACTCCGTTTTTCTTTTATTTTAAAACATTATAGCAGTAAACACAATCATAAATGTTGCTCATTATTTTAAAAATATTGCTATTGTTCCAACGAATGAAATTACAAAAATTGTCCGGTATATGATTGGTAAAAAATTTTATGCAAATAGGGGTTGAAATAAAATTTATTATATGGTAAAATAAATGTATGCGGATGTGGCGGAATTGGCAGACGCGCTAGACTTAGGATCTAGTGTCTCACGATGTGCAGGTTCAAGTCCTGTCATCCGCACCATTTTGAGTAATCATAACCCAAGTGAGGGTGTGGTTACTCAATTTTT
>CAYJGF010000003.1:0-131879 GCA_964369965.1 uncultured Oscillospiraceae bacterium
TTGCGTTGACCGTACCTCCGGAAATAGTAATAGTTCCACCGGCACCACCGTCACCACTGGCACCACCGTCACCACCACCGATGCCCGCTCCGTAATTGCTCTTTGCGTTGACCATACCTCCGTTTATGGTAATAATTCCACCGTCAGAACCGGTAGTGCCTGCATCTCCACCTATTGCGGCATTATTATTATTTGTAATTGCTGTGTAACTGCCTCCACTTCCATTCGCCGCAATAAGTGCACCCGATTGATTAAACTGTCCGTATATGGTGAGGCTGTTTGAGCCCTCAACCTTTATACCACTTGTAACCTGCAATGATGCACCATCCGCCAAAATCAGGTGAACATCGCCTGTTACGGTTATGCGGGTTGCGTTTGTGATAGTACTATTAACCACATACCAACTTGTATTTCCGTCACTCCCCCACACTCTATCGCCATTCGTAACCTCGATTGCGGATGATGCCGTCTGCGAAATTCCGTTAACATCTATGTACTGCACATTGTTCACCGCAAAAACCGGCGCCGCCGGCAACAGCGTTAGCATCATCACCACCGCAACCATCATCGCCACAATTCTTTTTCTCATGATTTCCCCCAAAAATTTTACTTTTTTTACTCCGTATGATATATATAAGCAGAATATATTTTTTCAATTTAATTAATATCTGTTTAATTATAACACACCCCTTTTTTAAATGCAAGGAAAAGGGCGAATTTGTTTTAATGATAGGTGACATTCCTACAGCTTTTTGTGTTTTCAAGTCGATTTCATTTGACTTTCAGCGTGAGATTATGTTATAATTAACTTTAATTAAATAACAGTGAATTTGTATTTATTTTAAAGGGAATCGTATGAAAACAAAAAAAGTACTGTCAGCGGTGTTATCTTTGGCAATGATGTGTAGCGCCCTGCCACTCTCTGCCTTTGCAGAGGATACACTGCTGACATCGGGCGCTGTGACGGAGCAATTCAACCTCCCCTTGGGCGGAACCTACTATTTTGACCTGTCGGGCGAAGCCGGCACGATAACAGACGGTGAATCTGACAATATCGGCACGATAAACACGGCATTGCCGGACGAAACGCTTCACTATGTGCCATTCACATATACCGGCACGATAAAGGCGTATACTTTGAAGAGTGCAAGCAGTGGAGTTAAGACTGCAAGCGACGCGGCAAGCATGACAACCGACCCAAGCGCGCAATATGGCTACACCTACGACCACAGCCTTTTTGTGGCGGATTATAATGTCAGCCACACCGTTTCATGGAACATGCTTAATACAAGCAGCTTAATATTCGGCAAAACCTACGACACAAACTATACCCTGCGCTCGCTATCCGTGGGAAGTGACGTTGATGATCCTGATTCAAATCGCGGCGGAACTCCCACAAAAAACGAGTGGGATGCAATATTGGGCAAAACCGAATTGGTAGAGCCAATTAAAAATGTAGTCAGTGGTTTATATTCACTGGGGCAAGATACATATGCAAATCCATATGCAAATTCACACGAGGACAATCATATTGCAATGCGCGGTGGTACCTCCACCGACCATTGGAGGCATAATATGGCTTCCGGCAAATTCAATCAGTATGGCTTTCGACCCGCCCTTGAAGTTTTAAACCCTACCACTTTGGCTACGAATGGCTTGAAGGCGATAACCCTTAACCTAAACGGCGGTAGTTTTAATTCTGAAAACAGCATCAATATCGTATCGGCAGGTGACAGCTACACCGCACCACCTGCCGAGGGGTTAACCCGCCCGACAGATAATACCGATACATATTTTGCATGGAACACACAGGCAGACGGTAGCGGCATAATCTATGCACCCGGTGCAAGCGTCCCAAACACTGTCACCACGCTTTATGCAATGTGGATAGAAGAGCAGCAATTCAACCTACCTTTGGGCGGAACCTACTATTTTGACCTATCGAGTGAAGCCGGCAATATTGGCACGATAAATACGGCATTGCCGGACGATACACTGCACTACGTGCCTTTTACATATGCAGGCACGGTAAATTCGTATAACTTGACCAATGCAAGTAGTGGCGATAAGTATGCAAGCACCAATGCAAGTGCAACCCCTACCTACCGCAGCCTTTTTGTGGCAGATTATAATGTCAGCCACACCGTTTCATGGAACAAACTTTCAGGGTTAAATGACAACGGCATTGGGACAATGCCGGCGGAAAACCTTATATTCGGCAAACCATACGACACAAACTACACCCTGCGCTCGCTATCTGCAGGAAGTGATACGAACACACCAAACCCCGGCGGTGACCCCACAAACAACGAGTGGGATGTGATATTGGGTAAAAATGCTGGGTATATACAAAATTGGAGTGGTATCTTTTCGTGGGGGCAGGATACCTATAGAGACGATTCTCGGGCGGCCCGTGGTTCCTCGTCTGCCAGCGCTTGGATTAATACCTATAGCTTTAATTTTCGGCCTGACTTAGGCTTTCGACCTGCGCTTGAAGTTCTAAACCCTACTACACTGGGTATTGACGGACTAAGAGCAATAAGCCTTAACCTAAACGGCGGTAGTTTTAATTCTGAAAACAGCATCAATATTGTATCGGCAGGAAACAGCTACACAGCACCACCTGCCGAGAGTTTAACCCGCCCTGCGACAAACACAGGTACATATTTTGCATGGAACACACAGGCAGACTGTGAAGGAACAATTTATGCACCCGGTGCAAGCGTCCCAAACACTGTCACCACGCTTTATGCAATGTGGATAGCACCTATTTATGGTATGAGCCTAACCCCGAGCACCGACTATACTTTCCCGGCGGTGGCGGTGGGCTATGGTGAACAAAATGCTTACGGTGTCTCGGTATCTAATACCGGCAATACGCCCACGGGCGATTTGACGGTTGCACTAAGTGGAACAGACAAAGACGATTTCACGTTGGATAAAACGGTGCTTGCATCCATAGCGACGGGCGCCGATGCCGTCACCTTTACCGTAAAACCGAATGTCGGTCTTGCAGCCGGCACGCATACCGCAACGATAACAGTGAGTGGCAGTAATAATATGACTCAGAGTTTTGATGTGAGCTTTACGGTAACCACTTCTACATCAACAGAGCTACTGCCATATAAGCCGAACGGCACCGTGGATTTAGAAAACTCCACAAAACCAAGCGGCAACACCCTGCACATCACCCCACAAAGTGAGGCAGAACAACAAAAAGATTTGAATATACTGCGCGATTATGCACAGCAAAACGGTATCACAGGCGAAGTGCATTTCCTTGCCGATATCACCATGAAAGATGAAAACAATAACGTAGTGCAACCGCAAGGAAACAATACGCGCATTCGCATAATCGTACCGGGGCTGACTACCGCAGACACCGTAACCGTACTGCACATAAAAGAGGATGACAACGGCATTACAGTAGAAGAAATTCGTCCTGTGGACGTGTATAATGGCTATGTGGAGTTCTACCCCACAAGTTTTTCGGTGTACAGCGTAATTGTGCACAAGGCGAGCACAGTTGCCACCACAACCCCCCTTTCACCTCAGACGGGAGTACACCACCGGTTGCTGCCGTGACACTCGGTATGCCTTTGGGGCTGTCAGCAATGTTCGTGTATTGAAAAAAGCAGAGCGCTGTCGAATAATAAAAACTCCAAATCAAACACCTCCCGATTAACTTGCCTATCGGGAGGTGTTTTTTATATTTCGTCCGACCTAATCCTTCGTTGCCCTCAATTTTCTGTATATTGCAAACAGTATTATTAAGGTCAAACAACCTGCAATTATAAGTATTCTAAAGCCATTCTCCTCATCATTTGTCATGGTCAACGTATTGCCTGTGTTGACCCGGAACTCACTTTGCGGATCGATGTTGTTCTCCGCAAGCACCTCGTTCACCTCTTGGTTTTTGCCTGCCGGTGCTGTGCCATCGCCATATAGCTCTGATGTTTCATATAGCTCAAACTCGCCGGTGTATTCGTTAAAGCCAAGCGCAAACTGCCCCATTTCATTGCTATGCGCCCCGGCGGTGATTGCGTCACCGTTAGCCGTGCCCTGTGCACCTGTTGGCATCTCGTCCGATATCAGCTCTATCTCAATGGGTGCACCGTCAAGTAATGCAGTCTGTGATGTTTGATCTACCGGTCTGTATCTCAACTCGCCATCAACAAACAGACCCACATCATCAACATATTCAAGCTGTGAGGCTTCCACCACCGTCTTATCGTCGACTACCAACCCTTCGTTTTTAATGTATGTAGCCTCACGAGGGAGGTCCGCTGTTGAGGTTTGAGCGTCATCGGTTTCATCGTCTTCGGTTTGGTCACCACCTTCAGAATTGTCGGTATCGTTACCGTTGCCGTTGCCACTCGCGGCATCGTTATCGTCGGTGCCGTTTGTGTCATTTGCATCGTCACCATTCGAGCCGGAACCACTGCCGCCCTCGCCGCTGCCACTGCCGCTGCCCTCGCCGGAGTTGCTACCACTCCCCTCTTCTTCTGATGCCTCACCGTCTATATTCTCGGCGTTATCCCGGTCTTCATTTGACTCTGCTAAGGGATTGGAACCATCGCCTTGTCCGTCGACCAAATCGCTGTCAGTGTATGTCTTTTCACCGTCGACACCTACCCCGACACCATCGGCAAACAGCCCATCGTCATACGCTAAGTTAGCCACATTTAGCAACAGCTCACCCTGAACAAATGTCTGCTCCGCCTCAATCATCCCGTTGTCGGCAATTCCGTGATACATGTCCCCTAACACGTTCATTGCAAATGTTGAAAATGTTGAGTCGCTCGGGATGGACTCATATAGAACCCTGCCGTTGTCAAAGTTCAGCACCCTTACCGTGCCATCATTATATTTCGCAATGGTTATCATGCCGTTGTCATCATATCCAAAGCCGTTTGACAGATATTTGATATTCCTGTTGGGGAAGCCCTCCGACTGCAATGTCGCACCGTAGTTGCTAATCGTACCCTCTGAATTTAGGTTTGCGTAGTAGGTGAGATTTTCAAAGTTATCGTAGGATAATATAAAGCTGTCGTAGGCAAACCCTTGATAAGGCGACACCAGATAGGTTTTTGTCCCGATGTTATGCGCACGATAATTTGGTTGCGCGCCGTTATAAACCGTGAAGTTATGGAAAACCTGTTGTGTATCACTATACTCAAACAGTGGCACAGGGGTTGTTGTATCTTCTCCTGCGCTTGTCGTCACGTTGCTTGTCTCGGTGCCTGCATCCTCGTTGAGCTGATACACCTGTCCACCATCCGTCAGCACTTTCCCCTGCCATAGATGAACGGCTTTTGCACCGTCCGGCAAGCCTGTGACATCCTTTAATTCGGTCAACTTGGTGTATGTTTCGGTTTCGGACTGCAATTTGTCGTCCGCGTTTATAATATACCATGTTTGACCAAAAGTCATCACCTCGCGGGCAAAATGGTCTGCCGTGTAGGTGACCTCACCTAATTTCACCTCGGACTTGAAATCGTATTTGACCGTTGCGACCTTATAATCCCCATATGTTGTATACGATAAATTCGTTGTTGTTCCACCGATGGTAATTTGCGTTATCGCATTATCTTTGCCTGCTTCGACATTCAGTGTATCCACACCGCTTGTATAAATAGTAATACCGTCAAGGTTCACATCCGACGATGGCGGCAACAAGATACCTACATCAACAGCGCCCGGTGCATCATCGGGGTAGTCATAGCTGTTTGATTGCTCCAGGATAGTCAGGGATTGCTTGTTTAATATAAATGGAGTATATATGTTGCCCTCGTCAGTTAAATTGGTTGCTAAATGTTTATCGGTAAATCCATGGGCTGTGTAGAACTCCCTTTCTCGGAATTTTTGTGAGTCCGCTAAGAATTCATACACACCACCTGCGTTTGCATTAAACGGCACTTTCACACTGCCGGTGCCGCTTGTGAGCAGATCGGATATCGCCTGACCATTGATGAGCGCACCGTTCCATACGGCAAAATTGCTTTCGCTGTTTAATCTCACGGAGCTTGATTCGTTGTGGTTCATCCACACGGACGCTCGGTCACTCTCCGAGGTGACAGACCCTGCAAATATCGCATCGATGGTCTGCGTGTCTATCGGTCTTGCACCGCTCATGACGCGACCGATTATACCACCGGCATAGTCGGTGGAAACAATATCGCCGGCTACATAGACACCGCTCATATACGATTCAAAGGTTGTATCGGTCACCGGGGTTTGCAGGTATCCAAAGACACCGCCTGCGCGCCCTTCCTCACTGATGACCTGTGCTCCCATATAGACATCTACGAGGGTATAGTTATACGCAGCGCCTGCCAATCCCCCTGCGGAGCTGTTGTAATTTGATGGATTTGATCTGTACTTTTTATTGTGTATCAGAACATCTTCCGCAATATAGACATTCGTCGCCGATAATTCGGTGTTATCGACGGCATAGCCAAATAAACCTCCGATAAGTCCGGGGCCGGATATCTCGGTGTCCCTTATAACTACATTTTCCACAGCACTCAGATAGGGTCTGTCGTTGCTACCTGCCAGAGCACCTGCCCTAAATGGGAAGTTGTGTTGCCCCGATGATTGTAGATATTCACTGGTTTCGGTGCTGATTTTGCATCCTATAATGGTGACATCCCTAAATCTCTCGTCACTGGAGTATACAACACCACCGGCAACACCTGACGTGACGTTGGTGTTTTTCAGCAAGATATCACTAAATACCGTTGATACACCGCTTACGTTGCAGGTTATACCGCCGGCAATACGACCTGATACTATCTCACTGTTGGTCATATCGATGTTATTAATGTAGGTTGAGTTTGATGTATTCGACGCAATTCCCCCCGACTGTGAGGTTGATGTATAGCCGTTGTATGTTGCGTCGACAAAAACATTATCCATTATGATATTTTGTGTATTATTTGCGTAGTTTATCGTCCTCATAAACGCCGAGGAGAAATGCTCACCGATAGATTTGCTGTTTGTCACCGTAATGTTTTCAACATTTTTCTCAATGTCGTTCAATCCGTTGGTGGTCTCATGACCGATTATTGATGATGAATATGAATACGGGACATTGACAATAATATCATCCGCTTGAATATCACTGACCGTGCCCACTACAGACCCCATAACACCGGCGGCATATGTGCTTGAGCCGTTGCCGGTGGTGCCGTCTGTGGTTGTTATGTATACGCCGGTGCCCTTCACCAGCTCATCATTATAACCGACAAGGTCGCCACGTGGCGCAAGGGCGTCCACACCATCCCAGTTATCGGAGTGCACATTGATATATCGAGCATGTCCACCGATATCTCCAAAGGGGGCGATACTTCCGGTGATGGCGCCCATCTTGCCTGCCATATATATATCTTTCAGGTTGATATACTCTAAACTGCCGCCTATTTTGTCGATAATGCAAGCGTGGGTTTTCCATACAGTGTGGGACGAAAAGGTCATATCCATGTTTGTAAAGCCTAAATACTTTACATCATAGAGCACGTTGGAGATGAAAGAATCCGGGTTATCCTCTGTCGTTGCAAACGTCAAGTTTGCAAACCCGAATTGAGTCGGGTCATTGCCATCCCCTTCGAGCCTGCCGAATTTAAGCCCCACTTTCGCCCTTATTGACTCATACGCCGGGCTGTCAAAGTCGATAATGCCACCTATCTTTATATTCTGGTTTGTAGTCCCCCAATCGTCATTTTCAATTTTATCTATCCACTCGCCGGTATTATTAATCGTATGATAAAGAGGCTCGCCGTAATTGAACATCGTCTCGGCGGTTGCTCCTGTATCCGATAACTTCACATTTAATTTATAGCTGTCGAATGCATCGTCGTATATATGCGTAGTCACGGAAAATCTGATTGACTTCCCGTCGGTTGGCTGGTTAGCGGTCAATTTAACACCAAAGTTCGGATCATTATCAAAACTCGTGTCATGCATATTCATCCCGTCTATGACTACCTCTATTTTAGTTGTATCGGTAGGACCACTGTCGATAAAATATTCTTTCAATGCTGTCTGCGACAACTCTTCATGCCACAGTGTGAACTCCGCATAGTATGAGGTGTTGAGACCGTCAATCTTGACATCACCAAACTCGGGCGATACAACCAAACCCGATACTTCCGGCAGAGCGATTTGCTCCTGACCATAGACGAGCCCCGTGCCGTAATAGTTGTAGATAAAGGGGAAGTATCCTTCATTGATATTGGAGTAGCCATCTTTATTATAGTATTCATACCCTACTCCGAACAGCATGGTATCTGTCCATGTGGCGACCTGCGATAGCTCCGCTGTGGTAAACAAATCTGTTGCGCCGTCGATATCATCCTCGGACAAATCGTTCATAACCTGCTCTTTATACGCGTACCCAAACCTTGTATAATATGTCTGATAACCACCTTTTTGACCGATAAGACGGTGGATATTTCCGCCCTGCACCAATATGTCGCCCACCACCAAGTTGTTCATTGTCTGCGGTAGCAAGTTGTCCGACTTGCCCACCAGACCACCGACATTACCTGCCGAGCCCGTGATGTCTACATCGGAAAAACAGCTTATTATAGACGGCGCATAATACTCATGCCCGACTATACCGCCGATATTGTTGCCTGCTGCAATTATAGAGCCGTTTGCGTATGAGTTTACTACCTCGCCCGAGAAAGAGCCGACTATCCCCCCTACCGCCGACACCGTTTTAGCGTTTGTCATATCAATATGCACATTTCTTGTGTATGAGTGCTGTATCCTGTTGTGATCATTACCGGACCGACCGACAATACCGCCAAAGTAGCTGGTATACCTGCCGGTTGATGCCTTGAACACCGAGTCTGTGACTGAGCAATCTTGCACCGAGCCATTGTTCAATTCGCCGACTATTCCACCCATTGTTCCATCGGCTGTGATAACGGCGTTTTTCAAATGCACATTTATTATATCGCCGCCGGATCTGCCCACAACGCCGACCCATGATATTTTTTGGAGCAAATTCGTCGTCACGTCAAAACCATTAATGATTAAATTAGAGATTGTGCCCCTATATATATTTGTTGTGCTGGAGCTTGCTGTGTAATGCAGTGAGGTGAAGATATGCGCAGTTGAGACATCTTTGAAGTTGATGTCTTGCAACTCCCTCATACCGGTTAAATTGCCCTCATCATCATAGATGCCGCCGTCTAATTTACCGTAATAATGGGAATACGAGTTGTAGGTTGTAGCGTCCGAATTAAAGTTCACAATAATATCTTCCGCTTTTTGAACAGCACTAAAATCCAAATCCTTTGTAACCCAGAAGTTCCAGTACCGCTGTGCGAGCACTTCGTCTATAGCCGACCAGTCCGCAACGCTGTCAATCTCTTTATAAAACTCTATCTGTTGAGTTTCATATTCCGAGTCAAAGTCATATGTGACACCGTTCTTCATCGCCTCAATTTCCGTGACTTTATAGTTGCTTTTGTAGCTATGTGATGTATTTTCTTCATCTATTTCAAGGGTTGCCGATACACGATAATATTCATGACCGTTTTCGTTGATAGCCTCCATCTCAACAGAGCCTTCCACGACGTCAATATTATTGATTTTTAAATTTGTTACCTCATAACCGCCTGCGTTTTCAATATCGAACACCACCTTTGCGCTCTTGGTCTGATTCCCGACAACGTCGTCCGCAAATCTATCCGCGACAATGACAGGGAAGTCGTTCGAGGTGGTCAACGGCATACGCACATACTCTTGATGTTTTTGCATAATAACCGGCAACTCCAGCCTCGGATAAAATCCTCGCGCTACCGATTGTTCAATTTCAAACTCTTTTTGCAATACATCGGACTGCCAAACGGTATCGCGCAGTGCCTCATATCCAATTATCGAAATAGCGTCATAGCTGTTATATATGCTGTGGTCAACCTGAGTTACATTCCACCTGTTTATATCGGTGATGGGATAGGAATGTGTCAATTTAGTTACACTAAGCGGTGTTGTTCTGGACTTGGAGTTGCCGTCATGTATATACACATCCCCAACATGGTAGGTGTTGGAGACCGTACCGGAGTAGTTGATGCCGCTTTGTGCATATACCGTGCCGGAATTTGCCATCCAGGAGTCGTAGATGGTATAGACGTTGTTCACACCGCCGCCATAGCCTATATGGCGAACAATTCCACCAAAATAGTCCGTGGCATCGGGATCGACAAACAGCCCGGCACCGTTTTTCATATAAATATAACCATTTTCAAGCATACCGTATGCCGTGTTGCTCACAAACAGTGAACCATAGGTAGCGGTGCAATATACATCACCCTCAAACCTGACGATGAAGTTCCTTATAGTTCCATAGTTTGTCTGGGCAAAAAGACCGACATTATATCCGACCATATTTATGTCGCCAAGGAATTCCACCACAATATTCTCTATCAGGCCGTAGTTACTGCCGACAAAGCGCAAATCGTTGTGGTCCTCATATTCTTCGGAAAATACAAGGTTCAAATTTTTCATGACGGCATTAGTGCTAACGAGATCGAAAACATCGTTGCCACCCCTCCCACCAACGGTTACCGTGTGCCCGTTGAAGTCAATTGTCCCCTCAAAATAGCCATCTATTGTGCCACTTCCGATATTTAAATCGTTGACAACGAGGTAGTTCCCCTGCATATCCCTTGATATGTCGAAAAATTCTTGCTCATTGCTGATAATCTTATACGGCGCGTCGGTCTGAAATATCTCCTCCCCGAATATCATTTCGGTGCCGCCAAAAGACCCGTAAAGCCGAACCATATAAGCGGTGGAATGTTCAAGATTAGACAGCGTCAACTCCATCGGCGAGCCGTCGGCATTGAGGGTGTATACCGAGTGTATCAATTCCGACTGTTGACCGGTTTCATCGGTCACTGTTTCCGATATTTCCCCCTTTATTATTTCATAGTCCACCGTGTCAATCTGCTTATAATTGGCGGAGTTGATGTTGTCGGATTTGTATATCCTAACGGTAACCTCACCGTCGCCCTGTGCATCTACAAGGGAGCCTTTTTTATCCACAATATTAATGTCAAGTTTAGCTTCGAATTCATACTTCTCGGGGTCCGCCTCGACTGTATGCCCTTGGGAGAGGCGGTTTATTGTCAAAGAATCTCTCGATCCACTCAAATATTCGATGGACATATACGCAACATTTTGTGGTATGATAAAGGTGGAGTTATATCCCAAATCGTTGATTTTGGAGATTAATCCCCCTTCCTCGTTGTAGTAGGTCACCCACTCGAGGTGTGCATTGGTAGTATATCTGTCCCCCTCGGTTACCGGAAGTTTGTGCATGACAAAGTTCCCGGCGGTGCTACTGACCACCTCACCGCTGGTATCATCAAGGGCGGAGTTGGCATGCAGGTAATCCTCGGCATCACCGGGTAAAATCGACTCATTATCCAGAGTGTATTTCGATCTGTCTGCCTCATCTATATCTACAGTAAACAGCTTATCAACATGGTTATAGACCGAGAAAATCAAGCCGTTTTCTTTTATATGCGCGACGTTATTTACCTTAAATCGGAACGACTCCACATCATTGCCGACAATTTCATCGGACAGCGGAATTGCTATTGGGTCACGTGCTCTTGTCTCGACTACCAGACTTGTACTCAATCCATGAGAAGACCCATAATAGGGTTGCCTTAATGAGACAATATTGCCGCTCCCATCGAAATAATACACAGTGTTGGATTCCGTTACGTCGCCGCTACTCGATGAGGGGGCATAATTCTCAAGCACGACATATTTGGCATCATTGCCAAACGTTGTGCTGATATCAAATGCAGGTGTATAGTAGTTGAGAGTATTTGTCGAGTGCCACCATTCATCCAGACCCTGATTAATACTCGTACTTCTAAAAGGATCATCAATGCTGGCGTCCGGGGTTATGGTCACCGTCTTTGACGGTCCGGATTTGTCCTCATAATCAAGGTGGGTTAGTTGCACCGTACCTGTGATGTCACTGCCTGCAATAATATCGGAGGCAAATAAGATGACATCCCTCGCATAGCCGGAATAACCGTCGTCATTGTTATACTCGTTTGCAACAATCTCCAGCTGATATTCAAGCCCGGGGGTTAACCCACTGAAGCCGATGGACTCATAGTTGGTATTTGTTGTGAGTGGCTGACCGTTTTCGTCCTTATCGAGGATATACAGCAGGGCGCCGTTGTTATAAAGATGTATGACAAATTTGCCATCATCCAATATTACACCGTGGTTGTCAACTACCTCAAGACCGCTGAAGTTGATTATATCGTTTGCGATAATCAAATCGTCCATCGTGACTTCGGGGGTTTCTTTTTTAGTTTTAAATTCACTTTTGCCGAGCACCGTTCTTATATTGTATTCCCTGCCACTTCGCTCAACCACCGTCTGTACATTAACGGTATATTCCGTTGCAGGTATAAGCCCGCTATTGAAAGACACTCTGATTGTAACCGGAATATGCCTTAAGCCGGGGTCTTCCGGAGTGGGTGTTGCATAGCTTTGAAAAACATCCCACAAATCTTCCCCGACAAACTTATCCTGTTCACCAACGAGCTCTATCGTTATATCGTCATCACCTGCCGATTTTAATATTACCGAGTTTGTATAAGTGTTGTAGACATAATTTTCAGTTACGCCCACTATCGCATCTTCCAGATCATTTTTTTTCAGACTGTATTTGAATATCTGCTCGTTACCCTCATTTGTCAAGGTAATGTCGTACCTGTCAATAATCGGCAGGATGGAGGGGGTTGTGTATTCATTCATGTAGAACTCGAGCGTGGTGCTTTTGTCCATGACATCTTTTATTATCACGTCATAATTAATCAGACCGGACGACAACGACACCGTTGAGACATACCCTATCCCGATAACCTCATCGTTGACATCACTGAGCATAGGGTCGCTTACGCCTGTAGGCTGTAGGTTGTATGACGCTGTCACATAAAAATTATGCAGCTCCGCAAAAGGCAGGTTGGTGACCTTGATTCTATACTTACCCTCGGTGCCCAAAACGATAGTTTGTGCCCCTGTGAATTTTTTATCGGCGATATCATCATTTTGCGCGTCAACAAAGGTACCATCTAAATATGCGATGGCACCGACCGAATTAAACGCCGACAGCTTTAACGGGTCGGATAAGAGGGCATCGTCTTTATCCTCTACCGTAATCTCTAAAATGACATACTCATTTGCATTCTCGACAATTTCGACCGTCGCAATAGGTGGCGCTTTTGATGTATAAAAGCTGCCATCAACGCCATTAACAGCGCCGGCGTTCGCACCGTTCACGGTATATACAAAGCCGCTCGTGTCGTATCTGTCGCTTGGTATAAACTTGAAAGTATAATGCGAGTCCGACTCCAATACATCGTTGGATTTATAGCTGATTCCGGCAACGTTTGTATGTGCGGCAATCAAATCGGAGGCGTTGATATACACATCCTCCTCACTGCCAAGAGGTGATTGGTTATCCAGCTCCACCCTCATCGATGTTATGTATGGCAGGAGGTTCAACTTGTGGTTCGCAAACGACTCATCGGTCGGGTCATACGTTTTCCCGTCGACACTGCCGTTGGAGAGCGTGAAGTTATCAAAGGTCAAAGCGTTCGGCTCTTCGGCGAAGCTCTGATCATATTCTATGACTATTGTCGGCAGATATGCCTTAGCCTCGGCTACCGATTGTGTTTTTATCTCATAGATATCGGACACGACATTTATTCTTGTTGCCGTCCCCACGTTGTTTGCATCATAGATAATTTCATCATAACTGTAGTTGTACTGCAGATAATAGGTTGTATCGGGGTAAAGCGGCGACAGGATAGCCTCCTGCGTGCCGTAAAAGGTCTTTCTCATTCTGGTTCTGAGACCTTTGACATCGTTTTTGGAATAAACATTGATGGACTCGCCGTTTGCACCGACCACCGTCGAGGCAGTCGCATTATAATTATCAATAGCTTGATACACCGTGATGCTCACGCCCTTGATTAATGCACCACTCGGGTCGACGATGCCGACATCTGCTTTGAGCGCATATAACCAGGTATCAAAACCATCTACTTTCACTATCGGGTCGCTATACGGTGTATCCACCTGATCTTCGTCACTCTCACCACCCGTGTCATCGGGGTTGCCGGGGTCGGGGGGTGGTGGATTTAGATCCGGATCGGATTCACCGCCATCAGATTCACCCTCATCTGCGCCGCCGGTTCCCTCGTCCTCGCCCTCGCCCTCACCTTCGCCTTCGCCCGATGAGGTATCGCCGGAGCCACCGCCGGAGGCGTCGCCGCCCGAGCTGTCGGCATCGCCCTGTTCGTCGGAACCGGAACCACTGCCGTCGGTGTCATCATCTTCTTTATCTGCGTCGTCATCGCCGTCGCCGGTATTATCGTCGCCCGATCCCCCCTCGTTATCCTCATCCTCCTCGCCGGTGTCGTCGTTTGTGTCGTCCTCATCCTGCTCGTCGTTATCATCGGAGGACTCGTCCTCATCATCTGCGTTCTCGTCCTCATCCTCGTCGTCTTTTTCCGACAATTCATCGTCATCATCACCGTCTGTATCATCGGTATCTTCCCCTTGGGAGGTCTCCCCTTCGGTGTCATCGTCGGCAGGCTCGCCTAACTCATCCGAGACACCACCCGCAGCATAGTCGGCGACATTGTTGGGTCTTATACCATCGGTGTTTAATAGGTTCTCAATCTTTTCCTCCAGCTCCTCTGTGTCACCACCACGCTCGGTTTCTCTTATCATGGTATCCACTATTCCGAGTGCCGTCACTAAATCTTTATAGATATAGGTGTTATCGCCTATCATAATTTCCGCGTCAAAAACCGCATCCTGCTCGTTATAGACCAAAACCTCGTTATCAAAGCTATAAAATCTGATGTATGAATGGTCAAACTTTATTATACTGTTTGCCGGTATAAAAAGATCACCTAACGGCCCTTTAAACACCGCCTCCTGTGCGTTGATATGCAGTCCGTTATCCAGTGTCAAAAGAATAAATTCATCACCGTCGGCGAGGGATAAATCCTCATTAAAGGTGTTGCCGCCCGTTAGATACAGCCCCTCATAACTGCTTAGAAGATTGATATCGTTGGAGATAAGCCAGTTTTCATCACCGGTAAATTTGATGGTAGCTCCGCCGTTAGTATAAATCGGATACGACATATCCACCTCTTTGCGCCCATCCCTGATGTAGTAGTTGAGCAAAGAGGTGTATAAGACATCGTCCTTGTTAATTTTTTCTAAACCTACCCTCTCGGCACTTGCTACCGAAAGGAGATTGTTGACATTCGGCGAAGAGGGCACCATATACCCATCCTCCGCAAAACTCATAAATTCTGTTGCTGAATATAGGGCATATACCGTCATCGCGCACATTACCAAGACGAGGCATATCATCCATTTCTTCATTATTTATCTCCGTCAATCCAAAATCGCATTTAAAAACTCCGGTCGTGTTATAAGCATACTCGGCTCACCGTCACTCGTTACATAGGTATCGTTTATAAGTGACACCTCATACAACTGCGTGTCCGGCACAGCAATTATATCGCCCCTCGCCTGCTCGGTGTAAAAATATTTATTATCATAGTCAAAAACCATGACATACTGCTGATAAACAAGCTCGACATATGACAGAGCTTTAATAGGGACACTGTACCCCTCCAGCTCAAGTGTCATCGGTTCAAGCAAGAGATAGAAGTCCTTGCCATCATGTAAAAAGCCCTCATTTAAGATTACATCCTGCCCATTTTTAGTTGCGATGACAGCCCCACCGCTTATTTCCAGCTCGGTAAAATAATCCAGCCTGTATCTTGTGTTATGGCTCGGGTCGTAGTATGACATATCGTGTGGCAAAACCAATTTGTCCTGCCCCTCATAATAAATCGGCACCGATGACATGGTTTGGTCGGCACCGCCACCGGTCATATTTATCTCAGCCTCAGAACTCCGGTGCAGCTCGTTGCCCTGCGGTATATCTATCTTCATATCGGCATAATATTGAACGGCGGAATTTCCAACGACATATGTGTTGGCATCCTCCATCAAGTTCAACACGAAGAAAAGGACGACAAGAGCACATACCGACAGCCCCGCAGTCATGAAAAGTAAACCTTTATTTTTTATATTTATCCTGTTTGATATGCTTTTTTTCTCTGTGTTTTCAACCTTTTTTGGCTTTTTTTCTTTTTTGATTTTATTGGGTTTTACAGGCTTGTCGACCTTATTAGAATTGCTAACCTCTTTATTCTTTCGATATACCATCGGCGCAACATCTTGTGATGTATTATTGTGATCTTTTGGAAAGTTGTTTCTCATCAATACTCCTTTTGGCGGAAATCGCGTCCATTTCCACTATAAAAATATATACGCTGTAGAACAAGGTCGCTATCGCGATCAAAACATACACCAGTATAAAAATCAACCCCATATTAAAGGTTAGAATGTAGCTACACAAAAGGTTTGTTGTCAACACGGCAATGATCTGTATGACTATAGATATGGCATTAGAAATTATTTTTATCGGGGAATTTTTCTCAATTATTATTATCACACAGGGTATCGCTAAAAACAAATAATGCACAAAGGCAAGTTCTTGAAACATGACCAAATAGAAAAAGATAAGACAAAGTTTGATCAAAGAGCAGGATAACCTCACCGCCTGAGAGATGCCAAGCTCATAAAAAATCCCCAAAACGGCAAACCTTTTATCCTTTATTTTCATTTTTATAACCAGCAAAAATATCACCGAAAATATCACAAATATAACCACCGCGCAAGCAAGCATAGCAACGGCAATCGGCTCTAAAGAATAAAACAACAATAATAGAATTTCGCTGATTGACATAATCACTCCGTTATACCGAACTTAAATCAGGACAAAAAAGGAAATTCAACTTTCGATTAGCAGTGTGAACTCGTTTGATTGATGTTTATAAAACCCGTTTATATCGGTGTAGGGCACCTCATCATCGGAGGTGATAAACACAATATCGCCGTTTATCTTGCCGAGGGTCGGCAGATAATCCTCCATAATAAGCAGGACATAATCCTTGCTTTTTATCCTTATCCCGACAATGCTGTTTAGCACTTTCAAACCGTCGGAGTGGGAAATTATGCGCGCGGTTATCTTTGCTTTTTTACTGAAATCCATAACAACCTTTATTCCCTATGCAACTTTGAATATGCCCCGATATAAAGGAATTCCGACTCATCAACCTCATCAAAGGATCCGTCGAGGATCTTCTCAACATCATCCAAAACGTCCTGAATTTCCACAAACACACCCTCAATTCCGGTGTGATGTTCCGCCACAAACATCGGCTGTGAAAAATAGTTCCTAAGTTTCCTTGCTCGGAAGAAGGTGTCATAATCCTCCTTGCCAAGCTCGTCTATACCTAAAACCGCCACAATTTGCTCCAGCGCCTCATATCTTGAAAGGGTCTTTAGCGATGCCTCCACTAAGTTGAAATGTCTGTCGCCGATTATGTCGGGGTCGATAAGCACCGAATTGGTCGCAAAGACATTTACGGCAGGATACAGCCCTTTCTCCGCGACTTTTCTATCCAACACCACCTGCCCGTCAAGATGTTTTGATATCGCATGTACAGCGCCGTCATTCATGTCATCTGCCGGGATAAATATCGCTTGAAATGATGTGATGGAGCCATCGGCGGTTGAATTTATACGCTCTTGCACCTCCGATATCTCCGTTAACATGGAGGTTGAATAGCCGTTGTCTATCGGCATTCTCGCAAGCTCGGTCGAAATCTCCGCATTTGCTTGAACCATTCTGTAAAAGTTATCAATAAACAGCAACACATCCTGCCTGTGCTCATCCCTCAAATACTCCGCCAAGGTGAGACCGGTAAAAGCCGCTCTACTTCTGCTCATGGCATTGTCGCCCATCTGCCCGAACGCCATGGTGATTTTATTGAACAGGTTCGCCTCCACCATCTCGTCGAACAGCTCCCTGCCCTCTCTGCTGCGCTCCCCTATTCCCACAAACACCGAGTTTGAGCGCAAAGCCCTGTATACGTTATTGATAAGCTCTTTGATTATAACGGTTTTCCCCACTCCGGCGCCGCCGAAGAAGCCCATCTTAAAACCTTTCCTGAGCGGTGCGAAAAAGTCCAGTGCCTTAATGCCGGTTCGCAAAATATCGCCATCTATTTCAATCTCGGTCATGGACAACGATTTACTGTATATATTCCTCGTGGCACCTTGTGGCATTTGACTGCCGTCGATAAGCTCGCCGTAGCTGTTAAATATATGACCTAATATATTCTCATTGTATGCAACCTGGACACCACCTTTTTTGTGAAAGACGTCCATCCCCCTTTTCAGTCTGTTTGTCAATCCAAAGCAGATAGCGGACGCCAAAAAGCCGTTTATTTCGGCAATTTCAAAATAAACTCGCCTATCACCCAGAATTACATACACCATATCTCTTATAAACAGGTCATGTTCATCTAAATATATATCGACTTTCAGGCTACTTATCGCAATCAAAGAGCCTACTCGTTTATTCTCACCATCGGCGGTCATGGGGGCAAATTCTTCATTCATTGTTTATCCTCGCTATATTTTTTTGTTTTTTGTTATGGATTTTTGCTTGACATAGCTATCGATGGTTTTTTGGAAAGATATCTGATTTTTTTCTTTTCTTTCCTCTCTTATCGTCTCAATCTCAATTTCGTCAATTTTTTTAAGCGACTCCGTTGTCGCGTTCTGTCTCATAATATTTTCAGCCGCATAGGAGCTGGCGGTACAGACTTTTAACTGATAGCTCAGATAGGATATACACATGTCCTGTACAAGTTTTGCAACGTCGCCCTCCAGTGCAAAATCTACATATTTCCCTTTTGTTTTTTTCGTCTGCTCCGCATCTAAGGGGAAAACCTTTTTCTCCTCAAACTTTATGGTGGTGATGTTATAGTAGTGGTTGTGCACCAGATATATTTCGGAGTATTTAAGCCCTCTGACCGCATTATTTAGGTACTCCTGCACCTCGCTCATGTCCTTGTTGAACTGCTCCAGTGACATTCGCAGACCGATACCCTTTTTTGTCCTGACCCTACTCCCGAGTATGATTTTTTCCGAGGTCATGTCGTTGTCAATCGCATAGCCTATAGAGGAGTTAACATTGCCGCAAAACCCAAAGTCGGAACCGATATATATCTTCAAAGGTGGTAGTGATTTATCCGGAATGATCAACTTGCTGTCCAGCTTCAAGTTTTCATTGTTAAAGACAATCCGCATCATATTTTCGATTTCATCGGCAATGGTGGCGTATCTTTCGGCGGTAGCACGGGAGGCCTCAACCCGAAGCAATGCGTGGAAGTTCATGACTTTAACTACCGGCTTTACATTCATAAGTTATTCACCTCTGTTAAGATCATCTATCGTGTACAGCATCTCTTGTGTGGTTTTGACAGCAAATTTATGTTGATTGAGCGACTCTATAATTCGCGCACCCTTGATCATGCGATTTTTGATTGTCTCACCTATCTCATCGATGTTTGCAAGTTCAAAAACCTCTTTTTGTTCGAGGTAGGCGAGCAGTTCACGCCGGATGGCGGGACCGGATTTTTTCATTTCGGCACTCTGCACCGCACCGCCGAGACGAGAAACGGATAACCCGTAGTTTATCGCAGGTTTTTGCCCTTTTTCAAAATTCTTTGCAGACAATACAATCTGACCGTCGGTGATGGAGATTATATTGGTCGATATGTAGTCGGTGATATCACCGCTCTTTGTCTCACAGATGGGGAGTATAGTTATCGAGCCGCCGTCTTTGTGCTGACAGCCAAGCTCCAACATCCTTGAGTGGGTGTAGAATATATCGGGTGGGTACGCATCACGACCCGGTGTTTTATCCATTAGCAGTGCCATCTCACGGCAGACATCGGCGTGCCGTTTTAGATCATCGATGACCACCAGTACATCCTTGCCCTGTTCCATATATCTCCTTGCTATGGACAAAGCGGTGTACGGGGTTGCTTTGAGCACCGGCGCACCATCGTCATTAAAGGCGGCAACAATGGTGGTATACTGCATTGCACCACGTCGCAACAGCTGGCCGTATATGTTTTTGACCTCCTTTTTCGTCTTGCCGATAGAGACATAGATGCATATCGTGCCCTGCTCAATCTGATTTAATATCGCATCAAGCGCTATTTGAGTCTTGCCGGTTTTTTTATCCCCCACAATCAACTGTCTTTGCCCTTTGCCGATGGGGTACATAAGGTCAATGCCCATTATCCCTGTGAGCATGGGGCGATTTACGGTTGCCCTATCCATAATAGATATCGGCTCCGTCTCTATCTGGACGGTCATCAGGTTGTCAAAATACTTGCCCGTGAGCTTATCCTCACCAAAAATGTCAATGATATGCCCGAGCGAGCTGTCGGAAAACTTCCCCGAGAATTGAGCTCCGGTGGAAATAACCTTGTCACCGACAGATATTTTTGCATTGTGAGTCGCAAGTGCAATCATTATGGAGTCAACGGTTATGGACTCCACATACCCCACGTTTTCATCGCCCACAATCACCTTTTCGTAGTATGCGACGTTATCAAGCCCTGTTGCCTCGACGATATATCCCCTGACCATGCGCACTTCACCCGTTGTGTACGCATTGATGTTGTCCTTGATATTTTTTATCTTTCTGCCGAGAATATTGCTCATCGTGCCCATAATTAGCCCACCACCTTATTTCTTACTGAATAGTCATAGATTTGATTGTTTACGAATATTTTAAATCCCTCGCAGAGATTTTCATCGACTTTAATTTCAACATCTTTTGGCAAATTTGCAATGTCAAAACCGGGGGATATGTAGACAACGGGTCGTTGAGTTTCTTTAGCGGCTTTTGTCTGCAAATAATTGCAAAACTCCATGCAGTTAACCGCCTGCTCATCGTCGCAAAATTCGTCCAAGAACACCAAATGATCTTCCTGCATACTGTCTTTGAGTAGCGCGTATTGCAATCTTTCCGGCAGTGTTATAATGGAAAGAACGGTATTTGAATCCAGCTCTTTTAACAGCTCTGTCGCCTTACCCATCGGGGCGTCAAAATTCGGTATTTTTGACACGACGTCCTCAATATTGATACGAAAACCGTCCTTGAGCGTTTTATAAATCTCAAAGCTACTCTCACCGACATATTTAGCGTTTGCCACTTTTTCAACGGTGGATAGAACGGACGGCGCAAAGTTCCTCGTTGACATTCTTGTACCGGGTTGAAACCTCACTGTTTGTTGTTGTGTCACGGCGCTCGGTTTGGGTGCTTTTTTAATCTCTTCCCTTATCGTTTCGAGCTTATCGCTGTAATCATCAAGTATTTCGTCGTATGTGGATATGAGTTTGAGCGTTTTAGAGCGGATGTTTTTGGTCACCGTTCTGCTAACGGATAAAATGGCAATGACCGATATACCTATCAGCAACGCCATCCCTAAAAATGCCGCTATGTAGGAAAAAATCAAAAGTATATCACCCCTTTCTTTAGCATGTCAGGATTGACGGTCATTTTATGCGTTGAGTAGAGGATTTGCATATATAAGCACCACCGCAACAGCCAGTGTTACTATCAGCACCCCGGCCAAAATCAACGCCATGAGCAACACACAGTGCAGCACATCACTTTTTGTTTCGGGATTTCTGCCCACCGCCTCGGCGGCCTTACCGCCTGTAATGCCGAGTGCAACGGCAACTCCGGCAAATGCAAATCCCAGCATCATGCCAACGGCGGTGATAATTGCGGCTAACAATGTTTCCATCTTTGTCTCCTATTTATAAATAATTCTATGTTTTACAGTGATAATGGCATATCAAGGTGCAGGTTCGCTCACAACATAATCATAGTTCACGGTGATGTCCTTTAAAACAGTCCCATCCTTTAATGTGCACTCTACGATTAAGTTCTCATGCTCTTTAATTTCCTCTTTTGATAACTCTAAGGTATATGAAAACCCTTCATTCGCGGCTTTGTTTATATCATCCTGTGTTAATGGGTAGGTCCACTCACCTTCAATTTTAATTACTGTGCCTACATCAATGTCATTTACATCCTCAATTTTTAATATTATCTCGATACGCACATCAAGTGTATCTCGAAATATATTGACGATGTTTAATCTGTTTTCTTTTTTTAATGTCTTGACGGAGAAGTAGTCCGCAAGTTCATTGACTATATTGCCATCGCCGCTGGAATTTTCATATTCATGTGCCATTGCGACATAATAGTCGACATTTTGCTCGAGATCTTTAAAAGTGTGTTCGTTTTCATACGGATTGATAGAAATTCTCTTGGTTGAAAGGTTGTCTGTCCAGTAATTTGTTTTGTAGTCTTCAACCGCTGTCTCTAACCCTGTACCGGGGGTGTAGAAATCCACCAAAGAGATACCCGCGTCATTCAAATCGCTCACCTTGTGTATATCGAGGTAGATAGTGCCGAGCTGTCCGAACGGGTCGATAAAATAATACTCAACATCGACGGTGGTTGCGGAATTTGACTCGACATCGCTAAGCATCAGCGTTTTGACCATATCGGGGCTCTCCTCACGGCCGCCCATGCCGCCGGTGCCGCCGGTGCCACCTGTGCCGCCGGTGCCACCTGTGCCACCCTCGCCGCCGGTGCCACCCTCACCGCCGGAGCCGCCGGAGCCACCCTCGCCGCCCTCGCCGCCGGTGCCGCCCTCGCCGCCCTCGCCACCTTCGCCGCCCTCGCCGCCGTCGCCACCGACACCGCCAACGCCGCCTGCGCCGCCTGCTCCACCGTCACCACCATAAACAGTCATATCAATGGAGTCGGGGGTTTGCGGATCGTCAAACTGTTTGTTTATTGCGGAATCATAGGTGTTTGTGGTTTGAATAACCCTCTGCAAATCGTACTCGTTGCCAGCAAAGGTCAATTTCTCTTGCGCGATATCGAACGAAAGATCGTTGGTCGACACGACGGTGGGTTTTGTGGTTTTTAAATTTATATCGTCAGACACTAAATACGCATTACCGACCATGTCGATGATTATATAGATAAAATTGTTCGTCTCAAAAACGTTTTGATCATCGGTGATAACATCGCCAACCATGAGGTATTTTCGGTCGGCGAGCTTGAAAAACGCACCTGTTTGCAGCCCCTCAAATGTCATCTCATCATTCACCGGCTCCGCCTCACCACTGGGCAAAATGCGGTATCCACCACCCAAAATCCGTAGCTGTTCCTCGTTATGAACAAGGGAGTTTTTGCCGAGCGAAATATTTGTCCCATCGGTGAAGTTCATATAATATTGCTCGGTTTCTGTCGATTTTGAGATGGAGGCATTTGATTGAATTTCGACCGCTTTATTGGTGTTGTCAAATACCGTGAAACCGCTTTCAAGAGGTATCGGCTTGGGTCGGTTATTCACAGCTGTATAGGCGGTCACCCCTGCGCCGCCAACCATAGTTGTCAGCAAGGCGGCAAACACCACAAACAGAATTTTAGTTTTCCCTGTTATCTTCCTTACAGTTCCCATCTGAACTCACCTCTTGAATTATGAATCAAATAATTTTGCAGTGACGGTATAAACTTTTGAAGCATCGTCTTTGAGGTACATTTTCAACGTGATTGTGTACTCACCCCGTGGGAGGTTGTTCGCCGGTATTGTAATGGCGTACACATCGTATCCCAAATTGTCAGTAACTTTCTTAATCAGATCGTCATAAGCATCGTCATGTGTTCTAACTCCGTTGATGGACAAGGTATCATGTGTGGTGGTCATTCCGTAGAGATCCCACTCAACTCTATCGAACACCTGATTTTCGGTTATACTTTCGAGAAAGCCGAAACTCTCTCTAAAGTTAATTTGCAGATTGCTCAAATCACGGCTTACGGTTATTAAATCTTCATTGATAAGAATGCCGTCATCGCTTGATAAACTGCCGGACTTTTCCGCAATTCTAAATCTTAACTCCGCGTCTTTTAAATCATCTTTTATTATCTGATCAACACCTCGGAAATTGTTTATTACATCATCAAAAATTTCTACGGATTCCTCAAGCGTTAAGGTTGCGGACGCTTTACCGAACAACTCCTCTGCGGTATATATGTCATCCGCTGCGTCGGTAGCTTTATACCCCGTCGATAAACTCTCACCGTCATTGTCGGAATCGGTGGCGGCGTAGATGTACATGTTAAATTTTCTACCCTCGGTAAATATAGTTTTGGCAGTCGCGTACGATGGACTGCTGGTATCTAGCATACCTGCGTTGAGCGTAAAGACTTGTTTGATTTCGTTTGTATAATAGAAATCTCTCGGGTTGTTATTTTGGCTCGAATTATCATCATATAAAGTGTCAAGGGCAATCTCACGACCATCATCGGCTACATATGTAAACCGGACACCGTATATTCCCATCTGTGAATTGGAGGTGCTATCTTGTCTTTGACCCATTAAGGTATAGTTGCTGTCGATAATGGTTGTCGTGAACGAAATGGAGGTTGCGGTGGTCTCGGTCGTGTATATCAAGTTTGCCGTTTGACCTTGTGGTGGGATAACGATTATATCTTCTTTAACCTCCTTTATTTCCTCGCCGGAGCCCGCCGTGGTAGATTCCGCGGTAATTCGGAACACATATTCTTTACCCGGCACGAGTTTGTCCCTTATATCCATGCCCGGTTCTAAATTAAGTCGGAACGAGTTGCTGTGGTGGTAGTTATCGCCTGTCGACACCCACAAATAATCCATGATATTCAATACATCGGCGGTTATTTTGTCCGCATCACTGCTTAGCAACAAACTGCTCTCGACTGCTTTGCCGTCGGCATCCGCCTCAAAAATGTCAAAGGTGATTTTAATATCGGAGGCTGGGTTTACTATTGTAAAGATACCCTCTGCATACTTGTCAAAGTAGTTGTTGTTGATATACCCTCTGAACTCGGGGATTGCAAGCCCTATCGAGCCGAGCGTTTTAAAGGGAATTCGCGCCTCGGATGAGGTTTGAGATTCCTTTAATATGGTTTTTTCTCCGGTCAAAAGCTCTGCATAGAAAACCATCAGATAATCGGTGTCTTTAGCCAACGGTTCAACTACTTTTTCAGCATCTTTCGGTTTGAATATGCCTGTCAATTTGCCGGCTGCATCTACCTCACCGTAGGTGACGAGATTGCCGACATATCCGGGGGTACTGTCTATGTCATTCAGGTCTATGGTCGCCCCATTATATGCATTAAGATCTAAAAAGGCTATGTGAATAATCGGATTAGCACCATTTTTCTCATTAATTTGATCCGCCGCGGACACCGCAAAGCTATTCATTGTATAGGAATTCAGTGATACCTCTTCACTGATTGTGGCGGTGTTCACGGTGGGGATTATGGTCTCTATCTGCTCGCTGGAGATTTCATCCTCCGTGTCACTGTCCGACATGGCGGCATAACCTTTTATCGTGAAGTAGTTGTTGCCGATATACCCCATACCGGAATTAGTGTTGAAGTCAACACCGTTTTTGGTGACCGCCAGATAACGTGTGTTGGCGGAGGTCATGGATGCCAGAGTACTAAACCTGTAACTTATTGAGTCCTTGCTGTTGTCGGTGTCGATAGCATTATAGCTTTTATACAAATCATCCATATCAAAACTACCGCTCAGTGAGGCCAAAGAGTTAGTCGGTGCGGTGTTGGAAGATGCGCCGTTTGCCGCAATATAATAACCGAGATCGTAGTTTATCTGTGCCTCACCCTGCGCATTTGTCCCCACCCTTGTGCCGGTATTTTGCAGACCGAAATATGGGTTTGTTGACAGCAGTGAAAAACCTTGCTCACCCGTGTCGTAATACACCTTGTATGACAATAAGAAGTCGACGCCTTTCCCGATAAATTCACTGATCTCACTGGTCGGCAGTATGGCGTGATATTCTGTCGATATGCCACCCCCTACATTGACGGGTAAAAATAATGTTTTTGTTATAGGATCAGTTGTAGTATCACTTTTTACTGTCACTTCCAACATATAAATTCGGTTTATCAATCGGCGGAAAGCTTCGGAGCCTGCATCGCTTGCCGAAAGATTTAGTATTATCCTATTTTCATCCGCTTCGACTTTCGGGGTTACGGTAAACGCGGAAAGACTTTTAAAATATTCACCGTATCCACTTTCAACAGGCACTTCGGCAAGATATGTAATGGCATACAGTTCATCCTCTTCCTCTTTTGACAGGGACGACTGATCAGCCAATAACTTGTCCAATATGTCATCATAGTCCACACGATAGGTGGAAATTTCCACCCTCGGGGTAAGGACAATTTCATCATCATTGCCGTTTAATTTAAAGGGGACGCTCAATTTATACCAATCATCATCTAACGCTTCACCGTTTATATCTACAGAGGACTCGGTTTCGTTGCTGTCAAAGGTTATTTGGGTTATATCGTTGGTCGTATTAATGGTGCTGTCGACCTCGTTATCGATAAATTTATAGTGGATTTCGGCACTTCCCTCTGTAGAGTTATCGTATGTCACATCAAATAAAAAGTTGAAAAGTTGAGGTGAGACAAGAGGGGCTGAAATAATACCGGAGTTTAAAACATACGCGACTTCTGTACCCAATTGCGTGCCGAGGTGGGTGCCGACGCCGTATGAAGTTTTTGCGGCGTCATATTCGGCCCCGACATATGGGTATGGGTCCGCACCGGAAATTACCTGACCGTTTTCGTCTTTTATTTCATATTCAACGGTATAGGCAAAGACATATTTATATCCGCGGTCCAATACAAAATCATCCGAGTCCGGCTCAAACTGATAAATCTTTCTGTTTTGAATGGTGTCGTGAATATACTTGTTGCCATTGGCATCGGTTCCCTCGGTGCCGTCAAAACCTAAATTTCTGTCAAACAAGACGGTAATAGGCTCCACTTCATCACCGAAAATTTCGGATATCTTTATTTTAAACTGTTGAGCGTCGACAGCCTCAATCGGGTCTTTATTGTTTTGAAGTGCATTGTAAAACTGCTCATACTCAAACGCATAATAGGTGACGGAGGTCGCGGAGCGGTTCGCGTTGTTGTATTCCGCCTGAAGAGTATATCCGATAACAGCATCATCGGGCAACTTTGTATTGCGGTCCGCACCGTATGATGCCGCATACTCGTTATATATCGGGGTCACGCTGACTGCCTCCTCCGGGCGGGTCGGCAGATCCGGTGCCTTGGCTATAATTGTAATATTTGTAGTCCTGTTCGAGACCTTTGAGGTGAAATCGTTCACATAACCTATCTCACTCTCTATCAGATAGGTTTCGTCGACAACACTCTCAATGCGCAGCATATAATTACTGTTATCGCTGTTATGGGCGTCAACCCCCAACTTATCGTCAGTTATGTGATATCCGGTGGAGCTGAACAGGTCTTTTAAATTGTCCTCACCTGCAATAACATGTGTCGTGCCGACTGCCGATTGCCCCGATGTCCCGACATACAGACCGATCTCCACCTTGCCGTTATAAAGTTTTTCTAAGGTGAAATCTTTGTCGTCGTCGTCCGCGAGCTGAATGGATAGCATCCTGTCAATCGACCCGGTTGCTCCGGTGGGAATAGTCCAACTTGCAGTGGAAATAGCATTGGTTTTAGTTCTAAAACTGACACTG
Organism: uncultured Oscillospiraceae bacterium; assembly: GCA_964369965.1. Classification (GTDB taxonomy): domain Bacteria; phylum Bacillota; class Clostridia; order Oscillospirales; family Ruminococcaceae; genus CAYJBH01. The sequence goes on from CAYJGF010000003.1 coordinate 27,667, forward strand.
CCTATGGTCATCGGTGTAAGCGCTTCACCGGTGCCCACATTGAGATATCCTCTTAGCCTAATAGTGTAGTTGGTATCGCTTTTAAGGTTTTTTAAATTTAATTGTATGGTGTAATTAGTGTCAGAATTCTTTTCAAGCTCTACACCGTGAGTATAAACTGTATCGGTTACTTCTTCGTCTATTCTATCAAATGACATCGATATTTCTTGAACACCATCTGCATATATTTGAAGTTCAAAAGGATGCGATGGATCAATTTCTAATGAAGAACCGCTGTCCAACACCATTCCTATATTACCGTCGAGAGAGGAATATGTTATTTTATCTTCTTCAGCGTTTAGTGTCAGTGTAGGTAGCATTGCGCCCTCAATGCGCACCGGCGTCGTGGTTGTGCCGATAACCTCCTCAATTATCTTGCTGTTGTCATCAAAAACCATGACGACATCGAATTCATAATTCTTATTGCTGTCGATGCTAAACGGCACTTCATACGGGTCGGAGGGCAGGGCGCTCTTAATAATAACCGCTGGCTCCACTCGCGAACCGTCATCATTTAATTCATAACAATAATAATTATACCTCACCACACCGCCGTGGGTGTCGGTGACGACCGGTCTGCTGACCTCCATGCTACCGGTGTTTCTATTATAAAGCACCTCTATATCGGCGAGACCGTCGTCCTCACCCGTGACCGTTGCCTTGGTTTTAAGCGTTTCTAAATCCAGTGCAAAATTGCTCAACGAATCGAGCCCCGTTCCGGTGCCGTCATTGGTCTTTATCACCATTCTGAAATAGTACTGGGTATTGGGGGTCATTGCCCCACTGTCTGTCTCTTCAAACGTGAGGGAAAAAGGCGAGTTAAATGAAACACCGGTCGTATTGTTATCCTTGTCGTGTGCATATGTTACAGCACCGAGATGGTCAATGGTCACCTTTTCGAGATAATCTGCTGCGTTAATCGTAAAGGACTTATTTTGCTCTGCCGTCAACATATAAACCTGCAACTCTTCTAAGTTCTCCGGTTTTGCGGTTTCAACATTAATCGTCAGTGAGTGCTCGCTCGCCGATTCCTCGGTGAGCACCACACCACTGCCGTCGGTAATAAATGAGCGTGAAATAAACTCTCGGCGGTATATCGACTCCGTAATATCATCGGCTTTATAGGGGGCTACAACCGAGAGGGTGTATTTAGTGTCCGGTTTAAGTGCCTCCGGCTGGGTTGAGAAATAGAAGGTCAAATCCGACGTAAAATCAAACTTGGGTTCGACTCCACCTCCAATGGTACCGTCTATACCGGTGATAGGGTAGCAGTTGATAACCGTGCCATCCTCCGCTGTTAAGGTCACCGTGCCGGTTGAGCCGGATGAGACGCCCAATCTGCCCGTTTCATCCGAGATGGTAATCTCACCTTGAACCTTTGTTGAGCCAACCTTCCATTGAGTTATGGCAAAGGAGGGCAACGCCGCGTTTGTCGAGCCGGAAACGTTGACGCTGACACCCTGTGTGCCGGTGCTGCCCACCGAACCCTTTGAGCCGGAGGAACCGCCATCGCCCGAGTCGCCCTGTTGACCGACCTCGCCGCCCTCGCCGACACTGCCGCCCTCGCCCTCTTCACCATCTTCGCCTACTTCACCGGTTTCACCGAGGTTGCCCTGCTCGCCCTGCTCACCTTGAAGACCCGAGGCACCAACCTCACCGTCCTCACCGTCGACAGCCTCAATATTAATTTCCGGCACTATTTGGCGCCTTAATTCATCCTCCGACAGGACAATGCTATCGTCCGGATTGATCACAAGATTTGACAGCCCGATTTGATAATCACCACTGTCAACGATGGCGCCGACAGGGTATACCCTCACACCGTCACCCGTCTCGATATAGCAATCATGTGAAATTGTGTTGAATAGCTCCGTGTCGGTCATCAAGTTCACAATACCGTCCTGCGATATTGAAATTTCGACATAATCCCCGATATCCCTTATATCATCCTCGGAAAAGTGGATGCTGAGCGAATTTGCACGAACTAAGTACTTATTGTCCGATAATTTCCAGATATGGTCGCCGAAAACAATATCCCGCGTCGCCATCTCTATCATGTATTCGTCACCGGTTGAAGATATCGGCAATTCACTTGTGAGATAATAGTTGTTGATAAAATTATCCGAAAGGTCGTTAAAGTCAAGCAAAACGCCGTCTTTGAGGGCGATTATATTATTATCGTTCATGTGGACAAAGGACTCGTCAAAGACTCTTGTGCTCGCGCCGGTGTTATCCCTGAGCGTGACACTGCCCGTCCTTGATATGGCGTACTGCGAATCCGCCTCAAAGAGGTACTGCGAGATTTCACCGCCGTCGCTATTTAAGATGTACCCATCTGAAGCAAACGCAGTCATGCCGGACCGGTTTGAAAAAACAGCGATTGCACCTATCGTCCCCACCATCGTCAGCAGTGAGGTTATTAAAATAACAATAAGCTTTTTTGACATTTATCCCTCTTGTTCGAATAAAAAATCTATGCAAAACAGCGTTTTGTATAATTGTACCATAGAAATATGTCAAATTGCAACAATTTTCTGTTATTTTTCTAAACTTTTAATAATATTATTTTTTAGGGTAAATTTTCAAAGCAGATTCCACGTTGGAATTTACAAATTAAGACTTTTATTTGACATTATACCCATCGGTGTGATATACTTTATAGGAATATTTATACAATTAGTTTGTCGGAACAGGTTTGAGAAAACACATTATGAGGATAAGGGAATTGAAATACAAAATTTTGTTGGGCATACTCGCCTTGTGCTTGTTTGCTGTGCTGTTGCCGCTCGGTGTTTTTGCACAAAATGGGGGTGCGGCGCAAAGTTTTAGCTTTACGGTAGACACAACACGCGATGGGACAGACACCACCGACGTGACATTCTCAATCCCCCTTTCGGGTGGTTCGGGAACGGATACAGACTATAATAATAATAATAATTTTGGCAAACCCTATAACTGGAGTATAGATTGGGGTGACGGAAGTGCAGCTCAAATTATATCAAACATTGACAGTGGAGCGCCTCAAAACGCAGTAGACTCCGCCGGCATTGAACACAACTACTCATCCTCCGGCACCTACACCATAACCATCACCAACAATGCGTCATCAAACGACGCGTGGCTTGCGGCTTTTGGGTTTTCAAACATTTTTAACGGTGCAAACGTCGGCACAAATAAAGAAAAAGTTGTAGCAATAAATTCTGCCATCACCCCCGAAATGACACGCACAGCCAACCAAATAACAGGCACAAGCACTGCACCAAACTTTGAATGGGCATATGCTTTTTCCAATTGCAAAAGGTTAAAAAACACCGGCGCCGGTTTCACGTCCGGTTGGGGGGCTGTTAAAACGATAGGAGATCATTTTGCCTCTTCTATGTTTCGCGAGTGCAACTCTCTCACAAGCACCGGCGATGATTTCAACCTGCCACAGTCACCTGTGCTTGCATCGATAGGAGATTATTTTGCCGATTCTATGTTTTACAGTTGCACCTCTCTTGCAAGCATGGGCGATGATTTCAACCTGCCACAGTCGCCTGTGCTTGCATCGATAGGATCAAATTTTGCCAATTCTATGTTTCACCAATGCGAAGTTCTTTCAAGCATGGGCGATAAATTGACCCTGCCACAGTCGCCTGCGCTTGCATCGATAGGAAATGGTTTTGCGTATAGTATGTTTCACAATTGCAAAGCTCTCGCAAGCATTAAAGACAACTTCAACCTCCCACAGTCGACTGTGCTTACAACGATAGGAAATAGTTTTGCCAATGCTATGTTTTCCGGTTGCACCTCTCTTGCAAGCATGGGGGAAAATTTTAACCTCCCACAGTCCGATAAACTCACAACGATAGGAGATAATCTTGCCTCTTATATGTTTCTTAATGCCGGCAACAACCTCATCGTCAACGATGTCTTTAGGTTCCCTACGCTAACCCAAACTCAAATAAACCAAACTGGAATGTTTTATTATGTATTTCTCAATACAGGGCTTGCACAAAATCAAAACCGGAGTGCACAGTCTATTATAAACGGAAATCCGGTTCCGTACGAACCAAGAGAAACTTTCATTAATCAATCTGCCGCATTTTCCGATTTTAATATCCTCCCCACAAATTGGGGCGATAATGCCAGCCCAACTACCGACATTTGGACGGTTACGTTTGCAAACAACACAACACAAGGCGTTAATCCCACCTACATGCCACCTGCGCAAGGCGTTATAAAAAACAGCACGATGGGCAAGCCGGCAACACCCGAGGCAACGAATTTTATCTTTATCGATTGGTATACCGACGATCTATTGACAAAGCCATATGATTATAGTCAGCCGGTAACCGAGAGTTTTACACTATATGCCGGCTGGGGATATAAGGTTGCATTTGAGACAAACGGCGGAACTGCCGTCGATACTCAAACAGTTATTTCGGGAAGAGCGCCGAGCGTGCCGACAACACCCACAAAGCAGGGGATGGTATTTGTCGGTTGGTACAAAGATGCCGCCCTGACAAACCCTTATAACTTCGACACGGCGCTAAACGAGAGTGTAACGCTATACGCGAGTTGGGCAACCCCTAACTACGGCATAAGTTTAACCCCTGCTGTTGATCATACCTTCACCCCTGCGGTGGTGGGCTACGGTGAACAGCAAGGCCACGGTATTATTGTAACGAATACAGGCAACCAACCCACAGGGCAACTGACGATAACATTAAGCGGCACAAACAAGGGCAATTTCAATACGGATACAACAACGATCACATCGATATCGACAACAGACGATACCGCTACATTTTTTGTGAGACCGAATGTAGGCCTCGCGGCGGGAACCTATACGGCAACGGTAACGGTGAGCGGTCAAAATAATATCTCGCAGAGTTTTAACATAAGTTTTACGGTAACCCCCACGTCATCAACACCGGCCACAACAACAATGCTCGCACCGCAAACAGGGGTGTATGGTCAAACCGAATGTGTCATTCAAAAGTCTACTTATGGGTGTCGAGATTAATTTAGATTGCATCAAATCCGACGGAATGGTCAAGACCATTCTTTACAACCAACAGTCAAGTTTTCGCAGACATAAGGTAGTAGGTACATTCCTCGCCATAAAGCCGCGATAATAAATTTTAGCTTAAATATAAAACCGCTTTTTCACCATCTCGTATACCCTATCTCGAAAGGCAATAACTTTTTCTGTGTCAATCTGTTCGGTTTTGGAATAATAGTGCTGTTCAATCGCCTTTATGACCTGCATCAGTTGGTCATGTTCATTTTGCATGTTTAAAACTTGTTCGACCTTGATGAAAAATTCTCGCACCGTCTCACTTTTTTGCCGTACTAACCCAAGGCGTTTTAACAGCCGAAATAGTGTGTTTATTATAACCTCTGCCTCTCTTGATGCCATTATTTTGTCGGTGTATTTTCGCCTTATAATCAGGGTTGATACAACAACCGCAAATATTGTCATGAGAATAGCCGCCGATATAATCAAAACCTCAAAACTTTCTGTGTGCATATCGCTCGTTTGGTCTGCTAACGGGAGTTCTATATTAAATTCGTCCGTTATCCCCTGCTGTTCTCCCTCGCCGACATACATAATGGCGAGGGGATTTTCAAAGAGCATACCGTCCGTACGCTCCTGCGCACTCGGCGTCGGTTCCATTGTTATAAAGCCGAGTCCGCCGATATACACCTCTACCCATGCGTGTCGCTCATAGTCCGAGACCACCACCGTGTCCTCCCCCTCGCTCGGCACCACATGGTACCCAACAACATATCTGCACGGCACATCAAGTGCACGCAAAAGCACATACATGGAGGTTGCGAAAGAGGTGCAGTATCCCCTCTTTTGTTCAAATAAAAAGCTGTCCACAAAATCATCACCGATCATGGCACCCGGTGTCTTGCTGTAAAAAAAATCGGAACGCAGATAGTTTTGCACCGTCAGTGCGGTCAGATAATCGGTCAACGGCTCCACAAAATGAGCATTTTCGTTACGACTGCGGTAGGAGCTTAAAAAATAGTCGGAATATCGCCCGAGCGAGTCTGCAAGCTCCATGGTGCGGTCGGTAATCGTGTCCGGCAGCTCACCCAGTGCCGACGGTGGTATATCCCCCTCATCATAGGGCGCTGTCATCTGAACGATGGTTCGCATTATGCCCATGACATCCTCCTTGGTGTCGACATATTCCACCTCAAACCTGTCGCCCTCAATAAAATACTCATCAAAAAGGACGTTCTCATTTAAATCAGCAGAAAAATTGCCACGATACACATCAATATCGGAGATATTGGCATCAATTGGCAGATATCTGCTGTTGTAGTTTGTCATGTTTATCACATAGCTATCATGAACAGTATCGACAAGGTCCATATAGGGCTGAACCTGCGAGGTAAATTCATCATATTGCAGTTGTTCCGACGATACAAAGCCGTTGCCGGTGTATCGCTCAAACACCTGTGTCCTAAGATAAAGTGGTTTTTGTGTCTCTACCGTGAAATTTATAATCCCCGTCTGATGGAGGTTGCCGCCTAAGTGGTCATAATTATCGTCGATGCTGTTCCTCTCGGAGGTCATCCTCGCAAACAGTGATACATCACCTGTGAGATTGTCCGCTACATCTTCAACAAAATCGTTGACACTCTCGGAGCGCATATCCTCCGGCATTATCGGGATGACCGCAATTAAAGCGGTGCTTAGCAATAAAACAGGAAATACTGTCTTTGCCTGAAGTTTTAAATAGCCGTCCATCGGTTTGTGAAAACGCATCTTATTATAGTGCGCACGCAAAAAAATATAACACAATAACGGCAGTGAGAGGAGGAATAAAACCTCCGCCCCTCCCCCCTCTCGAGCGCACGCGACAAACCATATTATAACGGGAACAAGAATAAAAAAGCTGAGCTTGAACCATCTTTTTAGAATAAAATAAGGTGAAATTAAAACAAACACAATTAATATTACACCGAGGGAATAAAAATAACCGTACTGTTCATTTAAAAAAAGTGAGGCGGTCGGTGTGAAGTCATCAAACAGCGCGGCAGATTGCACTACAGAATTAAAACCGAATAACCGCCCAAACAAAAATATCGACGCCGTTATTGCCGATATTGAGATTATAAACACCTTTAAATTTATTGTGATTAACACAAAAGCGCACCACAACAACATATTGCCGACGATTATTTCAACATAAAAGTTAAAATCAAGCCCCGGTATCATCAAAAAATATGCGCATATGCAAAGGGTGGTTAACAGCGCGAACACAGCACCATCCGCCAAAAGGACGGTTATCCTGTGTTGTTTGTTGCGATTGTCTTTCATACCTCTATTTCACTAAGCATTCCTGCGTCTGCTGTCATAATTTCGCTATCTATGTTCTTTTTTAGCAACTCCTGCGTCTTTTCATTTTTTATGCTAAGATATATCATACTGCCAACGGGCAGACGATGGAGTGAATTTTTATTAATGATATCGTTGTGGTGCGAGATTATCAAAGCGGTCGGGAGTTCAGTGTCGATATCGTCTAAACGGTAATTCACGTTTTCACCGTAATCATACCCTGCAATATCAAGCGAAAGTGTGTCAAAGGAGTCGCTGTCGTAAATTTTTTTAAATCCGTTGGTGATATACAGTATCAATATCTGACCACCGATACCCCTGTAATAATTGTTGACGGCAAGTACCCCCTCCGCCACTGCGGTAAGGTCCTTTTGGTCATAACTATCCACAAATATGTTATAAATTACGCTCTCGCTAACGCCGAGGCGATAGTCCTTGACGATGGTTTTTTTCCTCATGACGGATTTTTTGTAGTTGATGAGTGAGAGTGGGTCGCCTTGCACATATTCCCTATTCCCGACAAGCTCATTAAATCCGGTTTTATAAAGTTCAAACGAGCCTTTTTGTATCCGTTGGTTTTTTATTTTTTCGGACTCTATGTTAAGCCGCCTTGTTATCGGCACAACAAGGCATTCAAGATTATTGTTGTATGTTTTATCTATATTTTTATATAAACAAAATAGTCCGAGGGCACTTTTCAGATATATTCGCTCTGCTGAAATGATTTTTTTTCCTACCTCCTTTTGAGGCAGTTTAACATGGCAATCTTGAAAAAAAGAGCGGTATTTGAGCTTATTATCCTCTCTATAACAAAGTGTTGTCTGTAAAGCCCCAAACCTTTTCACATCCACACTTAACAAAATCTCGCTGTAACAGGGGATAACATCGGTGGATACAGCCTGCACCGTCTCGATACGAAGATAAAAAAACACAAAAAGCAAAAGATCAATTATCAAAACACCGACAAGAAAAAATACAAATAACCAAAGTATGCTGTTGCCGGTATATAGAGCTAAGGTGGTGACAACGGCAAAAAGCAACACAAATAGATTAAAAACAGATCGTGGTTTTTTGTTGATTCTATCCTTTTTATTACGCCTTTTACCCATGATGTTTTTGATTTTTTATGGGTATCTCGGCGACAATCTCATCAATAAGCGACCTTGTGAACTGTGTGTTTTGTATACCTTTAAGTTGAAATGTGAGTGTTATGCGGTGGGATAATACACACGCGGCAAGCGCCTTGACATCGTCCGGTATTACAAAATCACGACCCAACAACATAGCCCTCGCCTTAGCGCACCGAAGCAGCACCAGCGATGCGCGCGGTGAGCAGCCGAGTGATATTTTTTGATGCGCTCTTGTTGCGGTAATAATGTCAACAATATACCGCATGACCGAATTCTCGACATGGATATTTTCAGCCCCCCTTTGTAGTTTTTGCAACTCCCCTTTTGATAGCACCGGTGTGGCGACCGGCGCATTATCCGCAACGGCAAAACGCCGGAGTATGGTCAACTCCTCCTCAATATCGGGATAACCCATAGTTATTTTCATGGTGAAACGGTCGAGTTGCGCCTCCGGCAAGGGGGCGGTGCCGACATTTTCGATGGGGTTTTGTGTCGCTATGACCATAAAGGGGGACGGGACATCGAATACCTCACCGTCCACAGTAACCCTATTTTCCTCCATGACCTCCAGCAATGCGGACTGGGTTTTCGGCGTCGCTCGGTTTATTTCGTCCACCAGCAGAAGATTGGTTATGACAGGTCCCTCGATATATCGTTTAGTCCCCGTGTTAATGTCAAAAAGGCTGAATCCGAGTATATCACCCGGCATAATATCGGGTGTGCATTGCACCCGTTTATAATCAATGTTGCACGCAGAGGCGACCGACGAGGCAAGCAAAGTTTTGCCCACGCCCGGCACATCTTCAATGAGCAGATGCCCACCGGCAAGTGCACATACAGCGGTCAAAAAAACCGAGTTTTGATCGCCGGCAATAATATTTGACAGTTCTTCCAGTACCCTTTTCATTATATATACTTCTTTTAAATGGCAGTTATTTTTAATGAACTTGCGTCAATTCTGTAATATTGATTTCCGTTTTCATCATACGGGACAAACTCCCCTACGATTGAAATCATGGTGCCGCTCTCCGGCAGTTCAATGTTGGAGGAGGGGGAGAATTCCAACCCCTGCGGACAACAGCCGGTGGCGTCGTTGACGATAACAAAGTTGTATACCATATCGGTCACATCATAATATTGTGAGACAAATTCACCCTCGACACGTATTAATTTCCCCTCATAGTCGGCAGGATTGACGAGGAAGTCATAAACCTGAGCATAGACCATGGAGCTGGAAAGTGTCGTAAGGTCGATGTCCACATCGGAGGTGGAGGAGGTGGAGTCCGCAGGTGCATCACTGCAACCGCTAAAAATAAAAATGCTGAAAATGGAGATAATCAACATTGCGGTTTTAAAATACTTCATCATATATTCACTCTATAATCAACACTATGTAATTAGTTTAAATCACTTTAAAATAAAAGTCAACAAAAAAGAGGATATGACATAAAAATTTCACATCCTCTTTTATTATTATTTAGTAGTTCCTCACCATATCCATGACAATCTTCTCCCACTCGAAGATATTGTTCGGATTGCCGCCGGCGGTGCTTATGTCTTTTAGGGTCATCTCGAAGGTGCAGTTGTATTTTTTGCAGGCATCGAGTATTGTTTTTATCTCACTTTTGAGATTATCTTTGTCGAGATTTCCCACCGCAACCGACGAGGGGTTGGGTTTGGAGGCGATGACATATTTTCCGCTGATAGCCTCGGCTGCGACGTTGATGTTCGCCCAAGGGGTTATGGACACCTTGCGCAGATTCGGGAGTTTTTCCACAATGTCCATCTTGCGGTCGAGCGGTTCGCAACAGCCGTAGTAGGTAAGACCGCACATGCCCATCGTTTCTTTCATATACTCAATATCGAACTCGTCATGCATGTCGTTCCCGACCGAGGCAAAAATCTGCGCCGCACCACGTCCCCATACATTTTTAAGGGTGCGTTCATCTACACCGCTTGGCAGGTCAAGGTCGCTCACCGGCATGGATGTGCAGTGCAGGGCGGTCGGCTCGCTGTCAAAAAGCCGAAGTTTTTCCATCTGCAACATCTCGTCAATCTTTATATCGGTGAGGCGACGCACCAGTGCGTGACTGAATTCCGGTCGGTCAATCATATCCATCAGCAGTGCCGACACACCGCGATAACGTGAAATGTCGTCCCAAATCACATTGCTAACATGTTGCACGCCGGTAATCCTCACCGGCAGTATATCGGCAATCATTTCACTAACGAGGTTAAAACGGCGCATCGTCTCACCTTCGTTGTATGTGATAATCGGGTTTTTGAGTTTTTCTATATCCTCGTCGTTTTCAAACTGGTCGTTGTATTCATGGGCAACAATGTTGTTGTCGTTGCCCTGATCAAGGACATTTTCATCAACTCCTACACCGTTGCCGGTGCTTTCTATCACCTTTTGCACCGAGATATACGGCAATAAAACCATATCGGCGGGAAAATATTTGTATTGATAAATTTTCCGTCGCAAAGTCTGCTCAATGGATTTTAAAAACTCATCCTCACAACAAAGTGTCAATTGGTTATCTATATTCATCTCATGCCAAGGGACTTCATCGATAAGTACAACGGGGCGAATCATTTTATTATCGTTCACCGCCTTTTGCAATTTATATGCGGTGTGATTGTCGGCGGTGTTTAATAGTGCGAGATACTCAAACGCAAGCCCCCTCAAAATATTTTTGTCGTTGTTCATTATATATCCTTTCGGTGTTATTTTTATCTTATTTTATCATTAATAAACCATATGTCAATATTTTTTCATATAAAAGGGCAGAGATTTGTGATATATATCAAATCTCTGCTCTTTTATATCAATTTATTCTTATTTTTGTGAGAAGTTTAGACAGAAATGCGGTGTGTCCATTGCCTTTTCACCGGTTGTCTGATGGGTAACCTTGATAAGATTTAACTTACAGTAGTTGCCCGGGACATAATGCTTACATTCTGAAACATCACAGTGTACGCCTTGATTATTCATTTAATTCACCTCCTTCTTATTTCGTTAAAATTAGTATTGTCACATAGAGTAAAAATATACAAAAAATTTCCATTAAAACTATTGACACAACCGGTGGTGTATGATATTATAACAACAAAGAGCGAAACGTTTCGCTTTTGTTGTAACAGATCGATGTGAGGTGTATATTTGGCTACTATAAAAGACCTCGCAAAATATACCGGCCTTGGGATTGCCACCGTTTCAAAATACCTCAACGGCGGTAATTTGCGTGCCGAGAATAAAATACTTCTCGATGAGGCGGTCGCAAAGCTCGGCTATACCATGAATAACACCGCAAGAGCATTAAAAACCAACAGGACACACATGGTGGGCATTGTCATACCGGAGCTTTCCAACGTGTTTATAACCGGAATTCTGACCGAGGTTGAGGATATCCTGCGCCGCAATGGGTATGGCGTGCTGGTCACCGACTGCCGCAGTGATGCGGGGTTGGAGCAACAATCGGTAGAGTTTTTGCTCTCAAAACAGGTGGACGGGATAATCAACATGCCGATAGGGACCGATGGCAGCCACCTTATTTCAGCGTTAAAAAAGAAAATCCCCGTCGTGTTGGTGGATAGGTTTATATCGATGGAGGGCACCGATTTTGTCGGCGTGGACAATATTCTTGCAGGCGCGCTTGCTACCGACCTGCTGTTATCAAAAGGTCATAGAAGGATAGCGATAATTACAGGTCCTCGAAATCTTTCTACCGCGACGGAGCGATTGCAAGGGTATTATAACTCACATGAGATAAATTCCATCGTCCCTATAGACTATAATATAGTACATGCCGAGTTCACCATTGAAAGCGGATACAGGGCGATGAAGGATTTATTGAACAACAGAGCCGATTTCACAGCCATTTTCGCCACCAACTATGAGATAACAATCGGTGCGATAATTGCACTCAATGAACACGGCGTGAATCTGCCGCACGAGCTGTCGATTGTCGGGTTTGACAATATCGAGCTATCCCGTGTAATCAACCCCAAACTTACGGTAGTAGCACAACCTATAATGCAGATCGCTACCAAAACCGCCGAGGTTATGCTCGCTCGTCTTGCAGGTTCACCTGCAGGTGAAAGAGTTGTATTAAAACCATATATAGAACATGGCAAAACTGTCAGTGTCAACATCTGAAAGGAATAATAATATGAAAGAAATTCTCCTCGGAATTGATGTGGGTACATCGAGCTGTAAGGTCGCCGCATTCGACAGCAGCGGCAAGGTTGTCGCTGAAAGCAGTGGCAGTTATGAGGTGTTTCACCCACAGGTCGGATGGGCGGAGCAAAATCCCGTCGACTGGTGGAACGCGATAATCGGTTGTATAAAGGAGATTGTTAAAACGGTCGACCCTGCCGACATAAAAGGTGTGGGCATCGATGGTCAGAGCTGGTCGGCAATCGCAATAGATAAGGATAAAAACGTCCTGTGCAACACCCCTATCTGGTTTGATACAAGGGCGAAAGATATCTGCGAGCGCATCAAGGCGAAGTACGGCAAAAATGCTTTTTTTGAGACGTCCGGTAATCCTTTTGAGCCGTCCTATACCCTGCCAAAAATAATATGGTATAAGGAAAATGCCCCCGATGTCTATAACAATACATATAAAATACTCCAATCCAACAGCTATATTGCAATGATGTTGACCGATGTCATCTCGCAGGAGTACTCTCAAGGGTACGGACTGCAATGTTATGACATAAAAAACCGTCGTTGGGATTTTTCTATTCTCAAAGAGCTTGACATAAGGACCGATATTCTGCCGGAGTTTTATGAGTGTCATCAGATTGTCGGTGCAGTGACTGACAAGGCATCGGCCTTGACAGGACTTGCGGTTGGCACACCGGTGGTTGCCGGCGGTTTAGACGCCGCCTGCGGCACGCTGGGTGTCGGTGTTATACACAGCGGCGAGACGCAGGAACAGGGCGGTCAGGCAGGTGGCATGAGCATCTGTGAAGATACCCCGATAGCGCATGAGGCACTTATTCTGTCGGAGCACGTTGTCGCCGGTAAATTTCTTTTACAGGGTGGCACGGTCGGCGGTGGCGGCATAATCAACTGGTTTGAGCGAACATTTTTTGAGCATATGAGAAACGACAATAGCGGCAAACCGGACTTTAAAAAGCTGGACGACCTTGCGGACGATATACCGCCGGGCAGTGAGGGACTTTTGTTCCTGCCCTACATGTCGGGCGAGCGCTCCCCTATCTGGGACCCGGACGCAAAGGGGATCTACTTCGGCATCGACTATTCCAAGACCAAGTCACATTTTATCCGCGCCTCGATGGAGGGGGTCGGCTACTCCCTCGAACACAACCTTAACATAGCGGAGGGTAGCGGTGCTAAGGTGGATAAACTCTATGCGATGGGCGGCGCGGCAAACAGCCGCCTTTGGACGCAGATAAAGGCGGACATAACCGGCAAGGAAATCTCGGTGCCACGCTCCGACTCCGCCTCCACCCTCGGCGCGGTGATACTCGCCGGTGTAGGCGTCGGGATATACAAGGATTTCGACGACGCGGTCGCAAAGACGGTCAACATAACAAGGACACACACGCCGAACAAGGAGGTGTACGAGCTATATCAAAAGGCGATGAAAAAGTATATAGCGTTGTATGAGAATACCAAAGATTTGATGAAAGATTAATTATAGAAAGGAAAAAATATGAAAGCCGGAGTTTTATTTGGCAACAAGGACATTCGCTACACCGATTTCGAGGAACCTTCTGTCACCCGTGACACCGACGTCAAAATCCACATTCGCGCCACCGGTATCTGTGGCTCCGATGTGCCGAGGGTGCTGGATAACGGCGCGCATTTTTACCCCATCGTGCTCGGTCATGAGTTCGCCGGTGAGGTGGTCGAGGTCGGCTCTGCCGTGACAGGCGTCAAGGTTGGGGACACGGTCACCGCCGCACCGCTCCTACCCTGCATGAAATGTGACGACTGCATGACCGGACAGTATGCCCTTTGCAAAAACTACAGCTTTGTCGGCTCGCGTGAGCAGGGCAGTTTTGCGGACTATGTGGTCGTGCCTGCCGGCAACGTTGTCCCGTATGACAGCTCCATCCCTTTTCACGACGCCGCCATGTTCGAGCCGTCCACCGTCGCACTGCACGGACTATATTGCAACGACTTTAAACCGGGCGAGGACGTCGCCATCATCGGCTGTGGCACCATCGGCATATTTATGCTCCAGTGGGCGCGCATCATGGGTGCAAAGACGATTGTAGGCTTTGATGTCGGTGCCGAGCGCCTCGACCTCGCGCTGGAGATGGGCGCCGATCATGTGATCAACTCCACCGACGACGATTTCATTGACAAGGCGATGACCTTGACAGGTGGAAAGGGCTTTAAATACGTCTTTGAGATGGTGGGGCACCCCTCCACCCTATTGACCGCCTTTAAACTCGCCTCCAACAAAGCGAACGTCTGTGCTGTCGGTACACCTCACTCCGACGTCGTGTTCGGCTATAAAGAATGGGAGCTGATGAACCGTAAGGAGTTTAAACTTACCGGCAGTTGGATGAGCTACTCCGCACCCTACCCCGGCAAGGAGTGGGAGCTCACCGCGCACTACCTCAAGACCGGTCAGCTCAAGGTACACCCCGACTTTATCTTCAAAAAATTCCCCATGTCCGAGATTGACAAGGCTTTTGCACTCTATGAAAACCCACGCGATGTCAAGGGCAAGGTTATGCTGATTAACGAGTAGCACATTTTGTAAACACACAAATTTATAATAGGAGAAAAACAATGACCAAGATTGATCCAAAAATCGTCCCCCAAAAAACACTTCGCAACGGTGATAAAATGCCGATGGTCGGCATGGGCACCTTTGGCAGTGACCGCTTCACATCGGAGCAGATTTCCGCCGCCGTTAAAGGCGCTATTGAGGTTGGCTACCGCCTGTTTGACGGCGCGTCGGTCTACGGCAACGAGGTGGAGATAGGCAATGTCTATCGTGACGCTTTTGACAGCGGAATTGTCTGCCGCGAGGAGCTGTTTATCACCTCTAAAGTCTGGAACGATAAGCATAACGATGTAGTGACCGAGTGCATGAAGTCACTTCGCGACCTGCAACTGGATTATCTCGACTGCTACTTTATCCATTGGCCTTTCCCGAACTACCATGCACCGGGCTGTGATGGTGACTCCCGCAACCCGGATTCCATACCGTTCGACCCTGCAAAGTATGTAGCAACATGGCGTCAACTGGAAAAACTGTATAAGATGGGCGTTGTTCGCCACCTCGGCATGTCCAACATGACCATACCGAAGTTAGAGGCGGTTCTCCCCCACTGCCACATCATGCCGTCCTGCATCGAGATGGAACTGCACCCCTCGTTCCAACAAAAGGAAATTCGCGCCTATTGTGAGGCTAAAGGCATCGCTGTTATCGGCTTTTGCCCCATCGGCTCGCCGACCCGTCCCGACCGTGATATCGACCCGGACGATGTTGTCGACATGCAGATGCCTGCCGTTGTCGATGCCGCCAAGGCTCATGGTGTTCACCCTGCTGTCATCTGCCTGAAATGGGCATACAAAAACGGTCACACCCCAATACCGTTCTCCATCTATCCGGAAGAATACGCCTCCAACCTTAAGGCAGCAACGGAAGATCCGCTGACCGACGCCGAGTACAAGGCAATATGTGATGCCGACGCCAACAGCCGCTTTATTAAAGGTCAGGTGTTCCTGTGGGAGGGCGCTAACGACTGGAAAGACCTGTGGGATCTCGACGGCACAATTACTAAGTAAAAAGGAAAGGAAAGATCATGTTAAAAAATATACCAACCAACGTCTCTGCCGACCTTATCCGCGCGTTGATGGATATGGGGCATAGCGATGAGATTGTCCTTGCCGATGCCAACTTCCCTACCCTTGCGCATCCCGGCATTGTGATAGACTGCACCGGGCAGAACATACCGGAGTTGCTGGACGCAATCCTCTCACTCATACCGCTGGATACCTACGATGAAAACCCGACCACCTTTATGGCGGTCACCCCCGGCGACCCCTACGTCCCGGAGATATGGGAGACCTATCGTGAGATAGGCAAAAAGCATGAAAAGGACGGCCTGCGCGAAAAATCTGTCCCCCGCTTTGATTTTTACGATCTATCCAAAAAAGCATATGCCGTTGTCAAGACAAGCGAAAAGGCTCTTTATGCAAATGTTATTCTGAAAAAGGGTGTCCTATAATATGGAAAATAAAATCAAATCAATCCTTGCAGGGCGAAAGGGTGACAAAAACATCGGTGTGCCGTCCTATTGCACCGCCAGTGACATTGTCATCAAGGCGTTGTTAAAACGCGCCGCCACCACTAAAACTCCGGTTTTAATTGAGGCGACCGCCAATCAGGTCAACCAGTTCGGTGGCTATACCGGCATGAAACCGAGCGATTTTGTCTCCTTTGTTTATGGACTTGCAGACGAGATGGGTTGCCCCAAAGAGTTGATAATACTCGGGGGGGACCATCTCGGTCCTCTCACCTGGAAAAACCTGCCGGAGAGCGAGGCGATGGAGTATTCCAAAACCCTCGTGTATGAATATGTCAAGGCAGGATTTACCAAAATTCACCTCGACACCTCTATGAAACTCGCCGACGACGATAAAGACGCCATGCTCTCGACAAAAACCATTGCACAGCGCGGTGCTACACTTTATAAAGAGTGTGCCAAGGCGTTTGCCGAGATAAACGACGGCACAAAGGAGCACCCTGTCTTTGTCATCGGCTCCGAAGTGCCGATACCGGGTGGTGCAACCGAGGCTGAGGAGGGTATCGAGGTCACAAAGGTCGCCGATTTTGCCGACACTATTTCCACCTATAAAGAGGTGTTTGAGAAGAACGGTATTTCCAATGCATTTCAACATATTGTAGGTGTTGTGGTGCAACCGGGTGTCGAATTCTCCGACACGCAGGTGTTTATGTACGACCGTGAGGAGGCAAGCGAGCTGACCGCAAGCATAAAGGATTATGACGGTCTTGTCTTTGAGGGGCACTCCACCGACTATCAAACGCCGGAGTGCCTAAAAGAGATGGTGCTGGACGGTATAGCTATATTAAAGGTGGGGCCTGCTATGACCTACCGCCTGCGTGAGGCATTGTTTATGCTAAGCTATATCGAACAGGAGCTTATTCCGGCAGAAAAACGCGCCGACTTCCCCGCTGTTTTAGAGCGTGCAATGCTGGAAAATCCGAACAACTGGAAAAATCACTATCACGGTGACGAGCGTGAGCTTGCACTTGCACGAAAATACAGCTATTCCGACAGAGCGAGATATTATCTGGGTGATCCGTCGGTAAAATCGGCGATAGATAAACTGTTTGACAATCTCGCAGGGCGTGAAATACCGATGAATGTCCTGCACCAGTTTATGCCAATATCCTACCAAAAAGTTATAAGAGATGAGCTTAAAAATGATGCGGTAGAGCTTATCTATGATGCTGTGTTGGAGATGGCGGCGGATTATGAATTTGCCTGTAACTAAACAAATTTAGCTCAAAAACACACATTTTAACCTCCAAAGACATAATATTAAGTAGATTATAGTTTGGAGGCTCTATGAAAAAGCGCAAAAACTTTAAAATAAAGGCAATGATTTTTTTGATAGGCAGTGCGGTGATTATCACCGGACTGCTTATTCTGCTTGATGCGCAAATTCGACCGGTTATAGTTACCATAGCCGACAACCAGTCCCGTGTCACGGCGGTTTTGGCTATTAATGAGGCGGTCACAAACGAGCTGAACGAGCACCCCGAACTGTACAGTGAGTTGCTACTGCCGCAGTTTGACAGCGCCGGCAACATGGTGTCACTCAACGCAAATACCCTGCTTATCAACGAGGCAAAGGCAAACCTCACCGAAGTGGTGGCAAGGGGGCTACAGCAGATGGAGGAGCGCATCGTCTCGATACCGCTCGGAACGGTACTCGGTTGGCAAATGCTCTCGGGACAGGGACCGAGACTATATTTCTCCGTAATACCGACCTCCTATGTTGAGAGCGATATTATAACAAAGATAGAGACAGCCGGTATAAATCAGACTAAAAACAGCATATATATGCGCTTTAGCGTGACTGTAAGTGCGATTATCCCGGGATACACCACCAGCATCGACGTTCAAAATGACGTGCTGATAGCCGATGTTTTGGTGGTCGGCGATACACCGGAATACTACGGCACCACCAACGGAGACGATCTGGTGGAGCCGAATGATTTGATGTAAATAAATTTAGCAAAATTACCGATTGATTTTTTACTAATAAATGTGTTATACTAATAAAGATAATAATTTTGAGGTAACTTTGTTCAGAAAAGGAAGTCTCGATCCCGAGATAAATATAAATATACTTCGCAGTAGGTTGCGACTTTATAATCATGAGTATTATCAACTCAATCGCCCGAGCATCAGCGATTATGAGTATGACAGACTTATGAGCGAACTTCGTGCGCTTGAAAAAAATCACCCCGAGTTTGATGATGAGACCTCCCCTACCCATACCATCGGTGGGGTCGCGAGCGAGCTTTTTGACAAGGTCACCCATCAAGTGCGCATGGAGAGCCTGCAGGACGTATTCTCGTTCCAGGAGCTTTATGACTTTGATCGGCGTGTTCGACAAAAAATTGATAATCCTACCTATGTCATTGAGCCGAAGATTGACGGGCTGTCCGTTTCACTTCAATATGAAAACGGCGTTTTGATAAAGGGGGTAACCCGCGGGAACGGCAGTGTCGGTGAGGATGTCACCGCAAATATTATTACCCTTGACAGTGTTCCC
Source organism: uncultured Oscillospiraceae bacterium (assembly GCA_964369965.1). Taxonomy (GTDB): domain Bacteria; phylum Bacillota; class Clostridia; order Oscillospirales; family Ruminococcaceae; genus CAYJBH01. Next base: position 46,985 of record CAYJGF010000003.1, read on the forward strand.
AAAACCCTGCCGGAGCATGTTGACATCACTGTACGCGGTGAGGTGTATATGCCCAAAAGCGTTTTTGATGAGCTTGTGGCAACACAGATTCAAAACGAGGAGGAGCCTTTTAAAAACCCACGCAACGCCGCCTCCGGCTCGTTGCGACAAAAGGACAGCCGCATTACGGCACAGCGCAGACTTTCAATCTTTATCTTTAACCTGCAACAGGGTAGTATCAATGTAAGGACCCACAGCGAATCGTTGGCATATCTTGAAAACCTCGGTTTTGCGACACCGCCCTGCTCCGCGACGGTCACCACCATTGAAGAGGCGATAGAATGCATAAAAAACATAGGGGAAAAACGCGCCGAATTTGAGTTTGACCTCGACGGTGCGGTGGTCAAGCTGGAGGATTTATCGGGGCGTGCTTTGCTTGGCAGCACCTCAAAATTCCCACGTTGGGCGGCGGCGTACAAATACCCACCGGAGGAAAAAGAGACACGGCTTATCTCGGTTTCACTCTCGGTCGGCAGAACCGGTGCGGTCATCCCAACCGCCAACCTCGAACCGATAATACTCGCCGGCACAACCGTCGCTCGCGCTACACTGCACAATCAGGACTTTATTAACGATAAAGGAATACGCATAGGTGACCTTGTCACGGTGCGCAAGGCAGGTGACATAATCCCCGAAATTGTCTCGGTAGTGTCCCACGCGCCGGATAGTGAGCCGTATATTATCCCGAACGTTTGCCCCTCCTGCAGTGAAAAGCTGGAAAAAATTGATGATGAGGTCGCCTTGCGATGTGTCAACCGACTTTGTCCCGAGCAACAACTTCGCAACATTATCCACTTTTCTTCCCGTGTAGCAATGGATATTGACGGCCTTGGGGAGGCAATAATTCGCTCCCTTTTCACAAACGGTCTTATTAATAATATTGCCGATATCTACACCCTGACCAAAGAACAACTTTTGACGCTGGAGGGATTTGCCGATAGATCTGCGGACAATCTCTTATCCTCGATAGAAAAATCCAAAAAGCAAAACCTCGACCGATTGCTCTTTGCACTCGGCATTAAAAATGTCGGTGCAAGGGCGGCGACACTGATATGCAGACGATTTAAAAACCTACCCGAAATAATGAACACCAACCCCGAGAGTGTTGCCGAGATAGACGGTGTCGGACCGATTATCGCCGGCAGTCTGTGTGAGTTTTTCGCCTCGGACCAAAAGGACATGGTAAACCGTCTGATAGAACATGGTCTGAATACCGAATATGTGACCACCGCAACCGGCTCGGCGCTAAACGGCAAAACGTTTGTAATAACCGGCACACTGAACGGATATTCTCGCGATGAGGCAAAACTGTTAATAGAGCAAAACGGCGGTCGCGTCCAGAGCAGTGTCTCAAAAAAAACCGGCTATCTTTTGAGCGGTGATGCGTCGGGTAGCAAACTAAAAAAAGCGATTGACCTCGGTGTTGAGGTTATAGATATCAGTCGACTTATCAACATGATAGATGACGGAATATAAGGAGAACAGATGTTAACTAAAGAGGAATTTTTACGCCTGTGTGAGCTGTCACAGCTTAGTCTGAACGATGAAAGTGAAAAACGGCTTGCCGCACAGATGGGCGACATAGTCGACATGATTCGTCACCTACCCGATATAGAGGAGGATTACAGCCCCACGGACGGCATAGGTGAGATGACCTTGCGAAAAGATGATATTACCCCCTCGCTGTCACGGGAAGAATTTTTGTCGGTTGTGCCAAAGACCGAGGCAGGGTGCATATTGCTCCCCCATCTTAAAAATTAGTTTAATAAGGATAAGAAAAAACATGGATTTACATAAACTTTCGGCGAAAAAATCTGCCGAAATGATGGAAAAAGGTGAGATATCCTCGCTTGAGCTGACTCGCAGTTGCCTCGAGCGTATTGATGCTGTGGAGAGTAAGGTGGACGCCTTTTTAACCGTCACCGCCGAGCGCGCACTAAAACAGGCGCGCCTGTCGGACGAGCGCCGCGCTAAGGGTGAGACGCTCGGCGCGCTGGACGGGATACCCTACAGCGTCAAGGATAACATCTGTACCAAAGGTGTGCGCACTACCTGCGCCTCCAAAATCCTCGAGAATTTTATTCCGCCCTATAGTGCCACCGTTCAGGAGCGATTGGAGCGCTCCGGTGCGGTTCTGCTCGGCAAGCTCAACATGGACGAGTTTGCGATGGGCTCCTCCTGTGAGAACTCCTATTTTAAGTTAACACGCAACCCATTTGACACCACACGGGTGCCGGGTGGGTCATCCGGTGGCAGTGCCGCCGCCGTCGCCGCCTGTGAGGGTGCGCTCTCGCTCGGCAGTGACACCGGCGGTTCTATCCGTCAGCCGGCAGGGCTTTGCGGTGTAGTAGGTTTTAAACCAAGCTACGGCGCGGTGTCACGGTATGGGTTGATTGCCTTTGCCTCCTCCCTTGACCAGATAGGTCCACTCGGGCGTTCGGTGGAGGATGTCGAGAAGATGTTCGACGTAATCTGTGGGCATGATATCAAGGATGCCACCTCTTTGACTAAACCACCCCAAAAAACTTATACCGATCTCAAAAATACCGTGATCGGTCTGCCCAAAGAATATTTTGGGGATGGCATTGAACCGCAAACGAGAGAAAAAGTGATGCAGGCGGTCAAGGTTTTAGAGGCGGCCGGCGTTAAGTTCAAGGAGGTGTCGATACCGAGTCTCGGATATTCACTCTCCGCCTATTATATTATATCCTCTGCTGAGGCCTCCTCCAACCTTGCGCGATTTGACGGGGTGAAATACGGATATCGCGCCGAATGTGACACCCTCGATGAGATGTACAAAAAGAGCAGAAGTGAGGGCTTTGGCGATGAGGTTAAACGCCGAATACTGCTCGGAACATATGTGCTGTCCAGCGGCTATTATGATGCCTATTATAAGAGGGCTAAGCTGTTACAGCGCCGTTTCACCGCCGAATTCCGGGAGGTTTTGTCCGGCTGTGACATGTTGCTCACACCGATATCAATGTCAACGGCATTTAAGATAGGCGAGAAAAATTCCTTACCGCTTGAGATGTACGCCGCCGACAGCTGCACCGTCACCGTCAACCTCGCCGGTCTGCCGGCATTATCGATACCGTGCGGATTGTCAAAAGACTCGTTGCCGATAGGTATGCAGTTGATAGGGCGACATGGCAGTGATTACGCTCTATTATCGGTCGGCGCTCAGTATGAAGAGCTTGTAGGCGGTTTTGCGGTGGCACAACTGTAGTAATTAAAAAAGGATAGATAATTAATGAGTAGATATGAGACGGTCATCGGTCTTGAGGTTCATGCCGAGCTTTGCACCAAGACCAAGATATATTGCGGATGTAAAAACGAGTTCGGTCGGGAGGTCAACACACTTGTCTGCCCGATATGCACCGGTATGCCCGGCACCTTGCCGACGCTCAACAGCGCGGTGGTGGAGTATTGCATTAAAATGGGGCTTGCACTCGGGTGTGATATCAACCGCCACTCGAAACAGGATAGGAAAAATTATTTTTATCCCGATCTACCAAAAGGTTATCAAATTTCTCAATTTGATGTCCCACTTTGTGAGGGGGGGAAACTCGATATTCTTATCGGTGATAAAATCAAAACTATAGGCATAACTCGAATTCATATCGAGGAGGACGCCGGCAAGATTGTGCGTGTTGACGGTATCGACGGCACCCTCGCCGACTATAATCGATGTGGAGTGCCACTTATTGAGATAGTGTCGGAGCCGGACATGCGCTCTGCCGAGGAGGCAAAGGCATACCTTGAAACGATACACGCTATACTGTTATATATCGGCATAAGTGACGCTAAAATGCAGGAGGGCAGTGTGCGTTGCGATGTCAACGTGTCGTTGCGACCACTCGGCGAGAGTGAGTTTGGCACACGCTGTGAGATGAAAAACGTCAACAGCTTCGGTGCGGTTTATCGAGGCATACTCTATGAGGTTCAGCGCCAGACAGCATTGCTCGATGCCGGTGAGAAGATTGTGCAACAGACAAGACGTTGGGACGATCAAAAAGGTGAGAGTGTTGTCCTCCGCAGTAAAGAGGACGCGCACGACTACCGCTATTTCCCCGAGCCGGATCTACTCGGCTTTACGGTGGAGCAATCGCTGGTTGATACACTGCGCGACGCGATACCGGAACTGCCGGTCGCTAAGGCGTGTCGATACATGAGCGATTATAATCTGCCGGTCGCCGACGCCACACTTCTCGCGCAAAATCGTGCACGTGCCGACTATTTTGAAAAGGCTGTGGGTGACGATTTGACCTTTGCAAAATCGGTCTGCAACTGGCTTATCGGTGATATCACGGCATATCTTGCGAAAAATCACCTATCGATAGAGGAACTGTCACTCCAACCGACACGGCTTTTAGAACTTGTCAAATTGGTGGACGGCGGGAAGATAAGTAACACCGCCGGCAAGACGGTGCTGGAGGAGATGTTTAACGACGACCGCCCCCCCACCGACATTGCGAGTGAGAAAAACCTGATGCAGATAAACGACACCTCGGCGCTCGCCGAGATAGTCACCGAGGTGCTAAGCGAAAATGATAACGTGGTCACCGACTACAAAAACGGCAAGACCAACGCGCTCGGCTTTTTGGTTGGTCAATGTATGAAACGCAGTAAAGGTAAGGGGAACCCGAGGACGTTCACCGAGCTTTTAACAGATAATCTTAATAATTGAAAGGAGAAAAGATGGCAGAGTTTAAGTATGAAATCAAGGAGAGTTTAGGGGTGTTATCGGAGGGGAATAACGGCTGGCAACGTGAGCTGAACATGGTGAGTTGGAACGAACGTGAACCGAAATTTGACATTCGTGACTGGTCGCCGGACCACACTAAAATGGGCAAAGGGATTTCACTCACTCCGGACGAGCTTGCAATCCTTAAAGATGTTTTGTCCGAGATGGAAGTTTAGCCTATGTCCGGCACAGAAAAAACCGACTACAGGTCGGAATTTATCGAGATATTTAACTCAAATATCAAACGCAAAGGGGCACAGGAACTACTGGACTGGTTGCAAAAGACCGATTTTTTCACGGCACCTGCCTCGACAAAATACCACGGCGCATGTGAAAATGGATTGGTCATGCACAGCATAAATGTCTTTAAATGCCTGTCGGAACTGCGCGAAGGTGAGCCGGAGGAAAGTGTAGCCGTCTGCTCACTTTTGCACGACATCTGCAAGACAAACTTTTATAAGATAAGCTCACGCAACGTCAAAAATGAACAGACCGGCGCATGGGAAAAGGTCCCCTATTATACGGTAGAGGATGAATTTCCTTACGGTCACGGCGAGAAGAGCGTCTATCTTGTGGAGCGGTTTATGAAACTAAGCCCGGCGGAGGCGATGGCAATTCGTTGGCATATGGGTGGCTTTGATGAGGCGGTCAAGGGCGGAAGTTTTGCCATCGGCAATGCATACTATATGTATCCGATAGCGGTCAAACTCCACATAGCGGATCTTAAGGCTACATATCTTTTAGAACTCGGCACCTCATCGGTGCGTGACGGTAAACGATAAAAAAGGAGAGAATAATGGATGTAAAACAACTAAAGGTCGTGTGTAATGATGTTCGCAAAGACATAGTCAACATGGTTGCCGCGGCAAAGAGCGGTCACCCGGGTGGCTCACTGTCCGGTGTGGAGGCACTGGTTGCACTCTACTTTTCAAAGATGAATATCGACCCTAAAAATCCAAAGGATGAAAATCGCGACAGGTTTGTGCTCAGCAAAGGTCACGCCGCGCCGCTACTCTATGCGGTACTCGGTGAGCGCGGATATTTTGACAAAGAGCTTTTCGGCACACTTCGCAAACTGCACAGCCCACTTCAAGGTCACCCCGACGCTAAAAAACTGCCGGGCGTGGATGCCTCCACCGGCTCTCTCGGTCAGGGCATATCCATCGCTGTTGGCATGGCAATTGGCGCGAAGGCACAAAAATCAGCTGTAAAGGTATATACCTTGTTAGGTGATGGGGAGTTGCAGGAGGGTCTTGTCTGGGAGGCGGCGACCGCGGCGGCACACTATAAACTCGATAATTTCACCGTTATAGTGGACAACAACGGTCTACAGATTGACGGCAGCAACGACGAGGTCATGTCGCTAGGCAACATTGAAGATAAGTTCGCGGCTTTCGGATTTGAGGTTGTATCGGTCGAGGACGGCAACGATATAGAGCAGATTTTAACGGCATACGATGCTCCGTCGGGCGGCAAACCGAAGTGTATAGTTTCTCACACCGTCAAGGGCAAAGGTGTTTCGTTTATGGAAAATCAGGTGGGTTGGCACGGCAAGGCACCCAGCGCAGAGGAAGCGGAAAAAGCCCTTAACGAGTTAACTGTTTAATGGAAAGGAATTTATAATATGAGTGGTACAAAAGCAACAAGAAATGCATACGGTGATGCGCTGTGCGAGCTTGGCGCCGTAAATGATAAGGTTGTCGTGCTGGACGCCGACCTGTCCCATGCGACCATGACCATGGGCTTTGCAAAACAGTTCCCCGAAAGGTTTTTTAACGCCGGCATTGCCGAGGCAAATATGGTGGACATGGCGGCAGGTCTCTCCACTATGGGCTATATCCCCTATTGCAGCAGCTTTGCAATCTTCGGCACCGGTCGTGCCTATGAAATGGTGCGCAACAGCGTTGCCTACCCCGGATTTAACGTAAAACTTTGTATGACCCACTCCGGAATAACGGTCGGTGAGGACGGCGGCAGTCATCAATCTATTGAGGATATTGCGCTGATGCGTGTTATCCCCGGCATGACGGTTATATCCCCCTGTGACGCTAACGAAGCGCGCAAGGCAGTCATCGCACTTGCCGAGATGGAGGGACCTGTATATCTGCGTCTATCCCGCCCTGCGAGCCATATTTTTGACGGTGACATGCCGTTTGAGATTGGCAAGGCAAATGTCATGAGAGAGGGCACCGACGTTGTAATATTCGCTCATGGATTGATGGTCAAATCTGCAGTTGACGCCGCCGAGGCTCTTGCACAAGAGGGTATATCCGCCGCGGTCATCAACATGCACACCATCAAACCGCTGGATGTTGAGTGTGTGAAAAAATACGCAAATGCCTGCAAAAAGGTGGTCACGGTGGAGGAACACAGCGTTATTGGCGGTCTCGGCGATGCCGTTGCCGATGTCGTTATCTCCATGCCGGACGTCGTCATGACCAAGATAGGTGTCAACGATGAGTTCGGTCAATCCGGCACACCGGACGCACTGCTCAAGGAGTACGGACTTGATGTGGATAGCATTACCGGAAAAATTAAGGATTTTGTGAAATGAAAAAGGTTATAGTATACATCGCCGTGAGCGTTGACGGGTTTATCGCCGACCGCGACGGCGGTGTAGCTTGGCTGTCGGGTGACGGTTCCGACGAGGGTAATATGGGGAGCTACCCCGAATTCATAAAAGGTATTGACACCGTCTTGCTCGGCTATAAAACCTATGAGCAGATTGTCACCGAATTATCACCCGTCGTATGGCCTTATGACGGTATGCAAAGCTATGTTTTAACCCACCGTGATATAGCGAACACCGAAAACATCACCTTCACCGGTGAAGATTTAGGCGAGCTTGTGAATATGCTTCGTTCGACAGAGGGTGAAGGTGATATTTGGGTCTGCGGTGGCGCAAGCATTATCAACCGGTTGATGGGTTTGGGGTTGATTGATGTGTATTACCTAACGGTCATCCCGACCATACTCGGCGAGGGCACGCGACTTTTTGAGAATAGAAAAGAGCCGTTAAAGCTTCGTCTGATAAAATCCGAGAGCTATAACGGCATGACCGATCTTGTGTATAAATAATATAAAGGCTAAAATTCCTCATAAATAACCTGATAGGAGGTGAGCCCATACTCATCCTCGGTGGGCTCTCTAAAATTTGTTATACACAGGTGATTTATCGGAATCGACATAGAGGACAAAGGGGCGCTTTTAAAAAGGGTTAGTATGACGAACTGCTCCGGTTTTACAGAAAAAATCCCATAGCAATAATCCAAACATACACGACACTCTTTGGCAGCATCAACATGCCGAGTGTCGGTTTTTTGTCTGCAAAAAGCACGATCGGCATATAAAATGCAAAGCTTAAAAACACCGCAAACGACGCAAGACCCATCCCCTCGAGTGGGGGTGAGTTAAGGTATAGTATAAAGACCAAAATCCCCTGCAATAAAAGCGGTATGTTGCGAAGTATTGCAAGACGTCGGTTCGGGTGTTTTTTATCCCAACCGTTATACGGCAAAACGCAAAGCACTACTCGAAAAATGAGCAAAATAGTCATAATTATACCGACATCGCCCACCGGATTGTCGATATATAGCACACCGCCGACCGCATACATCAACGCATAAAAAACCGACATTGTTATGGAGGCAATCATCTTGCCGCGCCCTTTTCGCCGCATTATCTCCTTGTTGCTGCCGACAAACATCTCCAAAATTCGCGGATTGAGATGAAAGGTGTCGCCGACCACGAGAACCAATGCCATGACGCCCCACAGGAACGTCACGGCATCGTCACCGCTCACAAGAATTATCCCCATGATACCGACACTCAAAAGGTATACAAGGTCAAATATAAGCTCGACTTTTTGCTTGATATTTAATTTTCTAAAGTTCATTAATCCTCGATATTAGGTTGTCGCTTTGATAAGCCCTGCATTGTCAAGTTTCACAAGCTCCCGAACACGCGCCATGTCAAGCCCTGTCGCCTCGACAAATCTTGTACCATATTCCTCGTCGGCGAGCAGGCAGTGCACCGCATGGCGGTACTTTATATTGTCGGTGCAAGGAGCTATATCGCCGGCGGTATTTGCGATAAGTATTGCTTTTTTATCCTCGGTGAGTACCCTCCAAAGGTCGCCGCCTGCTTTAAAACAGTCGTCGGTCGGGTCGTCTTTAGGGTCGTAGCGATACATCGCACCCTCAAGGTCGAGCGGCGGCTCACTGACCTCCGGCTGTGCCGACCAATACCCTGCGCTGTTGGGGGAATAGGCAGGCGCCGCGCCGTAGTTGCCGTCCGTCCTCATTGCGCCGTCACGGTGATACTCGTTCACATCGCACTTTGCGCGGTTGACCGGTATATGGTTGTGGTTAACACCGAGGCGATAGCGCTGTGCATCGCCGTAGGAGAAAAGTCGACCCTGCAAAAATCTATCAGGGCTAAAACCAATGCCCGGCACAACGTGCGCAGGGGTGAATGCGGATTGCTCCACCTCGGCAAAATAGTTCTCGGGATTGCGGTTGAGCTCCAGCTCGCCCACCTCGATGAGTGGAAACTCCTTTTGACGCCATATTTTGGTGATGTCAAAAGGGTTTTCATAGTGGTTTTTCGCCTGCTCTTCGGTCATTATCTGGACATACATCGTCCACTTCGGGAAGTCGCCTTTTTCTATAGCATCAAACAAATCTTTGCCGTGATACTCCCTATCCATGCCGTTTATCGCCGCTGCCTCCTCATTTGAGAGGTTTTTTATGCCCTGTTTTGTTTTAAAATGGAATTTGCACCAGACACGCTCGTTATCCTTGTTATAAAAGGAAAATGTGTGCTCGCCGAAAAAGTGCATATTGCGGAAGGTTGCAGGGATACCGCGGTCGCTCATCACGACGGTAATCTGGTGAAAGCACTCCGGCAACAGCGTCCAAAAATCCCAGTTATTCTGCGCCGAGCGTCTGCCGGTCTTGGGGTCGCGTTTGACCGCACGGTTGAGGTCGGAAAAGTTATGTACATCACGAATAAAAAAGGTAGGAGTATTGTTGCCGACAAGATCCCAGTTGCCCTCTTTGGTGTAAAATTTCACCGCGACACCGCGGATATCGCGCTCACAGTCGGCGGCGCCGCGCTCCCCTGCGACGGTGGAAAAACGCAAAAACAGATCCGTTTTATTGCCGGGTTGCAGTACATCCGCCTTGGTGTAATTCGAAATGTCGTGTGTGACGGTAAAATTGCCGTATGCGCCCCAGCCCTTTGCGTGCATACGTCGCTCCGGAATGACCTCACGGTTGAAGTGCGCCATCTTTTCCATCAGCCATACATCCTGCATGACGACCGGACCGCGCGCCCCTGCGGTAATCGCATTTTCATTGTCCGCTATCGGTGCCCCAACCTCATTGGTCAACTTTTTAAGATCGCTCATAATATCCATCCTTTCATAAATAATTAACATAGAAGTTATTCTATATCATCATAATAACATAAATAACATTGATTATCAATAAAAATTTATATTTTTTTTAAGTATTTTTATGGTATATGTGGTTGCCCGTGCCGACCTAAATATACCGATAAACGCAATGTCGGGAGGAGCAAAGCCCCTCCCCGACAAAATCATCTTTTGTTATATAACACATAAACGTTAGAAATGTCAAACTAAATTTCTTTTTTAAAACCCAAACGATGCCAAAATTGCGTCCGCTGTCGCCTGTGCCATCGCGTTTTGATTTGCGTCGGTGCGCAACAGCTCATATTCCGTCGGGTTAGATAAAAATCCGTATTCCACCAGCATCGCAGGGAACTGCATGTGTGATGCCACACGGTACCAGCCGTACTTCGCCCCCCTATTGGTCAGTCCGACCGACCCGGATATTGCGGCGGACACACTCGCTGCGGCACTCTTGGAGTAGGGGTTGAAATACCAAACCTCGGTGCCGGTCGCCGTCGGGCTGTAGGACGAGTTGTGGTGCAGGCTGACAAAAATATGCGGTGAGTAGCTCATGGAGGCGGCGCGTCGCTCGTCCAATGTGGGGTTTGAAAGCGTCGTCTCGGTCATTTGCACCTGCACGCCGGCGGCGCGAAGTATCTCCGCGACCTTGGTTGCCATCTCATAGTTGAGGTCTTTCTCCGACTTCATGCCCGGTATCGGTATTGCGCCGGGGTCGTTGCCACCGTGCCCCGGGTCGATATAGACCTTGAGCTCACTCGGCGAGGATGGATACTGATTAAATCGAAAAACAAGGTTGCCGGAGTTATCGTAATAGGCGACATACCCAAGGAATCTACCTGCCGCCGCAAGGGATAGGGTTATGCGCACGTCCTCACCCTCCTGCACCATGGAAACGCCGGAGAATATGGTGTTTTGGGTGATAAGCGGTATTGCCTCCGGCGCGAGCGTCGAGTATTTGACCAATATGCTAAGTGAGGTCGCGGCAAAATTGCCCTGCAAACCGGTGTCGTTATTAAAGTTAAGCGGTGTGAGGGTGGATACAAACGCCGTCTTTTGTGAAGGTGTGAGGGTTAAATAGGCATAGCTCGCATCAGCGGTGAACGACGCCGCAGATATAGTGCTGACAATGCCGGGCTGTACCCCCTGAGAGGTGACATCGCGTGCATCTATGCGGTAGCCGGACTTTAATTTATAGTAGTTGTAGGTCTCGTCGCCGCTTTGATAGGTCAAAAGGTCGCTCACCACATAGTCAAGTGTCCCCTGTGGAAGTGGGAAATAGTTGCCCCACGGGTCGGCGTTGAGGGTATCGGACGGGTATGTCCGCGCCTGGTCGGCGGTGACCATGACCAGATGACCGGTATCCACCACCGCATTTGAGGCTATGGTGACCGAGGCACCGGATTTTGACTGGGTTATGCCGTCCCACACGCCGGTGAACTCTATGTTGCCTATCGGGGTGGAGGCGGTGTTGCCGGACGGTATTTTATAGGTGCCGGTGTAGGTTATGTAGGTGTTCGCGCCGGACATCTCGTCACTTTGTATGTCGGAGGGGGAAAGCGTTATCTTTTGACCGTTCACCTCGGCGGTGACGGTGGAGTCTATATATGCCTCGGCAGATAGTGTCAGCTCCACACCGCCCTCGACCGTGACCGCGCCGGAGGGTGAGACATCACCGAAAATCTGCACCTCACGGGTGATGGTGTATATCTCCTCTTTTTCTTTATGCTCAAAGACAAAGGTGTTTTTGCCGGCATCGAGCGGTATCGCCACCGAGAAAACGCCCTTTTCGTTGCGCTCCAACTCCTGACCGTTGAGATAGAGCGGGAAGTTCGGGTCCGACGCGCCGTAAAAGTGAGCCTCCGTCTCGAAGGTGGTCATCTCCTGACTTTCCGGTCGGCTAAGCGTCAAGTCGGTTAAAATGTCGGAGGTTTTGACCATATTATTATAGTAGCGGATAAGCACCTCGGTGCTGTCCTCATGATTCGCTTGAAGTGCGGTGTAGGAGTGAAAGGAGGCACCCATGACGTTTGGCATCTCACGCGTCGCTATGACCTGACGCATGACCTGGTCGGGCGACTCCCAACCCTCGCCCTCACCGCCGAGGTTCTCGTTTATTATTATAGCGATAGCCGGTATATCATAACTCTGCGCCTTATCCCCCCACCAGTTCATGACCTCCTCAAACGGCACGACCGTGTCGGTGAGTGAACCGCCCGATTTGACGGCAACGGCATCAATAGGTATTTCGGACAGGATTTTATTTATGTCGATGTGACCGTCGGTAAGCATTTCATAGTCGGCAATGGTCTTACTGCCGGCGGAATTCGTCTCGACATTAGCCCAGACAGGGTCGGTGATAATGCCGACGCCGGTTTCGGGACGGACATTTTTGACGATGGACACGAGGGAGGATAAAAGCGAGGTCGCCCCCTCCGACATCCAGTTTTCATAGCCCATGCCGCCACCCTCACTGCGGTAGGTCGCCATGGAGTCGGCGGTAGCTATGTTCTGATATCCGGTCAGAAATATAGCCTCAACATCATATATTTTGATAAAATCTTCAAGGTTAACCGCGGTGTCGGTGCGCACAATTGATGAAATGTGCTCCACCGTGACATACTCCTCCCCCGACATCTGAAATTCAGCGGAAAATACCGGATAGACAATCAAATCTTTCTCGCCGGCTATCTTTAATATGTACTCAAACGCATCAAAGCCTATCGCGGTCTTTCGTGTGGAGCTCGCATATATCACACCGTCCGCTGACTCAAGCGGCACAAAAACGCTGTTGAAACCGTAGTCCACGGCGGTTGACATGATGCTCTCTATCTGATTTTCCACCGTCTCCTGAGAGTCGGAACTCTTGACGGCGTAGTCCACACCGGGGTATATCCAAAACGCCTTTATCTCCTCCGGTGCGTTGATAAGACCGCGTGTGGCGACGGGTGCCTCGTCTAAAACCTCGACAGGTGCCTCGACGGCAGGCTCCGTCAAATCCTCGGCAAAGGTGGAAAGCGCGAGCAGTGAGAGCAGAATAAAAAATAAAATCAGTTTTTTAAACAAGATGTATCCCCTAAATCATATACATATTTATATTAACACAAAATAAAATAAAAATAAACCCTTATTCATCAAAATTCGACCTTTTCACCGAAATTTCACCCTGCAAAAACAATCTATTTCAATAAAAATAAATTTTTTTTAAAAAAACACTTGCTTTTTGCAGGATAAATTATTATAATACTATTAGCACTCAAAGGGTATGAGTGCCAACAAGAATTTATACAGGAGGTTTCCGATGAAAATTGTACCACTTGCCGACCGTGTAGTGTTAAAAGCGGTTGAGGCGGAAGAAACAACAAAGAGCGGCATCGTACTGCCCGGCTCTGCACAGGAAAAACCGCAGGTTGCGGAGGTTTTAGCGGTAGGTCCCGGCGGTCTTGTCGACGGCAACGAGGTGGAGATGACGGTTAAGGTAGGCGACAAGGTCATAGCGTCAAAATATGCCGGCACCGAGGTCAAGATGGACGGCAAAGACTGCTTGATAGTTCGCATTTCCGACATACTCGCAATAGTAATGTAGGGGCGACCTCTGGTCGTCCGAAATCAGAATAATATTTCGAAAGGAACAATAATTAATATGGCAAAGATGATTGAACACGGTGAACAGGCTCGCAAAAACCTCCTCGTAGGCATCGACAAGCTCGCTGATACCGTAAAAATTACACTCGGTCCCAAAGGTCGCAACGTAGTGCTGGACAAAAAATTCGGCGCACCGCTTATCACCAACGATGGTGTGACCATCGCGAAAGAGATTGAGCTATCCGACAGCTATGAGAACATGGGCGCACAGCTCCTGCGTGAGGTCGCAACCAAAACCAACGACGCGGCAGGCGACGGCACCACAACGGCGATAGTTTTCGCTCAGGCGCTTGTGCAGGAGGGCATGAAGAATGTCGCCGCCGGCGCAAACCCGATGGATGTAAAGCGTGGCATGAACAAGGCGGTTGTTGCGGCAGTCGAGGCTCTCAAATCCAACAGCAAGAGCCTTTCCGGCAATCAGGATGTGGCGCGTGTTGCCACCATCTCCGCCGCGGACGAGACCATCGGAAGTCTTATAGCCGAGGCGATGGAAAAAGTCTCCTCCGACGGTGTCATTACCATTGAGGAGAGCAAGACAGCCGACACCTACACCGAGGTTGTGGAGGGTATGCAGTTCGACCGCGGTTATATCTCCCCCTATATGGTCACCGACGCTGAGAAGATGGAGGCTATCATCGACGACGCTGTTCTTCTCATCACCGACAAGAAAATCTCGGTTATCGCCGACATACTGCCGCTACTCGAGCAGATTGTACAGTCCGGCAAAAAACTTGTCATCGTTGCGGAGGACATCGAGGGTGAAGCACTGACAACCATCCTTGTAAACCGTCTGCGTGGCACATTCACCTGTGTTGCGGTCAAGGCCCCCGGCTTTGGCGACCGTCGCAAGGAAATGTTGCAGGATATAGCAATTCTCACCGGTGGCACCGTCATCAGTGAAGAGGTTGGCTTAGAGCTTAAAGACGCCACCATCGAGATGCTCGGCAAAGCCGGTCAGGTCTGCGTCCAAAAGGAGAATACCATCATCGTCTCCGGCGGCGGCGACTCCGATAAGATCAAGGAGCGCATCGGTCAGATTAAAGCTCAGATAGAGACCACAACCAGTGATTTCGACCGCGAGAAATTGCAAGAGCGCCTTGCAAAACTTTCGGGCGGTGTTGCCGTAATTAAAGTCGGTGCCGCAACCGAGGTCGAGATGAAGGAGAAAAAGCTCCGCATCGAGGACGCACTCTCCGCCACCCGTGCGGCTGTTGAGGAGGGTATCGTCGCAGGCGGCGGTGTTGCACCTCTTAACACAATCAAGGCTGTAAAGGCTGTTGCCGCTGCACTTACCGGTGACCAAGCGACCGGCGCGGGCATCGTGCTCAAAGCTTTGGAGGCACCGCTTCGCCAGATCTCGGCAAACGCCGGCATTGAAGGCAGTGTTATCCTCGACAAGATTGTCAACTCCGATAAGGTCAACTACGGTTTTGACGCTCAAAACGAGCAGTATGTCGACATGATTGAGGCAGGTATCGTCGACCCGACCAAGGTGACAAGAAGTGCACTACAAAACGCGGTGTCGGTTGCCTCCATGGTGCTGACCACCGAGGCACTCGTCGCCGACGAGCCGGAGCAAAATCCTGCACCGGCAATGCCAAACCCCGGCATGGGCGGCATGGGCGGTATGTACTAAAGATTAGCATATATACTGATATTAACGCAGGTGTCATGTTGGCACCTGCGTTAAATTTATTATATCAATAATTTATCATTGACATTTAACCGCCCATGTTTTATTCTTATAATGTGAAGAAATTGTGAAAATAAGGGGATTTTATGTCAAAAAGTAATGGTGAGGGTAAGGTGCTCTCTCGCGGCGATCTTGTCGCGCTCGCAATCGGCAACGTCATCGGCGGCGGTATTATGTCGCTGACCGGCATCGCGATAGGCATCACCGGTCGCTCCATAGTCATCGCTCTGGTCGTATGTTCTATAATGGTGCTCATATCGGCACTGCCACAGTTTTTCTCCTCCTCCGCAATACGAATGAATGGCGGATTTTATACCCAGGCGGCCCTCTTTGGCGGCAAATACTTCGGCGGTCTTTATTCCGTCGTATTTATCAGCTTTTTCCTCGGCACGGCACTTTATTCCCTCTCCTTTGCGGACTATGTCCTATCCTTCGTGCCACAGCTCAACATGCAGGTTATTGCGATGTTGGTGCTCACCGTGATGGTGGTTGTCAACCTGCTTGGTATAAAGGTTGCGGCTAAGGTGCAGTATGCGATGGTAATACTGCTTATAATCGCACTGTTAGCCTTTGCCGGTTTCGGTCTCGGGCATGTTAAACCCGGCTTCACCGCCCCACCCGATTGGATGCTGGACGGCTTTGGCGGTGTCATGTCGGCGGCGGCTCTCATGAGCTTTGCAACGACCGGCTCGGCATTCATCGTCAATTTTGGCAGACAGTGTAAAAACCCGACAAAAGACATACCTATCGCGATATTGATAAGCTCCGGTATTATCCTTGTCACCTATATTCTTGTCGCCATAGTTGCCGCAGGTGTTTTCCCCGTTGCGGATATCGCCGGCAAATCGCTTGCGATCACTGCGTATGAGGTCCTCCCCTACCCCGTCTACCTTTTCTTTATGATTTGCGGTGCGATGTTTGCTCTGGTCACATCATTGAACGCCGCCCTCGGCTGGATTGTCGGTCCTATTGTGCAGGCTTGCAACGACGGCTGGTTCCCGAGAAAACTCGGTGCGATAAACAAACGCTTTAATTCCCCCCACTGGATTTTGATAATAATATATGTCTTAGCCTCCTCCATAATCCTCTTTAATTGGCAGATAGGCAACATTGCAAACGTCGGCAATTTCCTGTCCAACTGTCTGACCGTTATTATCTGTGTGGCACTTATTCGGATGCCAAAGGTTGTGCCGGAAGCATGGGCAAAGTCAAAATTCAAAATCAACGATAAACTCTATACCTTTATATGCATAATCGGTGCTGTTATGAGCGCGGTATTTTGCTATTATCTTGCTATCGAGCTGTCGGTGCCGGAGATTGTCGGCACATTCATCTATCTCGGCGTTGCACTTATCTATCCTGCCATACGCCTTAAGGTTGGCAGCGAGGTCAAGATTGAGACCAGCTATGAGGATGCATAATATAAATTGGAAGGAAATGTAATGTCAAACAACAACTATGCTCTGGGGCTTACATGCGAGAGCACAAATGACGAAATAATGCGCACCGTCTTTGATCATACAGTGCAAATCGGCAGGATGTCGGTTGCGACGATGCTCACCGACGGGAGCGCACCCACCTCGCGAATAATTGAAATACAGTCGCTGGACGATGAGGGGAACCTCTATTTCGGCATGTCATGCGGCAAACCTTTTTATGCCGAGGTTAAAAAATACGGGCATATTGTCGGCAGTCTCATCGACATGACAAGGGGCAAACTCGGCATATCACTGCGCATCTCCGCCGAGGTGGAGGAGGTTTTCGACACCGCAATTTTTGATAGATACTGGGCACAAAATGCAGGTACAAAGGCGCTGT
The DNA here is from genome assembly GCA_964369965.1 of uncultured Oscillospiraceae bacterium. GTDB lineage: Bacteria > Bacillota > Clostridia > Oscillospirales > Ruminococcaceae > CAYJBH01. The sequence continues at coordinate 64,358 of CAYJGF010000003.1, forward strand.
ATCGTCGATGTCTTGAAAATTTCAAGCTGTTCCGGTTAAAAAAGGGTGATGGAGAACTGCTGGATCTGTGCGTCGATGATAAAGTTATGCGTTATCGTTTCAACTTTGGCGGTGCAAAGGTGCGCGAATGGGCCTATTCCATATCGCCGGAGTGCACCGGATGTGGTGAATGTGCAGATAGGTGCCTGACAGGAGTGATTGAACTGAATGACAATAAAGCAGAGATAGACTACAACAGCTGTCTTGAATGTGGTATATGTTATGAGGTTTGCAATTTCAATGCTATCAGTCGCAATTTTTCGACATAGATATACAATGGCTTTAATTTTGTTACCGAGAGAAACGCTTGTCGTTTCTCTTTTTTTTATTTTGTTTGTTTTTTTTGTGTTTTTTTATCATTTAGTATTGATATTTATTGTCATTAATGATATTATACTTATACAAAGAAAAGGGAGGAACATGTTGTCCACTGAAAAAAATAACGATATTAACAATCAAAATGTTAATAAAAAGAGCAACTCTTTCCTCTATTGGGGTGCGGTGGTTGTAGCTTTGTTAACCGTTTTTTCCTTTCTATATTTTGCAAACAACAATCAACAAAAGGTGAAGAATATGAGTGACACCTTTTTATCGGAGATTGCGACCGGTCTATCCGACAAGATTGCGCTTTTGGTGGAGGACTCAAGTCTAAGCCTCACCGCCTTTGCAAATTACACTTCAGTTTTTTTAGATAATAACGACGATATCTATTATTTTTTGAATACAGCAAAAGATAACACACAGTTTGACGATATATTTATCTCATTTGAGGGTGAGCAACCCATCAACAGTGAAAAAGAGAGTTTGAATATTGAAATGTCGGAGGTTTTCGGCGTTGCAACAGAGGGCGAGGTGAAGATATTCTCCCCTATCAATGATGATGACGGCACCGAATACCTGCTTTTCGGTATTCCGGTATACAGTGACGGTGAGCGGATAGCGGAACTTTACGGCGTATATTACCTCGACAATTTTTCCGAAGTTTTAGATTTAAAGAGCTTTGGTGGGGAGGCTTTTTATCACCTGTGCGAGGTGGACGGCACACCCATCTATTTGAGCGGCAGTGATGACAATCTTTTTCAAGATGGTGACATGTACAGTTTTATAGGCTCACTTGATATATATAACGGGCATACGACACAGAGCATTCGTACTGATATGGAGGCTGGCAAGAGCGTTATCCTCAACTATATGATTAACTCACAGGATCGCTCCGCCGTCATGGTGCGTGTGCCCGGCACCGACTGGTGTGTTGTGAGCATTGTTCTCGCGGATGTCAATCTTGACATGTTGCAACAGATAAGTGATGACACAATCCTCTTTTTGATATTCCTTGTTGTTATATTCGGACTATATTTTGTTATTAATCTTGTGTTAGCTCGTCGCACGAGGAGGGCGCTTATCAACTCGCTTGAATCCAGCCAACGTTTGACCGATAGTTTGCAGACCACGATTGAGACCGATAGTCTAACCGGTGCATATTCCCGAGCGACAGCGGCACAAAAGATAACCGAAACGATAAACGAGGGGCGCCGCCTTGGTGACACCCATGCCCTTGCAATTCTTGATGTAGATAATTTTAAAGGCGTAAACGACACATACGGTCACCAGACCGGCGATATCTATCTAAAGGCTTTGGTGCTCGCAATAAGGGCAGGGCTTCGCTCCGGTGATATATTGGGGAGGCTCGGTGGCGACGAATTTATAATGTTGTTGAATAACGTCAACACTCCTGAGGCATCAAAGCGCGTTATTGAGCGCATTTTTGACAATGTAAAAAATATAGAGATTGATGATGTGTCGCTTGACAATGTGAGCGTCAGCGCCGGTGTGGTCATGATAAATGGTGAGAAACACAGTTATGATGAGCTTTCACACATGGCTGATACCGCACTGTATGACGCAAAAAGGGACGGGAAAAATATCTGTAGATTTTATAATGAATAAAATATAGCCACAAATACACGATAAAAAGGGATTGACTTTTCTTATATTATTATATATAATAGTATAAGCGTCGCCGCTGTGGCGGAATTGGCAGACGCAAGGGACTTAAAATCCCTCGGTAGAAATACCGTACCGGTTCGATTCCGGTCAGCGGCACCAAAAAATCCAACCTACATTTTAGGTTGGATTTTTTACTTATTACTTCTTCACTTTTTATTAAACCCTACAGGATTTTTTGGAAATTAATAAGTAATAGTGATAACCACCCCTTGCATTTATGCTTTTGTTATGCTAAAATGGTTAAGTAGAGACGTCCGTTTCGCCGAAACAACACTAAATCACTGTGCGTCAATGCTACAAACAATCATCTTGACATTCAATAGGTATGTGTTATAATAACATAGACAAAAATTTTGCCGTAGAGTTAAAAATGCTACTGTAGCTCAGTTGGTAGAGCAGCTGATTCGTAATCAGCAGGTCGAGCGTTCAAGTCGCTTCAGTAGCTCCAAAAAAACCACCGTAAAGTATAAATGCTTTACGGTGGTTTTGCAGTGTAGTTCTATATCTTCACAGCCGCTTTAATGATAGTCTCCTTCTTCTCAATACATTCCTCCATCGCCCTTTGCAGGTCGTCGAACTCGAATGTATCGGTGACGAGGTCATTTAATTTAATGTTGCCGCAGGCGACCGACTCTATAGCCATCGGGTATATATGACGGTAGCGAAACACCGTTTTAAAGGTTAACTCTTTGTTAAGCGCGACGCTGGTTTCAAGCGTGGATTCGCCGGTTGCACTGTATCCTACCAGCACGATGGTGCCGCCTTTTTTCAGTGAATGTATAGCGGAGTTGACCACCGCCGACACACCGGAGGTATCAATGGCAAGGTCAAAATCCACACCGAGAGTGGATATGTCCGTTAATTTTGTGTTTATCACGCCGTCGGCACCGAGCGCTTTCGCCTTTTCAAGCCTGCTTTCAAATATGTCGGCGATGTATACCTTTGAGACGCCGTAAGCCTTAAGTGCCAGCATAGAGCACAGCCCGATACAGCCTGCACCGAACACTATTGCAGTCTGCCCCGGCTCTGCATCGCCCTGCTTTGCGGCGTGCAAACCAACCGCAAGCGGCTCTATCATTGCGCCCTCAAGCGATGAAACCTCGTCCGGCAGTTTGAAACATAGCTTTGCCTCATGCGCGACATACTCCGAAAAAACACCGTCAACGGGAGGGGTCGCGAAAAATATTACATCGGGGCAGAGGTTGTATTTACCACCACGGCAAAACTCACACTCGCCACAGGTCTTGCCCGGCTCTAATGCAACGCGGTCACCGACAGCGAGGTGCGTGACCTCCTGCCCGAGCGCAACAACGGTGCCGGATGCCTCATGACCCAGCACAAAGGGTGGTTCGACCACAAAATCACCGATGCGTCCATGCTCAAAATAGTGCACATCACTGCCGCATATGCCGACATATTCCAGTTTTACAAGCACCTCGTCCGGTCCGCATGTCGGTATATCCCGACGTATAAATTCAATCTTTTTAATGTCGGTCATAACCGCAACCTTCATGTCCTTAGCCATCATAACTATTCCTTTCATATCTACTATGTGATTATATTACTACAAATTTGTATGATTTGCAATACCTCTTTAATAAATATGTTTTTGACATTCTTGTTTTTTTAAACTAAAATATTATTGTAAGATGTATAAATGTGGTTATTTTTATGGATTGTGTGTACTGTAAAAGAGGAAACGAGCCGAATGTGCAGTTTTGCACCGAATGTGGTGCGGAATTGTTGCCGATAGTGGATATTGACGCACTCCCATATCAGACCATTCACCCCGGCGTTGCAAACGAGCTAAGAAATGTTAAGGTCGGTTTTTTTAATAAAGGGGACTTGAAAAAAATAATCGCTTATATTGAGGCGAGCGGCTGTCAGTACGCACCGGCACGTGTCGAGACTCATTACAAGCGCGATACCACCGACCCGGATGACGCTCTGCCCTCCTCTGAAATATACTTTAAACTGCAAACTCTCGAGTAAAATCCTCTTTCCCACAATATTGAACTTATCAACCCTCGAAACTATTTTCCCGACAATCAAGAGCAGACCTATGTACTGAGTATAAATATTAAAAATAAGTACAGATATATCATTGTGCGGATGTCAGCGCGGCATACTTTGCAGACAATATCAAAGTTGTTTTTTCCATCATGAGCAACGATATTGAAAAACGCTCCACCACAGATGTTGTCGACCTCGCGGCTCAAAAGATCGGTGATTTTTTAAAGGATAAATTTTTTATTCGTTAAATTCGACATTAATATCCCCGGTATTTACCTCTATCTCAATGGGAACCTCACCATCACCGGCTACCGTCGGGGTCGGGATTTCATCGCCCTCTATGCTCATTGTTCCAAGGTCAACCACAGCCTCAACCTCATAGTCCGCCCTATCTCCCTTTAATTCAAGTGACAACTCACCGAGTGAGAGCTCGAGCTCCCCTTTTTGAGTAATCTCAATATTTTTCGCGTCCATACTGCCGGTCGACAGGTCAGCGGCAAAAGAGCCGATCCTCGCGTCATCTACCTTTACATCGCCGAGCGACGAGCCGATGCTCAACATATTTGCCTCAATTTCTCTTATGTTCACCGCGCCGGTCGACATGAGCGTTGTTACGCTGTCGGCGGTTATATTATTGAGATTTATATCGCCAAGATGGCTGTTGACACTCAAACTCTCGGCTGATATCTCGCCCACCTCGACAATACCCGCCGAGGCACTAATTTTTATATCTTGTAGCGTGACCTCCTCCGGCACCGTTATCTCTAACGTGTGGTTTTGGATGTTCCATGAACCTATGCCGAACAACATAATTTTGACATCATTGACCTGTGTCAATTTTACGGTGTCGCCGTCGTTTGAAAATTCCATGTATTTTTCGTTATAGCGAACCGAGAATTCTTCCCCCCTTTTCACCGAAATTCTCTCGCTGACATCGACATCTATCTCCAAGTTGACAACCTCTCCGGAAAGAATCTCGCTCACATAACTCCCCTGCGTCTCACCAAAGACTAACCCGCCCTCGGTGTAGTAAATCACAGTCTCACCACCCAGCGCGTAGCCTGTACCGGCAAATATTACGCCGACCAGCAGAACCACTGCCGCGGCGATGATTATTATCTTTTTCATACTCTCTCCTTATAATATGGAACTCTGTCAAAAATTGCTCGATAAATCAACCTGATAAATCGAAAAAAACCTTTAATAACGTATATAAATAAAATTCCGGTCAGCACGCAGAGCGACAGCGATATCAACATCATCCCCAAAAACAATATGCCGGTCGCGACATTGTGCAGGAATGCCGGCACCAAAAATACTAAGAACGCAATCCCAACAGCAAAAAATGAGAGGGAAAGAATAAGCGGTACCAACGATAAGGTGAGTAAAACCGAAAAGAATGCGACAGCCAAAGCGAACGCCGTCGACGCCAGTGGTATGGTGATAGGCAAAGACAGAATAATCAGCACCACCATGCCGGGCGACACACCCCTTTTTGGTTCTATGCCAAGCTCGTTCATCAATCTGCCGGCTATCTGCTCCGGTGACGGCAATGCCGCAATCGCAGCCTGTTCGTCCTGCGCCTCGTTGAGGTGCTCGGTATAAAATTGCATTGCATCATCACGCTCATCACGCGGCAAAAAGCGCAAGGCGTTCCACAATCTCTTTAAAAATTTTTCCTTTGTCATAACCATCGTCATTCCCCTATCAATATGTTGTCAATTTTGTGTTTGTACTCGTCCCAGTTTTGCCGGTAGTGAATAAGTCGAGCAATTCCTTGCTCTGTTATGCTGTAATACTTTCTGTTTCGCCCGTCATATGCCATGTCATATGTGGTAAGCAATCCCTCTTTCGACAACCTGCGCAGGACAGGGTACAGCGCGGACTCTGATATCTCGATGCTCTCGGCAATGCGCTGTGTGAGGTCATATCCGTAGGTATCCCGTTCACGTACAATACCGAGTACACATGCATCCAGCAATTTTGCAGCTACGCTAAATTCCATATCTACTCCTATGTTATTTCATCTACTATATTATACAACGAATAATATTGTTTTGTCAATAGTAAATATACATGTTGCAATTTTTTGTCATTAATGATATGATATAATTAATTAGGATTATGAGGGAAAAATGACCGACATAAAAAAATACAAACACACCATAAGGGCGTGTTTTATCTGTTTGATTGTTCAAGCCGCGCTTGTCAATTTTGCACCGCTACTTTTTTTGACCTTTCAGGATACATATTCCCTCAGCTTCACCGACCTATCATTGATTATTTCCACAAACTTTGTTACACAAATTATAGTTGACATACTCTCCATCAAGTTTGTCGATGTCATCGGGCAAAAACGCACCATGATAATGGCGCATGGGTTTGTCGCGGTTGGATTTGTCGGGCTGACCATCTTCCCCGAGGTGTTCCCGACGCCTCTCATGGGTCTGCTCACCGCAACTGTTTGTTATGCGGTGGGTGGTGGCATATTTGAGGTGCTCGCCAGCCCGATAATGGAGGCATGTCCGAGCGACCACAAGGCAGGCGCAATGAGCCTGTTACACTCCTTTTATTGCTGGGGGCAGGTGGGTGTGGTGCTGTTGTCCACGATGTTTTTCCTTGTATTCGGCATTGAAAATTGGAGGATTTTATCGCTTATCTGGGCACTTCTCCCCATCGCAAACGGCCTATATTTTGCCACTGCCCCGATGGTGAAGATAGAGCATGACAACAAGTTGTCCTTTGTGGGTCTACTGCGCAACAAACTTTTTTGGGTTTTGCTTTTAATAATGGTCTGCGCAGGCGCGTCGGAACTCTCCATGAGTCAGTGGGCATCGGCATTCGCGGAGGAGGGGCTTGGCACCTCAAAGCTAATCAGTGACATTGCAGGACCCTGCCTATTCGCTGTATTTATGGGTATTTCAAGGACATTTTACGGTCGAATGAGCAAAAAAATAAACCTCACAACTTTTATGATAGGCTCCGGCATACTCTGCCTTTTGAGCTATCTCACAGTGTCGATATCCACCCTGCCTATCCTGTCGTTTATAGCGTGTGCCGCCTGCGGGCTTTCGGTCGGCATAATGTGGCCGGGCACTATCAGCATCGGTGCAAAAAGGATACCGACCGGTGGCACGGCGATGTTTGCGATGTTTGCCTTTGCCGGTGACATCGGTTGCAGTATCGGTCCCTCGGTGGTCGGTGCTGTGTTTGAGAATACCGACCGTCTACAGCTTGGTTTTTTGGCGGTTATTGTATTCCCAATTCTGTTGATGATGGGTGTTTTGTTCGCAAAACATTATCATAATAAAGGTAGAAAAACTACATAGACCACACAATTTTAGAAAGGAAAAAAATGAACAACGTTATTAAAGGTGCAGGTTTTCACCATGTCGCCCTCAAGGTCAACGACTTTGAGGCATCACTAAAGTTTTATATGGCGCTCGGATTTGATGTAAAATGCAGTTGGGGTGAGGGTGACGGGCGCGCCGCCATGCTCGATATCGGCGACGGAAATTTTATCGAGATGTTCGCCGGTGGCAAGGACGAGCCTGCCGAGGGTCGCTTTTTACACCTTGCAATAAAGGCGGAGGATGTGGATTTTGCCTATAACACAGCATTAAAAGCAGGCGCAACCACAAAACTTGAACCGTTTAGTGTGGCGGTGGATTCAAAGCCATGTCCCATGAACCTTTACATCGCTTTTGTATATGGCTTAGACGGCGAGGTGCTGGAGTTTTTTAAAGAAGTTTAATGTAAAGTCGAAATACATTACACCCTGCAAACCGCATGTATATTGCGTTTGCAGGGTGTGATATATTTTAGTATTTATGCGTAGAAAACCTCCGGCAGGTCGTGGTAGGTCAACATCTCTTTATATTCCGCTAAGATTGTATTGTATTTTTGGGCGACCGGTGCACCTTTTTCCTTTAAAATTTGTTGCAACTCCACAAAGTTTTCCGCGACAATCTCGACGATATCGGCGTCAATCTTGTTGGCTTTAGCCATGTCGCGCAGTATGCCGATGGTTTTGTCCCAACTGTAGCTGTCTTTATAACTTCGCTTGCCTATCAGCGCGCTGGTGATATCAGCGACCGCCAACGCACGGTAGGTTGTCGGCATCTCCTCGGCGGTGAGACCATGGGGGTAGCCGGTGCCGTCCAGCTTTTCATGGTGACTGGCGGCAAGTTTTATAATCTCGTCGGTAAAAACGCCATACAGCAAATTCTCCGTCTCGGTGGTGTGGAGCTTCATTATCGTCATTTCGTCGTCGCTGAGTTTGCCCTCCGACTCAAGTATAGCTGTAGGGGTGGTAATCTTGCCGACATCGTGAACCAGCGCGGCGGAGTATAACAGATCGGCATCACGTTTATCAAGCCCGAGTTTTTCCGCCAAAAATCCGCTGACCGCCGTGGTGTTGACCGAGTGTAACATGGTGGCAGGGCTTTTAAAGTCGATAATATAGACCAACATCATGACGAAATCCTCAATTTCATCGGCATTGATTTCGAGCGAGGCGATAATTTTATTTTTGTAGTCATCAACCCTTTGTTTCAGACCGTCAACTTGCAACGCATTGTCCGACAACATGCGGTGAAAAGCCGCGAGAAATTTCGGGTGGATTGAATTTATACGTGTGAGTTCGATTTTAATCTCGTCGAGGGACATTTTGCGCATTAGCCCGATATCTATCCTGTCCGCAATGTGTAAAAGTTGTGCATAGTCAAAGATAAAATCACCGCTGTTAAGCTCGTCATACGGGTAATGGTGATATAAAATTGCCTTGGCATAGTTTTTTAGTGGTGTGAGGTGTTTGATAAAGAGGTATCCATAGACCGAGTGGGCGTGAATATTGTCCGTCTCAAACTGTAATAGTTTGCTGACCTCTTCCGTTTTATATGCCCCGATATCGTGCAAAACGGACAAAAGGTAGAGGCATTTATTATTAATGGGGTTAGCAGTCTCAAGATATTCCGATAATAAATTTGCAATATATCCGACACGCACACCGTGATCGATAAGCCTTTTGTCGTTATAACGCAACATTTTTGAGCAGAGGGTTACCACCTCACTGCTCGTTACAATGTGTTCAAGTTTACTCAATTTATCTCCATATTTATTTTAATTCAGCGATGGTTACACCGTCCTCCCCCTCGCCGTATAACCCGAGGCGAAAGGATTTGACGCTTTGATGGGTGCGCAGATGTTGGTGCAACCCCTTACGCAGGGCGCCGGTGCCCTTGCCGTGGACAAGATAGACCATGTTAAGCCCTGACATCACAGCATTGTCGATAAAAATGTCGGCGAGCATACATGCCTCATCGATGTTCTTACCGATGAGCATCAGCTCACTTGAGGCCTTTCGGTCGGCGGTCGAGGTCACGCCTGCATTGCGTTCACGGCGTTTTGGGCGTGTGTTTTGCTCACTTTTTTTGGCGGTACCGAGCCGTGAAAACTGTATGGTGGAGCGGATGTTGCCGGACACCACCACCGCGGTTTTTTTTGATTTATCGACCGAAAAGACCGAGACGTTGCGCTTTAGATCGATGGAATAGACGCTGTCGCCGACGTTGCACTCTTTGATAGGGGTGAACTCCCCCTCATCTTCTTTAAACGACATGCCGGATATACCTGCCTCGGAGCGTTTGAGCAGCTCCTTTGCCGCCGCCGCCTTTTCGTTCGCACTCATTCGCTCCGCCTTTTGCAGGCGACGAATTTCGTCCATAAGGCGATGCACCTCATTCTCGGTGTCGGACAAGGTTTTTTTTGCCGAACGTCTTGCGTTATCGATGATGAGCGCCGCCTCTTTTTCCGCCTTTTCCCTTGCGAGGTTTGCACTTTTTAGTGTTGAGGATGTTTCCTCCCTTAATTTATTAATATACTCGTTTTGGTTGTTTATGTCAAGTTTTATTCGGTCAAGTTCCGCTAAAACTTTTTCAAATCGTTTATTTTCGGCGCTGAGGTGGCGCGCGGCACTGTCAATCAAACCGTCCGACAGACCGAGACGTTTCCCAATTAAAAAGGCATTGGAACGCCCCGGCACGCCGAGGATTATTTTATATGTCGGTCGCAGGGTGGCGACGTCAAACTCACAACTCGCATTCTGGACATTCTCCGTTTCAAGTGCAAAGATTTTCAGCTCGGCATAGTGGGTTGTGGCGATTAAAAAAACCCCTTTATCCATTAACTGCTCGATTATTGCGGTGGCGAGCGCCGCACCCTCGGCAGGGTCGGTGCCGGAACCGAGTTCGTCCAACAGCACAAGGCAGTTTTTGCCGACATGGTCAAGTATGTTTTTTATATTTTTCACATGGGAGGAAAAGGTGGAAAGACTCTGTTCAATGCTCTGCTCGTCGCCGATATCCACAAAAATATCATCAAAAAATGTGACGACACTGCGCTCCGACGCCGGTATTAAAAAACCGTGCGATGCCATGGTTAACAATAGCCCGACAGTTTTAAGCGTGACCGTCTTGCCACCGGTGTTAGGTCCGGTTATAATGAGCGTCTCATACTCATCGCCCAGCGAGATGTCAATCGGCACCACCTCATCACGCGATATTAACGGGTGTCTCGCCGCCTGCAACGAAAAATGCCTCTCGTGGGATACGCTCGGACATACCGCACGTTGTGACAGTGCAAGGCGCGCCTTTGCAAGCAGAATATCAAGGGCGACCATCGCGTTATAGCCGTTTAACAGCCGATCGGAAATGGAGGCAACGATACCGGTGAAGTCAATTAATATGCGTTCTATCTCACGCTGTTCTTCATTTTTCAGCCGCAGTATTTTGGCGTTCGCCTCCACCACGGCGGCAGGCTCGACAAAGACGGTGGAGCCGGAGGCGGAAACGTCGTGGATAACCCCGGAGAAATCCCCCTTGTGCTCCGCCTTAATCGGCACGACATATCGACCGTTGCGCATGGTGACAACATTGTCCTGCAAAAACCGTGCATCATCACCGGAGCGAACTGTTTTTTCAAGTTTTTCCTTGATGGACTGCTCGGTGTTGACTATGTCGCGCCTTATCCTCGCAAGCTCCCCGCTCGCCTTGCTCGACATCTCGGTTTCGGACAGGATGGAGGTGGTTAAACGCTCCAAAAAATCCTTGTTTTGGTATAAAAAGAAAAAATCCTCGTCCAGTACCATGTCAAAATTCTCGACACTGTCACGAAATTTTAAAAGTCGGTCGCAATTTTTCAGCACCGAGGCAACACACAAAAGCTCCCCCATAGAAAGTGTCCCGGCGAGCTCGGCGCGTTTTAAGATAGACGGCAGGTCGGCAGATACGCTGAATAACGACGGCGCCCCCTGCGATGTGCACATGACACCGACAGCGTCTGTTTTTTTCAACAGCAACTGCATTTCATGGGAGCCGGTGGCGCGCCGGCAGTTTAAAACAGCCTGTTTTGCCTCCTCACACACGGCGAATTCCGTGGCTTTTTTAAGGATGATGTCGAATTCTAATAATCTATAATTTCTATCCATGGTTACCTTTTGTAGTTAAGTTGTGGTAAAATTCGAGTGATTTCGGTTTTTTATCGAGGTGCCAAAGGGTAAAACGCTCCACCTCTTTATAAAGACCGGACTGTTCAGGTTTATTTATTTTAAAGGAAAACACCGAGCGTATATCGGAAAAAATTATATGGCGCATTGCCGCTATTCCGGCGGTGGAGAGGTTGCAGTTAAATCCCTGCTCAGCGGCACAATCGGCGCAGAGCAGATTGCCGGAGCGATAGTCCAGCATATGCTCCGACTCTTTATATTCAAAGCAGGAGGAGCACGCCACAGCCGTCGGCATAAATCCATGCCCCGACATGGTGCGCAGTTCGAAAATTGCCTTTAAAAGGTCGAGATCGTATTCGCTTTTAATTATCAGGTGCAGGGTGTTCAAAAAGAATGGTAGATGTGCCGCCGCCTCCTCCCCGATGGGGTCGATAATTCGCACCAACTCGGCGCAGTACAGCGCGAGTGACACCCCCTCCAATGTTTGCGATAGTGAAAAAAAAGAGTTTAAACTCTCGGCGGTGGAGACAGTGAAAAAGTGCCCTTTTCGTTCTGCAATGCCGAATTCACAGTATTGAAAGAGTGCAAGACCGGAATAAAGCGCGTTTTTAGTCCCCTTTGCACCCCGAGCGAATACGTCAATAACGCCGAGCTTTTCGGTGTAGAGCGTGAGTGCACGCTCCGACCTCACGTTACTGCGCTCGGCGATTACAATCCCCTTTGTTATGATTAAAGACTCATCATCTGTCTTTTTTATAGCCAAAGTTTTTAAGCTGTACATTGCTGTCACGCCAATCCTCACGCACCTTTACAAAGCATTTGAGATTGACCTTTGAGCCAAACAGCTCCTCCATATCCAGTCTTGCCTCGGTGGCGGCGGTTTTGAGCGTTTTGCCACCCTTACCGATAATGATGCCCTTGTGTGTCTGCTTTTCACAAACGATATCGACATCTATGTCTATTATACCGCTTTGACGCTTTTTAAATCGTTCACAGGTGACCGCAATGCCGTGCGGCACCTCATGCTCTAACAGCAACAATAATTTTTCGCGCACAATCTCCGCCACAAATGCAGTGCTCGGCAGGTCGGTAAAGCTCTCGTCGGGGTAGTGGTGCACATCCTCCTTTGAAAATTTATACAGTGCATCAAATAGTATGTCGGTGCCGCGTTTTTCCGATACCGACAGGCAGAACACCTCGGAAAATGCACCGGTGTCCTCGATGCGTTTGCTTTGTGATAAAATCTCCTCCTCCGATAAAAGGTCACACTTATTTAAGACCGCGACCGCCGGCACAGGGGAGGATTTTATTCGGGAAATAAAATCCAGCTCGTCCTCATAAAATTTTTTGGAGGGTGCGAACATGGTGATAATGAGGTCGACATCGTTTATGGAATGTTTTGCATAGGATGTCATCCTCTCCCCGAGTTTGGTGCGCACGTTGTGCAGACCCGGCGTGTCATAAAAGACGTATTGCACATCACCTTTTGTCACAATTCCGGTAATTCTGCTACGTGTGGTCTGCGGTTTGTGGGTGACAATAGCCACCTTTTCACCGACAAAAAGGTTTACGAGTGAGGATTTGCCGGCATTTGTACGACCGACAACAGAAATAAAAATACTGCGCATTAACGTCCCTTAAATTTAAACACAAAAAATATCGATAGAATAACACTTATAACAAAAAGCAGGATATAAAGAGGGTTGCCGGCAAACACAAGCGCGACCCCCATCAATTTGACCGGGTCAAAAAAAAGTAAAAAACCGACCGCAACAGCGCATATCGCACCAACCAAGACCGCGGCGGCGGCAATGTCCTTGACGGCACCGATTTGCTCACAATACTCATCTTTTATAATATTTTGCGAGCGCTCTATTGCGGAGTTGACAAGTTCAAGGGATATGACAAGTGCTACCGCGAGCACAAGAATTGCAAATTGATCGGGTGGCAACTCCAACATAAAGGCAAGAAATAGCGCATAACAACCCACGACGAGATGAAAACGCAGGTTGCGCTCACCTTGAACGGCCCTTATAAATCCCTTATATGCATATTTGAACGAGAGCAAAAAGTCTCTCATCGCTATGTTTGGAATGCGGTGGTGCGCGGCAGACCGAGCTGGGTCAGGGTCAACTCCTCCTTTTCGCGCATTTGGGTGGATTCAATACCGCCCTTTTCATGGTCATAACCGAGCAGATGATACATGCCATGCACCGTCAAAAAGGCAAGCTCACGTTGCAGGTCGTGACCGTACCGCTGTGCCTGCTCAAACGCCTTTTCCAGTGAGATGACAATGTCACCGAGCAGGGCGGCGCCCGTCTCTTTATTAATGTCATATTTGCCGTTTTCACCCATCGGAAAAGATAAAACATCGGTCTTGTCATTAATATTGCGGTATTCGTTATTGAGCTTTTTGATTTCGCTGTTGTTGACGAGCGAGACCGTAACCTCGGCATCGGTGGGAAAATTTTCGTTTTTGAGAACCGCCTTGCAACAACGTCTTATCAAAATTCTTGTTCCGGTCGGGATTTTAATCTCACTTTGACGGGCGATGATACATACCTTGTCTTTCATTAGAGCCTACCTTCCTTTCTGTTTTTTTATTCTTTTTCTCATACTTCTCATATGCTGAGACTATCGCCTCAACTAAATGATGCCTCACGACATCTTTTGAGCTGAGAATTATCCTTTTTATCCCCTCAATATCCATCGTTATCTTTGTTGCCTCTATTAGGCCGCTCCTCATATTGCCGGGAAGGTCCACCTGCGTGATATCACCGTTGATGACCATCTTTGAGCCGTTCCCGAGACGGGTTAAAAACATCTTCATCTGCTCCGGTGTGGTGTTTTGCGCCTCATCTAAAATTATAAAGCTATCGTCCAACGTGCGCCCTCTCATATATGCGAGGGGTGCGACCTCTATTTGACCTTTTTCCAACATACGGGAGAATGCCTCGACACCGAGCATGTCATAAAGCCCATCATAGAGTGGACGCAGATAAGGGTCGACCTTGTTTTGCAGATCGCCGGGCAGGAAGCCGAGCTTCTCCCCTGCCTCCACCGCGGGACGTGTCAATATTATACGGGAAACCTCACGGGATTTTATCGCCTTGACTGCAAGCGCGACGGCTAAATATGTCTTGCCGGTGCCGGCAGGTCCTATACCGAACGTGATGGTTGAGTTTTTTATCGCCTCAATATAGTGTTTTTGCCCAAGCGTTTTAGGATAGACCGGTTTGCCCTTGATGGTGATTGCCACAAGGTCGCCGGACAGTGAGGCAACCTCACCGGTGCGACCAGCTTTTGCAAGACCGATGCAGTATCTTATAGTCTGTGCATCGATGTCCCTGCCGTGTTTTGACAGCTCTAACGCTGCATTAATTGCCGCTTTGGCTACGCCGGCATTCTCACCCGAGAGCTTTAAAACCCCGTCACGGGTAACGGCAAGCACCGATAATT
The DNA here is from genome assembly GCA_964369965.1 of uncultured Oscillospiraceae bacterium. Taxonomy (GTDB): domain Bacteria; phylum Bacillota; class Clostridia; order Oscillospirales; family Ruminococcaceae; genus CAYJBH01. The sequence goes on from CAYJGF010000003.1 coordinate 79,380, forward strand.
CACCGGTCAAAATTCCGAGCAATTCATCGTTATGCCCGAAGAGTGTCAGCATATCGTCCGAGTGGTCAAGCTCGATAATTTCCTCTATCATTCAACCTCATAAAGTTGCTATTTTTTTATTAAAGTTTTTCTTGTATATATAATAGCAATTTTTCACCAAAATGTAAAGCCTTTTTCTAATTTTTTATAAAATTAGCTACGATTTCGTAATCGACGGTTATTAATATTGTGTCTTTTTGTTGTTCTGAGGTGATTTTTTTAGATAAAACGACAGGATAGGAATAATCGTTCGACAGTTGAGCCGCGATATCCTGTTGTGCGTTGAGCGATGCCTGCTCGGGGGAAAGGGTTATTTCCTGCAAAGTACTTTCGTACAGCTCTGTTTTTTCTATCGTTAACGGCAGTTTAAACCCCAAAAAAGTAACCGGTTTCACGGTGGTGTTGCGCTGATGTGAGGGGTCATACTCTGCATTGAGATAAAAAGGGATGCGAAAGGATAAAAACGAAAAAGAATATAACGTTTTAGACTCGCCTGTGAGCACTCGAACCTCCTGATTTAAAGGCTCCGCCCGGGTGTAGCTGACATCGGTATAGGCGGTGACGGTGGCATACACCTCTGATGGCACGGGGACATTGTCACGGTTGAGTTTTATGTTGTCCACCAATTTCTCCCCTTTTGAGACCGACTGGTTGATCTTAACCATCGCATATCCCTCATACACCTCTATGCTTTGCACTATGCCGTCAAATGCCGCATATAGCGGCTCACTGCCGCTTCCTATATTTATGTAGTCGTTCGGCAGGGTCGCCTCCACATTTAGTCGTCCGTCGGAAAAGTTGAGTTTGAGATAGGCGAAGTGGTCGCTTTTCATCAGTATCCGTTGCTCCGCAAGTCGTAGATGCTCACTGTCTGCAATAGCACCGGGATAAATCCCCTCGGTGTAGAGCATGGATTTTATTAAATTTGCATCCTCGCCGGATAGTGCGCCGGTGTCAATCCTCCAGACAAGCCCCGATAACAGATACATTGTTATAAAAAACAAAATTATTGCTATCGCAAGGCTTCGACGACGGTATATTCTTTTAAAAAGAAAAAAGGGACCGGATTTGCGCACAAGATATACTCGACTGCCGGTGCCCTTGCGCAAAGCAGGTAGCGATTTATAGCTGCGCGCCGATATTGTAAACACCAATCCATATGGTATGGCGTGCACCTCTTTGGGTGTTATTCCGGATGCCATGAGCCGACACAGGAGCAGTTCGGTATTGCCGCCCTCGGCACAAACAACGACGGTGTGCGCTAAAAATCCGATAAGATTTTTACCGAACATATTAATTATCCCCCTTGTCTATACGTATGCTATTTACCTTGCCGCAAAGACGCGCATTGTGCCGTGAGAGGTTTTGCAGGCTCAACCCCTCCCCTACAAATGTCAACGTCATGCGACCTTGTGCTATCACGAGCAACATGTCGGTAAATGAGATTATCTTGTCACAATCCGCAATATTAACTCTACCTCGGGTATCGATTGTAATAAAATTTTGTGATATGGGTGAATAGTAGCGCGGCAGTTTATCGTCTATTTTTTTGATTAAGTTTTTAAATAACCTCATGCACATTCCCCTCTTTCGGTATCTATCTTAGGTTAAAATCATATATATAATTATAGAAAAATGGTGGTGATAATATGCTAAATATCAAGACTTTGCCGGAAACTTTGGGTTTATCGCTTGGATTTTTAATGCTGTTGTTGATGCTGTCCCGCCCCGATAATGTGGCACAGTCTTTCGGTGAGACGCTTCACTATCTTACCGATTCGGTTCTGCCGGCCATATTCCCCTTTATGGTCATGTCCTCCTTTTTAACGTTTGGAACGACTGCAAGGGTGCTCGGGCTTGTCTTTGTCCCTTTTACAAGATACATACTCAAAATCGCGGACAAAAGGGCAGGTGTGGTGGTGTTTTTATCACTTGCCGGTGGGTTTGTTGCCGGTGCGAGCGCTGCCGCAAGGCTTATAAAGCAGGAAGTTTTGTCAAGGGAGGAGTGCAGAAGGTTGCTCCCTATGATTTTTATACCCAGTCTCCCCTTTTCGATACTTGTTGCCGGCGGGGTGTTTTTCAACAGCTATGAAATCGGTCTAATGCTCGCAAGCGCTAACATTCTGGCAGCACTAATCACCGCCTCATTGATGTCGATAGGTGCAAAGGCAGAAAAAAGACGAACAAATTTTATTTATGAAAAGGTATCACTTTCGCATCACCTTGTCGAGGCGGTGAAAAATTCAAGCCTTAACACGCTGTATATTTCAGGCTTTATCCTTTTTTTCGGCACCTTGACAGGGGTTGTCGCGCCGGTTTTGCCGGATACGCCGGCGTCGTTGTTCGCGATGGTATTTGAATTTTCGACCGCCCTGCCTGCCGCTTCACAGGGTGGAATATATGCTGTCGGTCTGACACTTGCGCTCCTCGGCATATCATCTTTTTGTCAGGTATATATCATTCTGGACGGGAATGTAAAGTTTGCATCTTTTATAATCGGCAGAATTTTGTGTGCATTTTTCAGTTTAATGCTATTATTTATCGCCACAAAGTTATTTTTGAGTGTCACCCCTGCTATACTACCGACAGAAAATTTGTATATTCTACCATATCAGTATAGTTTCGAGCTATCAGTTATAGCGTTTATGATAATTATTATCAGTTTCAAGGATTTTGTGTTAAAAAAAGGTTTACAACAATAAAAAAGTGTTATATTATATTAGTAGGTAAACATACTGACGGGATTGTAGAATATTCTTTATGGCGAGATATAAAAAGTCAAAATTATTTGGTGCGAAGATTGAGCCGGCTTGTTGTTATTGCGAGCTTGGCAACTTTTCACATGATAATCGGCGTATTATGTGCCAAAAAAGAGGTTTCACATCACCGTTTTTCAGCTGCAAAAAATTTGTCTACGCTCCGCTAAAACGGGTGCCGAGAAAACAGCCGCGGCTGGGTGATTTTACCTATGAGGATTTTAGGATTTAAAGGAATACAATGATCTATCTTGACAACGCGGCGACGACTCCGCTTAAAAAAGAGGTTCTGGCGGACATGCTCCCCTATCTCGAGTCGTTTTATTATAATCCCTCCAGCGTCTACTCCGCCGCTCAAAACGTTAAAAAAGAGGTGGAGACGGCGCGTGAGGAGGTAGCAAAGATTATCGGTGTCGCATCCCGTGAGCTGTACTTCACCTCCGGCGGTACCGAGGCGATAAACTGGGCACTCAAGGGTGGTGCACGCTCCATGAAAAGGCGCGGCAGGAACGGCATAATAATAAGTGCTATCGAACATCATGCGGTCATGCACTGTGCCGAGGCTCTTAAAAGGGAGGGGTTTGAGCTGAAAATCCTCCCGGTCAACACCAAAGGGCAGGTTGAATGTGAGACGCTAAGTAACGCTATAGATAAAAATACCGGTCTTTGCAGTATCATGCTCGCCAACAACGAGATGGGGACGATACAGGATATCAAGTCGCTGTGTGCCATCACAAAACCGCACGAGATAATATTTCACACCGATGCGGTGCAGGCGGTGGGTAGCATACCGGTCGATGCCGCATCGCTCGGGGTGGATATGCTCAACCTTTCGGCGCATAAATTCGGCGGTCCGAAAGGCATTGGGGCACTTTATATTCGAAAAGGGTTGTCGGTGGAGTCGCTTATCGACGGCGGTGGGCAGGAGAAAAGCCGACGCGCCGGCACCGAAAATGTAGCCGGTATAATCGGTCTTGCCTCGGCATTAAAGCTTGCACACTCCGATATGGGTGAGCGAGCAAAACTTATATCATCACTTCGTGACAAATTTCAACAGGAACTGTGTGAGATAAAAAAGGTGCGCATCAACGGCGATGAACAAAATCGCCTGCCCGGTATATTGAGCATATCCTTTGAGGGTATTGAGGGTGAGGGCATACTGCTGTTTTTGGATATGCAGGGCATCGCGGCATCCTCCGGCTCGGCTTGTGCCTCCGGCTCGCTCGACCCGAGTCATGTTATGCTCGCGATGGGTCACTCCCACGGCACGGCACAGGGGACGATAAGATTCTCTCTATCCGCCGAGAACACCGAGGAGGAGATTTTAAAGGTCGCACAGGAGACGAAAAGTATTGTGGCGCGTCTGCGCACCATGTCCCCTGTTTGGAAAGATTAATTGTAGTTTGAAAGGAAAAACCAAATGTACAGCGAAAAGGTAATGGACCACTTCACCAACCCGAGGAATGTGGGCGAGGTGGAGAATGCAAATGCCGTTGGCACGGTCGGCAATGAAAAGTGCGGCGATATAATGCAAATATCTATGAAGATTGAGGGCGGCAAGGTCGAGGATATTAAGTTTAAAACTTTCGGTTGCGGTGCCGCCGTCGCGACCAGCTCGATGGCGACGGAGCTTATAAAAGGCAAAACGTTGGAGGAGGCAGGGAGGCTGACCAACAAAGCGGTCATGGAGGCGCTGGACGGTCTCCCCCCCAATAAGGTGCATTGCAGTCTGCTCGCCGAGGAGGCGGTCAAGGATGCCCTCGGCAACTATTACATCTCAAAAGGCATCGACCCGACGCCGATACTCGGGGACTATAAAAAGGGTGATCATGACCACCACTGATACTGTTCTCGTCGGGCTGTCAGGTGGCGTCGACTCCTCCGCCTCGGTGCTGATTTTGAAAGAGCGTGGATATAAAGTCACCACCGCCTCGATAATCTTTTCCGACCGACATTTATCGGAGGCCCGGCGCGCGCGAACCCTCGCAGGGGAGCTTGGCACCGAGCACCACGTCCTCGACATGCGCGGCGAATTTGAAAGCAGGGTTCTTGCTGACTTTTGTGAGTCTTATCAAAACGGCAACACACCGAACCCCTGTATTATCTGCAATCCGAGTGTTAAGTTAAAAGCCTTAACATCACTTGCAAACGACCTAAACATCGAAAAAATAGCGACGGGACACTACGCAAAAATTGTCGAAACACGTAAGGGCGTTATACTTTGCAGCGCCGACAACATAAAAAAAGATCAGAGCTATATGCTCTACCGTGTACCGCAAAAAATACTCTCTCGACTACTCTTGCCGCTGTCGGGTTACATAAAAAATGACGTGCGTGAGCTGGCATTTTCACAAAATTTATCCTCCGCAAATCGCCCCGACTCGCAGGAACTGTGTTTTTGCGACAATTATACCGAGTTTTTAGCCACGCGCAATATTACCGCTAAAAAGGGTGATTTTATACTTCCAAACGGCAAAAGGCACCCTCACCTCGGCAGTTATCACTATACCGTCGGTCAGCGAAAAGGTCTCGGCATCTCCTACGCCCATCCTCTTTATGTCAAGAGTATTGAGCCGAGTGGTGACATTATCCTCGCGGATAAAGTGGAGGTAATGCATAAAACCGTCGTCATAAAAGCTCCTTTTATAAATCCTATTTTTGAGGGTTTATCGGATAGGATAATGACCGCAAAAATTCGCAGTACCGCACCTTTAGCCCCCTGTCGTGTGGTGGGTAAAGGCGAGGATACAATCACGCTTGAATTTTCAACACCGGTTTTTGCGCCGGCAAAAGGTCAATCATTGGTGCTATACTCCGAGTACGACGGATACAACGCAGTAGTCGGTGGTGGAATAATAATATAATAAAGGGATAAAATGATGAACACTATTTTAGAACAGCTCTCGAACATCGGTATCATACCGGTCATCGCAATCAACGATAAGGAGGATGCAGTCCCCCTTGCAAAGGCGTTGGAGCTCGGCGGTATTCCGGCGGCGGAGGTCACCTTTCGCACCGACGCTGCCGAGGAGTCGATAAGACTTATAGCACAAAACTGCCCGAATGTCATAGTCGGTGCCGGCACCATACTCAACATCGAACAGTGTGAGCGCGCCATCGCCGCCGGTGCTAAATTTATCGTCAGCCCGGGTTATAGCGATGATGTGGTTAATTTTTGTATATCAAAGGGTATTCCGATTGTGCCGGGCTGTGTTAATCCATCGGAAATGACCAAGGCGGTCAATGCCGGACTGGACCTTGTTAAGTTCTTCCCTGCCGGCGTGTCGGGCGGTCTTGAATATATTAAAAATGTCGCGCCGGTCTTCCCTAAACTTAAATTTATGCCGACCGGCGGTGTCAATCCTGCCAACGTCAAGGAGTATCTTTCGTATGAAAAGATTGCCTGTTGCGGCGGCACATGGATGGTGAAGTCCGATTTGATTTCAGATAAAAAGTTCGATGAGATCACAAAACTTTGCAAAGAGGCGGTGGAGCTTACAAAATAGCCTTTATTTGCCTTTTTCCGCTTTCGGTGGTCTTGTCGGTTTTTCCTTTTTCTCTTTTACAGCTTTTGGCTCTTTTTTCGGGCGCTCACTCTTGGGTGGGCGCTTTTTCTTGCCTTTTTTATCGTCGGTGTCTCCCTCACCCTGCTCACCCTCGGTGTCCGGTTTGCCCTTGTCGTGTGCCGAGACGGTCTTGGTTATGACGGCGGTGTCGGTCTCCTTCAAAAGGGTATGTGCCGGCCAGAATGGATAGATAATCGGGGTGGTGCGGTGATATTTATCATAATCTTTGTTTTGCTTTAAAAATGCTCGACGGGTTTTTTCGTGGTCTGCCGCCTGTTTTTTCATTATTTGACCTATCATGAGGTAGCCTATAAGTGCAAAAAACCACTGACCGATGCCGATATAAAAGATAAGTCCGCTTAGGAAAACCCCTGTCCAAAATATCAGCTCATAGTATTGCACCGGACTTTGAGAGCGTTTAAACCTCCCGTCCGAAATATAACCCCGACGCTTCTCCTCCTCCTTATCCTTGTCAACACGCTCCTTTACCTGACGGCTACAGGCGAGCAACGACAGGGTTGCATATATCATGAAAAAGCAACCTATCAATATTGTGATAAGATTCGGCATGGTTTCAAACTGCTCAAATGCCTGAAAAATATAAAATAGCGGCAGGACACTCAGCGTTATGCCGAGTGAATCAAAAAAAATAATGACAATCTGTGCCACAATGGGCGGCGGTGCGGAGTCAACATTGTGCATCTTAGTCTCGGATTTAAAGTCGTACATCTTATATTCCAGACCACGCACCATCTGGCGCACGGCTATGAAAATAAAGTATATAACGGGCATCACAAAGACAAAAATATTCCCCACACCGATAAAACGAAGAATAAAAAACAATGCCACAACACCACTGCTGAGAAGATAGGGCAAGAGTGAGCGACCTTTAAAGTCGATAACCCTCGTGAGAAAAGTCGCGAAAACAAGGATAAATAACAACAAAAGCTCCGGCGCAAGGGCGGAGGATAGTGAGACAAATATCCCATTGATATCCCAGTTTAATGGATTTATGTAGTATAAAATTTCGTTGAACATGCCACCGGTCCTTTCATGTGCTTAAAAGTTTGTTCCGCCATCCTGACGAATAATCTCCCCTGTTATGTATTCCGATACTCCGCTACAGAGAAAGTGGGCGAGGCTCGCCACCTCAAATGGGGTGCAAAGCCGTCGTTGCGGTGTGTATTTTAACAACTCCTTTTTGTCGTGCATCTCATTCATCGGGGTGTCGACAATGCCGGGGGCGATTGCATTGACCGTGACACCGCTCGGTGCAAGCTCGGATGAAAGGGCGCGAACAAGGCTGTCTATCGCCCCTTTGGAGGCGCTGTAGTGTGTCTCACACGCGCCCCCCTCCTGTGCAAACACGGAGGAGATTGCCACCATTCGACCGTATTTTTTTGACACTAAATGCGGCACACATTCCCGAAAAAGATAAAAAGTCCCGAAAAAATTGACATCAAAAACTCTGTGCAACTCCTCGTCGGTTATATCCTGAATTTGATGTTGTGCCGTCACCCCTGCCGATGAAATGACCGCGTTAAAACCGCCAAACTCATCAAGGCAGTGGGCGACAAACCTTTTTATATCGCCACTTTTTGCGCAGTCTATCTTGATAGCGCGTGCATTATCGTACTGCCGACAAAGCTCGTTTGCCGACGACTCACCGGTATGGTAGCTAAAACATACATTCCAACCTTTTTGCAAAAAAAGCTCTGCAATGGCTTTACCGATACCGGAGCTGCCGCCGCTCAACAATAGGGTCTTGTTCAATCTTTTTTGCCCTTTCTCTTCCTTTGGCGTAAATTCCTAAAAAAGTCGCTCAATATATTGCCGCATTGCTCCTGCATGACACCGCCCCACAGCTGTGGTCGATGGTTGAAAGGAAGAGCAAAAAGGTCTACGACCGAGCCGCAGGCACCTGCCTTGGGATCGTATGCCCCAAACACCACCGTTTTTATCCTTGCGTTGATTATTGCACCGGCGCACATGGGGCAGGGCTCCAACGTGACGTATAAATCGCAGTCCGACAGCCGCCATCGACCCAGTTTTTTGCAGGCTTTTTTTATCGCGATAAGCTCCGCGTGCGCGACGGCGTCGTTTTTCCCCTCACGGCGGTTATAGCCCTTTGCGACTATTTTTTTATCGCAGACTATCACCGCGCCGACCGGCACCTCCCCCTTTTTCATAGCTTTTTTGGCGAGGCACAGCGCTTTTTCCATATAATAATTATCTGATTTTGGCAATTTTTCCTCCCCGAAACTGCGGCGATGAGTGATAAGAGCACAAATGTTGCATGTAGCACAAGGCTAAACACAAACGCTGAATTCCCGTCTAAATAATAGGATAAAAGGTAGAGTATAAAAGCAAAGCAGTTGTTAAAGAGGTGCAAAATTATCACAAATTTCAGGTTTTTGAACAGCCACATTGCAACAGACAGGGCGAGTGAGAGGATAAAGACCGACAACACCCCCTGCATATGAAGTGAGGCGAAGATAAGTGAGGTGATGATTATCGCGCGCACCGCGCCGAACCTCATCAAAAACCGCTGGATTAGTCCGCGGAACAACACCTCTTCAAGCACAGCCGGTATAATGCAGACCGATACAAATAAAAACACGACCGAAAGGTTGGTGTTCACCCCCACATCGGCACTCGGCTCGATGTCGAAGATAATGTTAACAGCGAGGTTTAAAAGGTTGGCAAGCGGTACAAGACCACAAAAAAGACCGGTGTAATACAGCAAAACATGTCGGTTTTCATCCCTCATCCTGCGTGCCCTCGGCGACACCTTTTGCGGTGAAAACTCCTACCACCGTCATAAATATTATCTTTATATCGAGGCAAAAACCGATATGTCGTGCATAGTAGCCGTCAAGATTTGCCTTGATTGAGATTGGCAGTTCGTCCCGTCCGTTGACCTGCGCCCAGCCGGTCAGCCCCGGCACAAGGGGTGCGACATCATATTTATCGCGCTCTTCAATGAGGTCATACTGATTATAGAGTGCCGGTCGCGGCCCGACTATCGACATCCTACCGGATATAATATTAAAGAGTTGCGGCAGTTCGTCAAGGCTTGTCTTGCGCAAAATTTTGCCGACCTTGGTGATGCGTTTTGACGGATCGGACAATAGATGGGTGGGAACGTCACTCGGTGTGTCGGCGTACATGGTGCGAAATTTTGCGATGTTAAAGTGGGTTTTGTTGCGACCGACACGTTTTTGGAAAAAGAGTATCGGTCCTTTGGAGTCGATTTTTATTGCAACCGCTATAAACAGATATAACGGGAATAATACCGTTATCGCAAGTGTGCAGGCGATAAGGTCTATAAACCGTTTTAAAAAGGCTTGATACACAGAAAATCTCCTATCCTGTCGCGTCCTCTAAGACGGTGCCGTCCGGATTGTAGGTCGGTACCATTATACACAGCTCTTCAATCATCTCGTTGCGACGATGTTGTGAGGCAAAATTTTTAAGTCGCTCCAACCCCTGCATAAATCGCTCGGCATCGATATTTATCGGTGTGCCGATGAATATCTTTCGATTTGTGGTCTTTCGAATCCCCTCTTCGTCCTGCAAAAGCTCCTCGAACAACTTCTCCCCCGGTCGCAATCCGGTGAAAACGATGTCAATATCACGATACGGGATAAATCCGGCGAGCTTGATAAGATTTTCCGCAAGGTCTAAAATCTTGACCGGTTGCCCCATGTCGAGGACGAAAATCTCGCCGCCCTCCCCCATCGTCGAAGCTATGAGCACGAGGCGCACCGCCTCCGGTATGGTCATAAAATATCGAACAATGTCGGGGGTGGTGACCGTTATGGGGCCGCCACCGGCAATCTGCTCCTTAAACAATGGCAGAACCGACCCGTTAGAGCCGAGCACGTTGCCAAAGCGCACCGCCACATACTTTGTCCTGCTATAGGTAGAAAAATACTGCACAATCATCTCACACATGCGCTTGCTCGCGCCCATGACGTTGGTCGGATTGACCGCCTTATCACTGGAGATGAGCACAAAGCGCTTGACACGGTGCTCGTCCGATATTTTAGCGACATTGTATGTCCCCATGACGTTGTTTTTTATTGCCTCCTCCGGCGCCGCCTCCATCAGTGGGACATGTTTGTGAGCCGCGGCATGGAACACAATGGACGGCTTATATCGAGCAAATAACCTGTCAATCTTATCATAATCGCGCACCGAGGCGATCTGCACCTCTAAATTTAAAGCGGAATTATATTTTCTTATCAACTCCTGCTGTATAGAGTAGGCATTATTCTCATAAATATCCACAATGACCAGCACCGACGGGTTGCAGGAGGCAATCTGGCGGCACAGCTCACTGCCGATAGTGCCACCACCGCCGGTCACCATGACCACACGGTCGCGGATAAGCTCATTGTCGGTGAGCAGCTCCACCTCATCACGACCGAGCAGATCCTCCACCTTGACATCACGTATACGGGAGGTTATGGAGGATTCATCGTCCGATATGATTTGACTGAGATCCGGCACGGTACGCAGGTTGCAGTTGGTTTTGGTGCAGACCGACATTATACGGCGCTTTTCCTCCTCCTTAAGGTGGGGCAGGGCGAAAAGAATAGTCTCAATCTCACATCGCTCCACCAGCTCCGGTATCTCGTCGATGGTGCCGAGTATCTCGATGCCCATTATAGAGCGACCCACACGGGAATGGTGCTCGTCCACCGCGCAGATGATATTCATGTCTTTTTCGCTCTTTTTGTTCAGCTCATGGATAAGGGAGGAGGCAACATCCCCCGTGCCTATCAACAGCACACGACGCGCAACGTTGGTCGCCTGACGTTTAAACTTGGTGTTGCGATACATGCGGTAGGTCAGTCGCGCATAAAGTGTGAGCGCCGAGGCAAAGAGTGCCGCGGTGATATAGACCGAAATGGGTATGCGTCGCTCCTCATACATTAAGAGCGTGCCTACCAAAAATATTACCACCGCCATGACCGATGCTACACAAAATCGGAAAAACTCCACAATTTCCGCATATCGCCAAAGGCTGTCGTACATACCCATAAAAAAGTAGATGGTGGCATAGCACGCGACAAAGAAAAAACAGCTGGACAAAAGCAAACTGAGGTAAGACATGAGTTCATAAGGACCTGCAATCAAGGTCCAGGTGATAAGATAGGAAAATGCCACCACGAAAATGTCAAACATTAAAAGTATCAGCTTGCGATTTTTTCGAAGCAGGCGAAATAGTTTCTTTTTCATGCTACCTTTCTTTATACAAGATCATCTAATACCGGATCGATAAAATTCTCGATGCCGTCCGCCGTCACGTGGATGCCGTCATAAAAATGACTGTTATCGCACCCCACTTTTTTTGGGTCGTAGGAGCCGTGCACCGGTATGTCGTACATTCTGCCGAGGGTGTGGATATATTCCTCCACCTGCAACATGCCGGGATAATCCTCACTTTTTAGCACCTCATTATCGTACATTATAGGATGGTAGGGTGTCAATAAAAAAATCACGTTGGTATCGTGGGAGAGGATATAATCGAGCAGTTCTCGGAACTTATCCTTGCCGTCCTGCTTTAGCTCCACAAAACCGTGCAAAAAGGAGGATTCCATACCGGCGAGGGTCAAAGCGTCGAGATCGATAAAATCCTGCTCTCGATTTCGATATTCGTTTGTGTAGATTATGGTGCCGTCATATCGCTTGATCTCGGAGCTTTGGTTGTAGATATCCCCCGTCAAAACCTCCGGACCCTCACCGGTACTGCCACCTTTAAGATAGTATTCCACCGAGGACTGGAAAAAACTCGGGGAGAGCAGTGCCTCATATTCGTCGGTGTTGTCCGGCTCTACATAATCACTCTCCTGCCCGAGTGCGAGTGTGAGATACTCCTGATATAGCACGACATCACTGCGGCGGTCGATATAAAATTCATCCTGGTAAAAGACCCACGGGTCCAGCACCATTATCAAATTTTCCGGCACCTTGTCCTCTTTCACCATGGTGTAGAAAATGTTGCACAGGTCGATATAGGCGGCGGACACCATGCCGTAGTTGTAAAAACGGGTGTCCTCAAAAAACTCCTCACCGAGCTGCAACCCCCTTGACGAGCCGAGGACAGCCACCTCGTACGGCAGGTCGGTGTTGGCGATGTGCAGATTGTTTATCTGGCGCTCGTCCAGCTGTTCATACTCCGACAATGAATGACCCTCATGCAAGGCAAGCGCCGCCTCCAACTCGAATTTTTCACCGTGGAAAAAGGCGGACGGGTCGACATAATAGCTCACCCAAATCATAAAAAGCAGGATAGGCAACAAAAGGAACGACTTCAGCACCATTACCGCCATCAAAAGCAGTATTTTAAGAGCTGAAAGCACCCTTTTTAGTATTGGTTTAATCCTGTCTTTCATCAATCCTTGCCTTTAAAATGCGAAATATATAAACGGTGATTCCCCAAACTCACCAAAAAACAGTATTGCGAGCAATGAGATATAGTAGTAGGGCCAGCGGACAAAAAAGAACGAGCGCCCTATGCGGTCGGCTACCGGTGTTTTGCCGGATAGGCGTTCCGACAGCAGTACCACAGCGGCGGTGATTGCAATGCCGGCGGCGGTATAGTCGAAAAAACCTATAGAGGTGAGCGAGGCTGTGATAAGTTCACCATTACTGATATAAAGAGAAAAATCTCGGAACATATGACCGATGACATAAAAGGCGGTGGAAAGATCCGGCGATACAAAAAAGACATAGGCAAACACAACGCAGGGAAAGACTATCGCCCATTTGAGAACCGGTATTAAGAAAAAGCGCGGTGATATTTTTGTGAGCGCATAAAATTTGTCGCGAATAGGCTTTGATAGTCGCTCTAATATCTGATAAACACCGTGTAACAGACCCCATATTAAAAAGGTGAAATTGGCACCATGCCACAAACCCGACACTAAAAAGGTGATCAGCAGGTTGAGGTAGCTGCGCACCTTGCCACACCGATTGCCACCGAGCGGTATGTACAGATAGTCCTTAAACCAGGTGGAGAGCGAAATATGCCACCTGCTCCAAAAATCGCGAAAGGATAGTGCAAAGTAGGGGTTGTTGAAGTTTTGCATAAGGTCAAAACCGAACACCCTCGCCGCACCGATGGCGATGTCGGAATAGCCGGAAAAATCAAAATAAATCTGAAACGTGAACATCAGCGCACCGAGCAGCAGTGTGAATCCCTCAAACTCCTCAGGGTTAGCAAAGATGATCGATACCGCGCCGGAAAAACCGTCGGCGACGATAACCTTTTTGACAAAGCCGAACAGCATACGGCATAGACCGCTTCTCACCCGTTTATAGTCAAAACGGTGGTGCTCCTTAAATTGGGGGAGGAGGTTTTTTGCGCGCTCGATAGGACCTGCGACCAGCTGGGGGAAGAAACTGACAAACAGGGCATAGTCGATAAAGTTTGTCTCATGTTTTAGGTCGCGGCGGTAGACATCGATGGAGTAGCCGAGCGCTTGAAAAGTATAAAAGCTGATGCCGACCGGCAATAAAAGCGACAGCTCCGGTATCGCATAATCTATCCCAACTGAGCTTAAAAGCTCGGCAAGGCTGTCGTTGAAAAAGTTGTAATATTTGAACAAAAACAGGATGATGAAGTTGACCGATAGGTTGACCGCGAGTGCCGTTTTGCGAAGCGTCTGCCGCTCGGCGCGCTCAATTAAAAAGGCGGTGAAATAGGTTGAAAGGGTGGAAAAAAGGATTAACAGCGAGTATCCGACATTCCACTGCATATAAAAATAATAACTCGACATGAGTAGCCAAAGATTCTTCACCTTTTTGGGCACAAAAAAATACAAAAGGCAAACAATCGGGAAAAATATTAAAAAATCCGAGCTGTTAAAGTTCATCTGTTTTTTGCTTATCCTCCAGTTCACGAACTCGTTTTTCCAAAAGGGCGCTTGCCTGATTAAGCCTTGTTATCTTGGTAGAAAATCCGCTGACTATAATCGAGAGCGCCAACGTGTTGAGTATTACAAAGACAAATATAAGGATAAAAACAAAGTTGACCGGGTTGATAACACGAAATATGTCGCCTAAAACAAGAATAATATAAGGCGCAAGGCTGAAAATGAGCAGTGCAAGACCGGACAAAAGCCAGACTATCGCATATTTGACTGCAAGTTTGCCCTTTCGCAGGGCGTAGAAAATTATAGCGAGGTAGACAACCACGCCCAGTATCAGCACCACCTGTAGGGTGAGTTCTTCAAGCATAAAGTCTCCTTCTATAAAATCAATATTTTAACCATTCCACCACCAGTGACAGCACCACCTTTAACATATAGTAGGGTGCTTTGATGGCGTTTATACTGGACAGACCTGCAAAACGCTCCTCCATGACCACCGGCACCTCCTGTATCACATAGCCATGTTTAAGCGCCGAGAGGATAGCCTCCGGCTCCGGGAAATCCTGCGCGTAGTCCTTGGCATAAAACTCGGTGAGGCGCCTGCCGGTCGCGCGAAAACCGCTAGTGACGTCCCGAACACGCTTCCTTGTCAGTATCATTATGACGGTGCTGATGATAAATATGCCGAGACGGCGAAGTTTCGACGATTGAAACCCCTCTTTGGTGATAAATCTACTGCCGATAGACATGTCTATTCGACCGCTTTCAAGTGGCTCTATCACAGTTATGAGATATTCCGGATTGTGTTGACCGTCCCCGTCCATCTGAACAGCGACATCGTAGTCATGCTCCACAGCGTATCTGTAACCACACTGCACCGCACCGCCGATACCGAGGTTAAAGGGGAAGGAAAGGTAGTTGAGATTATTCTCTTTGCAAACCGCCTCGCTTTTGTCGGTGGAGCAGTCGTTGACGACGACATAATCCACCTCGGGGTTGGTGCTTTTCAGCCGCTCCACCACCCGAACGATATTCTCCTCCTCGTTATAACAGGGGATTATGACCAATACTCTCACGTTTTTTCCTTTTTATTGTGTTCCTATGACATGCCGGATCAGTTTCGGCAAAACAGCCTCACGACTCAAATTATTTATATAATAGTCCTTGGCATTTTGTGACCGCTCGTCCAACCGGTCGACCGACAGGGATAAAAGTTGTTTTAAATTTTCAAAAAGTGCGGCGGCATCGCCCGGCGGTGAGCAGTATCCACACCCAGCCTCCTCTATCGTCGTCGCACCTGCGCCGGAGAGGGCGCAAAGTATCGGTCGGCACATCGCCATGCAGGAGGAGACTTTTGCCGGCACCGTCAAATCCAAATTTTCACTTTGGTTGAGGGAGATAAATAATGCGTCGGCACCTTTTGAGGCGCCTATAACCTCATCTATCGACACCCTGCCGAAAAATTTAAAATATCGTGACAGGTTGTTATTTTCAACATCGCTTACAAAATCCGCGTGGGACATGCCGTCGCCGTACATAGAAAAAACAACGTCCTCTATCCCCTCTTTTTGGCAGAGTTTTGCCAGCTCGATAAGAATATCCAACCCCTGCGCAGGGGAAAAGTTGCCGGCAAACATAATGTTAAAAACCGCGCACCTGCACCCTTTTGGCGATGAACTCACGGCATAGACGTCCTCACAGTATTGTGGGAAAATCGCGATGTCTTTTTTACCGGTAACACTTTCGAGTTGCTCTTTCATGCCCTGTGACAGCGCAATAAGCCGACCGCCGTGCCGATAGTGCCAGACCGAGACACCGCTCGCCACCGCTCGCAAAACCTTGTTTTTTATCGGCAGAACGGAATATAAATTCTCCGGCCAGAGATCCAGCACATAGCTGAAAAGCGGCGCTTTTTTTATCTTTGAGGCAATAATTGCCGGGAATATCATCAAAACAGGCGATGTCTCATAGCACAGCACACTGTCATATTGCCGACCCAAAAGACGCCAAAGTGTAAAGAGTGAAAAAAACGGGTAGGAGACATAGTTGAAAAATATGCCGAGCGAGGAGCCGCCACGCGGTATCTCAAAAGCGCGAAATATTTCGACGCCGTCTTTTGATTGTCGGCGGTTTTTAGTGACGGAGTAGTCGGGATAAAACCGCCCTTTTGGATAGTTTGGTATGCCACAGAGCACATCCACCTCGACACCGCTTTGCACAAAACCGTCGGCGATGTCGTTGATGCGAAAATCCTCCGGCCAAAAGTGCTGTGCAACAATTAAAAGCCGCTTTTTCACTGCGTTTTTCGCCATACAAACTCGTTGATAATCTTGGTGTAGCTCTCGATAATCTTGACCACCTTGACCGAGACATTTTCGTCATTATAGTCCGGGGCGATTTTCACCGTCTCGTTATTCTCCTTCATCGCTATCGCCAGTGCCACCGCGCGCTGAATGTCCTTGCCGTTTACGCCGCCGATGACCACCGTGCCTTTGTCCAGCACCTCCGGTCGCTCGGTCGAGTTGCGAAGTGAGACACCGCAAAAGTCGAGGATTGCGGATTCCTCCGGCAGTGTGCCAGAGTCGGAGAGCACACAAAGTGCACTCTTTTGCAGTTTGTTATAGTCAAAAAAGCCGAACGGCTCAAGATTTCGCACCAGTGGGTTAAAGACAAAACCGGTAGCATCGAGGCGTTTTTGACTGCGTGGATGGGTGGAATATATGACCGGCAGATTATAGACCTTGGCGATATTATTAAGTCCCTGCATCAGCGAGAAAAACTTCTGCTCAATGTCGAGATTTTCCTCCCGATGGGCGGAGACGAGGAAGTATTTCCCCTCACTAAGTCCCAGTTTTTCCACCGCGTCGCTGGCGTCTATTTTATCGCGATACTTCTCTAAAACCTCACGCATGGGCGAGCCGGTGACGAAAATCCTGCTTTTTTCAATCCCCTCTGACAAAAGATAGCGCCGAGAGTGCTCGGTATAGGGCAGATTGACGTCGCTGATGTGGTCGACGATACGGCGATTAATCTCCTCCGGCAGGTTTTCATCAAAACAGCGGTTGCCAGCCTCCATGTGAAAGACCGGTATTTTGAGCCGTTTTGCCGAAATTGCACAGAGGCAGGAATTGGTGTCGCCCAGTATCAACAGCGCGTCCGGTTGTTGTTCTTTCAACAGTTTATAGCTTTTGGAGATAATATTTCCGACCGTCTCACCGAGGTCACCACCGACACTTTCAAGATAATAATCCGGTTTGCGCAATTCTAACTCCTCAAAAAATATCCCGTTGAGGGTGTAGTCATAGTTTTGACCGGTATGTATTAAGATATGATTAAAATATCGATCACACGCCTTTATAACCTCCGCAAGTCGAATAATCTCGGGGCGGGTGCCGACGACGGTAGCGAGTTTGAGTTTTAGTTTTGTTGGCATTCGTTATCCTCTCAATTTATACTTCAAGATAAAAGGTGTCGGTATGCTCGGGATTGAACACCTCACTGCTCCAAAATAATGTCACGAGGTTCACCTCGCCGACGTTGGTGATGCTGTGGGTGCAACCGGTCGGGATGTCCACCACCTGCGGAGTGTCGCCCGATACCGATATCTCACTCACTTCCTTGCCCTCAATGGGGCGAATTTTTATGAGCGCGTTACCGCTAACTACAAAAAATTTCTCCGTCTTGGTGTGGTGCCAGTGGTTGCCGCGGGTTATGCCGGGCTTTGTCACACTGTAAAAAATCTGCCCAAAGCCGTCCTTTTTCAAAAACTCCGCGAGGTTGCCGCGCTCGTCCACCTTGTTATCGAGGAAATATGCATGCTCCTCGCTAGGCAGATAGCTCACATATGTGCCGTACATCTTGGCGGCGAGTTCGGTATCGAGGTTAGGTGCGTAGGCACTTTTTCTACTATCTTTAAAGGATTTTATCATCTCGGACAGTGCATAAAGCGTGATTGTGGAACGCGGTTCAACTTGTAAAGGGGTGTTGCTTGACAGAACTCCCTCGCCCTCAACAACAGCGCAAAGAGTGTTGAGAACATCCTCGATATAGACAAGGGTCACCTCCGCATCGGGGGCGTTTATCTGTATCGGCAATCCACGTGCAATGTTGTGGCAAAAGGTCGCGACCACGCTGTTATAGTTAGGGCGGCACCATTTGCCGAACACTCCGACCAGTCGGTATATCAATATCGGCGCGCCGGACTGCCTGCCGTACTCATATAGTGCCTGCTCGGCGAGAGCTTTGCTCTTTCCATAATCGTTGTCCAGCTCCGCCTGAATACTGCTGGTGGTCACTATCGGAGCGGTGTTGTTCGCCGCCTTTAGTTGGTCGAGCAGTGTCTTGGTAAAACCGGTATTGCCGGAATAAAACTCATCCGCGTCTTTCGGGCGGTTGATACCGGCGAGGTGAAAGACGAACTCTGCTCTTTTACAATAGTCGGCAAGCTGTTTTTCATCACTATCAATGTCATAGAGCATCAGGTCGTCAAAGCCTCGATTTTTAAGCTCGGCGACAAGGTTTTTGCCGATAAATCCGGCGGCACCGGTTATGAGTATCGGGCGGTTATTCATCTATATAACTATTCCTTTCCAAATTTTTTCCGTTTTCGTCACATGGTGACGAAATTCAAACGTTTTTCGTTTGAAAGGGACAAATTTCGGAACATTAAAAATTTTTAATGTTCAAGTTCCTCTTGAATATACGACAGCTCCAAAAGTCGCTCCACCACCTGATCAACATCAAGTTGCTGTGTGTTGTGGCTGGTGTATTCCTCTATGACCGGGGGGTGCTTTGACCCCTCTTCATAGTACTGTTCATAGTTGAGGTCGCGGCTGTCCGCCGATACCTTGAAGTAGTCCTTAAGGTCGACACAGTTCGCCTTTTCCTCTTTGGTGAGCAAGGTCTCATAGAGCTTTTCACCATGGCGAGAGCCGATAATCTTGACATCGGTTTTACCGAATAGCTTCATGACCGCCTCGGCGAGCACTTCGATGGTGCAAGCAGGGCTTTTTTGCACAAACAAATCGCCGGTTGCGCCGTTTTGATAGGCGAATATCACCAGCGATACTGCCTCATCCAAACTCATCAAAAACCTTGTCATGT
Source organism: uncultured Oscillospiraceae bacterium (assembly GCA_964369965.1). Lineage (GTDB taxonomy): Bacteria > Bacillota > Clostridia > Oscillospirales > Ruminococcaceae > CAYJBH01. Next base: position 98,727 of record CAYJGF010000003.1, read on the forward strand.
TGGGGTCGGTGATGGTGATGGGCTTTTTCGCGCGTATCTGCTCGATAAATAGGGGGATAACACTGCCGCGGCTTGCCATGACATTGCCGTATCGTGTGGCACATATTGTGGTGTTCACGGCCTCCGGCATACGGCTTTTGGCTATAGCAACCTTTTCCATCATCGCCTTGGACATACCCATCGCATTGATGGGGTACGCCGCCTTGTCGGTGGAAAGACAGATTACCTTTTGCACACCGGCGTCGATGGCGGTGTTAAGGACATTATCGGTGCCGATAACGTTGGTTTTAACCGCCTCCATCGGGAAGAATTCGCAGGACGGGACCTGTTTTAGCGCGGCGGCGTGAAAGACATAGTCCACCCCACACATCGCGTTTTTGAGGCTGTCCTCACTGCGCACATCGCCGATAAAAAACTTGACTTTGGGGCTACCAATTGCCTTTCTCATGTCGTCCTGTTTTTTTTCATCACGGCTGAATATGCGAATCTCGCCTATCTCACTGTTTAAAAAATGTTTGAGCACCGTGTTGCCGAAACTGCCGGTGCCGCCGGTTATGAGCAATGTTTTACCATTAAACATGCGTTAATACTCCTATTCAAAAAGTTTGTTCGCCGCCGCAAGGTCGTCCACGCGAAAGACCATGTTTGCCTGACCGCCGCAGGAGTAGACATAGGTATACTCCACGTTGATGCCGTGCTCCTTAAATTTTTCAAGGGTTTTGTGCAACATACCGGGCTTGTTGTCGCCGGTGATCATCAGCATGTCGGTGAGCTGAACGGTCAACTCGTTTTGCATCAATAGATTGCACGCCTTTTGCGGATCGTCAATTAAAATTCTTGCAACGCCATAGTCCCTCGTCTCGGCGATGTTGAGCGAGAGCATGTCAATGTCGTTGTCGCTGAGCACCTTGGTCACATCATAAAGAGAACCGATATCGTTCTCCAGAAAGACCGAAAGTTGTTTTATTATCATATCGTTGCCCCTTTCTATATAGTACGTTTGTCTATAACTCGCTTGCTCTTGCCTTCAAAGCGCTCCAGTGTCTTATGCTCCACCAGTTTGACCTTGACCGAGATGCCGATAATGTTCGCGACCGATTGTTGTATCTGCTTTGTCAACCTCTCAATCTCTTTTATTTCGTCGAACTTGAAATCCTTTTCCGGCTCGACCATCAGTTCCAACACATCGAGGTTGTTAATGCGCTCCACGACGAGCATGTAGTGGGAGGAGTCGGAGGATACCTTGAGCAATGCCTCCTCAATCTGGGAGGGGAACACGTTCACACCGCGTATAATCAGCATATCATCACTGCGACCGGTTGGTTTTGCCATCCTCGCGTGTGTCCTGCCGCAGGAGCATTTTTCTTTATTGAGGGTGGTGATGTCCTTGGTGCGATAGCGAAGTAGCGGCAATGCCTCCTTTGTGAGGGTGGTGAAAACCAGCTCACCACTGCCGTCGGTGGCGCTGAATGTGTCAAGATCGACAATCTCGGCGAGGAAATGATCCTCAAAGATGTGTAGTCCGTCCTGTGCGGTACACTCGCAGGAGACACCGGGGCCGATAACTTCCGAAAGACCGTAAATGTCATATGCCTTGATACGCAGTTGACGCTCGATATTGCGGCGCATCTCCTCCGTCCATGGCTCGGCACCGAATATGCCGACCTTGAGCTGACTTTGGTCGATTATGCCCTGTTCGTGCAGTGCCTCGGCAAGATAGAGTGCATAGGAGGGGGTGCAGGCGATGGCGGTCGCGCCGAAGTCGGTAATGGAGAGCATCTGTTTTGCGGTGTTGCCGCCCGAGAGCGGTATAACCTTGGTGCCGAGCGCTTCACCGCCGTAGTGTAATCCGAGACCACCGGTGAAAAGTCCATATCCGTATGCCACCTGAAGTGTATCTTTTTCTGATAATCCACAGCCCATAAGGCACCTTGCGACAAGGTTTGCCCACATTGCAATGTCCGCCTCGGTATAGCCGACGACGGTGGGTTTGCCGGTTGTGCCGGAGGAGGCATGAATACGCACCACCTCATCCTGTGGCACGGCAAAAAGCCCGTAAGGGTAGTTCTCACGCAGATCTTCTTTGGTTGTAAAGGGTAACAGCTTGACATCGTTCGCCGTCTTGATATCGCCGGGCAGAACGCCAATCTCTTTCATCTTTGTATTATAAAAAGGTACATTTTGATAGACGCGAGCCACCAACTCGACCAATCTTTTGCTCTGAATGTCAAAAATCTCATCCCGTGACACAAAATCAATGGAATTATTCACCTTGCTCAATTTTCATTTCCCTTTCAATTATATACATTCCTTATAAAGCGCCTCAAAATGAGGAATACTGCGTTTTATGTCCTCCAACGGCATACAGAGCGACAGTCGGAAATAGCCTTTAAGCCCGAACCCTGCACCCGGTACAAGAATTATGCCGTGCTTTGTCGCAAGCTCCACAAAACGGTCGTCATCGCCACCCGGCGTTTTGGGGAAGAGATAAAAGGTCGCCTTGGGCTCGGCGATTTCATACCCAATCTCGCTCAATGCGTTGTATAAGAACACCACACGTTCACGGTAGGCATCTTTATTATTCGATACCCCGATGAAGTCGGCGGCAATTTTTTGAAAGATGGAGGGCGCGTTGACAAAACCGAGCGTGCGATTGGCAAAGGTCATCGCGGCAGAGAACTGCTCACGATTTGGCATATTCGGTGAGAGTGCGAGATATCCTATACGCTCGCCTGCAAGGCTGAGCGATTTTGAAAAGCTGTTCGCCAAAAATGCGCGTTTAAAATATTTGAACACCGACGGCACCGGTGTGTCGTCAAAGACAAGTGTGTTATACGGCTCGTCGGATATTATGCAAATATCGCGCTCACCTATGAGTTTTGCGAGCGCCGCATATTCCTCATCGGTATAAATCTTGCCGCTGGGGTTGTTCGGGCAGTTGAGTATTATCGCCTTTGTGCGATTGGTTATGGCATTTTTCACAGCCTCAATGTCGAGCGAGAAACCCTCGCCACATTGTGCCGGCACCATGATACCGCCAAAGTTCGATATGTAAAAGTTGTATTCCATAAAATACGGCGCAATAACTATAACCTCATCACCTGCTGAAAGTAAAGTTTTCAGCGCAACATTAATAGCACCGGAAGCACCGACCGTCATTAAAATGTCATCGGCAGTAAAGTCAAAGCCGTGGACGGATTTAAGATAGTTCGCCACCTTATCGCGCACATCGGTATATCCGCTGTTGGGCATATATCCATGTATACCGGGGGTGTCGGCAAGCCCTGCAAGGGTATTGATAAGCTCTTTTGGGGGTGGCAGGTCCGGATTGCCGAGTGAATAATCAAACACATTTTCCGCGCCGAGACGCGCTTTCATACGAGCGCCCTCCTCGAACATTTTGCGAATCCAAGAACCGCTCTCCATTGCGGTGATTAGGCTGTTGCTGACCATAAACTTCCTTTCTCTTTCATCTCTTTGTTTTTTGTACCGTAAATATATACCGTTCACTCTCGGGTTGGAGTTTTTCAAACGTTTCCCCATCAATGCAGGAGGCAACCATAAAACCGTGTCTTTCACAGAGCCGCCGTATTTCCTGCTCATCAAAGTAGTGTTCGACTATGGTATCGACATTATCTCGACCATCGGTGCGGATATTGACCGTCGACCTTGTATAACCGTCACACAGAGTATGGGAAACGATGCAGTCCACCCCATTTTTATCCTCATATTTATAGCTGTTATTGGAGAGCACCTCGGTGTGTTTATATGGGGTGTTCATATCAAAGATAAATATCCCCTGTGGTTTTAAAAAGAGTGCCACCCTTGCAAAAACTTTTTCCAGCTCGCCCATGTCACCGATGTGATTTAGGGCATCAAAGGTACAGACCATGCAGTCCACCGTGCCGAAGAGATCCATTTCCCTTGCGTCCTGACAGAGTAAAAGTATCCCTTTGACATTTTGCTCGTGAATTTTATTCGACAAAACACTGAGCATCTCGGGGCAGTTATCCACCGCAATCATGTCATAGCCGGCGGCTTCGAGCAGGAGCGTCAACTCCCCCGTGCCACAACAAAGATCGACAATGGTGCAACCGTGCATCCGCAAAAATGACAGACGACGATGTATAAATATCGACAGCTTTTCATAGTCGGCGTCGATGTTTAATCCGTCATAATATTGAGCCAAAATATTGTAAGCCATGCAGATACACTGTCCCTTTTGGGTTAAATATCCTCTTTTGTGATATCTTCAAAAGTCTGACGGCGGACGATAACACGCGTTTTCCCGTCCTCGATAAGCACGACCGCCGGTTTTTGCAGGCGGTTATAGTTGCTCGCCATGGAGTAGTTGTATGCCCCTGTGCACAGCACCGCAAGGGTGTCACCGATGGCGGGTTTTGCGATAAGGATATCTTTGCCGAGCAGGTCGCCGCTCTCACAGCATCTGCCGGCGACGGTGCAAAGATAGTCGGCAGGCAGGTCGGCACGGTTGGCAAGTCGGAAATCATAAAGACTTTGATACAGGGCAAAACGCGGATTGTCCGCCATGCCACCGTCCACCGAGACGTAGGAGCGAACCCCCTCTATATTCTTAATTCCGCCGACGGTGTACAGCGTCATGCAGGCATCACCCACAATGGAGCGACCCGGCTCGATGATGAGTTTTGGCAGTGGATAGCTGTTCTTGTTGCAAAAATCTTTGATGGTTTCGGCGAGGATTTTTATGTAGGTCTCCTGCGCTTTGGGTTCGTCGTCGTTTGTGTATCGTATGCCAAATCCACCGCCGAGGTTAAGCTCCGGAATTTCGTAGCCGGTTTTCCCCCTCATATCAAGGGCAAACTCCAAAAGGCGAACGGCGGCAAGGCGAAATGGCTCCGTCTCAAAAATTTGGGAGCCTATATGGCAGTGCACACCGAGCAGGTGGAGCGAGGGTGAATTCAATACGTATTTAAATCCCTTTTCCGCCTCACCGTTTGAGAGGGTTAGCCCGAATTTAGAATCAAGTTGCCCTGTCTGGATAAACTCGTGGGTGTGCGCGTCTATCTCCGGCTTTATGCGCAACATAACCTTTGCCGTCTTTTTAGCGGCGGCGGCGAGATCGCTAAGCAGCGCAAGTTCGGTCATATTGTCCGCGACAAAACAGCCGATATTATTTTCAAGCGAGTAGGTTATGTCGGCAACCGTCTTATTATTTCCGTGGAAATATATTTTATCGGCATCAAATCCCGCCGATAGTGCGGTGTACATCTCCCCCGTCGACACGACGTCGGATTGCAGACCCATCGGTTTAATTATACGATAAATTTCTTTACAACAAAAAGCCTTGCCGGCATACTGAACTACGCCGCTCGGGTAGTGTTTTTCAAAAGCGTTTACAAATGCTGATATATTTTCAATCAGCTTGTTTTTGCTGAACAAAAACAGCGGTGTGCCGTACTCCGATGCGACGGCAGTCACGTCAACGCCGTCAAATATGAGACGACCGTTCGATGTCTTTAAATAATTTTCAATCATTTTTTTCAATAAACTCCTTTATATAATCTCGTAATAAATCATACCCTACCGAGGTTTTAGCATCGGTGAAAACCGTGTTGCAGTCAAATCGTGATAGATGATAACTGATGTCTCGGGTTGCGCTGGAAAGCTCGCTCTTGTTAAGTTTGTCCACCTTGGTGACGACCGCTAAAAACTCCTCACCACTGTTTTGCAAAAAATCCAACATCATCTCATCGTTTGATGTTATCCCACGTCGCACATCGATGAGTTGCAGATACAGCCGTCGCCGCCCTTTTAATGCGGCATATCCGTCACAAAGTCCCGAAAATCGCTTTTGTTCGTCGGCACTTCGCTTTGCAAAACCATAGCCCGGGAGGTCGACAATATAGGCATCGGGCAGGTCGAAATAGTTGATGGTTATCGTCTTGCCGGGGGTGGAGCTCTCACGCGCGAGCGATTTTTGATAGCAGAGTCGGTTTAAAAGTGATGATTTGCCGACGTTACTGCGACCGCTGAGTACAATCTCCGGTTTTTCATAGGGTAAAATCTGCTCAATCAACCCGAAAGACCGGTCAAACCGCGCCTTGGAAAAATACGCCTCGTTATTCATTGTGATATCACCGGGCGAGTGCTCTCCGGCTCGGTATTTTTAATGACAACCTGTTTTGATACTCCTTTTGTAGTCTTTTTCCGTTTTATGAGGACAAGCTCTAAAACCTCCGACAGATTTTCGACGGGATAAAATTGTATCGCTGATTTTATTTCATCGTCCACATCGTACAGGTCCGGCATGTTGCTCTTTGGCAGAATAATGCGTTTTATCCCCTCTTTATACGCCGCCATCGTCTTTTCTTTAAGACCGCCTATCGGGAGGACAACGCCGTGCAGTGTTATCTCACCGGTCATGGCGAACTCGGACGAGACCGGCCAGCCCGACAGCGCCGAAATCAGCGCACTGCCGAGGGTGACACCGGCAGACGGGCCGTCTTTGGGTATCGCCCCCTCCGGTGCGTGAATGTGAATATCCAGTTTAGACAGGTCGATTTTATCGTATCCGTACTGCATTGCCACCGTTCTTGCATAGGTTATTGCGAGTTTAGCCGACTCCTTCATGACATCGCCAAGTGAGCCGGTTAGCTCCAATCGACCTTTGCCGTCCTCAATTATCTGAATTTCAATAGGCAGTATCTCACCACCACCCGAGGTCCAGGCAAGTCCGTTTGATATGCCGACCGTATTATATCGGTTGAAAAACCCGGGTTTGACGCGGCGCGGACCGAGCAACTCCCCTACCGTTTTTGCCGAAATTGTCATGCTCTTTTTCTCACCGGCGGCTATCTTTCGTGCGCTTTTGCGCAGCACCTCCGCGATGGAGCGTTGCAGAGAACGCACACCAGCCTCACGGGAATAAAAATCAATCAGCTCATAATAGGCGGTGTCGGAAAATTTAACCTTACCAAAAAGCCCTGTCTCCTTAGCGGTCTTTTTAAATAGGTGCTCTTTGGCGATATGAAATTTTTCTAAACGAGTGTAGCTGGACAGGTTGATTACATCCATACGGTCGAGCAGTGGGCGAGGTATGGTGTCCAGTGAGTTTGCGGTGGTGACGAACAACACCTTGGAAAGATCGAACGGGATATCGAGGTAATGGTCACGAAAGTCTTTGTTTTGCTCCGGATCCAGTGCCTCAAGCAAAGCCGACGCAGGGTCGCCCCTAAAATCGGAGGCGAGCTTGTCAATCTCATCCAGCAATATCAGAGGATTTTGTGATTTTGCGATAGTGACGGCGTTAATAATTTTGCCGGGGAGTGCACCTATATACGTTCTGCGGTGCCCTCTTATCTCAGCCTCGTCGCGCACACCGCCGAGCGACATGCGCGCATATTTTCTATCCATAGCGGTTGCAATTGATTTCGCAACGGAGGTCTTGCCTACACCGGGTGGTCCGACTAAACAGAGAATTTGTCCCTTTTGTTTTGGCGCGAGCGAACGCACCGCCAATATCTCAAGAATTCGCTCCTTGACCTTTTTAAGACCGTAATGGTCGTCGTTTAATATTTTTTCGGCATGTTTTAACTCTAAATTATCGTCGGTAAAAACATTGTGCGGCAACGATAAGCAGGTGTCGAGATAGGTCCTTATGACCGCTGCCTCCTGCGACGAAGATGCCATGCGAGATAGCCTTTCCGCCTCTTTAAGCAGTTTCTCCCGAGCCTCCTCGACAAGACCCAGCGCCTCAATCCTCTCGCGATAACGCTCCGATTCCTCACGGGTGTTCTCGTCCTCGTCCAGTTCGCTGGTGATGGCTCGCATTTGTTCGCGCAGATAGTAGTCCCGTTGATTTTTTTCTATTTGGTCATTGACCTTGTCGTTAATCTCCTGCTCTATCGAGATAATATTATTCTCGCGTTTAAAGAGAGACACGAGTTTAGTGAGGCGACCTATCAATGTCCCCTCGTTCAATAGCATCTGTTTGTCGGAATATTTAAAAAGTATACTGCTCGGCACAAAGTCGGCAAGGATCATGGCATCCTCACCGGTGAAAATGGAGTACACAACGTCCTTGGAAAGGCGAGGGTTGAGACTTAAATACTCCTCAAAAACATCTTTAAGGGTGCGAACGAGTGCCTCCACCTCCTCCGATTGGGCAGGGGGATTTTTTTTAAGAGGGGTGTATTTAATGTTCGCAAGCAAAAATTTGCCGGAGTCGTCGATGGAGGATACTTTTGCGCGGAATTTGCCCTCCACCAGAATTTTAACTATGTTTTCGTTGCCGCGCAATATCTGCTTTACATCGCATACAACGCCGTACTGATATAGATCATCCTTGTCGGGATTATCTATGTCAAGATCCTTTTGAGTGACAAGGAAAATAGGGCTGTTGCTCTCCATAGCCCACTCAATAGCGGCTATAGAGCGCTCCCTTCCCACCTCAAAATGCACAAGATTGCCGGGGAAAACCACAAGACCGCGCAGTGCAATTGCCGGAAGTTGGGTTATCTTCGCATTTTTATCTATTTTTATCTTAATTTTTTCAGACAATATAAACCTCTATAAATTTAATGAACAAATATATACACTTTATTATATCAAAAAATAAAAAAAAATGCAATGAAAAGTCTATTAAGTTGACAAAAAAATTTATTCCCTTTATAATTTAATAAAAGATGCATAAACTCTATAAAAAAGGAAGATTAATGAAAATTACCAATATCATTATTTCGGCGGTTATTGTCATCACCTCAATTATATTTTTTTATATCTATTCCGGAGTTGTCACCTATGATATCGAGACGACCGATACCGAATTTTATACCGCAAATGTCATGACCGTCTCGGACGTTGAACATCAAAAAATTGATGGCATTGGGATGGAGAATATGAACATGGTTATCGTCAGTTTTGTAGCGCAGATAACAAGCGGTGAGCTTAAGGGGCAAACGGTTGCGGTCACCCAATATCACGATGAATATCTTTTCGGCGGTATGCGACCGGTCGAGGTGGGCGACAGCATAACAATCAACAAGACGGCTACAAACGATGTCCAGTCCGGTGAGTGGGTGATGGCGAACTATAATCGGGTCGATTTAATTATAATTTTAATCATTGTATTTTTTGTAATTGTAATATTAATCGGCAAATTTAAAGGCATTGCCGCCATACTGTCGTTGATTTTGACCCTCGGGGCGGTTTTTATTGTCTATATCCCGTCCATTCTTGCCGGACTCAACGTCTATATCGTAACCGGCAGTGTCGCTTTTTATATAATCGTTATGAGCCTTGTCCTGCTTAACGGTCTGAACGCAAAGACTTTTTGTGCCATCGCCGGCAACTTTGTCGGGGTGATGCTCGCCGGAGTATTGAGTTATATAACCCATCGAATTTTTATGATCAGCGGTATAGTCACACAGGAGCATATTTATCTTGCAACGCTTGGCAACGATATGGGTTTTGACATTGCGGACATTGTCTGGAGCGGTGTTGTTATCGGCGCGCTCGGCGCAATAATGGACGTCTCCATGTCGCTGTCCTCCGCCATGTATGAACTGCGAAACAATATGGAAAATCCAACCCCGTTTAAACTCATAAAAAGTGGGCTCAACATCGGACATGACATCATCGGAACCATGATGAACACGCTGGTGCTCGCCTATATCGGCTCCTCCCTCGTGTCGGTGCTGTTAATAATGGTGTATAATAAAACCTATCTCAGTATATTAAATTCCGAGCTGGTTCTGGTCGAAATTTTGCAGGCGGTAGTCGGCAGCACCGGCATACTCCTCACCGTGCCGTTCACCGTGTTGATATGTAGTTTTGTATATAACATTAAAGGAAAAACGTGGGAACATTATGTCCCCACGTTGAAAAAATAATCTTAACTCGTTTTTTTGCGTCCGCGCGGTTTTGATACTACGGTGGTTTTTGCTTTTTGCTCGGTTTTTGTGTCCGCCGCCTTTTCCGAGTATATCATCTGCGGTTTAAGGTCGGTGACCGACTGCTCATTTACAAAGACCTTGACGACATCTTTATCGCTCGGGACGTTATACATCGTTTCCAGCAGAAGTTTTTCCATGACCGATCGCAGACTGCGCGCACCGTTTTTCATCTCAAGAGCTTTTTTTGCAATAGCTACAAGTGCATCGTCCGTCATCTCCAGTTCGACATCATCGAGTTTAAATAGAGCGCTATACTGTTTAAGTATCGCGTTTTTAGGTTCTTTAATAATACGAACCAACGCCTCCTCATCAAGCGAGGTCAGCACCGAGATGACCGGCAGACGACCGACCAACTCCGGAATTATGCCGAATTTAATTATGTCGTGCGACTCTACCTTTTGCAGTACGACATTCCCCTCCCTGTCGGAGCGGCTGATAAGGTTGCTGCCAAAGCCGAGGGTTGAGGCATCACTGCGCTTGTTTATTATCTTTTCCAGACCGTCGAACGCACCGCCACAGATAAAGAGGATATTTTTGGTGTTTATCTGAATGAACTCCTGTTGCGGATGTTTGCGACCACCCTGCGGAGGGACGTTTGCTATTGTCCCCTCAATAATTTTGAGTAGAGCCTGTTGAACCCCCTCGCCACCGACATCACGGGTGATGGAGGGGTTTTCGCTCTTGCGTGTTATCTTATCAATCTCATCGATGTAAATAATCCCACTCTCGGCAAGTTCAATATCATAGTCCGCCGCCTGAATGAGCTTTAAAAGTATATTTTCCACATCCTCACCGACATAGCCAGCCTCGGTTAGCGTGGTGGCGTCGGTTAACGCAAACGGCACACCGAGTTTGTTTGCAAGGGTCGATGCGAGCATGGTTTTACCGACACCGGAGGGGCCTATCAAAAGCACATTGCTCTTTTGCAGCTCCACCTCGTTTGATAAAATATCACCGGAAAAAATGCGTTTATAGTGGTTGTATACCGCAACCGAAAGGGCTATTTTCGCCTCCTCCTGACCTATGACATACTGGTCAAGATGCTCCTTTATCTCTTTGGGAGTGTTTATCTCTATCGAGGCAAGTTTTTTATTTTTTCGGGTCTTATCGTTGCCGGAATATCGCTCGGTCACACCCTCACCATACTCCTGTGTGATCATATCTTTACAGATATCGATACACTCCTCACAGATATTAACCCCCGGTCCGGTTATAATATGCCGAACCTCATTTTCGTTCTTTCCGCAAAAGTTGCAAAAAAGATACTCTCTGTCGTTTGCCATTATATGGGCACTCCTTATCGCTTGGTTATAACATTGTCTACTATGCCGTACTCTTTAGCCTCGAGTGCGGTCATAAAGTTGTCACGATCGGTATCCTTTTCCACCACTTCCAGCGGTTTACCGGTCATGTCGGCGAGAAGTTCGTTGAGGGTATTTCTTGTTTTTAGCATACGATCGGAGTGGATGCGAATGTCACTGACCTGCCCTTGATATCCGCCGAGTGGTTGGTGAATCATAATCTCGCTGTGTGGCAGGGCAAGTCGTTTGCCCTTGGTGCCGGAGGCGAGCAGGAATGCACCCATCGACGCCGCCATACCGATGCAAATTGTGGATATATCGCATTTTATATAGTTCATGGTATCGTATATTGCCATGCCGGCGGTGACGGAACCGCCCGGGCTGTTGATATAAAAACTAATGTCTTTTTCCGGATCCTGACCTTCAAGATAGAGCAGTTGTGCGACGATAAGACTTGCGGTCACGTCGTTCACTTGATCGGACAGCATGATGATTCTATCGTTAAGAAGTCGCGAGAAAATATCATAGCTACGCTCGCCGCGGCTGGTCTGTTCAACCACCATCGGGACTAAATTACTCATATACAAACCATTTCCTTTCCTGTAAAATTGCTTTGATAAAGGTTACTCTTCGGTTTTTTCGACCTTTTCATCCTTTGCGGTTTTCTTTTTCTTTGCGGGGGCTTTTTTTGCGGATAGTTTTGCGGACTCCTTGATAAAGTCGAGAGTCTTGTTGAGTGCGAGGTCTTTCATTACATCGTCGACCGGAATAATGTCGCGAACCTTGTCCGCCTCCATCTTATATGCCTCGGCAATGCGTGCTATTTCCTTTTCAAGATCCTCGTCGTTCGCCTTAATGCCCTCAAGCTCCGAAATCTTCTCCAGTGCAAGACGGGTTTTAACCTGACGTGTTGCCTCCTCCTCAAAGCCTTTGCGGAAGCCTTCCATATCCTGACCGAGGTATTTCATGTAGGTATCGAGATTTAGCCCTTGACCTTGCAGACGGTGCTCAAAGTCGTGCACCATGTCGTTGACTCGATTTTCAAACATGACGGGCGGTATATCACCCTCAACACCGGCAACAATCTGCTCCATCAGCTCATTTTCAAGGTTGGTCGCCGCCTGCGCCTCTTTCCCCTCGGCAATCTCCTTTTTAAAGCTCTCTTTAAGCTCATCAAGGGTGTTGTACTCCGAGACATCCTTGGCAAACTCGTCGTCCGCCTCGGGTAGTTCGTTATATTTAACCTCGATTAGCTTGACCTTAAACACAGCTGCTTTACCCGCAAGCTCGTCGGCGTGATACTCCTCGGGGAAGCTGACGTTGACATCAAACTCCTCCCCTGCTGAGTGCCCGACCACCTGCTCCTCAAAGCCGGGGATAAACTGACCGCTACCGAGCACGAGTGAAAAATCCTCACCCTTACCGCCGGGGAATGCGACATCGTCCACAAAGCCCTCAAAGTTGATTATGGTGGTGTCGCCATCCTGTGCCGCACCATCGCGCTCAATAAGTCGAGCATTTCTTTTGAGCATCTCATCAAGGCGAGCGGTTATCTCCTCGTCGGTGACAGTATTGTCCGCTTTGCTAGCCTTTAAACCTTTATATGTGCCGACATTAATCTCCGGCTTGACGGTGACCGAGATATTTATTAATAGACCGTCTCGTCGATGCTCTCGATGTCAACGCTTGGTCGGTCGACCGGCTCGAGGTTTAGCTCTTTAACAGCACCCTCATAGTGGTCGGGGAATATATCATTTATAGCATCGTTATAAAAAGCGTCCTTGCCGTACATCTTCTCGATAAGATGCTTCGGCGCTTTACCTTTTCTAAACCCGGGGACGTTAAACTGCTTTTGATTTCTTTTAAACACCTTTGAGACCGCCGCATTAAAATCCTCGGCGGAGATTTTACCGCTCATCTCATATGTAGAGTTCTCGCCTTTTTGATGCTTTAGTATTTCCATTCTTCGTTCCGTTCCTTTCAAAACTTCTATATTATTTTATTCGAAGTTTATTATAGCATACAAGCGGTATAATTACAAGCTATTTTTATAATAGAAATAAATTGCATTTACTTTATATTTATGTTAAAATAAGTAAACACGTACCATCGGGACAAATTATAAGCATGAACAGACAAGAAAACATCCGAAATTTCAGTATTATTGCACATATAGACCACGGCAAATCCACCCTCGCCGACCGGATATTGGAGAAGACCAGTGCCGTCGAGCAACGTCTAATGGAAAATCAACTGCTGGACAATATGGACATCGAGCGGGAGCGCGGTATCACCATCAAGGCGCGCGCTGTGACCATCGACTACACCTCCGCCGACGGGAAACGCTATGAGCTCAACCTCATCGACACCCCGGGGCATGTCGACTTCAACTATGAGGTCAGCCGTTCCCTCGCCGCCTGTGAGGGTGCGATACTGGTGGTGGACGCGGCACAAGGGGTGGAGGCGCAGACCCTCGCTAATACCTATCTTGCGGTGGACGGCGGTCTTGAAATTGTCCCCATCATCAACAAAATCGATCTGCCGAGCGCCGACCCGGAGCGCGTCGCCGGCGAGGTGGAGGATATCATCGGCATCCCCTGTATGGAGGCACCCCGTGTCTCGGCAAAGCAGGGTATCGGCATTGAGGAGGTGTTGGAATCCATTGTCCACAACGTCCCACCGCCCTCCGGTGATATAGATGCGCCGCTTCGCGCCCTAATTTTTGACAGCGTCTATGACAGCTATAAGGGCGTCATAGTCTATGTCCGTGTGGTGGACGGCAGTGTCTCGGTCGGTGAAACGATAAAAATGTTCCGCTCCGGCACGGAGTATGTAGTCACCGAGGTTGGGCACAACGGCGCAATCTCCATGGCACCGACCGGCTCGCTACACGCAGGCCAGGTCGGATATATCTGCGCCTCTATCAAAAACGTGCGCGACACCCGCGTCGGCGACACCGTCACCATCGCCGATAACGCCGCGGTCGAGCCACTGCCCGGTTATCGACCTGTTGTGCCGATGGTATTCTGTGGTATCTACCCTGCCGACGGCAGTCGATACAACGACCTGCGCGATGCCCTTGATCGACTTTCGCTCAACGATGCCTCCCTCTCCTTTATCCCTGAGACCTCGGTCGCGCTCGGCTTTGGCTTTCGCTGTGGATTTTTGGGGCTACTTCATTTAGAGGTGGTTATCGAGCGGCTGGAGCGCGAGTATATGATGGAGTTGGTCACCACCGCCCCGTCGGTGGAATACGGTCTAACCCTCACCGACGGCACAAAACTGATGATTGACAACCCGACCAACTACCCCGAGGTCACCAAGATTGCAAGCAGTGAGGAGCCTTTTGTCAATGCGCATATCTACACCCCAAGTGACTATGTCGGCGCGCTGATGGAGTTGTGTCAGGAGCGTCGCGGCATATTCAAGGACATGAAATATATCGACACCACCCGTGTCGACCTGCACTATCTTTTGCCGCTCGGCGAGATTGTCTATGACTTTTTTGATACCATAAAGAGCCGCTCACGCGGATATGCGAGCTATGAATATGAACTGTGCGGATATGAAAAATCCAAACTTTGCCGCCTTGATATCCTGCTCAACGGTGATGTTGTGGACGCATTCTCACTCATAGTACATGCCGACAAGGCATATGAGCGCGGTCGCAAGATTGCGGAAAAATTAAAACAGAGTATCCCGAGACAGATGTTCGAGATACCCATTCAGGCGGCTATAGGCGGTAAAATCATCGCGCGTGAGACGGTCAGCGCAATGAGAAAAGACGTGCTTGCAAAATGTTACGGCGGTGACATCACACGCAAGAAAAAACTGTTGGAAAAGCAAAAAGAGGGCAAAAAGAAGATGCGCCAGCTCGGCAGTGTCGAGGTGCCGAGTGAGGCATTCACCGCGGTGCTGAAATTGGACTAATACTTGGAATACCCCAACTAATACTTTTTCCTGCGCTGTTCCTTTGCGAACCGGCGCAGGTTTTTCATACCACCGACATCCTTTGCCATCCTGTCCAGCTTTTTCACCTCAATCTCCTTTGCGGACAGACCCTCGTATCCCGCCTCGTTTTTAATCTTCATGTAGTTTTCAAAGCGTCTTGCATCAAGGACTCCCTCATCAATTGACGCCATCACCGCACACCCCGGCTCACCTTGGTGGGTGCAGTCGTGAAATCTGCATTCTTTGGCAAGGTCGCTTATATCCTCAAAAGTTTTGCCGAGGTCCGCGCTTTCAACCCCGAGCTCACGCATACCCGGTGTGTCTATCAACACCCCGCCGTATGGCGAGGGAAACATCTCCCTGCCGGTGGTGGTATGCCGACCCTTATCATCGTTTGACACCTCATTTGTGGCAATTATATCCTGACCTAAAAGTATGTTTATCAAGGTCGATTTCCCTACCCCGGAAGAGCCTATAAATGCGGCAGTCGTCCCTTTAACAAGATGTTTTGACAACCTTTCACCGATGTCGTTATCAAACTTTGACAGGGTGATAACCTCGGAGTATAGACTGACGCGCTCCACCTGTGATACCATCTCATCAATATTATCACACAAATCAGCCTTAGTGAGAAGAATTACCGGCGTCGTGTTACTGTCCCACGCAACGCTCAGATACCGCTCAAGCCTGCTGAGATTAAAGTTATTATTGAGTGACATGCAGATGAAAACTGTGTCGATGTTGGCAGCAACGCATTGTGATTGCCCACTAACGCCAACTGCGGAGCGCAAAAAGACACTTTTTCTTGTCAATATATTGTGGATTATTGCTTTGTCACCATCAAAAACCGGTGAAATCATCACAAAGTCACCGACGGTGGGAAAATCGGACAGGTCGGTGGTCGAATGGCGGAACTTGCCGGATATTTCGGCGGTCACATATTCGTTTTGGGTCACGATTTTATAGCTACCCTTGTGTTGTGCAACCACGCGCGCCGTTATTAAATCGGGATACAAAAGCGCCTCATTAACAAATCGCTCGCTGATGCCGTATCGGTCCAACATACCTATTAAATCTCCAACTCCTGCTTGTTTATAGATGAAACTTTATGACCGGTGAAACAGTCGGTGCAAAAGTCAAGGCTGCAACCTTTACAGGAGTCGCGAAGCCCCTCAATACTTATATATCCGAGGCTGTCGGCGCCGATTTTTTGTCGAATTTCCTCGATGCTCATGTTGTTGGCAATCAAATTTTCTTCATTATCAATGTCGGTGCCATAGTGGCAGGTGTACAAAAACGGCGGTGACGAAACCCGCATGTGCACCTCCCTCGCGCCGGCGTTTTTGAGTGCGGTTATAATGCGCTCGCTGGTGGTGCCACGCACGATGGAGTCGTCCACCAACACGACCCGTTTGCCCTCTACATTATAGGAAAGTGGGTTGAGTTTAAGGCGCACCGCATTGTCACGCAGCTCCTTTGTGGGGTAAATAAAACTGCGTCCTATATACCTGTTTTTTACAAAGCCGGTGGAGAGTGGTATGCCACTGCCGGCACTGTATCCGGCGGCGGCCTCCAGCCCCGAGTCCGGCACACCGCAGACGATATCGGCATCGACAGGGTACTCCTTAGCAAGGCGCACACCCATGTTGTATCGTGATTCATAGACACTCAACCCGTCGATAATCGAGTCCGGACGGGAAAAATAGACATACTCAAATATACATAGTCCGGCACCGTGACGTCGGTCGGTCAAAACAACCTCCTCACGGACAATTTCGCCGTCCTCAATGACTATAATCTCCCCCGGTTTTATGTCACGCACAAAGTCAAATCCACCGGAGGTGAGTGCGCAACTCTCGGAAGCAATTGCATATCCGAGCTCACTCTCACCGAGACATAGCGGGCGGTATCCGTCCGGGTCGCGCAGGGCGATGAGCTTGTTATCACTGCTCGCAATCACAAGGGAAAATGCGCCCTGTAAATATTTACATGCCTTAATAGTGCCCTTGACGCTGTCCATCTCACGCGTGGTATAGTATGCAATGAGCGACGACACCACCTCGCTGTCGCTGGTGGCGTGGAAGTTGAGCCCGAAACCTTTAAGACCGTCACGCAGTTGCCGCGCGTTGGTGAGATTGCCGTTGTGGGCGGTGGCGATGCGACCGGTGAGATATTCCACAATAAAGGGGCCGACATTCTCCGAGGTATTGGAGCCGGTGGTGGAGTAGCGCGCGTGACCCACCGAAATACGACCGGAGGGGAGCTTATCCAGAACATTTTTGGTGAACACCTCCGACACAAGACCGACATTTTTGTGATAGAGTATTTTATTGTCGGTGACAACTGCAATACCGGCACCCTCCTGACCGCGGTGTTGCAACGCTAAAAGACCGTTATAGGTAATGCCGGCGGCAATATTCCCCTTGGCATAGACCCCAAAAACACCGCACTCCTCGCGGAGTTTATCGCTTTGATACATCGGATTATTCCCCTATTATATTTATTTTGACATATATTTGCTTACGGACGACCACAGGTCGCCCCTACAATAATTATACCATTATGCATAATTTTGTCAATATGATTAAGGTGGAATAAAAAGATTATTTCAAATCAAAAACATCCTCCAAAATATTTTCGGTATCGATGGTGGAAACTAAACGTGTTCCGGACTCATGGACCATCAGCTGGACGCCCGACATCTGCACCGTTGCACTGCTCGAGCTGCCGGAGATATAGTCCGCGTCATTTGTCGACGCAAAGACTATGGTCAGTTTTTCATACAGTCCCTCTGCGTCCTCCTCGGTGCCGTAGAACATTAAAATGCCGTTTTCTATGTCCACCACCGCGAAATTTTCGTTCTGTTGCGCCGCGAATTGTGCTACCGAGCCGTAATTCATCGCCTCCTCAATACGTACTGCGTCATAAATTATGAGTGGTATATCGATATTAAACCCGCCGTTGCCGGACGAGCCTTGATAAAATATGACATCCACATCCTCGCCGGTCTGAATGACACCCTTGGTGGCGAGCTTTATGTCGTACGGTATAGATATTCCACTCGCCTCATTCTCTTCAAAAAATTCCATTCCGGCATAGTACAGCTCATCCGGTGCACCGCGTGTTATCATGGATACATGTTGATGCACCTGATCGATATCGTCAAAATAGTAGCCGTGTATGGTGAAAAGTCCGCGTGCGTCACGACCGTAGTTGTCATGCAAATTCGTATCATACCAATCCTGCAAAATCACGCTGACCACCTCGGGGTTATTCTGGGTAATCGGTCCGCGTACATTTTCCACAAATTCCCTCGGTGTGTCCATGTAGCGGAAGATGTCCTTTAACATCGGCTCGGTATCGCCCGGTATCGGGGAGTTCAGCTCGCCGCCGTCGGTGGGTGGCACGGCGTTGTCCTCGGTGGTGCTGTCGGGCAAATCAATTTCCTCCCCTATCCAGGAGTAGACCGATTCTGTTGCGACATCGCCGATATCCTGTGTGGATATAAGTTCATCTTTTATGCCGTCATAAACAAATATGTATTCGCCAAGTTTATCGTCATAGCTGCCACCGTCCACCGCAAAAGTTAAGATGGCATAATTTTCATCATCCGGCAAATTTTCCATCGTATAACTACCATAGACATCATATCGTTGACCGCCCGATATCACATCCATTGTATAGGTGTCCGCCATATCGCTAAAGGCTATGAACGGGATCACAACACCGTCAAAAATCTTGCCGTCGCTGCCCTCAAAGCACGCATAACCGTTATAATACTCGTTTTCATACTCGGTAAAATCCGGCTCGTCCGGCATTTCGCCGTCATATGCAACAGCCTCGAACGCCTCCACAATCTCTAAGATGGCAAACAACTCGGAACAACCGGTCAAAAACAGTGCCGTCGACAACAATAATGCCAAAATAATATTTTTCATTATTTTATCCCTTGTTTATTTCTTAAGACTATTTTATCAAATGCATTTATATAAATAAATGGAGTATCTTCACAAAAAAAAATCTTAATATAGTCAAATCGGTTGACAAATAAATAATCTCGTATTATAATTATGCATGATTGAACAGGGGCGCACAAACTGACACTTTGTGTCAGTTTGTTAAACTAATGCAAGCATTAGTTTGTTAAAATGTTGATGAAACTATTTTAACGCTGAGACGCAGGTAATGCGGACCCTTAAACCTGATCCGGATAATGCCGGCGTAGGAAGTTTGACTTTTTTGCGCCTTGGATTATTTCCAAAGGCGTATTTTTTTGTCACTGTTCAATATTTGTACGATATGAACATTAGAAAGGAACAAAATGAGCAGAACAAGAATTTTAGTGGAATCCGCAATCCTCCTCGCCATCGCCACCATGTTGAGCTTTTTCCCGAAGTTTGAGGGGCTTTGGGCGAACGGAGGGAGCGTGACTGTATGCAGTATGCTACCGATTATAGTCGTAAGTTACCGCCACGGCATAAAATGGGGGCTTTTGACCGGCTTTGCATTTAGCATTTTGCAGCTTGTTACCGGAGGTTTCACCACCATTGGCGTGGAGCTATCCACAGTAATACTCGCACTGTTACTCGATTATATCCTGCCCTACACCGTCATTGGGCTCGGCGGTATCTTTAAAAATCGCATAAAAAAACCGCCCCTCGCGCTCGCGGCAGGGACGGTGTGTGTGCTGATACTGCGGTACATATCACATCTAATCAGCGGTGTTGTGCTCTGGAAAAGCATCGAGTACGCACAGGAAGTTTTTACCGAGGACACCTCATTTATCGGGGAATGGGCGCTCGGCAGTTTCAGTGGTGACGCACTTTTCAATGCCTACAACATAATATATAACGGCTCCTACATGCTGCCGGAGATAATAATAACAACGATAGGCGCGTTAATTGTGGGGAAAATTCTTTTGACGAAAAACTAAAGGTGAATGGTGAATGGTGATTGAAACGGCTTGCGCCTTTTTTATTTAGAAAAATTGTAATTTTAACTATCCACCATCATTCGTTCACTTAAACAGCCTTTCAGCATTAGCCCATAGTCCGAACAGTCCTTCACCATTCACCATTAGTCCTTAGTCTAAACTCATTCTTCCTCCGAGCGGTGCTCGAACAGGTGTTTTGCGTCCTCTATTACCTTGCCCTCGAGGTGGGAGGGTAGTGGCTCATAGCGGACAAACTCAAAGGTATAGCTACCGCGACCGCCGGTAAGACTGCGAATAAAGGTGGTGAAGTCGTGCATCTCCGACATAGGGCACTCCGCCTCGATAGACTGGTGTCCCTCCTCGTCCGGTGTCATGCCGAGGACGCGACCGCGACGTTTGTTTACCTCACCCATGACATCGCCGGTGTTGTTGTCCGGCACGTTGGCATGGAGTATACCCATCGGCTCCAGCAGGACGGGCGATGCCTCAATTAGTCCCTTTTTATATGCCGCCGACGCCGCAAGTTTGAACGCCATTTCGGAGCTGTCGACCGGATGATACGACCCGTCCACCAACGTCGCTTTTAAACCGACCATCGGGTAGCCGGCGAGCACGCCGTGCAGTATGGCGGACTGCAACCCTTTTTCCACCGCAGGGAAGTAATTTTTCGGCACACTGCCGCCAAAGACTTTCTCCTCAAAAATCAGCCCGTCGCCGTCGTGTGGCTCAAATTCGATCCAGACATGACCGAATTGCCCGTGACCGCCGGTCTGTTTTTTGTGCTTGCCCTCCGCCTTGGACTTTTTGCGCACCGACTCACGGTAGGCAACGCGTGGCATACCGAGTGAGGTGTCGATACCGAATTTGCTCTTTAACTTTGCGACGGTAATCTCAAGATGTTGCTCCCCAAGCCCGGATAAAACCTGCTGAAATGTCTCATGTTCGTTAACAAAGGTGAGGGTGCAATCCTCCTCCAAAAGGCGATGGATGGCGGTGCCTATTTTACTCTCATCCCCTTTGTTTTTCAGATGAAGTGCCATGGAGTAGGTCGGCGTCGGGAAGCCTATCGCCGGTAAGGTATAAACATGCCCCGGTGCGCACAGAGTGTCGCCGGTTTTTGTGGTGGCAAGTTTTGTTATAGCGCCCATGTCCCCTGCGCCAATCTCCGGCGCATCGATCTGCTTTTTCCCGCGCAAAAACAGCAGTTTGCCAAGTTTTTCCGTCTCACCGGTGCGGCTGTTGACCACCTGACTCTCATGTTTTAGTACGCCGCGCAATACCTTAACATAGCTCAGTTTGCCGACAAACGGGTCGGCGACCGTCTTAAATACCGAGACGAGCAGCGGACCGTCGTCACCGCAGTCTATTTGTTGCTCCTCACCGTTTTTATCGAAAACCGTCACCGACGATTTTGCCGGCGAGGGCAGTAAAAATCTGATATCGGACAACATCATGTCCAGCGCCTCTAACTTCACAGCGGAGCCGCAGAGAATCGGCGTGATGGTGCCGTTCTTAACGCCGGTCTTTATGCCGGTGGTAATTTCCTCCTCGGTGAAGGTTTCGCCGGAGAAATATTTTTCAAAAAGCTCCTCGTCCGTCTCGGCAACTGCCTCATACATCGCAGTTTTCAGACCGTCGAGGCGGTGCGCGGTGTCCGGCACCTCGACCGAACTCGGCTTGCCGTCGGAATAGGTGTATGCCTTATCCTCGATAATGTTGATATATGTAGTCTTGCCCCCCTCACTCACCGGCACAACAATCGGGAATGCGTTCGCACCGCAGAGGATCTTAATCTCCTCCAGCACCTTATAAAAATCAGCATTATCCACATCAGTTTTGGAGACAAAGAACATACTGCTCTTGCCCAGTTTTTTGGCGAGATTATACGCCTTTATCGCGCCGACCTGCAGACCGTCCTTCGCCGACACCACAATAAGTGCCGACTGGCAGGCGCGCAGTGCCTCATGCACCCCGAGCTCAAAGTCAAAAAGACCGGGTGAGTCCACTAAGTTGACACGCACGTCGTCAAACTCGATGGAGGACATGGAGGTGGAAAAGGAAACTCCCCTCTTTTGCTCCTCCGGTTCAAAGTCACTCACCGTGTTGCCGTCCTCTACCTTGCCCATCCTGTCGACGGTTTTGGTAGCGTATAACAGTGCCTCTACCAGGGTTGTCTTGCCACTGCCCGCGTGGCCCACGAGCGCAATGTTGCGCAGTTTTTCGGTTGAATACTTCAATGTAGATACCCATTCCTTTCTGCTATAGCCATGATGAATTATCACCTTGGCATATGCCCCCTTTTAGCGCGATGTTATCATCGACTAAATAAATTAATATGATAATTATAACACATATTATCGGCATAATATACTAACATATTGTATAAAAAATAACTATTAATTTTGTGTATTATTTACATATATTATACAAAGATAGTTGCTGTGAGATTGACAAAATCATTTTAACGCGATATACTTAATAATAATGTTCAAAAAATTATGAAAGGATTGACATAGTTATGGAAAGACTGCTTGCGATATTGGAGGAAAATGGGCGCATAGGCTTAGAGGAGCTTGCGGCGCTTTTAGACAGTGATACCATAGAGATTGCAAAAAGGATTGATGAATATGAGCAGGGTGGCATAATTAAAGGTTATCGCACCATGGTCAACCACGATAAATTGAAAGACGGTCGCGTTCAGGCTCTAATCGAGCTTAAGGTCGCACCGAAAAAGGATGTCGGGTTTGACCACATCGCATGGCAGGTATCACAGCTCACCGAGGTGGAAACCGTCCAGTTGATAAGCGGTGGGTACGACCTGTTGATAACCATGTCGGGCAAAAGTTTTCACGAAATTGCGAGCTTTGTATCCCGTCGCCTCTCCCCCATCGATTCGGTGCTTTCCACCGCAACACACTTTATACTTAACACATACAAAAAAGACGGGGTTATGTATGTCGAATCGGAAAAGGACGAGCGTGGGTGGAGCGTATAATGAACTATGATAAACTGCTCTCAACAAGGGCAAGAAATATAAAACCCTCCGGCATACGCAAGTTTTTTGACGTCGCCTCGACGCTCAAAGATTGCATTTCGCTCGGCGTGGGCGAGCCGGACTTTAAAACTCCCTGGAACGTGCGTCAGGCGGGTATTGAGTCGCTGGAAAAAGGGCACACCTTTTACACCTCAAATCAGGGGCTTATCGAACTGCGTGAGGCTATATCAAACTACCTTGATCGCAGATTTAATCTCAAATATGACCCACAGAGTGAAATTGTCGTCACGGTCGGCGGCAGTGAGGCTATCGACATAGCGGTGCGCGCCATCGCAAACCCGGGTGATGAGATACTGATATGTGAACCGTGCTTTGTCAGCTATACCGCCGTGACAGAGCTCACCGGTGCGATCCCCGTGCCGCTCGTCACCAAGATGGAGGACGATTTTAAACTCACACCCGAGACACTTAAAGCCGCCATAACCGACAAAACGCGCATGGTCATACTCGCGTTCCCCTCCAACCCAACCGGCGCGGTCATGGGGCGCAGTGAGCTGGAGGCGATTGCCGAGGTACTGCGCGGCACCGATATACTTGTCATGAGTGATGAGATATATGCAGAGCTGACCTACAGCGATGAAAATCATGTGTCTATTGCCGAGCTACCCGGCATGAGGGAGCGGACAATAATTGTGAACGGCTTTTCTAAGGCGTACGCCATGACCGGTTGGCGGCTTGGCTATCTCGCCGCACCGGCACCGCTTGCCGAGGTTATGAACAAGATACATCAGTATGCGCTGATGTGCGCACCGACCACTGCCCAGTATGCCGCTGTCGTCGCATTAAACGAGTGTCATGACGAGGTTTTGGATATGCGCCGTCAGTACAACGAGCGCCGCCGTCTGATGGTCAAACGCCTTAACGCGATGGGGCTGGACTGTTTTGAGCCTAAGGGGGCCTTTTATGTATTTCCATGTATTAAGCGCACCGGCATGACCAGTGAGGAGTTTTGCAACAAACTTTTGCAGGAGACAAAGGTCGCCGTCGTGCCGGGCAATGCTTTTGGCGAATGTGGCGAGGGATTTGTTAGGATAAGCTATTCCTACTCGTTAAAGCACCTCACCACCGCACTGGATAGGATTGAGGGATTCCTAAAAGGTAAAATTTAGCTATAACGACATAATGTACAGCGCAGCGAGAATTGCCGCAACCACCGATAAAATCACCACCCCTACCACACTTTTGCGCGTCAACTTCAGCCGTGATACCCCAAAGTTGCCGTAATTAAACCGCAGGCATATCGGCGCGGCAATGCCGAGGAAGAGGGTGAGCAGTATCCCCTCAATCGGGAATAAAACGAGGTTTTTAATGATACGCGGCAGGTTGAGTATTGTATAGGATTTGCCGAGCATAATTTCATAGTACAGCATCATTATCGGTGTGGTTAGGACAATGTTCACCAAAAAGCTGATGCAAAACCGTGAGCCGATAATTCTCGCCGGTGTGAGGTCGGCGCGATATAAAAACAGTGCAAAAATCAGCGAGCCTGCCATCTCGATAAAGATAAAGGGGAAAAAATACGCCCCGACCGGGAATAAAACAGCACCGATAGTGTCGGAAACGGCGGCGGAAAGGGTGGCAACCACCGGGCCGAAAACCATCGCGCCGAGAGCGTTGACAAAAAATGTAATGTTGATGCGCAGGTCGGCGGTTATCGGTATGCTAAGGCTTTTAAGCGCAATTCTAAGCGCTATCATAAGGGCGGCAAAGACCAAAACTTTCGGCTTTTTCAGCTCCAAAAAAGCAAATTTCCAATAAAGGGCGCTAAACGGTGTTTTGAACTGCTTGTTTTCAAGTGGCGACATCTTAAATTCCTTTCGTTTGTGAAAATCGATGTTTTTTACAACAAAAAAACACCCTTTTCAGAGTGCGTCATCAAACAGCTATGCAAAAAAAACAAAACAGCATACACCGATTGATCAGCGGGCGCAGGATACAATCGCAATCAAAAACGATTTTCGTTCACCGACCAACTCCCCATGTCGGAAACGCAAATACTAACCCCGAGCAAAAATAACCCTCGGTTTAATCTATATTTTTGCTTGGGGTTAGTATTAACGCCGTATCCCTACTCTGTCAATTTTATTCTATCACATATCAATTTCTATGTCAAACCAAAAGAGGATTTATATATGAAAAAATACATACTTTCACTCGATTCCGGCACAACCGGATGCCGTGCGATAATTTTTGACCATGACCAAAACGTCGTTGGTGTAGAGAGTAAGGAGTTCACTCAACACTACCCCAAAGCAGGCTGGGTAGAGCATGACCCGATGGACATCTACGCGACGCAATACGGTGTTTTAATCGAGGTTATGTCCAAAAACGGCATTTCGGAAAAGGAGATAGCCGCCGTCGGCATCACAAATCAGCGTGAGACCGCCGTCGTATGGAATAAAAAAACCGGCGCGCCCATCTACAATGCAATTGTGTGGCAATGCCGTCGCACCGCCGACTACTGCGAAGATTTAAAGAAAAAAGGATTGTCGGAGTACATAAAAAACACCACTGGTCTTGTGATTGATGCCTATTTCACCGCGACAAAGATACGATGGATTTTGGACAATGTAAAGGGCGCATGGGAGGCGGCGGATAAAGGTGAGCTGATGTGTGGCACCGTCGACAGTTGGCTGCTCTATAAGTTTTGCGGTGAACACAGGACCGATCGCACCAACGCGAGCAGAACCATGCTTTATGATATAAAAAAATGCTGCTGGGACGATAAAATTTTGCAGGAACTGCGAATACCGAAGAGCATGTTGCCGGAGGTCTGCCCGT
Organism: uncultured Oscillospiraceae bacterium; assembly: GCA_964369965.1. Taxonomy (GTDB): domain Bacteria; phylum Bacillota; class Clostridia; order Oscillospirales; family Ruminococcaceae; genus CAYJBH01. The sequence goes on from CAYJGF010000003.1 coordinate 124,683, forward strand.
CCGGCTCGCACTTTGGCTGTCTTAACCTATCCGGCACCGCGATACCGATAACCGGCATTGCAGGTGATCAACAGGCGGCACTTTTCGGACAAACTTGCTTTAAAAAGGGTGACATAAAAAACACCTACGGAACCGGCTGTTTTATGTTAATGAACACGGAGGATACCATTTGTGACAGTCAAAACTCCCTGCTCTCCACCATAGCGGCAACGGTCGGCGATAAGGTCAACTACGCCATCGAGGGCAGTGTATTCACGGGTGGGGCGATAATTCAATGGTTGCGCGACGAAATGGGGCTTATCAATCGCTCGAGAGATAGTGAGAGGTATGCAAGGACGGTGAGTGACACCGGCGGAGTGTATATAGTGCCGGCTTTTACCGGACTCGGCGCCCCCTATTGGGATATGTATGCGCGCGGCACCATCCTCGGTATGACGCGCGGAACCAACAAAAACCATATTATACGCGCCGCTGAGGAGGCAATCGCGTACCAGTCCGCCGACCTACTTCGCTGTATTGAGCAGGGTATAGGGCTATCGGTAGAGCGACTGCGTGTCGACGGTGGCGGTTCGACCGACAGCTTTTTAATGCAATTTCAGGCGGACATTTTAAATATCGAGGTTATCCGACCGACAGTTAAGGAGACCACCGCCCTCGGTGCGGCACTCTTAGCCGGACTTACCGTTGGGTTTTGGGACAATCTTGATGAAATATCAAAACGTTGGACCTTGAAAAAAACATATACCCCTCACATGGAATCATCTCGCAGAAAAGAATTGCTATTCGGCTGGCACAAGGCGATAGAACACGCCAAGGGCTGGCTGAACTTTGAAAGCTGATTTGACCGTATCCCCTATCTTGACACTTCATTCGCTTTGTGATAAAATATAAATAATATTTTAATAACAACACAATGAGCGGTGATGAAGTATAATCCAAAGTCAAAAAAGGTTAAAATATCTTCCGCGAAGATAAAAACACCCAAAAAACCAAAAAATAAAAACAATGGGCGTAAAGGACAAAACCTTTACGCTTTATCCGGCACCATACTGATGCAAAATGGCGGTATGGTATATGAATTGACGCTTCACGGCAGGTTGCTAAACTTTTTATATGAGCTCGGTTTTGCATGTGAATATTCTGTAATCAAGATTTTGCGCAACATTGCGGTTGTTTTTGGTATCATAGGTGATATCATGGCTGAAAATCTCGGCAAATCACTCGGTCGATTTTTCGGTCTTATTGTGTATGGTCTGCGTGAATTCGCCGCCCCTTTCTCCACAATTGTGAGAGCGTTTCGCACCATAAACGAAATCAATGTTAAAGAAAAACATTACGGGCCGGAACATGTCCGGATTCGTGTAAAGGGATATATCCTTACAGGTATAAAAAAACATATCCATCTCACCTCCAATCCACTCTGCTACATATTGCCGGTCGTTGCACTCGGAGTATTTTTTTATACCGCCTCTACCATGTTCAGCTACAACTTTGTACTACGAGTTTATAACAACGACCTTATGCTCGGATATGTCGACAGCTCAAAGGTGATGGATGAGGCTCAACAGGAGGTTAGTGAGCGCATACAATACCAGAGTGCCGGCTCACAGTGGTCGGTAGCCCCTGCCTATTCCATAGCCGTTGCCGAGGCATTGCCCGGTGATACCAAAACGCAGGATACCACATCACTCGCAAATAATATTATTCTTTCATCCGGTGAGGAAATTCAGGAGAGCACCGGTCTTTTTGTTGACGGCAGATTTTATGGTGCAACGCAGGATAAAATCCAACTGGAAAATGATATAAACTCACTATTAGACGGCTATACACGCAATACCGAGGGCACGACTGTAAGTTTTGTACAGGATGTGGAGATGGTGGACGGGCTGTTCCTCAGTGAGAGCGTTGTCGACCATTCCGAAATACAGGATCTTATCACCAGCCAGACCGGAGAGACGACACAAAAATATACCGTCCTCGCCGACGAGAGCGCAACCGACATTTCCGTCAAGTTTTCAATAACGAGCGGTGAGCTCGCCGCCCTCAATCCGCAGGTGGATTTTGAGGAGCTTGAGGAGGGGGATCAGCTCAACATAAGACGTGATGTATCCTTTTTGACTGTTAAAGAGGTGGAGCAGATTGTATATGAGGAGGAGGTCGCGTATAAAATCATTCAGGAGGCGGACCCGAGCCTGCGCCTCTCCGCAGTTGAGACTAAGGTGGAGGGCGAGTCGGGACTTAACAGGATAACCGCCAATGTGACATACATTGATGGTGTTGAAGTCTCGGTAGATATAGTTACAACAGAGGTGCTCATAGAGCCGGTCGATGAGGTTATACTTGTCGGTACAGCACTCGGCTCGGGCGGTATAAGCTATGACGGCCCTGCACTTGGCTCCGGCTCTATGGTATGGCCGACAGGACCCGGCACCGGCGGTATTTCACGTGGATTTAGCGGTTCTTATGCCCACAACGGTATCGACATTTGGGGTGCTCACGGCACACCTATCTATGCTGTCGACTCCGGCGTTGTGGTGCAGGTTCAATACTCCGACTACGCATACGGCATTATGTGCCTTGTTGACCACGGCAACGGTGTAATGTCCCGATATGCACACAACTCATCGCTCAACGTCGCACTTGGCGACTCGGTCTCGCAAGGGCAGATGATAGCCGGCATGGGCTCCACCGGCAATTCAACCGGTAACCATCTGCATTTTGAGATTATCCTCAACGGCACCACCGTCGACCCGGCGCCGTATATCAGCTGATTTTACTTGTTCTCGATTGATTTCGATTCATTAATATACATAAATATAGCCGCGCCGACAATAAAAAGATATCCTATTATGCTCAGAGCACTCGGGACTGTACCGAATATGATTATGCTATAAACGGCAGAGAAAAAAATCTGCGAATAATCGTATATGGATATCGATTTTGCCGGCGCGTTGCTGTATGCTGCTGTTACCGCAAACTGACCAAAACTTGCGAAAAGTCCGGCGGCGAGTAGATAGAATAGTTCTAAAGGAGTCATCGGCTCAAAGCTGAAAATCATCAGCGGTAGGCAAGCCACCGTCGAAAAAACAGAGAAAAAGAAGACGATAAAAGGTCCGCGCTCCCCCCCGATAGAAAGGCGGCGTATCATGGTGTATGTAATGCCACCGCAGACAGCGCCGAGCATACCTATCACCGCCGGGAACTCGGTCAAGCCGGTCTCAAAGGTTGCCTCGGTAAAAATAGCGAGAGGTATGCCGGGGTTTATAATAAAGATACTGCCGGCAAACGCCACCGCAATGCACACCACCTGCCATGATTTTATATGCTCTTTCAGAATGAAAAACGAGAATAGAATGACAAAAAATGGCGCGAGTTTTGCCACCGTGTTGGCATCCGCCAAGATAAGGTTGTCGATAGCGTAGAAGTTGAAAAAAACGCCGAGTGTCCCAAATATTGAGCGCAAAAGCAGGAATTTTAGGTTTTCTTTTTTAAACGAGAAGTCTCTCCCCTGCCGCATTATAACATAAAACGCCGCCACGACAGCTATTAAATTGCGAAAAAAAACCTTTTGTACAAACGGGACATCACCCGATAGTTGCACAAAAAGGCTCATGGTAGCAAAGCTGAACGCCGCAAGCAATATATAAAATATTCCCTTTTTTCTGTTGTACATAAATTTCCTTTTGCTAGTGGTTAGTATTTATAATTATAGCAAAAGGAGAGGGAGATTGCAACTAAATTCAATTTATCTTACATGTATATGACGAGAACAAAAAAATGATGCAACAATAAATATTGTGTAAAATGCTTTGTTTAAATAGAGCACAAACAAATAACAAGCATAGACATAGCTTTAGCAAATGCAGTCAAACAAAATTTGTGTTTGAGTGAAAAATCAAATCCGCATATAAGATTTGATTTTTTGCGAGTTAAATTTTGTAACAGCTTTAGCTGTCAACTGCGTTCTATAACGCGGCAATCCGAGCATACGCTGGGGTTCGGGGCATATTCGAACTCGTTAGAGTTCGAGAGCCCATGATAGTTTTTGTTACTTTTTGCTACCAAAAAGTAAAGAAACGCATCACTGCGGCGATGCAGTAAGAAATATAAACACAAAGCATAATCATAACAATTATAACCAAAAAACCGCAGAGTTTCGGACAGGGCAGAGCCCAGTCCCTACACCCTCTACGCGATATCGAGATAATAAATATTGTGAATTATGACGAAGTATGTTTATAAAAAAAATTTAATAACATGAACAGGTGACGCCACCCGACGTCACCTGTCTTTATATTACCTTTATTTATAAAGCGGACCGTATGCCTCACACGCGCGGTAGTCCTGACCCTCTTTATCCATGCCAAACGCGTTCCATGCGCTCGGACGGAAGATGTCCTCACTCGGCACATTGTGCATACAAACCGGTATGCGCATCATAGAACAGAGCGTTATCACATCTGCGCCGATATGTCCATGACTGATTGCACCGTGGTTTGCGCCCCAGTTGTTCATAACGTCATATGCTCCGGCGAAAGCCCCCTCCCCTGTCGTCCTTGGCACAAACCAGGTGCAGGGCCAGGTGTAGTTGGTTATCTTCCAGAGTTTATCCGACACCTCGGCAGGCAGTTTTACAGTCCAACCCTCCGCAATCTGAACAACGGGACCGAGGTTTTTGACAAGATTTAACCTTATCATGGTGACCGGCATCTCTGCCTCGGTCAAAAATCTTGAGGAATAGCCGCCACCGCGGAAGTAGCCGAACTCCCCTGCCGACCATTCCGTCGCGCCCATAATATTTTTTGCGTCGGTATCGTTTACATTATACCATTCTTTAATGCAGTTGTTACCCTCGGCGTCAACTGCCGCGCCATTTCCGTCAAGGCAAGCCGCTCCGCTATTAATAAGGTGGATAAATCCGCCGTGTTCCTTTGCAAGCCCCTCCAGCTCATAACCTGTCTCCGCCTTGACCGCCTCGGGGCTCCAATAGGTGCGAACATCGGCAAATATCTGGGGTTTGTTGGTGAGTAATTTCATGAACAACATGCCAAGACCGTTGAGCACATCATTTTCCGTTGCGAGTATGTACGGCTCACGAACACCGTTCCAGTCAAACGAAGTGTTGAGCATCGCCTCCGCAAAGTCGCCGTTGGGATAAAAGTCGGTCCACTGCCGTTGACCTTGAAAACCGGCGGCGATTGCGTTGTGACCGAGCATCTCCTCCTCGCACCCTTTGGGTAGGTTTGGGTTGCCGTTCATCAAATCTTTGACAATGCAAGCCATCTTGACCACAAACTCCCAATCACGCTCCTTGCCGGCGGCATCCTTTTGGAGCTCACTCGGGTTGACATCAATCCCCTCTTTGCAATTTTCTTTGACCCATGCAAGAGCTTTTTTATACTCCACCTCGTCATAGATCCCCTCGCTCATGCGACGGATAATCTCGGTCTCGTCCACCGATTCCACCCTCATGCCGAGGTAGTCCTCGATAAACGCACTGTCTATGATAGAGCCGGCGATACCCATGCAGATGGAACCTATCTGTAAGTACGATTTGCCCCTCATGGTGGCGACCGCAACGGCGGAACGCGCAAAACGAAGTAGCTTGTCGATCACATCAGCCGGTATCTCGGTTGCATCGGGAGGCTGAACGTCGTGACCATAGATACCAAACGCCGGGAGACCTTTTTGAGCATATCCGGCAAGCGCGGCGGCAAGATAGACAGCGCCGGGTCGAGCGGTGCCGTTAAAGCCCCAAACACCTTTGATGGAGGTCTTGTTCATGTCCATAACCTCGGTGCCGTAACACCAGCACGGTGTAACAGTAAGCGAAATTTCAACCCCCTCGCGACGAAACTTTTCGGCACAAGCCGCCGCCTCGGCAACACGGCTGATGGTGGTGTCGGCTATGACAACCTTGACCGGCTCACCGTTGGAATAACGTAGATTATCACTGAGGAGCTTCGCGGCGGACTTTGCCATATTCATGGTCTGTACCTCGAGGCTGCCGCGCACATCCAGTGCACCTCTGCGTCCGTCGATGGTTGGGCGGATACCGATGACAGGATAACCGCCGAGCAGTCTGTTTTTTGACATAATATTATAGTCCTTTCTGCTTAAATTAAGTATTATATCATAATTATACTATTGATTTCCCCCTATTGCTTGTTATATAATATAATATAGTATAACAATATTGACTTTTTGATAGGATTTTATGACATGAAATATCTTGCCACACATGAAAACTCGACAAGGGGTAGCTTTGATTTCCCGGTGGAGCTGTATTATATTGATAACGCACACCCACGATATGAGATGCCGTTTCATTGGCACATGGAATGTGAAATTATTGAAGTGATTGCAGGTGAGTTGTCTTTAAACCTCAATGATAACGCTTATATATTAAGGTCGGGTGAATGCATGTTTTTGCCAAGCGGTATAATTCACGGTGGAAAGCCCAAAGAATGTGTCTATCGATGCATAGTTTTTTCGTTTGAAAAATTAATTGGTTCAAGCCTTGCAAGACTCAAAGAGTATGAGCAAGCTCTCGGACAGGGGGATTATATACCGACGAAATTTAATACCGATTATCGTATATCCTGCATGTTTGAGGCATTAGCGCAAAAAAAACTGGGTTTTGAGTTTGTGGTCGGTGGGGTGTTGTGGCAGATTATCGGCGATATAATTGCACAGAGGGGGGGCGATTTTGTCCCTATGCACAATTCGAGCGATCGACGACGAATTGAGAAGATAAAAGATGTTTTGCGGCTTATACGAAATGAATACGCTAGCCCTTTAACGCTACAAATGTTCGCCGAGGTAGCTCAACTTAACATACAATATTTATGTCGTTCATTTAAACGAATAACCGGGAAAACCCCCATAGAATATCTAAACTATTACAGGATAGAGTGTGCGGCGGAATATCTGCTCTTTGGTGAGCTAAACGTAACCGAGACTGCATACGCCTGCGGATTCAATGATTTAAGCTACTTTATAAAAATGTTTAACAGATATAAAGGTGTTTCCCCAAGGGAGTACACAAGGTCGACTTTAGCACCGTTAAATTAAATTTTTAAATAAATTTTGGGTGAAATATACTTGCAAAATATATTGATATATGCTAAAATATAGAAAGTTAAGCCGGTGTGATGGAATTGGCAGACGTGCTGGACTCAAAATCCAGTGGTGGCG